>NZ_CP150326.1:3747500-4465833 GCF_051530145.1 Sorangium sp. So ce302 | reverse complement strand
GCGTCCGCGCGAGCGCGCTCGAGCATCTCCGGCAGCGGCACCGAGGTCGTGAGCAGCCCGTTGACCTGGACCTCGGCGTAGCGCACGTGTCCGCCGAGGCACGCCGACATCGAGAGGCCGAGGCGCTGGCCCAGCAGATCGAGCAGCGCCGTCTCCAGGGCGAAGCGCGCCGCCGGGAGCTCGCGCAGCCGCGATGACAGCGGCGCGAGCGCGCGCAGGATCGCGGACGCCGTCGCCGTCGGCGGAGCGCCCTCGGCCGGAAGGTCGACCGCGCCGAGCGCCCCCGGCAGCTCGGCGAGCGCGCGCTGGTCCTCGTCGGCCGTGTCGGGTGAGAAGCCGGGGAGCGGCGTGGCCTCACCCAGGCCGACGCGTCCCTCGTCGTCGGTGAGCGACAGCACGAGGCCCCGGCGCGCGCCATCAAGGACCCGGGACGCGAGGCGGGCATCGACGACGCGCATGATCTCTACAGGCGGGCCGCGAGGCCGAGCGAGAAGAGCAGCGCGTACGCGAGCAGCAGCTTCGCCGTCCCGGCGAGGCAGTCGTTGAGCGGCCGGCCGTCGGTCGTCGCCAGCACCCGGAGCAGGCGCACCGCGCGAGGGAACGTCGCGAGCACGAGGAGCGTCCACCGCCGGCCCTCGCCGACGGCGAGCGCGACCGGCACCGCGTAGGCGGCGGCGAAGAGCATCGCGTATTCGATGACGCCCGCGCGGCGCCCGAGCCGGACGGCGAGCGTGCGCTTGCCGGCGACGACGTCCGTCTCGCGATCGCGGACGTTGTTGACGACGAGCACGGCGGTGGCGATGGCGCCGATCGGCACGGCCGCCGCCCACGCGAGCGGCGGGACCGAGCCGAGCTGGACGAACGCCGTACCGCAGACGGCGACGAGGCCGAAGAACACGAACACGAAGAGGTCGCCGAGGCCGTGATAGCCGAGCGGGTACGGCCCACCGGTGTACGCGACGCCAGCGAGGATCGAGACGACGCCGATCACCACGATGGGCCACCCGCCCACGAACGCCAGGTACACCCCGAACGGCAGCGTGAGCGCGATCGTGACGAGCAGCCCGGCGCGCACCTGGCGCGGCGTGAGCAGCCCCGCCTGCACGGCGCGCGTGGGGCCGAGCCGCTCGTGCGTGTCGGCGCCCTTCTCGTGATCGAAGACGTCGTTCGCGAAGTTCGTCGCGATCTGGATGAGCATCGCGCCCGCGAGCGCCGAGAGCGCCGGGCCGAGCCGCATCCCGCCGAGCGCGTAGGCGACGGCGGTCCCGACCATCACCGGCGCGAGCGCCGCGGTGAGCGTCGCCGGCCGGCACGCGAGGAGCCACGCCCGGAGCGAGCCGGGGCGCACGCCCCCCGGGGCCGCTGCGCCCGCCGCGCCCGCCGCCTGAGGGGCCGCCGCGGCGCTCACGATCCCCTCCCCGGCTCGCGGGGCCCGCGCGCCCTCGCGGCAGCGCGATCGCTCCCGCGCTGCGCGGCGCCCTCGCCGGACCCGCCGCGAGCGACCTCGTCGGAAGCGGGACTCGTGTTCGCGTTGACCTGGCTCATGATCGTGGATCCCTCTCGGCAAGCTCGGGGTTCTCGGCGCGCGCCGCTCATGGAGTCTGCAGATCGGCCGCCGCGCCGTCCGCGGCCGGCGCGCTGCCCAGGGCTGCGACGTCGCGACGAACGTCGGACCAGAGCCGCGCCACGCGGGCAGCGCCGTCGTGGGGCGGCACCACCGCCTCGATCAGCGTCGCGCCCGTCCGCTGGTACCCCGCGGCTAGCGCGCGGGCGAGATCCCCGGCGGTGCCGGCGCGCTCGTAGGCGAGCCCGAACATCGCCGCCGCGGGCGCGAAGTCGAGGTGCTGCGGCATCGTGAAGCAGCGCTCGAGCAGCTCGGCGCCGCGCCTGGCGATGGGGAGGTGCTCGAAGATGCGGCCGCCGTCGTTCTGGACCACCACGATGACGAGCGGCGCTCGGCCATCGCCCGCTGCCTTCGCGGCGAGGAGCAGCCCGGTCAGATCGTGCAGCAGGCTGAGATCGCCGAGCAGCAACGTGACCGGCGCGGCGGCCGCCACGCGCGCGCCGGCCGCCGCCGACACGAGGCCGTCGATCCCGCTCGCCCCACGCTGGTGCAGCACGCGCAGCGCGCGCGCCGACGGCGGGCAGTACGTGTCGAGGTCGCGCACCGGCATGCTGTTGCCGATCGCGAGCAGCGAGCCCGCAGGGCACGCGCTGGCCACCATCCGGGCGATGGCGCCCTCCGTCAGCTCGTCCCCGGCGCAAGCGCGCGCGGCGTGCGCCGCCGCTATCTCGCCGGCGCGCGCGAACGTCGCGGCCCAGTCCCGCCGCCCGCGCCCCAGGCTCAGCGCCGCCCCGGCGAGGCGCGCCGCGAGCGCCTCGCACACCTCCACGGGCTCACCCATGACGAGGGCAGCCGCGGCGCTCGTCGGGTCGTTCCAGCCGTGCGAGGAGACGACGACGCGGCGGGCGCTCGTGTGCTCGGCGATGTAGGTCGCATAGCCGGCCGATGTCGGCGGGGCGCCGAGCTCGAGGATGAGGTCGGGCGCGTTCGCCGCGCGGAACTCGGGCGCGCGGAGGAACGAATCGAACGACGCCGGCATCACGACGCCCTCGGTGAGGCCGCCAAAGCAGATCTGGCTCGTGCCCTCGGCGAGCACCGGGAAGCCTGTCGCGCGCGAGAGCGCGAGCACCGCGCGGCGCGCGCGCGCGTCGTCCTCTCGGCTCTCGGCGGGGCCGCACACGATGAGCCCCCGCTCCGCGCGCGCGCAGCGCGCGGCGAGCTCCTCGATCGCGCGCCCATCGACCCCGGCGCGGGCCGACACGACCCGCGTGCCGGCGCGGCGCATCAGCGCCTCCCACTCTGCCTGCCATGGCTCGGGCCCGGCCGCGTCGACCGGCTCGAGCGGCTTGCGGAAGCGCGCGTTGATGTGGACCGGGCCCGGCGTCGGCGACAGCGCGCGCGTGACCGCCTGGGCCGCGATGCGCGTCACCGCGCGCATCGCGAGGGGCCACGGATCCGGCAGCCCGAGCTCGGCGAAGTGACGGACATGGTCGCCGAAGAGCTTGGTCTGATCGATGGTCTGCGAGGCCGCGGCGTCGGCGAGCTCCCACGGACGGTCGGCCGTGATCGCGATGAACGGGGTGAAGCTCTGGTGCGCCTCGATGATCGCCGGGAGCGCGTGCGCGCCGGCGGTGCCCGAGGTGCAGAGAAAGACGCTGGGCCGTCCGGTGACGCGCGCCTGCCCGAGCGCGAAGAACGCGGCGGCGCGCTCGTCGACGACGCTGTGGCAGCGCACCTCCTCGCTCTCCATCGCCGCGATCGCGAGCGGCGTGGAGCGCGAGCCGGGGCAGAGGACCAGGTCGCGCACCCCGGCCTGCGCGAGCGCGCGGACGAACAGCTGCGCCCAGGCAGAGTGGAGGTTCGACCCGCCCATCACCGCCCCCCGAGGCCCTCTCTCGCGCGCACCTCAGGCCCCCTCGGGCGTCGCGACGAAGAGGCACACGACGCCCATCGTGAGCGGCTCCACGCGGAGCACGCGCAGCCCCGCGCCGCGCATCAGCTCCGCGAACTCGTCCGGCGGCGGGAACCTCGCGATCGAGTCCTGCAGGTACCGGTACTCGTCCTTGCCGGAGATCGCGCCGCCCACGTACGGGACGACCGTGTGGATGTGGAAGCGCGCGAGCTTGCCCATGAGCCCGCTGCGCGGCTCGCTGAGCTCGAGGATCGCGATGCGCCCCCCGGGCCGCGTGACGCGCGCCATCTCGCGGAGCGCCCGCGCGCGATCCGGGACGTTGCGGATCCCGAACGCCATCGAGATGGCGTCGACGCTCGCGTCGCCGAGCTGGAGCTGCTGCGCGTCGCCGACCTCGAGATCGATCCGCCCGGCGAGCCCCGCGGCCTCCACCTTCCGGCGGCCGACGCCGAGCATCCCCTGCGACGGATCGACCCCGATGACCTTCACCTCGTGCGCCCGCGCGATCGCAATCGCGAGATCGGCGGTGCCGGTCGCGAGATCGAGCACCGTCGCGCCGGGCGAGAGCTCGAGCGAGCGCACCGCGCGCCGCCGCCAGCCCTGATCGAGCCCCAGCGAGATGACCCGGTTCAGGAGGTCGTACCGCTCCGCGATGCCGTCGAACATCTCGCCCGTGCCGAAGCGGCGCCCGCCGCGCGGCGCCTGATCCTGGCTCGCCTCGCTCATGTCCCGCTCCCCGCCTGGTGCACCGCGCGCGGCGCCTCGGCGCGCTCTGCGGCGAACCGCTTGCCTTCGCCGGACGGCGGCGCGGCGGACTCCCCGCCCCCTGCGCCGATCGCGCGTTTCCGCTCGTGGAGCCGCATGTGGCCTCGCTGGATGCCCTCGCTCGCGAGCGCGCGCAGCGCCGCCAGGTTGGACGCCAGCCCGACGGACGCCAGCACCACCGCGAGCTCGCGCGCGCTCTTCGCGCCCACGAGCTGCAGCGCGGCGCGCACGCCCGCGTGCACCTCGGTCGCGCCGCCCACCGTGCCGACGGCGAGCGGCAGCTCCGCCCGCCCCACGAGCCCGCCGGGGATGCGCTCCCACGTGCTGAGCGGCCGGTACCGGCCGCCGATCGCCGCGTACGCGTGCGCGCCCGCCTCGATGGCGCGGAAGTCCTGCCCGAGCGCGACCGCGGCCGCGTCGAGCCCGTTCATGAAGCCCTTGTTGTGGGTCGTCGCCCGGTACGGATCGAGCTCCGCGAAGCGGCTCGCCCGCGCGATGCCGCTCGCCACGTCCGCGCCCCCGAGCGCGTCGTCCGTCACGGTGGCCGTCACCCGGACGAGGCGGCGGACGGTCAGGTTGGAGAGGATCCGCAGGCCCAGCGTCCCGCCGGCGATGCGCTGCACGAGCGGCGCCACCGCCTCTGCGACGGTGTCGACCAGGTTCGCGCCCATGGCGTCACCGACCTCGACGTAGAGGTGCACGACGAGCACGCCGAGCTCCGCCGAGAGGACGCGCACCTCGAGATCGCGGCAGCCGCCGCCGCGCGCCACCATCCTGGGGATGGCCGCGTCCCCGGCCGCGAGCAGGCTCGCGCGGGCCGCCTCCAGCCGGCCCGCGGCCGCCTCCGCGTCCGGCACATCGTCGAGCTGGACCTGGGCGGTCATGATCGGCGGGTCCGCCTCGCCGGAGAAGCCGCCCGACCGCCGGACCATGCGCGCCGCGTTCGACGCGGCGGCGATGACGCTCGGCTCCTCCACCGCCATCGGCACCAGCACGTCGCGCTGGTTCACGCGGAAGTTCAGCGCAAGGCCGAGCGGGAGCGCGTGCGTCGCGATGACGTTCTCGCACATCCGATCGGCCACCGCCGTCGGCAGCCCTCCCCCGCTCGCGAGGTGCGCGAGCGCCTCCTCGTCGAGCAGACCGAGCGCCTGGATCGCGCGGAGCCGCTCCTCGAGGCACCGCTTGTAGAAGCCGCTGATCCGGCTGGACACGTGTTGGCTCATCGGGTGTCTCCGCGCGCCGCGCGCGCTCGCGAGCGGGGCGCGCGCTCCGCGCACTGCATCAAGGGGTTCGTCATCGCCGCTCACCGCTTCCGCCGGGGCGTCGACATCGCGACCCCCTCCAGCGCCGCCTTCGCCGGGCTCTCCGGGAGCGGCTCGATGCTCCGCACCGCGTCCCCGCAGAGCCGGGACGCGAGCTCCAGGCAGTCGTCCACGACGCGCTTCTCGACCATGATCTGCGCGATGCGCCGGCCGAGCTCCGGCTCGACGGCCGTGTCCTCCGACGCGCAGTGCGCCTCGAGGGCGGGCGTGAGCTCGCGGTCGCGCTCCATGGCGAGGAGCAGCGGGTACGTCATCTTGCCCTCGCGCAGGTCCGTGAGCAGCGCCTTGCCGGTCGCCTCCGGGTCGCCTGCGAAGTCGAGGACATCGTCGACGAGCTGGAACGCGACCCCGAGGCTCGTCCCGAAGCTCTCGAGCGCCTTGCAGAGCGGCTCGCTCACGCCGCCCGCGCGCGCCCCTGCGAACATCGCCCAGCGGAACAGCGACGCCGTCTTGCCGTCGACGATCTGGAAGTACTCGCTCGAGCTCGTGCGCACGCGGCCCCGCGACGCGAGCTGGAGCGCCTCGGCCACGACCATCTCCTTGATCACGAGGAGCACCCGCTCGAGCACGTCGATCATGCCGACCGCCTGGATCTTGGAGAGCGCGTCGAGCAGGAGGTAGTCGCCGCCGAAGATCGAGGCGGCGTTGCCGTAGATGACCCGCGCCGCGTCCGCGCCGCGCCGGCGGTCGCCGAGGTCGACGACGTCGTCGTGCAGCAGCGTCGCGTTGTGGACGAGCTCGACCGCGACCGCGAACGTCCGCGCGGCGTCGTTGAAGCCGCTCCCGATGTGGGAGGCCAGCGCGACGCAGATGGGCCGCAGCCGCTTGCCGTTCAGGCCGAGCAAGTGCCGAGCGCTCCGGTGCGCCGGCGTCTCGCCGTCCAGCCCGACCTTCGCGATCTCGCGCTCGATGTCGCCGAGGTCCCCGTCGAGCAGGCGCCTCAGCTCCGCGAGGCGCGCAGCGAGCGCGTCGAGCCCTCGCCCAGCGCACATGCCTCCGAGGCTCGAGACGACATCGCTCCGCTGGACCGTCCCAGTAAACGTTGTAGTCGCAGTCATCCCATCTCCACCTGGAAGCACGAGCGCACGCTGCGCCCCGCACCGCGCGGGGCCCCCGTGACGGTCGAGCTCTCCGAAATCACGGTCCCGCTAGGCGCCTCGCCGGGAACGCACGGCGCGGATGGGGAACCGGACCAGATCCCCGAACCGCGAGAAATCCACGGTCCTGCTCTTGATGAACCCGTCGAGCGCCGCCTGCGCGACGATCACGAACGAGAGGAGCCGCTCCACCCGATCGAGGCTGAACCGGGCGGCGTCGGTGGGAGGCAGGCCCTCGAGCAGCGCCGAAGCCCGCTCGAGGCGCTCCCTCACGGAGTCGGCGATCAGCCGCTCGCGCTCGGCGAACACTTTGGAAATCATCTTCCAGAAGTCCGTCTCGGCCTCGAAGAACTCCTTCCGCTCGCCCGGTTTCCATACTCTTCGTACTACACCCCACCTTTGCAATTCTGTCAGCGACATACTCATTGCGCCGGAAGAAACCTGCAGCCGCTCGCCGATCTCGGCGGCGGAGAGGGCTCCGCCTTCAATGAACAGGACGGTCCAGATCCGCCCGAGCACCCGGCGAAAGCCCCAGTGCTCGATGACGTCGCCGATCGCGTCCGCCGCGAGCAGCTCCGCCTGGCGATGGATGTCGCTTGCGTGGCTCATGAAAGTTTCAAAATTCTTTGAAAGAACTGTGTGGGCCTACTTGCGCCGGCGTCAAGACATTCCCGACCGTTCTCGCCACGCAGCGCGGACGAACGGGTCGGTTCATGGGCTGGCGCGGGCGCGCGGCTCACTTCATGGGCCGTGCGCGGCCTGGGGCGTCGAGCGCCGGGGTGCTCCTGTGCAGGGTTCGCGCGTCGCGACCGCGAGCCTTCGGGCCGGGGCCATCCGGGCCTCGCGGCGGTGCGTGGCCTGAACCGCGCGTGAACCGCTCTCGACGGCGCTAGCTCACGCCCGGATCCGGGCCATGAGATCCCGGTTTTGCCGGAGCAGCGCCTCGGGCATACGCGAGCCGAACGACTCCAGGAACGCCTCGCGATCGCGCGCCTCCTCCAGCCACGCGTCGCGATCGATGGCGAAGAGCTCGCGCATTGCCTCGTCGTTCACGCCGAGGCCGCTCGTGTCGAGCTCGCCGTCGGTGGGCATGATCCCGACCGCGGTGTCGTGTCCCTTCGCCTCCCCGCGCACGCGCGCGACGATCCAGCGGAGGACGCGGAGGTTCTCGCCGAAGCCTGGCCAGAGGAGCGCGCCCGCCTCGCTCTGCCGGAACCAGTTCACGTGGAAGATCTTCGGGAACGCCGCGCGGTTCTCGCCGAGCTCGATCCAGTGCCGGAAGTAATCGCCCATGTTGTATCCGCAGAAGGGGCGCATCGCCATCGGGTCGCGGCGGACGACCCCGACCTTCCCGGTGGCGGCCGCGGTCGTCTCCGAGGCCATCGTCGCGCCCAGATAGACGCCGTGGGCCCAGCCGCGCGCCTCGCAGACGAGCGGCGCGAGCCGCGCGCGCCGTCCGCCGAAGACGATGGCCGAGATGGGCACGCCCGCTGCGGCGTCGAACTCCGTCGAGATGGACGGGCACTGGCGGGCCGGCGCGGTGAACCGGCTGTTCGGATGCGCCGCGGGCTCCCCGCTGTCGGGCGTCCACCGGCGTCCCCTCCAGTCGGTCAGCACCGGCGGCACCGGACCGTCGAAGCCTTCCCACCACGGCGTCCCCTCCGGCGTGAGCGCCACGTTCGTGAAGATCGAGTTCCTGGCCAGCGTCGCCAGGGCGTTCGGGTTCGTCCTCGAGCTCGTCCCCGGCGCCACGCCGAAGAAGCCGGCCTCGGGGTTGATCGCCCAGAGCCGGCCATCCCGGCCGATCCGCAGCCAGGCGATGTCGTCGCCGACGGTCCACACCTTCCACCCCTTCTGGGACGCCGGCGGCACGAGCATGGCGAGGTTCGTCTTCCCGCAGGCGCTCGGGAACGCCGCGCAGACGTACGTCACCCGCCCTCCCGGGTCCTCCAGGCCGAGGATGAGCATGTGCTCCGCGAACCACCCTTCGTCGCGCGCCATCGTGCTCGCGATGCGCAGCGCGAAACACTTCTTCCCGAGCAGCGCGTTGCCCCCATACCCGGAGCCGACGCTCCAGATGAGCCGCTCCGCCGGGAAATGGCAGACGAAGCGGCGCTCGGGGCTCAGGTCCCCGAGCGAGTGCAGCCCCCTGCAGAAGTCATCCGAGCTGCCCAGCGCATCGAGCGCGACCCGGCCCATACGGGTCATGATCCGCATGCTCGCCACGACATAAGGGCTGTCGGTGATCTCGATTCCGACCTTCGCCGAGGGCGATCCCACTGGGCCCATCAAATACGGGACGACGAACATCGTCCGCCCCCTCATCGCCCCGTCAAACAGCCGTCCGACCCGCTGCGAGGCCTCGTCCGGCGACATCCAGTTGTTCGTCGGGCCCGCGTCTTCCTTGTCGCGAGTGCAGATGAACGTGAGGTGCTCAGTCCGGGCGACGTCGGTCGGGTCGCTCCGGTGAAGATAGCAGTTGGGGTATCTCTCCCCGTCGAGCGCGAGGAGCGTACCGTCGCTCAGCATCCCCTGGATCAGCGTTCGGTTCTCCGCCTCGGAGCCGTCACAGAAGACGACCCGATCAGGCCGCGTCTGATGGGCGACCTCGTCCACCCACGCTGAAAGTTTCCGGTTTTGCATACGACTGCGAGCCTAGCCTGAGCGGGAACCTCCGCCAAGTCACAGTACTATTGTAATACTTCGTCAAATCTGGATGATCTGGCAGAGGGCGTGGCGTGGCAGCCGGCCGGCGTTCACGCGTCGGATGGGCTCAGTTCACGCGAGGCGAACGCAGGGACGTTCGGCTATGCTGGAGACGTGCAGCGTGTCGTCGACCTCCCTGATCGGGGCAGACTGATCGTCGCCACCGACTTCCAGGGCAATGTCGCGGATTTCGAGCGAATCGCCGAGATCTTCGAGCACGCGGCGACCGGCCGTGACGGCGCGGTCCTCGTGATCACGGGCGACCTGGTCCACGGGCCCGAGCTCGACGAGGGTGAATGGCCCGACTATCTGGGCTCGTTCTACCGGGGCGATTCCGTGACCTTGCTGAAAAAGGCGAGGAGTCTCGCGGAACGCCACCCCGGCCGGGTTCACTACCTGCTCGGAAACCACGAGCACGCGCACGTGGGAGGTCCGGTGGTGGCGAAATTCTTCCCGGACGAGGCGCTGCGGCTCGAAGATCTCCTCGGCCCGGAGGACACGCTGGCGATGCGAAGCTGGTTCCGCGGATGGCCGTTCGTGGCGGCCGCGCGCGCGGCCCGGCTGGTCATGCTCCACGCGGCGCCGCACGCCCGCATCCAGAGCCGGCAAGATCTCGATCGGCTCCCGCTCGACGGGTTCCTCGACGTACCGCTCTCGGAGATGAGCCTGCACGGGACACTCGGCGCGCTGCTCTGGGCGCGGAGCACATCGAGCGACCGCGCCTATGCTTTCCTCCGCGCGATCGACCCGGACGCTCGCGTGGCGATCTACGGGCACGACGTCGCGCGCGAGGGGTATGCCACCGAGCGCGAGCCGCTGCTCTGCCTGTCGACGAGCTTCGGTTGCTACGACGGCGACAAGCTCTACCTGGAGTGGGATCTCGCCGAGCCCGCGGAGAGCGCGGCCGACGTCGCCTGGCGTGGGCTCCGGTCGCTGTACCCCGACGCGCCGCGCGTCCACAGCGAACCGTGATCGTCCCGACGAGAACGTCGCCAGGGCGCTAGCGACCTAGCTCCTCGACGAGGGCCGCGACGCCCTGGTCGATCTCGGCGTCGGTGAGGTAAGGCGCGGGGCCGATGCGGAGCACGTCGCGCCGGGCGTCGACGAGCACGCGCCGGGCGCGGAGCCGCTCCACGACGTCGCCCGCTCGCGCCGAGCGCACGCCGACGAAGCCGCCCCGGCGCTCGGGCTCGCGGGGCGAGACGACGTCGCCGCCGCGGCCCGCGGCGTCGAGGAGGTCGAGGATGCGCCCGGTCTGCCGGAGCGATATCGCGCGCAGCCGCGGGACGGTGAGGCCGAAGCGATCCCAGTGCTCGATCACCGCGGCGGCGCGGTAGAGCGCGGAGGGGTCGAACGTGGAGCCCGCGAATCGCGCGCCCCCGGGCGCGTACGCGACGCCGCCGCTGCTG
Source organism: Sorangium sp. So ce302 (assembly GCF_051530145.1). Lineage (GTDB taxonomy): Bacteria > Myxococcota_A > Polyangia > Polyangiales > Polyangiaceae > Sorangium > Sorangium cellulosum_B. The sequence goes on along the minus strand of NZ_CP150326.1, from coordinate 4,455,058 downwards.
CCCGCGAGCGAGCCGAAGTCGGCGAACCAACCGGTGAAGACCGGGCGCAGCCCGCAGCCGTGCGGGACGCGCATCCAGCAGATCCCCTCGCCCATCGCCGCGTACTTGTAGCCCCCCGCGACCGAGAACACGTGAGGCGCCGCGCTGCCCCACGCGAGCGGGACGACGTTGAACGCGTGGTAGGCGTCCACGAGCGGGACGGCGCCGATCTCGGCGGCGCGCGCGACGATCTCGTCGAGCCGCGGCACCACCGTCGCGCTCTCGAAGAGCACGGCCGAGATCGCGAGCATCGAGGTGCCCGGCCGGAGCGCGGCGAGCAGCCGGTCGGCGAGCGCGTAGCGCGGCTCGACGCTCACCCAGTCGATCTCGACGCCCTCCTCGGCGAGGCGGGCGAGCTGGCGCCTGAGCGAGTGGAACTCGCCCTGCGTGGTGACGATCCGGAGCCGCTCGCGCCGAGGGAGCGACGTGATCAGCCGGTAGACGAGCTCGTGGGTGTTCTGGCCGAAGGCGATGGCGTCGCCGCGCTCGAAGCCCATCCGCTCCAGGATCGCCGCGCCGACCGCCGCGAGCTTGGGCAACACCGCGGCGTCCCACTTGCCGTCGACGAGCTGCGCGGCGTCGTCGAAGCATGCGCAGAGCGCGTCGCGCGCCACATCCGGCCAGGCCTGGTGGGAGTGCCCCGTGAGCAGGATGCGCGGCGCCACGTCCCCCGCCGGCGCGAGGAACCGTGAGTACGCCGCGCGAAACGCGTCGAGGTCGAGAGAGAAGCCCTGTTCCACGTCTCCTTGCATTCCAGCTCTTCGGTCGCGGCGTCGCGCGGCGAACACGCAGGGCGACGAGGCCCCGCACGCGCTGCCGCTTAACTCACTTCGATGCCCACTTCCACCCAGTCGGTCCGTGGGGTGCGGTGCGTTGCGCAGGATGCGTGGATTGCGTCCTCAACGCGCGTGGATCGGTCTGGGCCCCTCTGCCATCTACCCCACGCGCGCGCCGACAGCCCAGGCGGCCGGACGCGAGAGGACCCGCTTCTGCACGAAATCGAGCATCAACGGGGCTGGCTCCTCGCCCCGCCATGTCGTGCTCGCCGGGGCGAGGCGGCGGAGCGCGCGGCGGGGGCGCGCCTCCGGCCGGTCCGATCATCGTAGGGGGAGGTAGCTCTCTCGGAGCCATGTGGAGCGGCACGCGCTCCGGGTCGGGATGGGAGGTTCCATGACGGGCGAGGATTGCTGCGGCGCGGGAGGGGGGCCGGCGCGTCGGCGCGCTAGACTGCGCAACTTGCCGATGCGACCGCGCGCGGAATACCTCGAAGGGCTCGTCGACCTCACGTCCCACGACGACCCGAACGTCCGGCGCGCGCTCTTCCGGCAGACGATCGCCTCGCTGGCGCTGGTCGATGCGCTCGATGGATCGACCCCGCTCGACTCCCTCAGCCCGGATGGCCTGCTCCGGAGCGTCCAGACCGCCATGGCCGACGGGCTGCTCGACGATCTGAGCTGGCTCGCGCCGGCCGCGGCGAGCGTGGCGCTCTACGAGATCGCCGGGGCGCTCCCGCTCGGGCCGGAGCGGCGCGAGCTGGGCAGGCGCGTCCTGGGACAGCTCTATGCCGGCAACGCAGCGACGTTCGTCGCCCTCGCGACGCGCATGGCGGCCGGCTCGGCCCGCGGCCTGTCCGGGGCGGGGATCCGCGCCCGCGTGATGCTCTCGCTCTGGCTCCCCGCCGGCACCGACATCCCGGTCGAACCGCTCGCGCTCCTGCTCGCCTCGCGGCGCGAGCTGTCGCGCGACTGGATCGCCGCGCCGTCGACCGGCTCGCTCCCGGAGCGACGGCTCGCCGCGCGCCTGATCGAGCGCGCCGCCCGCGAGGCGACCCGCCGGGCCATGCAGGGCGACGACCTCCCGCTCCGGCTGTTCCGCAACGTCGGCGACGGGCGGCGGCGCGACCTCGACCGCAGCGCCGACGGGATCGCGCTCGCCTGGCAGACGCTCCTCGCCGATCGCGAGCCGCTCGTATGGCGCCACGTCGCCGCGGCGCGAGGGATGCTCGCCGGGGTGCTGCCCGACTTCGCCGAGGAGGTGCGCGCGCTGCTCGCCCAGGATCTCTCCCCCACCGAGTGGCGGCGCGGCGCGGCGTCGCTGGCCGCGAGCATCGCCGTGGATCCGGACGGCGCGCTCGGACGCGCGATCGAGCTCCTCCGGAGCCCGCTGCTCGCCGCGGACCCGGGGATCGCCACGGCGATGGCCTGGGGGCTCCCCGTCGCGGCCGACGCGGAGCCTGAGGCCGCCGACGCGTTGCTCGACGAGATCGCGCGCACGTCCCCGATGGCGACCGCCGAGGCGATCGTCGAGCTCCGGCGCGAGCTGCGCGGCGTGATGAGCCGCGGCGAGCCGTTCGGCGCCCGCGCCGCGGCGCGCTGCGCCCGCGCGCTCGAGGACGCGCTCGAGGCCCCGCCCAGCGCGCACGTCCGCGACGACGGGCTCGCGGCGCTGGCGTGCGTCATCCACCGCGACCTCTCGATGGACAGCGCCGGGGTGGCGCTGCTGCGCGGCGCGCTCGACAGCGCCGTCGCGGCGTTCGTCGAGACCGGCCCGCGCGACGCGCACGGCCGCGCGCTCGAGGCCTACGCCCTCGCGACCGAGGTGGTGGGCGCGCTCGAGGAGATCGAGCTCTGCGAGCACGACGACGCGCAGAGCACCGCGGCGCGCAGGGCCGCGGTGGGGCTCGTGCGCGAGCTGGACGCCGAGCTGCTCGGCTCCGGCCTGCTGAAGAGCCTCCTCCTCCTGAACCGGCGGCCGAGCGAGGACGCGACCGGGGTCGCGTCCCTGGACGATCTCGACGAGCGGCTCGCCCGCTGGCTGCTCCGCGCCGAGGGGCCCGCCGCCCGGGCGAACGCCTCGCCGCCCCTGCACGTCACCGTGCACCAGCGCAACCTGCGCGCGCTCATCCACCTGATCGACGGCGAGAGCACCGACTTCGGCAGCGAGCCAGAGCTCAAGGCGCGGGTGCTCGCCCGCTGGACGGGCGCCATCGGCGTGCTGCTCGACCGGCTGCGCGCCGAACGCGGCTCGTCGCTCCGCCGCGCCATCGCCGCCTCGGTCGCTCGCGGCCTCGACGCGCTCGTGCGCGAAGGCGCCGCCGACGCGGCCGACATCTTCTTGCACGCGGCGATGCGCGGCGGCGACCCCGACGACCTCGACGTGCTCGGTCAGGCGAGCATGCACCCGGATGTCGCCCAGCTGCTGCGCGCCTACGCGCGCTTCGCGCGCGGCGGGCGCGAGGGCGGCGCGCGCGCGCCGGAGGGCGACGCCGCGGCCTCGCGCCGGTCGACCCGGCAAGGCGGCCTCGACGCGGAGCTCGCCGAGGCCGAGCGCGCGCGCGTGGCGCTCGAGCGCATCGCCGCCATCGAGGCGCTCGTCACGGCGCTCCCTGCGGGCGCGTCGCAACGCACGGAGATCGTGCGGGGCGCGCTCGCCCGCCTCGCGCGCGCGCTCGGAGCGCTGAACGCGGCCCGCGCGCTCAGCGCGCTGACCGGCGCGGGTGACGGCGACGTGGACGCCTCGCCGCTCGCCGCCCTGGAGGAGGCCCTGACGCGCCTCGCCCAGCTGACCGCGGGCGCGCGCCGGCGCTGCGGGGAGCACCCGGCCTCCGCGCCCTCCGGCGCGACCGAGCCGCTGCGCCTCGCCATCGAGGTCGCGCTGCAGGAGGAAGGCGACGCGGAGCCGAGCGTCGCCGCGCCGATCGAGGCGCTCGTCTCGGCCGCGCGCGCGAGCATCCGAGCGCGCTCGCCGATGTGGTCGCCCTCGTCGTGCCGCGCGTCCTGCTGCTCCCGGTCCGGCGGCAGAGCGCGCCAAGCGGGGTCGCCCTGCCCGAGCAGCCGCTGCCCGCGTGGCTGCCGAGCCGGCGCACGCTCGGCGGCTTCTACGTGCACCGCCAGCTCGGCGGCGGCTCGCTGGGGACGGTGTTCGTCGTGACCCGCACCGAGGAACGACACGATCCGTCGGCGGAGCGCTTCGCCCTCAAGGTGCCGGAGTACGATCACACGGCGGCCAGGAGCGTCTCGGAAGCCGACTTCCTCCGCCTGTTCCGGGAGGAGGCGGGCGCGCTGCTCTCGCTGCCCGATCACCCGAACCTCGCCGGCTTCGTCACGTTCGACGCGGGCGCCCGCCCCAAGCCGATCCTCGTGATGGAGCTCATCGAGGGCATCCGCTGCGACAAGCTGCTCGACGCTCGAGGCCTCACCTCGCGGAGCGCGGTGGCGCTGCTCGACGGCATCCTCGCCGGGCTGGAAGCCATGCACGCCGTCGGCGTCGGACACCTCGACATCAAGCCGACGAACGTGATCCTGCGAGGGGGACGCGAACCCGTGCTCGTCGATTTCGGCCTCGCCGGCCGCCACATCCGCCCCGGCTGCGCCACCGGATGCTACGGCGCCCCGGAGATCTGGGGCGTCGTCCCCGCCGGGGTCACGCCCACCCCGCTCACGGCCGACGTCTACAGCTTCGGCTGCCTCGCCTACGAGATCCTCACCGGCAAGACGCTGTTCGACGCGCCCACCGAGGTCGCGCTCATCACGGCGCACGTCACGCACGACGGGCTCCCTGCGCCGATCAAGCGCATCGCCGACGATCCGAGGACCGCAGACATCGCGGCGTTCATGTATGCCTGTTTACGACACAACCCGAACGATCGCGCGAACGCCTCCTCCCTGAGGGAAATGCTGCTGCGGATCACCGGCCAGCTCGCTGACCTGAGATGGCCGCTCGACGACGAGCGGGCTGCCAGGCCCAGCACCTGTGGACCTCGGAAAGTCCATACAGGAAGTTCCTGATGCGTTTTTCCTCTGAATCCTGTCGGCTCAAAGAAGGATTTAAGCAGTAGGTTGTTTCTCGGCGGCGCGTTCGGGGGGGCCGCGTATCAGGCCGCCATGGCCCCCGGGTCAGCGCTGCTCGATCCCCATCGACGTCCCGGCGCACCCCGGCGGCCAACCTTTCTCGATCGCGGCTGGGCGCTGGAGTCGCGCCCCGCGATGCTCTAAGGGCGGCGTCGTTGATCTCTGCGCTGAAACCGCCTCGCGACGAAGCCGAGCTCCGGTGCCGGGCGGCCGCGCTCGCCGGCCTGACGCTCGCCGATCTCGCACGCGCGCTCGGTTGCGCCGTGCCCCGAGGCGGCGTGCGCACGAAGGGCGCCGCCGGCGCGCTCGTCGAGCGCGCGCTCGGCGCGACGGCCGGCTCGACATCGAGGCCCGATTTTCCCCACCTCGGGATCGAGCTCAAGACGATCCCCGTCGAGGTCACCGGGGCGCCGCAGGAGTCGACGTTCGTCTGCTCGATCTCGCTGTCGGACGCAGATCGTGCGGAGTGGGAGACGTCGCGCGCTCGCGCGAAGCTCGCCTGTGTGCTCTGGGTCCCGATCATCGCCGCTCCGGGCCGGCCGAGCGAGGAGCGACGGCTGGGCGCCCCGCGGCTCTGGCAGCCGACGGACGCGCAGGAGCGCGTCCTGCGCGCCGATTTCGAGGACCTGATGGGGCTCATCGGCATCGGCGCCGTCGAGGCGCTCACCGCGCACGCGGGGCGCTGGCTCCAGGTGCGGCCGAAGGCCGCGAGCGGGCGCTCGCGGACGCTCGCGTTCGGACGCGACGGGGAGATGATCGCCGCGCTGCCGCGCGGCTTCTACCTGCGCCCCAGCTTCACCGGCGCGATCCTCAGCGATCCGGCCGCGATCCCGGCGTGACCGGAGAGCCCCCGCCGCACACGGGCGGCCCCGGCGCGCGTCACTTGCAGGGGACGACCTTCTTGGAGCCGTCCGGCATCGTGGCGGTGCATGTCTCCAGCGAGAGATCATCGTTCACGGTCGGGGTGACGGTGCGCGGTGGCGCCGGCGCATCCACGGCAGCTCCCCCAGCTTCCGTTGGGCGCGTGCGCCCTCGCCCGCCCGCGCCGGCGCGCGGCGGCTTGCCAGCGCTGGCGCTCGGCGACGCCGTCCCCGCTGCGGACGGCCCGCTCCCCGCATCCGCCGCTGTCTCGGTGGAGCTGACGCCCGCATCCGATGCGCCTGCGTCCACCTCGCTCGCGCTCGCCGCGCTCGCGCCCGCGTCAGCGATCGCTGCGGTGGCCGCAGGGACAGCCACCGTCGGGATCGCGGCGGCCGTGTCTGGCGCCTGAGGCGCCGTCGCCGTCGGCGCGCCGGGAGCCGCGGTGTCGCCTGACGAAGGCGCGTCCGCCGGAGCGGTCGCCTCGCTCCCTCCCACGGCGAAGCGGCTGCGCTGGAACTGGAGCGCGCCCCACGCGCCCACGAGGACGGCGACGGCACCGACCCCCACGTAGAGCAGCGTGCGCCCGCGGCGCGGGGCCTCTTCCTCCACCGGAGGCGTAGAGCTGCCCGTGCGCGCGCCCCTGTCGCTCACCGACGGCCCGCCGCTGCTCGTGCGCGAGGCGCGCGAGGTCCGCGTCATGGCCGCCCGCGAGGCTGGCGGAGGCAGATCGAGCTCCACGGCGTGCTGGCGAAGGATCCCGCCGATGGTCGTGCGCGTGCCCGGAGCGGCGTACGGCGCGAGCGCCTGAACGAACTCCGCGATCGACTGGAAGCGATCCTCCGGCTCGCGCGCGATCGACTTCTCGATCACCTCGACGAGGCCCTCCGGCACCTCGGGGCGGAGGTCCTGGAGCGCCTCGGGCGGCGACGTGTAGATCTTCGCGCACAGCTCGGGGAAGCTGTCGGCCACGTACGGCGGCCTGCCGCCGATGATCTCGAAGAGGCACACGCCGAGCGCGTAAATGTCGGTGCGAGGATCGACGCTCTTCGAGGAGCGCATCTGCTCGGGGGACATGTAGAGCGCGGACCCGAGGATCGTGGTCGTCTGCGTGAGCGAGACGTTGCCCGTGTCGCCGGTGAGGATCTTCGAGACGCCGAAGTCGAGCACCTTGATGAGCGGGGCGCCGTCCGGGCGCTTCGTCAGGAACAGGTTCGCCGGCTTCAGATCGCGGTGGACGATCCCGAGCGCGTGCGCCTCCGCGAGCGCCTCGCACGCCTGGACGATGTGATCGATGCACTCGCCGATCGCGAGCGTGCCCGCCTCGGCGGCGTGGCCCGCGAGGTCCACGCCGTCGAGCAGCTCCATCACCATGTACGGCTCGCCGCTGTCGAGCGCGGCAACGTCGAGCACGCGCACGACGTGGTGCGTCTGCAGCTTGGCGACCGTACGCGCCTCGCGCATGAACCGCTCCGACGCCTCGGTGTACGACATGAACTCCGGGAGCAGGAACTTGATGGCGACACGCGTATCGAGATCGAGGTGCAGCGCCTCGACCACGAGGCCCATGCCCCCACGGCCGATCGTGCGCTCGACGCGGTACTTGCGCGCAATGACGGTGCCAGGCGCAATCGTGTAGACGTTGTCAGCCTTCGGTTCCCCCGGGCCGAGCGGAAACGCAGCCGTCTCCGGGCCGACCGAGACTTCTCCTTCGGTCGAGTCCGGCTCACCAGAGGAGGACGCCATCGAGCTAAGGTATACACGTCGCGCTTCTCCGAAGCGATTCCCCTCACGCCGCAGGAATGCAAAGAGCTGCGAAAAACCGCCTCCCAGGTGGGACGCCGGCGCGGAACAGGCGGAATCAAGCGCAGCCCAGGGCCAGCCTGCGCGCCTCACGCACCGCCGCACCGCAGACGACGCGCCCCTCCGGTCCGATTGTGAGCGCCGATGACCGCCAGGCCGTTCCTTCAGGTTCGGCTCAGCGGTCGGCCCGCGCTCATGGCCTCTCGATGCCGGTTGACAGCGAGCTCAACGGGTGCGCGCCGGCGGAGTCCGGGATCGGCGCATGTTCGCCGTCGAGGAGGTCCGGTGCGGTCCCTCGGTGCCGTGCGCCGGGGTTTGCCGCGTCGCCTTGAGGTTGCCGAGATCGGCCTCGATCTCGACGCCGAGCGCGCGGCAGCGACGGATGAGCCGCTCCAGATCGACCCCCGCCTCGATCAGCAAGCCCGAGGGGGGCGACGGATCGACGAACATCTCGGCCGCCGGCCTCCGCGTGCGGAGCAGCTCGCGGATCTCGGGATCCTCGATCCAGAGGAAGCCGGAGGCGCCGACGAAGCTCGCCTTGCCGATGACGACGCTCGCCTGGATGAGCATGCGCGAGATGGTGTCCGGCAGCGGCGCGACCGCCTCGATGCGAGAGCGCAGGGCGTCGCTGTCGAGGCCCACCGACAGCGCACGCGCGATCGACGGCGGCGTGAGCAGGAGATCGATCTGATCGCCGACGCGGCCGATCTCCGCGAACGACGAGAGCCCGAGCACGGCAGCGACCTTGGCGCTCAGGCCGACGCGCAGCGCGTGCGCCTCGACGAACTTGCTCTTGCTGTTGTCCGAGCTCGGCGCGGAGCCCGCGAGGAGCGCCCGCCCGCGCGGCGTCAGCCGGAGCGCCAGCTCCGCGCTGGCCACGTCCTCGGCCCCGCCGAGATCGATGATCCCGAGCGCCGGCAGCGACTCCAGCGCGATCCGCCGCGTGATGTCGGGGACCTCCGGCGCCTCGACCGAGGCGCGCTCGGCCCAGCGGCGGACCAGCCGCTCGACCCCGGCGATGCGCTCGTCCGCCGCCAGGTAGCCCTGCAGCGACTGCCAGGGAACCCAGCGGCCCTCGCCGAGGTCGTGCAGCGCATCGAGCACCATCTCGCGGAGCGCGCCGATCGGGCTCGCGTCGCGGTTGTCCGACGCGACCCGGAGCACCTCCCGCTCGGCGCGCGCTTCATCCCACGCGCCGCCGCGGCGCCACGTCGTGAACAGGAGCGGCGTCAGCTCCTGCACCTGGAGCGAGCCGGGCGGCGTCGCCGGCGACGCGGCGGATGCGTCCCAGAGCCCGACGGCGCGCGACAGCGCTGCGACGAGCGCGACGCCCTCGACGTCCCGCCCGAAGCGCTGCGCGAGCCGGACGAGCAGCGAGCGCGGCGTCCCGACGCCGGGGCGCACGTCGCTGCCGGGCTCGCGCACGCAGTACGCGAGCGCCAGCGCGAGCATCCCGGGATCCGAGGCGAAGCGAGCGCGCCGCGGGGCGTGATCCTCCTCCAGGACGAACGACCGGATCTGCTCGCGCCGCTTCTCGCGCATCCGGCGGCGATCCGCGCCGACGATGGCGGCCACCTCGGTCGGCACGACGTGCCGGTTCGGATGGATCGGGATGAGGAAGGCGCGGCGCTCGAGCGCGAAGCCCGCGCCGCGGCGGCTCGCCGTCACCCCGCTCGCGCTGCGCAGGCGCATCGGCTCCCGCTCCAGATCGAGAAGCTCCTGCGTGTCCACCTCGCCGCCGACGGCCTCGATGGACTCGAGCAGGCGGCGCTCGACGGGCGCGAGGCGATCGATCTCCTCGCGGAGCCGCTCCGGATCGCTCAGCGTCTCCCACGCGTTCTCGAGGGACAGCGCGATGGGCGGCGTGGCCGGGCGGCCGAGGTAGTGCGTCGCGATCGCGCTCATCGTCTCGAAGGGCGCCTGCGCGAGCAGCGCCCGGATCGCCCGAGGATCCTCGCTCTCCCAGCTCTTCAGCTGGACCAGGAACGCCGCCGGGAGCACGAGCTCGATGCCCTCGCCGGTCTTGCGCGCGTAGACGACGCCACGGGCGATGAGCGGCTCGAGGCCGGCCGGGAGCGAGGGGACGACGAGCACGCCGCCCGCCTCGGCGATGCGATGGAGCAGCTCGCGGCTGGCGGTCGGGAGCCGCGACGGGTCGCGCACGTCGGGGAGGCCGACCAGCGCCCGCGCCGCCTGGGAAGGCGCGTCGATGCGCTTCGCAGCATCGATACGGATCCCCATGCGTGTGATGAGGCCCTTGAGCTCCGACTCTGGGAGCGCGCGGAGGATGGCGTCGAGCCGCCTCGGCGACTCGTCGAGCTCAGCATCATCACTGCTCGCCATGCCTCCCGATTCGCGTGTCACCCGACCTTGCTCCTCATCTGCAGGATGCTCCCGCCCCGACTGTCGTCCGTTGGTCGTGGTCATGCGCTCGACTTGATCTCCCGGATATCCGATGACCCGCGTTAACCAACGGAATAGTCAGCCTCCTACCGTACACCAGGATGCTCGTCCAGCTTCAAGAAATCGAGCACTTTCCTCCCCCGAACACAATTTTCTCCGATCACAATTTCGCTCGCTGGCATCGCGGCGCCTCCTTTTCGTCTGTTCGCGTCTGTTCGCGTCTGTTCTTCGTCTGCCCTTCGTCTGTTCGCGCCTGTTCCTCGTCTGTTCACCCCGATGTGGTTCACGTCGTCGTCGCGCGTTCTTCGCACGTTCCTCGCACGTTCCTCGCACGTTCCTCGCATGGTCACGCGCTGTTCGCCCGATTCGCCTCAGGCATCTCAGCCGCGCATCTCGCGCGCTCGTCTCGTGTACCGCGACCGCACGAAGCCGCACGCAACCGCACGCAATCACACGCGCTCGTACGCAATCGCATGCGGCCGCGGGACAGCGTTCGCGGTGCCGTGGTGCGCCACGCGCGCCTTCGCCTCACGCGACGCTCGACACGATTGGCCCCTCGCTCGACGTTGGCGACGTCCGCGACGTCGGCCGCACGACGTCCGCCGCGCGATTCCGCCTCGGCGTGGCTGGCCCCGTCGCGCGGATTCCGTCGCACGCCACGCTCATGGCGCCTCGATGGCGCGCGCCTGCCGTCCTCGTCAGGCGGAGCCGACCGGTTCGCTGGATCGCTCACCAGGAAGGCTCGGCGACGAGCCGCGCTTGCCTTCCCGCGGGCCCACGTGGGAACGTCGCATACCTCCTTGATTTCCCGCCCCTGTTCGAGGCGCACCATGCTGTGCTCCACACCGCACGCCCGAAGCAATGAGCCCTCCCCCCTGCGCGCACGCCCGCAGATCGACGCCATCAGGCGACTCCTGAGTGACTCGGCGCCGTTTGCGCCCATGGCGTCGAGTGGAGATCCATCTTGATTCTGCGCGACCCAGTCCACGGCTTGATCGAGTTCGAGAGCGGCGAAGCGGCCATCGTTCCGCGCTTGCTCGGCGCTCGCGAGGTGCAGCGGCTGCGGCGCATCCGTCAGCTCGGGCTGACGTCGCTCGCCTTCCCGGGCGCCGAGCACACCCGCTTCTCGCACGCGCTCGGGGCCGCCCACGTGATGCGCCTCCTGATCGCGAGGCTCCGTCAAATCGATCGCGACCTTCCGTTCTGGCAGAGAGTGACCAGCGACCGCGCGCGCGACGCGATCGCCGCAGCGTTCCTGCACGATCTCGGCCACGGCCCGCTGTCGCATCTCTTCGAGGAAGCCATGCCGGGTGCGCTCCACCACGAGCGCTGGACCGAGCGCATCCTGCTCGACCCGTCCTCGGACGTGCACCAGGTGCTCGTGCGCCAGGATCCTTACCTCCCGCAGCGGGTCGCCGACCTCATCGGCGGACGGCACGAGCTGCCGTACCTCGCCAAGGCGGTGAGCGGCACCTTTGACGTCGATCGCTGCGACTACCTGCTCCGCGACGCGCACGCGACGGGCGTCAGGTACGGCGAGTACGACCTGCCATGGCTGCTCCGCAGCCTCAGGTTCAGCGACGTCCAGGTGGAGATGCCCGGCGGCGGCGCCGCGTCTGCCCCGCCAGCGCCCGCGCTCGCCATCGACGGGACGAAGGGGATGAGCGCGATAGAGTCGTTCCTGCTCGCCCGCTTCTTCATGTTTCAGCAGGTCTATTTCCACAAGACGACGCGCAGCGCGGAGTGGATGATCGGCGCCATCCTCCGGCGCGTCGTCACCCGCCTCGCCGCCGGGGACCGGATCCCCGAGGTCCCCGCGGCCGTCGCCGCGATGGCCGTCGGTGAGATGCCCACCCTGGAGCAGTACCTCGAGCTCGACGATCAGGTCCTGCTCGGGGCCATCCATGCGTGGGAAGCGGCGCCCGATCCCGTGCTGTCCGATCTCGCCCGCCGCCTGCGCGTGCGCTCGCTCTTCAAGTCGGTCGAGCTGTTCCCGGAGCCCGGCGAGTCGCCGGCCGAGCGCGACGCCCGGCGCGCGGCAGCGCTTGAGACCGTGCGCGAGATCGCGCAGAGCGCCGGGCTCGACCCGGAGGTGTACGTCGGCGTCGACGTGGCCGAGGACACGCCCTACGCCGACGACGGGTCGCTCATGGTCGTCTACTCCAAAGGGCGTCCGCGGCGCCCCGCCGAGGTGTCCTTCTTGCTGGATCGGCTGCGCAACGAGACGATGACACGCACCCGGCTCCTCTTCGCGCCCGAGCTGCGGGATACGGTGCGGGAGGCGCTGATACGGTGATGACCACCAGGAACAAGGCAGCCCGTGGATCGTCCGAGCCCACGCGCCGCGCCATCACCAGAGCGCTCGCCAGCGTCGCAGCGCTCGCGGTGCTCGCGGTGGCGTCCACGGCACATGCGGAAGGCGACGGCGCGTACGGCCGGCTGGACGGAGACCTCGATCTGCGCGCGGGCGCGGGCGCCTCGTTCGCGGACGGCGGTCCGGCGCTCTGCGCGCGCGGCGCCGCGGTGTACCTCTCGACCGCCGGCGTGTACGCGCACTACACCGACGCGCTCGGCGCAGAGGGAGCGCCCGTCGCGCGCTCGATCGCGAGCGGCGTCTTCATCCAGCCGCTCTTCCTCGCCCGCTATGCGAGCGATCTCGAGCGCAGCGCGCCCTGGCTCGACCTCTTCATCGATTCCGTGGCGCTCGGCGTGGGCTCGTTCTGGGAAGCGCCGCCCGGAGCCGGGCTCGCCGCGGAGCCCGGGCTGGAGCTCTCGCTGTCGCTCGACGTGCCGCTCCTGGGAGACGCCACGGGCCCGTTCCTCGGCCTGCGGGGTGCGCTCCGCTTTCGCGGGCCGGAGCTCTCGGGCGACGATGGCCCGCGCGATGCGCAGCGGGCGCTCCTCTCGGTCACGCTCGGCTGGCATCACGTCCTCCGCGCGCACCTCGTCGACGCAGGCGACCGCGCCCCCGCCCAGGGGGCGGCGCAGCGCGGCGTGGTCGGCGCGAGGACCCGTTGAGCGCCGCGCTCGGCGAGCTGCGCGCGGCGCTGGTGGCCGCGTTCCGCGCCGGGCTGACAGAGCTCGACCCAGCTGGGCTCGTCGAGCGCGCGCTCGACGCCGAGGCCGAAGCGCACCGCGGCCGCGTGTTCGTCATCGCGGCGGGGAAGGCGGCGCCCGGGATGGCCCAGGGGGCGCTCCGCTGCTGGGGTGACAGGATCGCTGGAGGGCTCGTCATCACCGTCGCGGCCCCGGCGCTCGCCGCGCGCGATGAGACGACATCGCTGGCCGACCCCGAGGAGACCGCGCTGCGCCCGCTGCGCGTGATGCGCGCGGCGCACCCCATCCCCGACGCGCACAGCGTGGACGCGGCCGAAGCGGCCCTCGCCATCGCGGCCGCGCTCGGGCCCGAGGATCTGTTGATCGCCCTCCTCTCCGGCGGCGCCTCGGCGCTGCTCGCCGCGCCGCCTCCGGGTGTGTCCCTCGCGGACAAGCAGGCCGTCGTCGCCGAGCTCCTGGAAGCAGGCGCGCCGATCCAGGACGTCAACCTCGTTCGCCGCCACCTGTCGCGGATCAAGGGTGGGCGGCTCGCGGCGGCGGCGGCCCCGGCGCGCGTGCTGACGCTGCTCATGAGCGACGTCGTGGGTGGACTCCCGCACGACGTCGGCTCGGGCCCCACCGTCCCGGACCCGACGCGCGTGGAGGAGGCGCTCGCCGCGCTCGATCGCTGGGCCCCTCGGTTCGCGCGGCTCACGCCCGCGTTCAGCGAGTCGCTGAAGCCAGCGGACGCGCGGCGCCTGGAAGCGCGCGTGCTCGCCGATCCGGACAAGCTCGCGGAGCGCGTGGCGGCGGCCCTCGCCGGCAGGGCAGGGCTCCGCGCCACCGCCGCCCCCGCCGAGGACGGCGACGCACGCGCGATCGTGGAGCGTCGCCTCGCGCTCGCGCGCACCCTCGCTCCCGGTGAAGCGGCCGTGATCCCGTGCGAACCGACGCTGGCGCTGTCGGCCCACCGCGGCGCCGGCGGCCGCGCAGGATGGATCGCGCTCGCTGCCCTGCGCGGCTTGCCACCGGACGTCGCGCTCCTCTGCGCGGCCTCCGACGGCGTCGACGGCAGCTCCGGCGCGGCGGGAGCGGCCGTTGCCCGCGCGGCAGCCGCCGCGATGGACGACCGCACGATCGACGCCGCGCTCGCGCGCTTCGACGACGCTGTCGTTCACCGCGCGCTCGGCACGCGTGTCGAGACGGGCCCGACAGGTCACAACCTCACGGACTTGCACATCGTCGCGCGAGACTTCCTCCGAGGCGCGCGTGTACGCTGACGCGGCAGCGCGCGCTGCGGCGCGGCAGCGCGCGTGAGCTCACGCGGCGACGCGGGCTACGAGGCGAGCTCACGCGCGCAGGCGCGATGAGCGGCACGCACGCCGCGGGGGCGGCGCGCCGTCACTGCGGCTCGGTGACCGCGGCCGTGGTGTCGCCCATCGCTTCGCGCACCGCGAGCGCGAGCGCGCAGCTGTTCGCCTGCCGCTGCCGTGCGTCGAGCACGCTCCCCTCGATCGAGGGCGTCCCGCCGATGAGATTGCCGCTCGCTTCGCGGCGCACCCGCAGGATGGGCTTGCCGTCCGACAGCCGCCATACCCCGACCCGCGCCATGTGCGGCACCCCGAGCAACGCCTCGGTGCTCGCCGCTCCCTCGGCCGGCTCGTCGAGGACGAGGAGGTAATACTGCGCCCGCGTGAGGAGCTCCGCCGCGAGCGGAACATCGTCGCGCATGGTGTCCTCGAAGCTGGACTCCAGCAGCCGCAAGCGGAGCTCGCTCGAGGCATCCTGTGCGTCACGCACCCACTCGTCCGAGAGGACGTGCATCGTCCGGTAGGCGACGCGCAGGTTGAAGGGCTGCGCGGGCCTGGAGCAGCGCTCCGCCTCGTTGCAGTACTCGCCCGCGGGGCAGTCCCGCGTGCGCTTGCACTCCGCGCCGGCCAGCGGGTTCGGGTTCGGCACACGCAAGAGACACGCAGTGAACGCGTCGCGGAGCGACTGCTGCGCGTTCTTCCGGACGGCGTCGGCGCCCGTCGCCTCGTCTACCCGGAGGCGCAGGTAAATACCCGCAAGCTCACGGAAATTCCACGTCTTGAGCGCCTCCCGATCCACGAGATCGGCGCCGGCGCTCCGCGCCAGATCGAGGGTCCAGCCCTCCACGCGCTCGCGCATGGGGAACCAGCGCGGGCCGAGCTCGACGGCGACCGCACGCTGGCGCGCCATCAGCTTCTGGCGCGCGCTCTCCATCTGCCCCTGCGACCACTTCCAGTGGAGGATCGCCGAGACCGCCAGGACGAGGGCCGTGTAACCCCAGAACTTCGCCGGGGGCCAGCGCATCTTGGAGCGCGCCTCGCGCGCCTTGTAGACCGACGGCAGGCCGCGCTCGCGGGGCGGCTGTTCAGAGGACATAGCAGAGGCTCCACGCAGGAGGCCCCAGCCCGATCACCCGAGCAAGGCAGCCTCCTCCACGCGAGCCGCGTAGAGGCGAAGGCCGCGCCGAGCGCGCCGCTGGAGCCACCACGTTCCATGGTGACCGAGGCCGCCGGGAGTCGCCCGGCGTGCCCCATCCTTCTGTGCTCGATAGGTCAAGAAGCCGGGATCACTGCGACTTCGGGAGCTTGCTGACCATGAAGCTGACGTTCGGGTAACCGGCGAACGCCGCGGTCTGGAACACGCTCTTCACGACCAGCGCGGGCACGTTCTGATCGACCTGGAGGATGCACACGCCGGGGAACGGCTTGTTCGGCTGCACCTGCTTCCACAGCTCGCGCTTGTTCTTGAGCAGGTTGAAGAGCTCGTCAATCTTCTGAAGCCGCCCGAGCTCCTCGATCGCGCGGGTCGACCCGGCCAGGGCGCCGTCGACGAGGATCTGGTTGCCGTTCACGGCGACCATCGGCGCGTCGATGACGTCCTCGACGTTCTCCGCCTTCGGGAGCTTGACGTTCTTGTCGACGGCGATCTCGCCTGACGCCGAGAAGGACATCAGGAGGAAGATCACGGTCACGACGAGGAAGTCGATGAAGCTCACGAGGTTGAGCCCCGCGTTCGGGCTGCGAGCGCCGTGTCCGGACACCTTGTTCCACACGAACCGGAGCGGCACGCCCTTCATCAGCCGGCGGCCCGGCTGGTGGATCACGTGGGCGTGGGGGTTCTTGTGGTGCTTCGGATTGAACCTATCCATGTGCGCGCTCCTGCCTCAGCGGACCGAGAACGTCATGTTGAACACGGGGACCTGCTTGTTCCCATCGGGCAGCCGCATCTCGCGCTTGGGCGCGTAGAGCGCGTCGAGCACCGCGACGATCTCCTTGAAGGGCGTCCGGTTGTCGGTGTGGAGGATGGCCTGGTCGAGCTTCTTGTCGCTCGGATCCCGGTGGCCGCCGTGGGTCTTCCACTCCTCCTCGATCCGCTTCGCCAGCTCGGGGTAGCGGACGATCTTCGAGCTCGCGTCGCCGATCTCGACGGGCGACTTGTTCACCTTGACCTCGTTGACCACCGTCGCGCCCTGCTTCCACACGAGCCCGAACTCGCTCTCGCCGATGTGCAGGTTCAGCACCTTCTCCGGCGTCTGCGGGGTGAGCTCCTTGTTCGGGTCCGGAGGGCCAGGGACCTGGGCGTCCGCGTTCATGCGCGAGTTGGTGACCCAGACCGCCGTGATCAACAGGAATGCAATCGTGACCATCAGCAGGTCGATGAACGGGATCATGTTGATATCGCTGTTCGTCGACCGCTTCTTGCCGCCACCGTCGCCGACGTCTACGCCGCCCATATTGCCTTCCCAACGTGAGCCTGAGCTCACCTATCCAAGTTGTTCCGGGGAACGCCCTGCCCGCAGCTCGCGGTGGGCCACCATGCTGGGTCTGACTTCGTCGCTCTTTCGAAGTTCCCGGGGCCCCGGCGGCGGAAGCCGCCGTCCGGGGCTTCGAGGCGCGAGAGCGGGCCCAGGCGGCATCGCGCGCGGAGGGCGCTCGACGACCCGGGCCCGCCGAGGACCATCAGGCAGCCGCCTGACCTACTGCTGCGACATTCACCTTCTGACGGTTCGCGACGACGAGGTTGAGGATCTGCACCGACGCCTCGTTGATGTCGTCCTCGATGTGCTGCGTCTTGCCGTTCAGCACGGCGAAGCCGATGAGGCCGATGATGGCGACGCCGAGGCCGAAGGCGGTGCAGTTCATGGCCTCGGAGATCCCGAGCGCGAGCACGCGGGCCTTCTGGCTGGGGTCGACCGACTCTCCGGCGACGGAGCCGAACGACTTGATGAGGCCCGTCACGGTCCCGAGGAGGCCGGAGAGCATCGCGAGGTTCGCGAGCAGCGCGAGGTACGAGGTGCGCGCCGAGATCTTCGGCAGCTCGCGGAGAGCCGCCTCGTCCATCGCCGCCTGGACCTCCTCGTCGGGACGGTTCACCTTGACAAGGCCGGCCTGGACGATGCGGGCGAGCGGGGCGTTCGCCGCCGAACACATCTTCACGGCCTTGGCAACGTCACCCGCCAGGATGCACTTCTGCATGGTGGCGAGAAAGACGTCCTTGTTGATGGACGAGCCGAACAGGTAGAGGGCGCGTTCGACGATGATGCCGATCGTGAGGATCGACCAGAACAGGATGGGCCACATACCCCACCCACCCTCTTTGAAAGCTTCATACGCTCCGTGCATTGCTTCTGTCCTCCAGTTCGCCTCGCGTCCCCGGGATGAGGTTTCGCGCAACTCGATCGGTTCCCTTTGTCAGACTCGTGTTGCCGAGGGGCGGCAGTCTTTCACTCACACGTAAAGACGGATGAGAGGCCTATTTTGCTTGGCGGCGCTGGCCGTGGACGGCGTGCTGCTGTCGCTCTCTGGCGAGATGCCCACGGGACGCTAGCCGAGCGGCGCTGACCTCTGCAAGAGTCCTGATCGTCTCTTCTGGTGCCGGCGCGCGGCGCCGTCCCAGCTCTCCCACCTGTCGTCCAAGACTGACTTCGCGTCGTCGCCAGGGGCCCTTTCATGGCTCTAGGCGCGGCTCCCCGTTCACCGCAGAGCGTGCCGCCTTGTGGCCGAGCTACGCCGACGCGCCCGGGGGACTCGCGCATCTTCGCGATTGAGACCCGGCGCCGTCAAGAGAGATTTGGCCACACGTGAGCGCTCTGATACGGGCAAAACTTTACAACAATCGCGGGGTTATGTCATGATCGGCCGGGAGCGATGCGGACGGGCCAGCGGCAGATGCCGCGAATTTCAGGGGGCGCAGCGCCCGCATGACCACCGCCGGCCCGACCGCGCGCCGCGGCAGTGCGAGCCGCATCACCCGAGAGCGAGCGCAGCGACTCATCCGCCCGGACGACGCGGCGATGGCAGAGCACGGTAGCCCGCTCAGACGCCGGCAGCCGGAGCGAATCAGGGGTCTCCGGACCTACCTGTCCGGCCTCGGCGCGGACGGCGCCCGTCCGCGTGGCCGGGGCGAGCTCGCCGTGAGATTCGCTGGTTCTTGCGACGATTTTCGGCGATCCCAGCCTCGCGGCTCGGGGCGCGGCAGCATCGCCGAGCTTGCACACGGGATCGGGCGGCAGTTATAGTCGCCGCGCCTGGAGATTGTCGGGCTTCTGACGACGCTGAGAAAGGGACTTCGAGGATGCGTCATCTGCTGATGTTGGCGGCCGAGGGTGGTGGCGAAGGTGGGATGTGGGAGGCCATCAAGCACAATCCGACCTTCCTGATCGCGAACCTGGTCGTCTCCGCGGTCGTGGTGACCATCATCATCGAACGAACCGCGTTCCAGCTGGGACGCTACCGCGTGAACTCCAAGGAGTTCTTCGCGCAGGTCAAGAAGCTGGTGGCGGCCGGCAACATCGACCGCGCCATCAAGCTCTGCGACGCGAGCGACTACCCGATCCTGCAGCTCGTCAAGGCCGGCCTGACCCACGCGAACAAGGGGGCCGACGAGATCGACGCCGCCCTCAGCGAGAAGCTGTCCGAGCTCAAGCCGGCCGTGGAGAAGCGCATCGGCGCCCTGTGGTCGCTCGCGAACATCGCGACGCTGATCGGCCTCATCGGGACGGTCTCCGGCCTGATCAACACGTTCGCCTCCATCGCCGCCCAGGGCCTCTCGCAGGCCGACAAGCAGCGGATGCTCTCGAACGGCATCGCGGAGGCCATGTACAACACGGCGTTCGGCCTCGCCATCGCGGTCGTGTGCATGATCGCGCACGTGCTACTCCACACCCGCTCCAAGAACATCCAGCACGATCTCGAGTCGACGACCGAGCGCGTCTTCAACCTGCTCACGATCAGCAGCAAGCCTGGCTACTAGCCCATGGCGGACCCGCAAGACGTCCCGCTCAGCTCGGCGCAGCGATCGAAGATCCGGCGCCTATCGCAGCCCAAGGAGCCCGAAGCCGGGGAGGAGGCCGGCGAGCTCAACGTCGTTCCGTACCTCGACATCATCACGAACATCCTCATCTTCGTGCTCGCCAGCGTGTCGGTGACATTCGTGTCGTCGATCGACACGACCCCGCCATCCATCGGCGGCGGCAAGGTGCGCAGCGAGCTCTCGAGCAAGGCGTTGAACCTCTCCGCGTTCATCACCAGCCAAGGGATCTCGCTGAAGACGTCGAGCGGCAACATCGCGACCGGCTGCCAGGACGTGGGCGGCGGGGTCACGGTGCCGAAGGCGAACGACAGCTATGACTACCCCGCGCTCACGGCGTGCGCGAAGCGCCTCAAGAACGCCCGACCCGAGTTCAAAGAGGAGACGCAGGTGACGATCACGGCGAACCCGGGCATCGACTACAAGACGATCATCGACGTGATGGATGCGCTGAGGAGCGACGACGGGGAAGTGCTGTTCCCGGAGGTCCACTTCGGGGTGGCCCGATGAGCGCCGAGCAACGACCTGCCCCGCGGCCGAAGGCGACCGTCGTCCGCTACAAGGCGGCCCTCCGGAAGGCGATCCGAAGGAACCGGCGGGACCCCGAGATCGACTTCTTGAACATCACGGCGATGCTCGACCTGATGACGATCATCCTCGTCTTCTTGCTGAAGAGCGTGGGATCGTCGGCGGCATCCATCCCGCAGTCGAAGGACCTCACCCTGCCGAAGTCGGTGATGCAGGCCGAGCCCTCCCAGGAGGGCGTCGTCGTCATCGTCTCGAAGTCGCAGATCCTGGTCGGCGAGGATCCGACCCCGATCGTCATGCTGCCCAACCGCGAGCAGCTCGCGCAGTCGGGCGTCGACGCAAAGTACAAGCGCAGCGGCCCGAACGATCTCTACATCGTGCCGCTGGCGAACGCCCTGTCCCACGCGCGCGAGACGGACAAGGCCATTCGCGCAGCGAAAGGGCTCGATCCGTCGTCGTCGGAGGCGATCATCGTCGCCGACGCAACCACGCCGTACCGCCTCCTGATCGAGGTCCTGTTCACCCTGGGGCAGAGCGAGTTCGGCAAGTACCACCTGATGGTCCTGAGCGGCGGCCGCAAGCCGTAGCCCCCCTCCCCCGCCCTGCGGTGCCGGAAGGCCCCGCGAGGGCCACTCCGAGCGCCGCCATGGATCCACCCGTGCCCCCATGAGGGCGCGCTCCCCTGCGCGCCCTCATGGATCGGCCGGTGCTCCGCGACCGGCGCGCTCCCCCTGCGCGCCGTCGTTCTTTCAGTCCACCGCGAACAGCTCTTCCAGGTCGGCCTTGGTGAGCTTCTTCGCGCCGCCCGCGTCCTCGCTGAGGACGGAGGCGACGAGCTGACGCTTCTTGTCCTTGAGCAGCAGGATCTTCTCCTCGATCGTCCCCTCGGCGATGAGCCGATAGGCCGTCACCACCTTCGTCTGCCCGATGCGGTGGGCGCGGTCGGTGGCCTGCTGCTCGACCGCCGGGTTCCACCACGGATCGAAGTGGATGACCGTGTCGGCCGCGGTGAGGTTCAGGCCCGTGCCGCCCGCCTTGAGGCTGATGAGGAAGACCGGCACGCTCGGATCGTTCTGGAAGCGGTCGACGCGCTCCGCCCGGTCCTTCGTGGAGCCGTCGAGGTACTCGTAGGCGACACCATCCTCCTTCATCGCCTTCTCGATGAGCCTCAGCATCATCACGAACTGGCTGAAGACGAGGACCTTGTGCCCGCCCTCGACGGCGTTCGCGATGAGCTCCCGGACCGCGACGAGCTTGCCCGAGTCGTCGTCGCCGAACTCCCGCGGCAAGCCGAGCAGCCGCGGGTCGCAGGCCGCCTGCCGGAGGCGGGTGAGGCCGGCGAGGATCTGCAGCTGGCTCTTCGCGAGGCCGACGCGCTCGACCTCGCCGAGGACCTGCGCCCGCACCTCGCGCGCGACCTGCATGTAGAGCGCCCGCTGCTCGCCGGTGAGATCGCAGATCTGATCCATCTCGATCTTCTCGGGAAGATCCTTGGCGACCTCCTGCTTCGTGCGGCGCAGGATGAACGGGTGGATGGCGGCGCGGAGCCGCTGCGCGGTCTTGTAGTCGCCCGCCTCGATCGGGCGCGAGAAGCGGGCCTCGAACTTGTCGAGCGAGCCGAGCAGGCCCGGCGAGACGAAGTCGAAGATGGACCAGATCTCCGAGAGCCGGTTCTCGATGGGCGTGCCCGTCAGCGCGAGCCGGCGCTTCGCGCGGAGCCGCTTGGCCGCCGCGGCGGTGGCGCTCATCGGGTTCTTGATGTGCTGCGCCTCGTCGAGGATGGCGTAGCTCAGGTCGAGCTGCGCGAGGAAATCCTCGTCGCGACGGAGGAGCGCATAGCTCGTGATCACCACCTCCGCGGCCTTCACCTCGTCGATCTGATCCTTGCGATCGGCGCCGTGCCAGAGGGCGACCGACAGCGACGGCGCGAACCGGGCGAGCTCGCGCTCCCAGTTCGTGACGACGCTCGTCGGGGCGACGATCAGCGCGCGCATGTGCTTCTCCTCCTGCTTGACGGCGAGCAGGAGGGCGAGCGTCTGGACCGTCTTGCCGAGGCCCATGTCGTCGGCGAGCACGCCGCCCGAGCCGATGTCATGGATGAACTTGAGCCACGAGAGGCCCGCCTCCTGGTAGGGACGGAGCGTCGCCTTCAGGTTCCTGGGCCGCTTGGTGCTGCCGATCTCGTCGATGTTGCTGAGCTTCTGGAACAGCTCGCGCGCGGAGGCGGTCACGCTCGATCCGCTCGCGTGCTGGAGGAGCTCGTGCACCCGCCCGGCCTGCGCGAGGGGCAGCCGGCCGCTCTTGCCGGCCGCCATCATCAGCTCGACCTCGCGATCGAGCATCGCGCGCACGGCGTCGGGATCGAACGCGGCGAACGACCCGTCCTCGAGGCGGACGTAGCGCTTGCCCTCGGCGAGACAGCGGCGCAGCTCGTCGCGATCGACGCCGATGCCCTCGCTCTCGAAGCTGAGCTTGACGTTCAGCCAGTCCATCCCCGAGGTGACCTTGGCGAACACGCCGATCGGCCTGCCGCGCACCTGCGTGTCGACGAGATCCTCGGGGACGAAGAGGTCCCAGTCGTCGGGGAGCTCGGCGAGCCCCTCGGTCCAGAAGGTGAGCGCTTGGTCGCCGTTCGCGATGAAGCCCTGGCCCGTCTCGTCCGGCTTGAGCCCGAGGGCGAGCAGCTTGCTCGCCGCCTCCTGCTGCGCGGCGATGTCCACGCGGATGCAGCGGGCGCGCTTCATCCCCTCCTCGGGCGGCTGCACGAGCACCGGGGGCGACATGCCGTCGGCGCGCACCGCGACCTCGGCGTCGCCGTAGGCGGCGGTCAGCGTGACGCGCGCCTCGATGAGCGAGCCGCCCGCGCGCATGCGGAACGTGGGCACGAGATCGACGACCTCGGCGATCTGATTCAGGTCGGGCAGCTCCGCGCCGACCTCGAGCGCGATCTTGGGCAGCCCCTGCATGATGATGCGGGCCAGCTCGCTCATCGGCTCGCCGATGGTCGGCGAGCGGAGCAGGCGGCGCATCGCCGCGGGGGAGACGCGCTTGTCGATGCGGCGCGCGAGCCCCTCCTGCGTGTCGATGTGCCAGCCCGGCCAGCCCTCGAACCACCCGCCCTGCAGCAGCGAGAAGCGGCGCTTGTCGTTCCCCCGCTCGAAGCTCGTCTTCACGATGATGGTGTCGCCGCCGACGGTCTCGAGATCGAAGCGCGGCCGCAGGCTGTCGTCGCCGAAGCGGAGCTGCATCAGGGCCGGCTCGAGCAGCACGCGCTGGCCCTCGAGCAGCGGGAGCAGCTCGGCCACGTCCTCGCCGCGGATGTCGACGGCTGGGTGGCGCGGGTTGCCGCTCTCGAACCGGGCGAGCAGCCGGAGCGCGTCGCGATCCGGCGTCGGATAGAGCGCCTGCCAGGCGAGCGCCGCAGAGGGCAGCACCGGGACGCGCGCCTCGGCGTCGAGGACGGTGACGGTCAGCGCCCCTTGCCGCACGTGGAGGCGGAACTCCACGCGCCGTGCCCCGGTGACGCCCTCGGGCGGAAGCCAGGCGCCGATCCCGGTCTGCTTGGCCGTCGCGTCCAGGATCGGCGCCGCGAGGGCGACGGATGAGCCCGGCGGCCCGTGGGTGCCGACGACGGTCGGGACAGGCGCCGACGGCGTGATCGCCAGGCGCCCGCGGCGGTCGCGACGGCGCACACGCTTCAGGGCGTCACCGCCGGCGTGGGCGGTCTGCGGGACGAGCGCCGGGATCGGCGGCTCGCGTCGCGGCTGCGCGCCGCGCGCCTGGTCGCGGATGCTGATGAGCAGCGCCGCGACGTGCTTGCAGTGCTGCCCAGCCTTCTGGAACGCCGGACAGGAACATTGCGACTGGATGCCATCGGGCGATAGCTCGACCTTGACCGGATACGGCTCGGAGTCGGCGGCGCGGACGGTGCCGCTCGCCATCGTCTCGTTGATGGAGATGTCCTCGACGACACGGCGGCGGAAGTACTCCAGCCCGCGGAGGAAGGTGCGGGCGCCAAGCAGCCTTCGCAGGCCACGATCGCTGAGGGTGGAGAGTGCGTCGGAGATCGGAGGCGGCACGTCGTGGGCTCGGGATACAGGTGCGGCGGTTATTCGCCGGGATGGGTCGGGTGAACGGGATCTCTTGGCAAATCCCGCTGGGTGAAGAACCGTCATCAGATGAAGAACGGCAAGAACACGATGATCACGGCGGGGAGCATCTTGATGAGCACGTGGATCGCGGGACCGGCCACATCCTTGAGCGGATCGCCGATCGTGTCGCCAACGACGGCGGCACCATAGGTGGGGTTGTCCGCCCGCGCCCCCGTCTCGTCGACAAGGTAGCGCCCACCGTGCGCGCCGGTCGCGATGTACTGCCTCGCATTGTCCCAGATCGCCCCGGTATTCCCCAAGAAGAGCGACCCGAGGACGCCTGCGACCGTCCCGGCCATGATCAAGGCCGCGACTGAATCGGCCGCGACCAGAGGATTATCTTCCGTCCTTGCAAAGCGCAAGGCAAGTCCCACGACGACGGGCACCACCGCGGAGACGAGGGCTGGCGCGATCATATGGCGCAGCGCGGCCCGAGAGACGATCTCGACGCAGGGCTCGTGGTCGCCTACGAAACCCGGCGGACGGGCGCGGGCCTGGCGCCTCACCTCGTCGAGGACGCGTCGGCCAGCCTGGAGGACGTTGCGAATGCAGCGGCCGGCCAGCCAGAAGACAAGGAGGATCCCCACCAGGGCGCCGAGATAGACCTCGGGCCGGTCGAGGCGCAGGACCATCGCGGTCGTCTCGCCGCGGATCGGCGCGCTCGACGTCAACGCGCGGCGCCGGGACTCATCGAGGTAGCCGGCGACGAGCAGCAGCGAGGCGAGCGCGGCCACGCCGGCCGTGTACGCCTTCGTGAGCGCCTTGGTCGTGTTGCCGACGGCATCGAGCACGAGGGTGCGGCCACGCACGTCCGGCCGCTCGCGGGCGACGGTCACGGCGACGATGCCGCCCGCGTTGTCCACGATGGGGCCGAACGCATCCATGGCGAGGACGTACCCCGCGGTGCCCAGCATCCCCATCGTCGCGACCGCTGTGCCGAACAGGCCCCCCCCGGCGAGCCCGGAGCGGGCGCCGAGCAGGTAGGAGCCGAAGGTGGCGCCGACGACGACCAGGAGCGGGGGAACCGAGCTCTCGAGACCGATGGCGAGCCCGCGCAGCACCGCCATCGCGGAGCCGCTGCGGGCCGCCTCGGCGAGCTCGCGCACCGGGCGGTGCCGCTGCTCGGTGTAGTACTGCGTGACGTGCAGCACGCCGATGCCGGTGACGATGCCGATCACGCCGCAGGCGAAGAAGATGACCCAGTGGGCGTCGAGCAGCCACTTGGCGGCCCCGGCGATGCCGACGGCGTGGAGGGTGGCCGTGACGTAGAGCCCCCGCACGAGCGCGTTGAAGGCGTCCTCGCGGTCGTCGGTCTTGACGACCATGACGCCGAAGAGCGTCGCGATGAGGCCGAACGCACGGCTGACGAGCGGGAAAAGCACGACGGCGAGGGCGCTCGGGAGCCCGGCGTTGTTGCGAAAGAGCATCGCGCCGACCACCATGGCGCCCGCGCTCTCGGTGACGGTGGAGGCGAAGACGCCGGCCGCGCGCCCGGCGCAGTCGCCGACCGTATCACCTGCCAGATCGACGATCGTGGCCGGGTTCTGGAGGTCGTCCTCGTCGAGCCCGACCTCCGCGCCGGCGAGGTCCGCGCCGAGGTCGGCCGCCTTGGAGAAGGTGCCGCCTCCGAGCTGCGCCATCAGGGCGGCGAAGGAGGCGCCGAGCGGGTAACCGGCGATGACCCAGGGGATGGTCGGGGCGAGCGCGAGCGCCTCGGCCGGCTCGGCGCCGAAGCCGCCACGGAACGCGAGGACCGCGGCGAACAGGCCGCCGAGGCCGAGGAGGCTCATGCTCGCGACGAAGAGCCCCGACACGGCGCCGCCACGGAGGGCGATCTGCAGGGCGAGATCGAGCGAGCGGCGGGCGCCGCTCGCGGCGCGCACGCTGGTGCGGGGCGCGATCCAGGCAGCGACGCGGCCGGTCGCGACCGCGCTGGCGGCCCCGACCGCGAACGAGAGCGTCAGCCAGACACCCAGCTCCAGCGCTGGCACCGGGTTGTTCTCCCCGGTGCGCCGGAGGAGGCCGTAGGCGAGGAAGATGGCGCCTCCGAGCATCGCGGAGACCGCGCCGATCACGCTGCTCTGGCGGCGAAAGTACGCCTCCGCGACCCCCTGGATGATCGCTGCGATGCGCTGCATCTCGGGCTCGACCGCGGGGCGTGCGACGACCCAGCGAGCGAGGTAAGCCGCAAAGGCGAGCCCGAGCAGGCCGCCGCTGATGATGAGCGCAAGCTCCGTCATGACGGGCGGACCGGGCGCGCACCGTGGACGCGCTGCCTCGGCCGGTGAGGGATGATGCGGGTGATTGCCGCGGTGTCGACAAAGGCGCCGCAGGAACCCGCGCTGCAGCGGCGCACGCCTTCCCTACTCCGGCCAGGAGGGCCGCGCAAGCGAAGAAGACGCGCGCGGCGAGGTCATTTCAGGTCCTTCGCGTCGCGTCCGACCACGTGGTCCAGCCGGGTCTTGGCGACGAGCGCGCCGACGCGCGCGTTGAGCTGCTGGAGCCGCGCGCGCGTCACCTCGCCCTCGGCGTCGACCACGTCGACGCTCGTGGCTCGCCCTGCCCGGAACAGCTCCGACCGGACGCGCATCGACTCCGTGGCCGCCGCGAGCTGGCGCTCTGCAGACTCGATGCTGCTCGCGGTCTTGCTCAGCTCGGAATACGCCGAGACCACCTCGAGGCGGAGGGCGTCGCGCAGCGCGGCCTTCTGCTCCGCGATCTGCGTGGTGCGGGCGTTCGCCTCGGCGGACGCGCCCGCGGTGGTGAAGATGTCGTTGACGACCCACGTGGCGCGGACGCCTGCGGACCACGTCGCATCGAACCTGTCCTGAGCTCCGAAGACGCGTTGGTTGGGGTTCGCGTAGGTGAGATCGGCGAACCCGTCCAACCGCGGGAAGTAGCCGGCCCTCGTGACCGCCTCGGCCTTCTCGAGCGAGTACTGCGTCTCGTCGAGGGCGCGGATCTCGAGGCGCTTCTGAAGCGCCTCCTGGACCAGCGCCGGGAGCGCCTCCGCGGGCGGCTTCGCAGGCGCGCTCCCCATCACATCGATCCCCAACGTGAGCGGCCTGTCCGGCGCGGCGCCGAGCGCGATACGGATCTGGTCGTCCGCGACCAGGAGCGCGGCCTGCGCCTCATTGAGCACCTGCTCCGCGCCGGCCACCTGGGCCTCGAGCCGGAGCACGTCAGCGCGTGAGAGCAGCCCAACTTCGAAGGTGCGGCGCGCGTCCTCGACGTGCGCCCTGGACTGAGACACCGCCTCACCTGCGACGACGACCTGCCCCTTCACGCGGACCCAGTTGAAGAACGCGATCTTCGCGTCGGCCGCGGCTTGCAGCGTCTCCGCCTGCAGCTCGAGCTTCTTCGCGCTCTCTGCGTGGGACGCCGACGCGTACCCCTGCGAGATGCGGAACACGTAATCCGAAATGGGCACGGCGAGGCTCGCCGTCAGGGAGTAGGAGTTGACGGACGAAGGGAGGCTAAGCCCAGGAGAACGGCTGAGGGTCACGAAGCGGCCGTCGCCGTCGACGACACACTGCCCCGCAGCGGCGTCTGCGCAAGGCGCGGTGGAGAGGGGTCCCTCGCTGAATCCAGATTGCCCCGGGCCATTGGTCACGCCGACGACCGGCGCCCCCGCGCCGAGGGCCGGGGTCTCGACCTCTGACAAACGCGTGTAGGTGGCCGTGAGCGTCAGCCGCGGAAAGAAATTGACCATCGCCTGATCGACCTTGGCAGCGGCCGCGCGGAGATCGGCCTGCTTGGCGCGGAGCGACGCGCGCGTCCGCAGCGCAGCCTTCGCGACGTCGTCCGGCGTCAGCCCTCCCGGCTGCGGCGCAAGCGCCGTGGCGAGCGGATCGGCCTTCGGCGCCGCCGGCTGGGCCGCAGCGATAGGAGCGCCCGGGGGCTGCGGTTGGCCCGCGGCAGGAGGCGCCGGGGCGGGCGGCGGGGTGACCGGCTGCGGAGCCGCCGGTCGGGGAGCGGCCGGCTGCCCCGCGGCCGGTGAGGCGATGAGCCCGAGGGCGAGCAGCCCGGCGAGCGTCGAAGCCAGCGAGATGCTGCGTCGAGACGAGGGTGCGGTGCTTTTCATGACCGGTGGGTCACTTATGGGCGGCGAGAGCACCCGTCAAGTCACAGGCGATCCCACGCATCGCGTCTCGGCGATCGCTCGCCTCGCCGTCTGGCGAAGGTGACCGGGAAGCCCGCGCTCTCGGCCCACGGCGCGCCTGCGCCCCCAGGCCCGCGTCATGCCGCGACCGCGACGGGAACCGTCCCGGGCCGCGCCGGACACGGTGGTCTGGCGCGCTCGTCGTGCCGTGCCGCAATGGGCCACGACAGCAGGGACGTCATCACCGATGCGCGGCACGGGACCCTCGCCAGACACGCCATCCAACCCCCGCTCACGCTCGCTATGGACGGCAGGAATACGTCGCTCTCTCCGCGGCAACACGTATTGCCGCGCGCGATCGGATGGAAGAACATCGAATGAAGTGGCCGCCATCTTGCTTGGCGGCGGACCGGAGGCCCTCATGCATCGACTGCTTGCGTCGCGCCGCAGCTTCTCCCCGTTCCTCGCCATCCTTGTGATCGCATCACCCTTTGCCGCCTGCGCTCCGTGGGAGCTCGGTGAGGACGACACCCCCGACATCGGCGATCCTGGGAGCGTCGCGGTCGCGGCGGAGCCGCCGCCCGCCATCAGCGGCGGAACGCTCGCCGTGAGCAAGAGCGCCCTCCGGGCGGTGGCCGCGGATCCGGATCGCGACCGGGTGTGGATCGTCGATCTCCAGGCGCAGAAGCTGACCGCGGAGATCGCCCTGCAGAAGGGCGACGAGCCGGGCAGGGTCGTCGAGGACGACGCGGGTCGCTTCCACGTCGCGCTCCGCCGCGGCGGCGCGATCGTGACCGTCGACGCGGAGAGCGGGACGATCATCGACCGGCGCGACGTGTGCCCGGCCCCGCGGGGGGTCGCCTACGATGCGCAGACCGACGCGCTCCATGTCGCGTGCCTCGGCGGCGAGCTCGTCACGCTCCCGGCCGGTCCCGGCGCGGCGACGCGCCGCCTGAAGCTCGATCGCGACCTGCGCGACGTGGTCGTGGACGGGGACCGGCTCCTGGTCAGCAAGTTCCGGTCTGCCGAGCTGCTCACCATCGGGGCGGACGGCATCGTGATGGAGCAAAAGAAGCTCCCGAATTTCAACCTGTTCGGGCAGGATTTCGCGCCGACCGTCGCCTGGCGGACGATCAAGCTGCCGACAGGCGGTATCGCGATGGTCCACCAGCGCGCCTTGATCGCGCCCGTCGAGATCGTGGAGGGGGGCTACAGCTCCGGCGGATGCGATGGGAGCGTCGTCCACGGCACGGTCTCGGAGGTCGGGACGCCCGACTCCGACGGCCAGCCGAACCTGGCCGCTGCCCTCCCCTCCGCGACCCTGCCGGTCGATGTCGCGGTGTCCGATGACGGTCTCTCGTATGCGGTCGTCGCGGCCGGCAGGAGCGAGATCCTCATGACCAGCCGCGCGAACTTGAACGTGACGATGGGTGCCCCCGAAGGAACGTGCGTCGAGGCGGAGCAGCGCGTGGTCGTGGAAGGCGAGCCCACGGCCGTCGCGTTCGCCGGCGGCTCCGTGGTGGTGCAGACCCGCGAGCCGGCGGGCATCCAGGTCCTCGGGGCTCCCAACACCGCCGGCAACCGCGTCGCCAAGGTCATCACGCTCCCCGGGGAGAGCCGCAGGGACACCGGCCACGAGATGTTCCACCGGAACACTGCCGGCCCGATGGCGTGTGCGTCGTGCCATCCGGAGGGAGGCGAGGACAGCCATACCTGGCACTTCAACCCCATCGGACCGCGGCGCACCCAGTTCGTCAGCGGCGGGATCCTCAACACGGCGCCGTTCCACTGGGACGGCGATATGTCGGGTATCGAAGCCATCATGGACGAGGTCTTCGAGCGGCGCATGGGCGGCATGCACCAGGGACCGCGCCGGGTGAAGGTCTTCGCCCGGTGGATCGACAGCCTCCCCGCTCCGCCGGTGTCGTCGGCGCCCGACGCAGAGGCCGTCGCGCGCGGCGAGGCCCTCTTCCACGACAAGGCCGTCGACTGCGCGAGCTGCCACGCGGGCGCTCAGCTCACGACCAACGACTCGTTCGACGTCGGTACGGGCAAGCCCTTCCAGGTGCCGTCGCTGGTCCGCATCGGCGCGCGCGCGCCGTTCATGCACGACGGATGCGCGCCGACGCTGAAGGACCGGTTCACCAACCCCGCCTGCGGCGGCGGCGACCGGCACGGCAAGACGTCCCAGCTCTCGGACGCCCAGCTCGACGATCTGGTCGCCTACCTCGAGACCCTCTGACCCCTTCCAGCGGGATTTTCCGCCGGTGAGCCCGCCCGATCGCGCCCCTTCACCGCGAATGATGTAACGAGCGCCGAGCCGCGATATGCTGGCGCGGCGTGAACGTCGCCGAAAAAGTCGCCACCCTCGAAGCGCTCCTCCACCGGGTGCAGCGGAACTCCGCTGCGCCTCGCACCCGGGCGCAGCTCGCGGCCTCCGCCGAGCTCGTCCCGCATCGCGGCGAGGCGCCCGGCGCCATCGCCAACGACACGGCGGGCGCGGCCTCGCCCGACCCCAGGTTCAGCTCGACGGAAACGTCGCCGGCGAATGAAGCACGGCCGGCAGCGGTCGCCTCGAGCGGACCGTCTGCGCCGCGCGCCATCGAGCCCGTCTTGGACGACGTCGGTGGCATCGACGCCTTCAGCCCGGCGGCCGCGCAGGCATCGCAGACCGCGGCGGCCAGCGCCGCGAAGCAGCCCGCAGCGGCCGCGAAGGCACCGCAGCAATCCCCGGCGAAGACGCCGCAACAGCCGCCGGTGAAGGCGGCCGCAGCGGCCACGCCCGCAGCGAGCGGGGTCAAGGCCGCGGCCGTCAAGCCGGCCGCGGCGACGCCGGCGCGCAACCCTGCGCCGCCTCCCAGCTCACCCGGGAAGCCGGTCGCGAGGCCCGCCGCCTCCATCGATCTCCCGCGGGCTGACGCCGGCCCCTCCGCCGGTGCTCAGGAGACCTTCCGCCCTCCCGCGGAGGCGGCCGAGCTGAAGCCGAGAGAGGCAGCCAGGACCGCGGCCAAGGTCACGGCGCCTGCGGCCAGGTCAGCTGCCCTGGGCAAGGACGCGCCCGGTGCAGGCCCGGCGATGCCCCCGGCCCGGGGCTCCAGCCCGCGCGCAGAGACGAAGCCGTTCTTCCCTCACGAGGACGTCGCTGCGCGGCCGAAGGTGGTGGAGGGCGACAGCGAGCTCTCGTTCGCAGGGCTCCTCCCCGACGAGCCGGAACCCGGCCAGAAGCCCGCCGCGGCGCTGAAGCTCCCGGCCGAGCGCAGGGCGGCGCCGGATGCCGCGGTGCCCGAGGCGCGCGCGGAGCGCAGATCCCTGCCTGACCGCGCGGAGGTACACGCCACGACCGCGTCGGCCGCCGCGGACGACGCCTCCACGCTCGAGGCGGTCACTGCCCGTGGGCCGTCCTCTTCTGGTGAGCCGGTCACCCCCAAGGCGCCGGATCCGATCGCCGCCGCCACGCGGCGCGCGATGGGGGAGCCTGCCACCGAGCGAGAGTTCAGCCGCGAGATGGTCGACGACGAGCCGACCGTGATCCGCGGCATGCTCGAGGACGAGCCCACCGTCATTCGTTCTCGCCCCGAGGGCCTCGAAGACGAGGAGACGGCGATCCGTTCCGCGCGGTCCGAAGCCCAGGCCGTCGCGCGCTCGGTCGCGGAAGAGGCCGGCGATGCGTCGCCTGGAACGCTGTCCAGAGACGCGAGCGACGAAGCGGATCGCAGGTCCAGGCCGAAGGCGGCCGACCGCGACCTTCTCCCGAAGGTCATCACCAAGGACCCGCCCCTCCCGGCCGACAAGGACGTGAAGCCTTCCGACCACGTCACGACGCGGCCCGCCGCGGACGCCGGCATCACCGTGCGACCGCCGCCGCGCCCGCGCTCCCGCGTGGGCATCGTGATCGCCGCCGTGGCGCTCCTCGTGGGCGGCGCAGCGGTCGCGTACCGGCTCAGCGTGTCTGACCCCGAGCCCGCGCCCCTCCCCGACGTCGCCCCCGACACGTCTCCGGGAGCGACCCAGAGCGCGACCGCGCAGCCGCCGGCCACCGCGCCGACGCCGACCGCCGCGCCCACCGAGACGGCGCCCGCTGCACCGTCCGCGGCCGAGACCGCGACGCCGGCAACGAGCGCTGCACCCGAAGCGAGCGCTGCGCCCGAGGCGAGCGCTGCACCCGAGGCGAGCGCTGCGCCGGCCGCAGGCAAGGCGGAGGATCTGCCGCCGAGCCGGGGCCACCTGACGGTCAATTCGCCAGAGCGCGCGTCGGTGTATGTGAACGGCTCGCTCGCCGGAAGCACCGGAGAGACGCTCGACGTGCCTTGCGGGACGCGTTACGTGCGGCTCGGCAAGCTGACGACGGAGAAGACGTCGACCCCCGCGTGGCTCTCCGCCGGCCAGGCGGTCATCGTCGGTTGCCGCAAGCAAACGGTCGTGTCGATCACGCCCTCCGCGGCGAGCCCGACGCCCGACCGCCCCACGAAGCGGAAAGGCAGCCCCGCCGGCACCGCCACCCCGGACGGTGAGGGCGCTGCGCCCGCGCCCGCTGAAGAGACCGCGCCTGCGCCTGATCCCGCTCCTTAGAAACCCGCGCCCCCGGCCGGTCCGGTCGGGGCCTGCTCCCTAGGGGGCGCAACATGCCCCATGCGGAGGGGCAGGAGCGCGGTGCTAGGCTCCGCGCCCGATGGATTCCGAGACGACTCCCCTTCCCCACGAGGCCTGCGCCGCAGCTGGCGACGCGGCGTCGTCGGCGTCCGTCAGGGTAGCGAGCTCCGGCCCCTTCCCTCTGCGCAGCCCGGCAGGGGGAGCGCCCCTCGACGGCGTGGCAGAGACAGAGCCCAGCGCCCTCGCGACGATCGTTGCCAGCGCACGGGCGGCGCAGATCGCCTGGGCGGAGGTCCCGATCAGGGAGCGCGCCGAGCTCGTCGCGCGCGTCAAGAAGCGCCTGCTCGCGCGGGCCGAGGAGATCGCGACGCTCGTGCACCGCGAGTGCGGCAAGCCGATCGAGGAGGCCG
This sequence comes from Sorangium sp. So ce302, assembly GCF_051530145.1. Lineage (GTDB taxonomy): Bacteria > Myxococcota_A > Polyangia > Polyangiales > Polyangiaceae > Sorangium > Sorangium cellulosum_B. The sequence continues at coordinate 4,421,949 of NZ_CP150326.1, read as the reverse complement.
CGCTCGCTGAAGTGCTCCCGAACGCGGATCTCATCGACTACTGGACCCGGTCCATCGAGGAGCTCCTCGACGACTCCCCCGTCGCGCTCGACCCGCTCGCCTACCCCGGCAAAGTCGGGCGCATCCAGAGGGATCCGCGCGGCGTCGTCGCGCTCATCACGCCCTGGAACTACCCTGTCGCGATCCCGCTGCGCACGATCGTGCCGGCGCTGCTCGCGGGCAACGCCGTCGTCTTCAAGCCGAGCGAGGTCACCCCGCGCTCCGGCGCGCTCGTCACTTCGCTGTTCGACGGGCTGCTCCCGGACGGCGTCCTCGCCGTCGCGCAGGGCGGCAGCGACGTCGGCGCCGCGCTCGTCGGGGCCGGCGTCGATCTCGTCGTCTTCACCGGCAGCGTCGCCACCGGCAAGAAGATCGCCGTCGCGTGCGCCGAGCGCCTCATCCCGACGTCCCTGGAGCTCGGCGGGAAGGACGGCGCCATCGTCCTCGGCGACTGCGATCTGGAGCGCGCCGCGCGCGGCATCCTCTGGGGCGCCTTCACGAACGCCGGACAGAACTGCGCCTCCATCGAGCGCGTCTACGTCGAGCAGGCGATCGCGGACCGCTTCATCGCGCGCGTCATCGCGCTCACGGGGCAGCTCCGAGCCGGCATCGACGTCGGCGTGATGACGACGGCGCGGCAGGCGGAGATCGTGCGGCATCAGCTCGAGGCGGCCGTCGAGGGCGGGGCAGAGATCCTCGCCGGCGGCGCGCCGGAAGAGGGCTCGCTCGCCTTCCCACCGACGGTCCTCAAGGTGGAGCGAGAGGACACGCCGCTGCTCCGGGACGAAACCTTCGGCCCCGTTCTTCCCATCATCGTGGTGAAGGACGCCGAGGAGGCGATCGCGCGCACCAACGCGTCCCGCTTCGCGCTCACGACCAGCCTCTGGACCCGCGGCTACGAGCGGGCCCACGCGCTCGCGCGACGGCTGCGCTCCGGCGTGGTGACGATCAACAACCACGGCTTCACGGGCGCGCTCCCGGCCGCGCCGTGGACGGGGGCGGGAGACAGCGGCTACGGCGTCACGAGCAGCCCACACGCGCTCGCGGAGCTCACGCGGCCGCGCTTCTTGCTCGAGGACCGCAGCAGGGCGAAGAGCGAGCTGTGGTGGTACCCTTATACGCCCGCGCTCCGGACGGTCGCCTTCGCGATGGCGCGGGCGCGAGGGGGAGCCGGATGGTTCGGCCGCGTCAGCGCCCTCGTCGAGCTCGTCGCCGCGCTCGCGAGGCGCCTGCTCGGTCGCTGATCCCGAGACCCATCGAGCGAACGCATGCGCCCTCTGATCCTCCTCTCCAACGATGACGGCTACTCAGCGCCGGGTCTGACCGCGGTGCGGGACGAGCTCGCCCGGCATGCCGACGTGGTGGTGTGCGCCCCCGCGGTCAACCAGAGCGCGACGAGCCACTCCCTGAGCCTGCACCGCGTCCTCCGGCTGCTGGAGGCTGCGCCCGGCGTGTTCGCGGTCGACGGCACGCCCGCCGACTGCATCTACGTCGCCCTTCACGCCGGCACGCGCGTGCTGCCGCGGCGCCCCGATCTGGTCGTGTCGGGCATGAACCACGGGCTCAACCTGGGCGCCGACATCTTCTACTCGGGCACCGTGGCCGCCGCGCGCGAAGGAGCGCTCCGCGGCGTCCCCTCGATCGCGCTCTCCGCCGATGCAGGCGCGTCGCTCCCGGCCGCAGCGGCGCTCGGCGTCAAGCTCGCCCTCGCCCTCCACCGCGCCGCCGGGAAGGAGGGACGCCGGCCAGCGCCGCTGCTCAATGTCAACATCCCTGCGGGCAGCAGCTGGCCCGTGCGGGCCACGCGCATGGGCGCGCGCTTGTACACCGAAGAGGTGATCTTTCGCCGGGATCCGCGCGGGCACGAGTACCTCTGGATCGGCGGCGCGGGCGTACGCCACGACCTCGTCCCCGGCTCGGACACCGAGGCCTACGACGCAGGGGCCGTCAGCGTCACGCCGCTGACCCTCGACCTCTTCGCCGCGCAGCACGAGGGCATCGCAGGCCTCCTCGCCGCGGAGCTCAACGACGGCCACATCACCTGACGTAGCTCGCGTCGCGACGCGTGGAGCGCTTTCCGGCTCGAATGCGCTCGCCTACGCTCGGCGTCATGTTCAATCACGACGCCCTGCCCTCCGAGCACGCGCTCCGTTATCTCAAGGCGCACCTCCGGAGCGTCCCGGATTTTCCGAAGCCCGGGATCCTCTTCAAGGACATCACGCCGCTCCTCGCGGATCCGCGGGCGCTCCACATCACGCTGGATCTCCTGGCTCAGCGCTTCGTCGGCGAGCACGTCGACGTCGTGGTCGGCGTCGAGTCCCGGGGCTTCATCTTCGGCGGCGCGCTGTCGGCCCGGCTCAACGCGAGCTTCGTGCCCGTGCGCAAGCCAGGCAAGCTCCCGGCCGCGACCGATCGCGTGGCGTACGCGCTCGAATACGGCAAGGCAGAGCTCGAGATGCACAAGGGCTCGATCAGGCCGGGGGCCAGGGTCCTCATCGTGGACGACCTGCTCGCGACCGGCGGCACGGCCTCGGCCGCGGCCGAGCTCGCGCGCAAGCAGGGCGGCGAGGTCGCCGGCTTCGCCTTCGTCGTCGAGCTCGATTTCCTCGGCGGTCGTGCGCTCCTCGCGGAGCGCGCCGGCGACGCGGCGCCGGTCTTCTCGATCGTGCACTTCGCCGCGGGCGAGTGAGCGTTCACTCCTGGCCCACGCCGACCTGCAGCTTGCGCGCGACGGTGCGGCTCGCGGTCGTCGCCCGGGTCGGCCCGCCGACGGGGAACGTGATGACGACCGCGCCTGACCCGCCCTTGGTGATGCCCCCGCCGTGCGCCCCCACCAGCTTCCCCAGGCTCGCGGCATCGAGCGAGGCGCCAGCGCCGCGCAAGGCGTCGATCGGCCCCACCCCTGGCAGCGCGGCGAGCGCCCCTCGATCGACCGCCGACATCTCGGCGAAGAGTCCGGACGCATAGACGAGCGCCGTCGCCGCCGTGGCCGGATCCGAGCCGCGGAACCAGGCGCCGGCGTCGTGGTAGGGCAGGTGCGCGCAGCGCGCGTACAGGGCGCCCATCGCCGCGGCGGCCGCGTCGGCCATGCGATCGCCGAGCGCGACGAAGCGCGCCCGGTGCGCGGGATCGAAGTATGCCCGCGCGTATCCGCCGGAGAAGCGCGCGGTGATCGCGCGCCACGACGGAGAGCGCCTTACCTCCTCCGCATCGAACCCGGGGACGATCTCCACGGCCCCGTCGGTGATCGCGGCGAGCTCGGCGTCGGCGCCAGCCGTCAGCTTGCCCTGCGCGATGAGCGCGCCGAGCCCCACGGACTCGGCGGTCAGGGCTGCTGGTTCCCCGGCGCCGGCGGCGAGCTCCGCTGCAGCGGCGCCGCGCGGCATCGCCAGCCAGAGCTCGGCGACCCAGCCCGCGAGCTCGAAGGGCCCCATGGAAGCGCCGGCGTAGATCCGCTTGCGCGCGGCCTCGCAGGTGCGCGCGTTCCGCGCCGCATCCTCGCCGGCGGTCGTCTCCGGCTCTGTGGGCGAGGCGGCCGGCGCCTCTCGCGATCGGAGCATGCGCGACGCGAAGAGCGCGCCGACGACCACCAGCGCGAGCACGCCGACGGGGATCACGAGGTGCCGCGCTGGCCGGACCCGGGCGGCCGGCGCAGGCGGCACGAGCGAGCTCACCGCGCGGTGCGCCTGAGCGAGCCGCCGCGCGATGTCGGACGCCTTACGCGTGCGCAGCTCTTGTGGCAGAAGCGGCCACTGCTCGACCAGCTGCTCCAGATCGATGGCCACGGGCGCACCGCGCCCACGCAGCGCGATCTGGCGTCCCTGCACGCTCACCGAGCCCGATGTTCCAAACAGGCCCAGGGCCTCCTGTACAGCCGCCTCGATCTCCCGCGCGCTGGGGTCGTCCACGATCGCAGGGTAGCCGGATTTGCCGCCGGCATGCCGCCGCTTCTTCACGCCGCCCGGCCGTCACGGTCGCAGGCGCGGGCGGCGATGGAAATGCCGCGGAGGGCCGGCGGACATGGCACATTCCCGCGCGTGCAGAAGACGCGCGTCTACCTGTCGCCGGGCATGTTCGGCTTCGCGACCCTCGCCTCCCTCGAGTATTTCGAGCACTTCATCCGCGCGATCGAGGAGCGGTTCCGCGATCGCGGCCGTATCGTCGAGATCCACGTCTGCGAGGTCCACCCGACGGCCTCCATCCTCCGCCGGGCGGCGAAGCTCGCCCGCCTCGTGGACGAGAGCGCCGGGGACGACGACGGCCCCATCCACATCGTAGGCCACTCGACCGGAGGCCTGGACGCTCGCCTCGTCGCTTCGCCGACGGCGCGGCTCCCCGGGAACGCTCACCGCCGGCTCGGCTGGACGAGCCGGCTGCGGTCCGTCACCACCATCAACACGCCTCATTTCGGCACCCCGCTCGCCGCCTTCTTCGCCACGGTGAGCGGCCAGCGCCTGCTCTACGCCGTCACCGCGCTGACGGTGGCCGGCCTCAAGCTCGGCGCGCCGCCGCTCGCGGCCGCGTCGGCGCTGGTCGCCGCGTTCGGCCGGGCGCAGCTCGGCTTCTTCGAGATCGAGCTCATCGATCGCGCGGTCGAGAGCTTCATCCGCGTGCTCGACGACGCCTCGAGCCGCGAGCTGCGCGCCTGGCTGAAGCTCTTGCGCGACGACCAGGGCGCCATCGTCCAGCTCATGCCCGAGGCGATGGATCTGCTCCACGCCGGCCTCGAGGACCGCGCGGGCTTGCGGTACCAGAGCGTCGCGACGTACGCGCCACGCAACGCCGTGCGCGACTGGGTATCGGCGCTCCGGTCGCCGTGGGGAGCGATGTCGGCTGCCATCTTCACCGCGCTGTCGAACATCACCGCCCGCCTGAACGAGCACTACCCTTGTCGCTCCCATGACGGCTCGATCGAGCAGAAGCTCGCGCGCGTGCTCGGGGAGCTGCCGCCGCCGGACGCCAACGACGGCGTGGTCCCGCTGGCCTCGCAGGTCTGGGGGGAGCTCATCTGGGCCGGCAAGGCCGATCACCTGGACATCGTCGGCCATTTTCCGGGCAAGGGCGGGCACATCGACTGGCTGGCGAGCGGAGCCCGCTTCAATCGCCTGCGCTTCGACGCGGTGCTCGACCGCATCGTGACCGGGATGGTGGCCGGCGAGCAGAGCGGCCTGACAGAGCACGCGGCGGCGCCGCCGCGCCCGCTCGCGGAGGCGCGCGCATCGGAGCGCGGCGTGGACGTGGGGCAGAGCAGCGCCTCGACGAGCTCGGGCGGCGAGCCCGCCGCGTGAGCCGCGGCGGCGCGGCGCGCGCGCTCGATCTGATCACGGCGGAGCTCGTCGAGTGCCGGCGCTGCCCGCGGCTCGTGGCGTGGCGCGAGGACGTCGCGCGAGAGAAGCGGCGCGCTTACCGGGACCAGACCTACTGGGGCCGCCCTGTGCCGGGCTTCGGCGATCCGGATGCGCCGCTCGTGATCGTCGGGCTCGCCCCGGCGGCGCACGGCGGGAACCGCACCGGCCGCATGTTCACGGGTGATCGATCGGGTGACTTCCTCTACGCGGCGCTCTATCGAGCGGGGCTCGCCTCGCAGCCGACGAGCACCTCGCGCGACGATGGGCTCTCGCTCCGGGGCGTGTTCATCACCGCCCCCTGCCGCTGCGCTCCCCCGGACAACAAGCCCACGATCGCCGAGCTCGCGGCGTGCCGCGGGTGGATCGACCGAGAGCTCGCGGCGCTGCATCGGGCGCGCGTCTACCTCGCGCTCGGCAAGATCGGCTATGACGCCGTCGCCGCGCTCGCCCGCTCGCGCGGCGCGTCCGCGGGGGATCGCGCGGAAGCTCACCCACGCCTCCCGCCGTTCGCGCACGGCGTGGAGGCGGCGATCCCCGATCCGCGCGGCGGCGCCAGGGCGGCGCTGCTCTTCGGCAGCTACCACGTCAGCCAGCAGAACACGCAGACGGGGCGGCTCACCGGCGACATGTTCGACGAGGTCCTGCGCCGCGCCGTCAGCGCGGCGGGGCTCCGCGCCCCTGAGCGATCCGGACGTTAGTCCTGCTTCGAGAGGAGCTTCTGCAGATCGCCCGACTGGAACATCTCCGTCAGGATGTCGGAGCCGCCGATGAACTTCCCGTCCACGTAGACCTGCGGGATCGTCGGCCACTGCGAGTAGTCCTTGATGCCTTGGCGCAGCGATGGATCGGACAGCACGTTGACGTCCTTGAAGTCCACGCCGCACTTTTTCAGGATGTCGACGGCTCGCGCCGAGAACCCGCATTGCGGGAAGGTCTTGGTGCCCTTCATGAAGAGGACGACGCGGTTGCTCTCGACGGTATCCTTGATCGCCTGGTGGATGTCGCTCATGGCTCGTTCCTGATCTCCCGCCGCGAGCGGGATCGCCCATTGTTCAATCTACACAGAAGCGGCGCGTGACTGCCGGGCCGCACACCGTGGCGTGCCGGCGGGGCTCGCGACGGGACCGCGCTGGGCTCGCCAAGCAGACCACGTGACCGCTCCGCCCCGCGCGGTTGTGAACGGGGTTTCTGGTGTCGCCCTCCGCCCGCGTCAACTGGGCTGGAGCGCCGCAGGGGTCCGATGGACGTCTGCAGGGACCAGTGGTTCCTCGGGCGGGTGCGCTGACGGCTTGGTGCGTCTTCGCAAGGGACGGGGGCGGTAGGCGGCGCCGGCCAGGCTCAGCGCATCGATCGGGGGGCTCGACGGCCACGGCCGTGCGGGGACACGGCGGGCGATCGACACACCGCACACCGCGCGCGCCCGCCCGCGAACGCGGAAACGTCGAACGCTGGTCGACAACGTGCTCCAGGACCTGTGTACCCAGGCCGCGGCGATGCCGCTTTCCGCTCGCTGAACGCGCATCGTGCCATCTGCACCGCAGCGTCTGGCCTTGCGCCGCCAAGTCGTTGTAGAACACGCCCCCACCTCGGCCGTCTTACCGACCGTGACCAGCGGCGGTGAGCCGCCGCGGGTGCGGCGAGCGTCCCATTGTCGCGGCCTCACTCGCACAACCCTGAAGGAGCCTCGTATGCGCTTGCACGTCCTCATCCCAGCGGCCCTGCTCGGCCTCGCGCCCCTCGCCTGCGGCGGCAGCGACCCGGAGCCGAACAACCCGTCGCAGATGCAGAACCAGTACGGGGCGTCAACCCAGTACCCGCCCGGACAATACCCGCCCGGACAGTACGGTCAGCCCTCCCAGCCGGGCCAGTACGGCCAACCCACCCAGCCGGGCCAGTACCCGCCGCCGGCCACCACGACCCCCACCCCGACGCAGACGACGCCGACCGCAACGGGCACGAGCACCGGCCAGGCGACCCCGATCGCGCCTGCCGCGGTCAGCGCAGCGACCCCGGTCCTCACCGCCATGGCGGCCTCCGAGGTCCAGGGCATGCAGCCGGAGGGCGGCGCGTTCGCCGGGCAGTTCCAGGACGGCCAGACGCTCGAACAGCCGTTCAATATCCAGCCGGGCAAGTGTTACTCGGTGATCGGCGTGGGCCTCGGCGTCCAGGAGCTCAACCTGCAGATCGTCGCGCAGCCCGCGCCGATGCTGCCGCCCGTGGTGCTCTCCCAGGACAACACCACGGGACCGAACGCCACGCTCGGTGGCAAAGGCTCTTGCTTCAAGAATCCGCTCCCCGTGGGAGGCCCCGCGAAGGCCGTCATGACCGTCCGGGGCAGCGGCCTCGCCGTCGCCCAGATCTACGTGAAGTAGTCGCGTCCCTGCGGGCCGGCGCCGTCTGCCTCACGCATCGAGGCGCGGCGCCACCGCTCGCGCCTCGGGCCCTCCGTCGTACGTTTGCCCCTCCACTGTTCGCCGAGGGAGATGCAAGGTACACTCCAAGGGTGAGCTTGCCTTGGAAGTACTCGGCTCCCTGGATCGCCATCGTCGGACTGGCGTCCTGCTCTTTTCGTATGGCCGATGAGTCGACGGGCGGCCCCGATATGCCCGGGGACGCCGCTCGACCCACCGTCCTGGCGTTCGAGGAGGAAGGTACGCTCCAGCTCGTGCCAGGGGAGCTGCGCACGGTCTGGGTCACGGGGCAACCGCCGGCGCCCTACGAGGTGAGCTTCACCCTCCTCGGCGAAGCTGCAGGTGCATGGGTCGACCGCACGACGGCCGTCGCGGACGAAAATGGCAGGGCCTCGGTTCAGCTCCACGCGTCGACCCTGGGAAGCACGTTTCGGCTCCGCGCCGCGACGAAGGGCGGGCCGTCCGCGGAGCTCGGAGTTTCGGTGAGCGCGGAGGGCTTCGGCACGCTCCGCGTCATCCCGGTCTACGAGGGGACGCGCGTCGCGGAGGACTGGACGGCGAGCGTCGTCGCGGAGGCCACCTGCGAGGAGATCGCAGCCGCTGCGCCCGAAGCACCCGTGGGCGCGCTCGTGGCGCACGGCGGTCCAGACGAACCGGTGGTCGTCGAGGGCGCGCCTGTAGGGCCGAGCCTTACCGTCGCTCTGCACAGCGGTCGGATCGTGTGGGGTTGCGTGAGCGAACGCGAGCTGCAGGCCGGCTCCGCGCGCGACGTCTGGGTCCCGATCAAGGACCTGCCGATCGATATGGCGGCGACGCGTCTCGACACGAAGCTGACTTTCGTGACGGCGGAGGGGCTGACCGCGATGCTCGAAGCAGCGACCGAGCAGCTGCTCGACGCATTCTTGCCTGCCGGCGCGGAAGCCGCGTCCCTGCTCGACGCCATGCAGCGCGCGGCGCCGCCGGACCAGGCGCGCGCGTTTGCCGCGCAGCGGATCGAGCGTGACTGGGACGCTGCAGCACAGGCGCACCTCGCCGCGCTCCCGCTCCCCCTGCGCGACAGGTGTCGTGGATGGGCGCGTACCGGGCTCGCGGGTACGCCGCTCGCGCTCGACGGCAAGCTGAGCGGCGTGGCAGACATGCAGGGACGCGCGCTCTTCGAGGCGAGCTGGCTCGGCAGCGTGACCTCTGACAACGCGAGCGTACCACCGGCACATTTCATGTCATGGACGGCGGATCCCGGCGACGTGCTCCGGCTCGCGGGAACGCTGACGTGGTCGCCAACCCGAACCATCGGCGGAGTGACCGGGCTCGGGGTCGCAGCGGAGGCGGCCGCGGAGTCCGTCCCCGCAGCGCTCGCCGCTGCCGCAGAGTGCCAGGCGCTCGGCGAGCTGCTCGGTGGCTACTCCGACTGCACGAGCGACTGCATGGCGATGCTGTGCGCTGGCGGGCTCACGCTCCTGTGGCGCGCTGGAACCGAGGCATCGGAGACGGCCGGGATGATCGGCGAGATCGTCGTGAACGCTTCAGGCCCTGCGCAGCTCAACAGCTCCGCCGCGCCGATCGCATGGACGGCCGACTGGCTCGGGACCATCCGCTACGGAGAAGGCGAGGCGGTCGGCGTCGAGGGACGGGTGAACGCCGTTTCGCCGGAGTCCATCACCCACTAGCGGATCATCTGGCGGCGTCCTTCGGCTCGCAGCGCAACCGCCACCTCCGGCCCGTTGCGCGCTCGGTCGCAGCGAGCGGGATCGCGCTGGCGCCAACGTCGTTCTGCTTCTCGGGTGCCTTCGAGAAGGCGCCCTGCAGCCTCACCGCCATCGCCTCGACGCACGCGCTGCCTGGATCCAGGCGAAGCCGGAACTCGGCGCCGTCGACGGAGGGAGCGCTTCCGCCGACGTCGAAGCTCGGCGAGCCCTCCAGGCTCGCGTCGAGGAGCCAGCCGTCCTGACCCGGAGCGCAGCGCTCGAGCCGTGTATCCGCGAGGTCCTTGCGGCCGAGCGGCACGGCCTCGCCGAGCGCGCCGGTCTCGCGGTCGATCGGGAGCACGTGCCAGGAGCCGGCGCGCACGCCAGGGTCGGGAGCCGCCGAGATGAGCAGGCCGACGCCGCCGCCCAGCGCACGCCGGACCAGGCGCGGAGGATCCACGCCGTAGCCCGTGCGGCCAGGGCGGTAATAGGTCGCCAGCTGCCGCGCGATCCCGAGGTCGGCGCGCCACAGCGCCACGACGTCATACGAGCCGCCGGGCGTCACGAAGAACCACGTCTCGCCGAGCCGCACGGCGCCGTTCGGAAACGGCCGGAGGAAATTGCCGGCGCGGCCTGCGCTGTCGCGCAACGGAAGGATCGGCAGCCCTTCAGAGGCTGCGAACAGGCTGCATCCGGCGCCCCGACACACGTGGGTCAGCGCGGCCCGTCCGCCAGGATCGAGGTACGCGCCCCAGGACGCCGCCCCCTGAGCCACCACCCCGAGCGCCTCAGCGGCCGACGCCTCATCCGACCAAGGCGAGGCGCTCACGCCGCTGGAACGCACCCCGCCATCCGGGTCGAAGCGATCGTCGAAGCGGAGGAGCCAGCGCCCGGCGCGCGCCCAGTCTGCGCCTCGCTTGCCCCATGCGTAGGCGCGCATCGTCACGATGTCGTACGGAGCCCCGTTATCGAGGCCGATCTCGTCCGCCCCACGCTTGGGCGGGGGCGTGTTGCGGAAAGGAGCCCACGGCGACGTCGGAATCTCCGTCGACGCCGAGCGCGTGACCGACGAGGCCGGGCGCGCTCCCTCGGCGCGCGCGGAGGGCGCGGCGGGAGGCTTGTCCGGCAGCGGTGGCGTCGAGGAGCCGAGGGCCTCGCAGCGCATCGCGATCGGGCTCCCCGCGCGGAGCGGCGTCTGGAGCACCGGCGGCGGCTTCGCCTCGGCCAGATCGTCCGGCAGCGCCGTCTTGCCCCAGCCGACCCGGATCCAGCCCCTGAAGACGCAGCCGACGGGGCCGCACGCGCGCGTCCTCGACGCCGCGGTGTCGTCGTCCCGCTCCGGCAGATCGAGCGAGCGCCAGGTCATGCCGCCGTCCGTCGACTCGGCGGCGCGCTCGCCTTCTCCGAGGGAGAACGCGAACCGCCCAGACAACAGCGCGCCCGTGCCGTCCTGGCGCGGCGCCCCCGCGGTCACCTTCCCGCTCTTCGCGTCGATCCGAACGCCCACGATCGGGCCGCCTGCCTCCACCCAGCCGCCGATGACGCCGGGCTCACGCTCCTCGAACCCTTCGATCCACATACCGCGCTGCAGATCGCGCGCGGTGCTGCGCGGCTTGGGCGGGAGGATCAGCGGGACGGTCGTGACGTCGCTCCCCTTGAGCAGCGTGAGCTGCCCCGACGCGTCCAGGCGAGGCGGCGAGAGGACGGCGATGCGGCCGTCGGACAGCGCGACGACGCGCTCGATGCCGACGTCTCGCGCGGGCGCGCGGACGTGGATCTCGCGGGTGCGCCCGTCGGCAGCGACGACGCAGTACGCACGCCCGGCGCGCACCGCGCTGTCTTCGCTGCAGGAGCCGCGGATCACCAGCGCGCCGTTGCCGCTCGCGACCACGAAGCGGGGCTCGTCGAAGCGCATCAGCCGGCGCATGCCGAGCGGCGGCTGGAAAGCGTACAGGGTCGTCGGCCCCTCGCGCTCGCCGCACACGAACCCGAACGACGCCCCCGCGCGGATCGCATGGCAGGCCGCCTCTCGCTCCGGATAGGCGTCGGGCGCGACGTCGATGACCGCCCCGTCGCGCAGCGAGACGCGCGCCAGGGCGCCGCCGCGAGCCACCACCGCGGTCGTGCTCGAGTCGGGCCACCCGTCCTCGACCGCGGCGCGGAGCGGGCGCCTCCCGAGAGGCCCCGGGGCGCGCGCCGGCGGCTCCAGCACGTCATCGGAAGCATCCAGCGTGCGGTACGTCACGCCGCCGCGCGCATCGACCGCGTAGAGCCCGCTCGCGGTCATGACGGCAGGATCGCCGCCGACGACGGCGACAGAGGTCGGCCGCGCGTCGATCTCGACCTCACGCCAGGTGGCCCCGGCGTCGAACGTGACGAGCAGGCCGCGCAGATCGGCCTCGACCAGGGCGCGCCATCCGTCGGCGAACGCGATCTGACCGTACGTGCTCGCCGGTGGGAGCGGGCCGAGCGGCATCGCCGCGCCCGTCTGCGCGTCGATCGCGAGGAGCCGGTGGCTGTGCGAGAGCCGAGCGTAGAGGCGATCGAACCCCGCGAGGATCTCGTTCGCCTCCGACGGCAGCTGGACGAGCGGCTCGAGCGGGGCGAGCCACGCCTGGGCCCGCCAGAGCTGCGCGCTGCCGCGGCTCGACGCGTGGAACAGGTACCCGCCACCCAGGCGCGTCGGCAGCTTGAGCGAGGTGACCTGACCTGACGGCAACAGGTCGGCGGCGCGCTCGAGCGATCCGTCGTCGTGCGCGACGACGCGCATGCGATCGATGAGCACCCGCTTGGCCCCCGCCTCGCTGGCCACCACGCCGCGCTCTCCGACGAGATCCGGGAGCAGCCGCGATGGAGTGACCATGGTCACGAGCGCCCCCTGCGAGGATCGCCCGCCCGGAGCCGGGCGCGACGCTTGCCCGGAAGCGCTGCGATCGCGCGACGCCGGTCCTCCGGAGGGCGCCATCGCCGCCTGTCCACCGCACCCTGCCGCGCTCGCGCAGAGGAGCAGCGCCATCGTGGAGCGCCGCGCCGCGCCCGGCATCCGCCGAGGAACCGGCGCGCGCAGCCGCCCGTCGGGCTCACTCATGACGGACGATGCTAGCGCGGCGGTCCAGGCGCCGCACCGTCCTTGCGGGCGCCCACGCCAAGGTTCAGCCGCGGCTCGCGTCGTGCGTGTCTGCAGCGGCTGGCTCACGCCGGCCGCGCATCGCACGCCCAGCGCCGGAGCAGCCGCTGCACGCGCGGCTCCGGCGACGAGGATCTCCGCTCACCGATCGGACGACGGCCGACGCGCGTTCACTTGCCCTTCGCGGAGCACTGCATCGCGCACATCAGATCGCCGACCGCGCACCCGCAGCCGCCGCGCTTCGCGGGGGCCGGAGCGGCCGGCGCCGGGGCGGCCGCAGCAGGCGACTGCTTGCCTGCGGTGCCGCCGCCGGTGCTCGGTCGCGACGAGGGCCTCGTGCTCGGACGCGCCCCTGCTGCCGTCGGCGTGGCGCTCGGCGCGGCGCTCGCGACCGGCTCTGCCGTCGCGGTCGCCGACGCCGTCGCCGACGCGGTGGGCGCCGGCGCCGGCGCCGTGTCGAGGGGCGCCGTCGTCGCCGGCGCGGCGGCCGTGGGCGGCGCGGTCTCGACCGCGGTGGGAACCGGCGTGCTGCCCCCGCCCTTCATCAGGAAGAAGACACCTGCGATCGCGATGCCCGCGATCGCGATGCCCGCGGCGATGATCAACGGGGCGCGGTTCTTGGAAGGGGCCTCGCCGACGTTCGGCGGCGCGACCGACGGCGCTCGCGCCGTGGTCACGATCGGCGCGCTGAGCTGGAACAGGCCGCCATCGTTGGCGACGATGCTCGCGACGGGCGACGGCGCTCGGACGCCAGCTCCCGACGCGAGGGCCTTCAGGTCGATGAGGCCGGAGTCGTCCGAGGCGCTGACGGCCGCCCGCGCCGGGGCCGGAGCGGCGGCCTTCGCCGTGAGGGCGCTCAGCGAGAACAGCATCGAGTTCTCGTCGCGCTGGCCAGGCGCCGCGCCGCTCTTGAAGAGCGGAGCGCTCGTGGCCACGTCGTCGGAGCTGGGCCGGTGCGCCTCGACGCCCGGGCTCGCGCCGAAGAGATCCTGCGTCGGACGCGCCGGATCGCGACGCACCGCCGCTGCTCGAGGAGCGGCCGCCGCGACCGACTCGACGCCCGGGGAGGTCTGCCCGAGGGCCGCTCCCCCGCTGGGCACCGACGTCGACTGCACCGGCGCCGCCTCCTGCGCAGCCACGGAGGCAGGAGCGCTGCCTGCATGCAGGGCCGCGACGATCGTGTCGATCTGGCCGAGCGGCTGCCAGTCGGCCATGCCGTCCGCCCAGACGTACGTCTCGGCGTTGATCACCCCCGACTGGTAGCTCGTGACGATCTCGGCCAGCGCCATCGAGCGCTGATCGCCGTCCGCCACGTTGACCAGGTACGTCGTCCCGTCATTCGGAACGCTCGTGCCGGAGACCGGATCGGCGAGCCCGCCGTTGGTCGTCACGCCCGAGCTGTTCACGAGGATCGTCGCGCCGCATTTGCGGCACTTGATCTTGACGGTTCTGCCTTGGACCTTCTCGTCCGAGACGGTGTATTTCGACTGACAGGACTGGCAGGTGATCTTCATTGGGGGCTGGCCCGCTGGGGTGTAGTGCCGGCGAGGCGTCGCGTAGAGTTTACCTTGATGCCGCGCCGGTGGCCCGCTCTCTGACGTGCCAGTCGCGCGTCTGATCTCGCAGCTCCGCTTTACGATAGCCGAGGTCGTCGTCCCTTCGTAAAGCACAAAGGGACGGACCTCCGACGGGACCGTTGTCGGGGTGCGGCGCAGCAGCGCGCAGGTCGGGCTCCGGAGTGCGACCAGCCGCCTGGCGGCGCGGCTCAGGCGCCCATCCGCGCGGGGAGGCGCCTCACACTCGACGCGCCCGCGCGACCCGTGATTGCTGCCGTACTGCGAACCTGCGGTGTGGCGGTGTGAGCTCGCGGCGCGGCGCGGTGAGGCCTCGCGGCGCAGAGCGGCAAGGAGGCTCCGTCAGGCGTCGCCGCGCGCGGAACCGAGCTCTTCCAGGGCGGGCTCGTCGGTGACGACCGGCACATCGTCGACCGGGTCTTGCGGCTCGGCGCTCTCGCTGTGCCCCTGGGCCTCGTGGCTCCCCACGTGCTCCCCGTACGCCTGCAGCTTCGAGTACAGGCCGCGGCGGCTGATCCCGAGCACGCGGGCGGCGCGCTGTTTGTTGCCGCGCACCGCCTCGAGGGTCAGAAGGATGAGCTTGCGCTCCGCGTCCGCCAGGCGCGTTCCGACCGGAAGGCGCAGCACGAGCGGGTGCTCGGCCGCTTCGCCGGCGTCCCGCGACGGCTCGGCCTCGTGCGTGCCCGCCTCCCCCGGCCTCCGCGGCATCGAGGCTGGGCCGATGGAGGACGGCACAGGCTGCGCGCCGACGTGCGACGGCACGGGCTCGGAGGGAACCACCAAGTCGGCGGCATGAACGATCGGCACGGAGAGCGGCTCGGCCGGCTCGGCGGGGACGACCGGCGCCGCCACCCTCGCCGACGGGATGCTGTCATAGGAACGCCGGCCCGAGCGCCGCTCGATCCGGCCCTGGCCGAGCTGGACGTCGTTGGCCGAGACCAGCTCGTTCGAGGCGAAGAGCGCCGTCTGCTCGATGACGTTGCGCAGCTCGCGGACGTTGCCCGGCCAGTCGTGCTCGGCCAGCCGCTCGACGGCGGCGTCCGAGAGGCGGCGGGCCGGGGTGCCGTAGCGCTTGGCGAACTTCAGCAGGAAGCGCTCGGCGATGGGCAGGACGTCCTCCCTGCGCTCGCGCAGCGGGGGCAGCGTCACCGTGAACACGTTGAGCCGGTAGTAGAGGTCCTCGCGGAAGACGCAGTCGTCGACGAGGTCGAGCAGGTCCTTGTTCGTGGCGGCGACGACGCGGACGTCGGCCTCGATCTCCTTGCGGCCGCCGACGCGCGTGAACCGGTACGTCTCGAGCACGCGGAGGAGGCTGACCTGCACGGCCGCGTCCATCGTGCCCACCTCGTCGAGGAAGACGGTGCCGCCCGCCGCCGCCTCGAACTTGCCCTCCGCGGCCGCGAACGCGCCGGTGAACGAGCCCTTCTCGTGGCCGAAGAGCTCGCTGCCGATGAGCTCGCGCGGGATCGCGCCCGTGTGGACCGGCACGAACGGGCCCGCGCGGCGGCGGCTCCGGTTGTGGATGGCGCGCGCGACGAGCTCCTTGCCCGTGCCGCTCTCGCCGACGATGAGCACGGGGGCCATCGTCGCGGCGACGCGCTCGATGCGGGTGAAGACCTCCCGCATCCGCAGCGAGCCGCCGATCATCCCCTCGAACACGAGCTGCCCATGGAGGGGATCGTCGTCGTCGAACTCGGTCGGCGGCGACGAGAGGAGCTCGCGCACGAGCAGCACGAGGCGCGCCGGATCGAGCGGCTTCTGGAGGTAGTCGGCCGCTCCCAGCTTGAGCGCGTCGACGGCGCTCGTGATCGACGCCGCGCCGGTGACCATGACCACGTGGGGCGGCGGCGCCTTCGGCTCGGGCCCCTCGAGCTCGCCGGGCGAGAGCCGGCGCATCAGATCGACCCCCGTCATGCCCGGCAGGTTGAGATCCGTGACGAGTACGTCAGCCGGCGTCCGCTGGTGGATCTCGAGCGCTTGCTCGCCGCTCGACGCAACGACGACGTCGAGGCCTTCATGGCGCAGGACCGCCTCGAGGATGGCCGCCTGGTCGGGCTCGTCCTCGACGAGGAGCACACGGCCGTGATGGCTGTGGCTCCGATGCGGCGAGCGCGCTTGTCCGCGCGGAATTGCAGCTGAAACTGCGTTCGGTCCCAAAGCTTCCCTCCCAGCTCGGCGGACGGACGGCTCGGCCCCGTGCGAGTTGAAACGTGCCGTTAAACTTGTACCTCGCGGGGGCCTCGTATCAACTCGGGAGTTGCCTCCTTCTCGAGTGCAAAGCCCCCCTCACATACCGTCCGCGACATGCCGTGCCTGCCCGACGGATGTGGCGCCCCTGGCTCACTGACTCCTGTGGTGACACGCCGCCGCGCACCTCACCAGCGCTCGATGATGCAGCATGCGATGTGATCGGCCAGCGCCATGCACGTAAGCATCGGATTCACTGCAGGACTTCCAGGAAAGATGCTCGTGTCAGCGACGTACACATTGTCCAGATCGTGGCAGCGCCCCTCCTCATCGACCACCCCGTCCCGCGGGCGCCTCGACATCCGCGCCGTACCGAAGGCGTGATTCGCCGCGGTGATCGTGTCGCGCCCGTCGAGCCGTTTGCTCTTCAGGATCTCGGCTTCTTTCGGCGACGTCAGCTCGTCGGCCACGCCGTGCAGCCCGGGCAGTATCGACGAGGCCCCCGCCGCCCAGCAGATGTCTGACAAGATGCCGAGACCGCGCTGGATCTTCTCGACGTCGCGCGGTGCGTAGTCGAATCGCACATCAGGGTCCCAGCTGCCGCGCTTCGGACGCACCGTCCCGCGCGACCGCTCGGCTGCAATGATGACGTCGAACGGCGCCATCCGGTTGTATGTCCGGAGGTGACGCTGGTAGTCGTGCCCGAGGCCGGGGAATCGCGCGGCGAGCACGGCCGGAGGCGACCAGAGGACCTCCAGCTTGATCCCTTGCTCGATGAAGTGGAGCGAGTGATAGCCCTGGGTCGCGCCCTCCCATGGATCGATGGGCTCCGGGAACACCGCCATGATGGCGAGCCCAGGGTGGAGCTGCAGCTCGTTGCCCACATGGCCGCTCGAGCCGGCGGCGCCGCTGCGGAGCAGGATGAGCGGGGTCGCCATGCAGCCGGCCGCGAGCACGACGAGCTCCGCCCGTATCTCGACGGGCGCCCCCTCGCGCCAGGTGAACGGCTCGATCGTGCGCCCGCGCATCCCGGCGGCGCGCCTGCCGGAGAGCAGCAGGTGCTCGGCGCGCACGCTGGTGAAGACGCGCGCGCCCGCCCGGATCGCGGCGGGGACGTACGAGACGTCGGTCGACATCTTTGCGCGGTTGCGGCACCCCGTGAAGCACTCGCCCGAGCCGCGGCAGCCGCGCACGTTGCGGTGGGTCGGCTCGCTCGACAGCCCCAGCGCGTCGCAGCCGCGCTTGAAGCGCAGGTTGCGCTCGCCCTGCACCTCCATCGGCGTGGGTGAGACGCCGAGCAGGCGCTCGACGCGATCGTAGTGGGGCAGCAGCGCGTCCAGGGTGAGCGAGGACGTGCCGGTCCGCTCTGCCCACTTGTCGAACACCCAGGCGGGCGAGCGCGCGCAGATGGCCGAGTTGACGACCGAGCCGCCCCCGAGCGCGATCGCCTGCATGGTCGGGATGAGCATGCGCCCGCGGGCGGCGCGCATCCCCCCCTCGCGCAGCGTGCGCGAGAGCGACTCGCCCGGCTCCTGGCGGAAATCCTCCACCCCGAACGGCGGCCCCTCCTCGACGAGGATCACGTCGCGCCCCGCCTCGGCGAGCTCCTTGGCGACGACCGCGCCGCCCGGCCCCGAGCCGACCACGAGCACCTCGCACGACGCCCGCACCTCGCCCTCGTAGTCGGCGAACACCTTCACCTGCGAGCGCGGCTCGTCGGGCGCGAGCGGCTCCACCGCGCCCCTCGATCGGAGCGTCGCCTCGGAGAGCGAGCGCCGCTCGCCGCGCTCGCGGCCCACGGCGCGAGGCGGCTCCGGGAAGACGGGGAGCTTCACGCCGTCACCCCCGGCGCGAGCGACGGGGGCGCCGCGGCGGCGGGCTCACCCGCCGCTCTCCCGGCGGTGCGGCGCTCGAAGGGCGTGGCGCAGCAGGCAACGCCGATCGCGCCGGCGACCTTCTCGTTCGCGAGATACCCCATCGAGAGCATCGTCCGCAGCGAGAGGAACGTCACCCGCCGGAGGTAGATGCAGCTCTGCGCCATCGACGCGAGCACCGCGATGCGATCGGCCTGCGGGAGGCGCGTGAAGCGTGCGCGGCGCGGCCCGAAGACCCAGGGCGAGAGCTCGACGAAGTGGAACAGCAGCCGCATGTAGGGCCGGAGAGGCCGCGGTGTGCGCGCGACGTAGCGGTCCACGTACTCGACCAACCCGGCCTCCGTGCCGGAGACCGGGATCGGGCCCCCGGCCGGGAACAGGGCGTCAGCGCAGGCCGCCACGATGGCCCGCTCCTTCACGGACAGCGCGGAAGAGGGCGCACCGGGGGCCGACGCCCTGCGCACGAGGAAGACGGCGGCGAGGGCGAGCGCCGCCAGGACAACGACGGGACCGATCACGGGCAGGTGCGCAACGAGCTCGCTCATCACTCGACTCCTTCCTTGTCAGCACGGGAAGCCGTCGCCGTGGCTGCCTCGACAGCGTAGCCCTACAGCCAGAGTGCGCAATTTCGTTCGCACTGCGTCCGGGTGTTCGCACACCATCCCGTCCCGATTTACGCAGCTCGACGTTGTGGCTGTGACAATCGCGGTATGGTCGGCGCCCGATGAGCGACGAGCCCGTGACCGCAGTGGGGAGGAGCGAGGAGGTGGGACACGACGAGGCCATCGAAGGCGAGGAGCTGTCGGGAGCCGAGCGCCACACCTCGCCGGCGCGCGATCTTCAAACCTGGCTCGCTGGCGCTCCCCTCCCCGCCTCGCTGGAGCTCACGCTCGGGCTGCTCGCGCCGATGGTGATCACGATCGCGGCTGCGCTCCGCGTCGCGAGCTTCACGATCGACGACGCGTACATCTCGTTCCGGTACGCGCAGAACCTCGCGAACGGAAACGGGCTCGTTTACAACGTGGGCGAACGCGTCGAGGGCTACACGAACTTTCTCTGGACGGTGCTCCTCGCCGCGGCGGTGAAGCTCGGCGCGGCGCCGGCGGCGGCGTCGAAGGTGCTCGGCGCCGCCTGCGCCGCAGGTGCGCTCGTCCCGACCTACCTCCTCTCCCGGCGGCTGCGTCCGTTCTCGAACGTGCCCTGCCTCGCGACCTGGCTGCTCGCGATGAGCGTCCTCTTCTCCGGCTACGCGGTGTTCGGCCTGGAGACGCCGCTGTTCCTCCTGCTCACGCTCGCGGGGACCGAGCTCTTCTTCCGCGAAGAGGACGCCGCCAGCGACGACAGCGGCGCTCGGCCCGCGCTCGTCTTCTCATGGTTCTCCTGGTTCCCCTTCTCCGGCGCGGTGTTCGCGCTCGCCGCGCTCACCCGCCCGGAGGCGCCGCTGTTCCTCGGGCTGCTCGTCGTCTGGCACTCGGAGCAGGCGCTCTCGCGCCGGAGCGGGCTGCGCCTGGTCGCGTTCGCGCTCCCGGTCGCCGCGCACCTCGTGTGGCGGCACAGCTACTACGGCGCGTGGCTCCCGAACACGCTCGCCGCGAAGACGGGCGACTTCGCGCAGCAGATCCAGGGCGGGGGCGACTACGTCCGCAAGTACGCGCAGCACGCCGGCGCCTTCCTGTGGCTCGGGATCCTCTCGGTCGCCTCATCCATCGTCCACCGGCGCCGGAGCGGCCTCGCGATCGCGTCGATCGCGCTGCTGTTCGGCGTGTACGTCGTCGCGGTGGGCGGCGACTGGATGCCTTACTTCCGGTTCCTCGCGCCCGCGGAGCCGTTCGCGTTCCTGCTCGCCGACGACGCGGTCCGCGCGATCGCCGCGCGCCGCGAGCGCGTGGCGTCGCTCGCGATCGCGGCGTTCGGCGCGATCACGATCGCGACCCGCGCCGGCGAGCTCGTGCGGGCCCAGCGGAACCTCCTCGTCAACGACAAGGGCTTCTGGGACGACGCCGCAGGGCGCTCCGCGGAGTGGCTCGTCCAGAACGCGGAGCCTGGCCCCATCGCGCTCGCCGACATCGGCTACGTCGGTTACCGCACGGGCTTCCCGGTCGTGGACATGCTCGGGCTGCTCAGCCCCGAGGTCTCCCGCCTGCCGGGCGCGTACACGCACAAGGTCGGGGCCGGCTACACCGACGCGATCTTCGCGAAGAACCCGCGTTACTTCTTGCTCATCTCCTCCGGGATCGACTGCAAGACCCCGACGGTGCCCTCCTCCCGCGCCTCGTACGAGGACCCCAGGTTCAAGGCGGACTACAGGCTCCGCCAGGTCATCGCCCTCCGGAAGGGCGGCGCCTGGTGCATCTACGGGAAGACGTCGTATCCCTGACGAGCGCGCCGACGCAGCGCGCGCGTCGCCGGAGCGCGCGCCTCATCTCGCGCTTCGCCTCGCGGCCCTTCGCGCCGCGCGTCACGTCCGCGCCGGTGCTCCTCCTCGCTCCGCTTCCGCGTCGGCCGCGCGGGCCGCCCAGAAGGCGCGCACGTCCTCGATGCGGTCGGTCCGGCGTGCCTCGGGCAAGCTGTCGAGCAGCACGCGGCCGTAGCCGCGCGTGCGGATCCTGCGGTCCAGGATCGCGACGATGCCGCGATCGGTCCGCGCGCGGATCAGCCGGCCGAAGCCCTGCTTCAAGGTGATCGCGGCCTGCGGCACGCTGTAGGCGATGAACGGGTTGCCGCCGCCCTGCTCGATCGCCGTGCACCGGGCCGCGACGACGGGATCGGTCGGCACCGCGAACGGGAGCTTCTCGATGATCACGAGGCGCAGGGCCTCGCCGGGGACGTCCACCCCTTCCCAGAAGCTCATCGTCGCGACGAGCACCGCGTGCCGCTCTGCGCGGAAGCGGCGGAGCAGCGCGCCCTTCGGCGCGTCCCCCTGCACGAGCAGCGGGGCCTGCCGCCCCGGAGCGCTGCCGTTCGCCCGGGCGACCGCCGCGGCGCGCCCGAGCCGGACGCGGAGGGCCGCGGCGAGCGCGTTCATGGCGCGGATCGACGTGCACAGGAGGAACGCGCCGCCGCCCGTGATGCCGATGAGCTCGGCCGCGCGATCGGCGGCCCGCTCGACGAACGCCGCGTCGGTCGCCTCGGGGAGGTCGCGCGGCGTGTAGAGCAGCGCGGCGGTCGGGTAGTCGAAGGGCGAAGGGACCTCGAGCTCGTCGACAGGGACCGACACGTCCTCGTCGAGGCCCATCCGCGAGCGGAGGAAGCGGAACCCCGCCCCGGCGGAGCCGCCCGTCGTCAGCGTGGCGCTCGTCAGCACCACGGCGCCGATCCGCTCGAAGACGTGCTCGCGCAGCATGTCCCCGAGATCGACCGGCGACGCGCCGAACGAGACGGCGCGGCCGCGCACCTCGACCCACGTGACCTGGTTCGTCGCGGGGTCGACGATCCGCGCCGCGTCGTCCCGCAGCTGCGCGGCGCGGTTGCCGACGAGCTGCACCGCCTCGCTGATGGCGTTCGCGCTCGCGTAGGCCGCGAGCGCCTCGAGGTGGTCGTCGAGGCGGTGGTACGCGTCGAGCAGCTCGCCGGACCAGGCGTCCCTGGCGAGCGGGCTCCGGGCTTCGCCGCGATCCCCGCTGCCGGCGGCGCCGCCCAGCGAGGCGAGCCGATCGAAGAGCGCGTCCGCGGACTCGCGCACCACGGCCGTGATCGCCGTCCCCTCGCCCCGCCCGAGGATGCGATCGGCGAGGCCCGACGCGATGAAGGCCCGGTCCGCGTCGCGCAGCATCGAGTCGACCCGCGCGCGAGAGACGCGCACGCCGAAGAAGCCCGTCGCGATGTCCTCGAGCTGGTGCGCCTCGTCGAAGATGACCGCGTCGTACGGCGGGAGCGCGCCGGCGCCGGCGAAGCCGCGGCGCGCTCCGGCGATCTTCAGCGCGAGATCCGCGAAGAAGAGGTGGTGGTTGACGACGAGGAGGCGCGCCGCCTCGCTGTCGCGCTTCATCCGCGTGACGAAGCACCTCTCGAAGTACTCGCACGAGGCGCCGAGGCGCGTCTCGCTGGACGACGCGACCTCTCGCCAGAGCGGATCCCCCTCGGCGAGGTGGGCGAGCTCCGCGACGTCGCCCATCTCGGTCTCCTGCGCCCACGCCTCGATCAGCGGCAGCGAGCGCCCCGCGATCCCGGCGCCCGCGCCAGGGCTGGTCCGGAGCTCGCTGAAGCGCCGCAGGCACAGGTAGTTGCCGAGCCCCTTCACCAGCGCCGCGCGCGGATCCAGCCGGAGGTGCTCGGCCACGAGCGGCAGGTCCTTCGTGTAGATCTGGTCCTCGAGCGCCTTCGTCGCGGTCGAGACGACGACCTTGCGACCGCTCAGTATCGCGGGCACCAGGTAGGCGAGCGTCTTGCCGGTCCCGGTGCCCGCCTCGCAGAGGAGGATGCGGTCCTCCGCGAGCGCCCGCTCGACGGCGCTCGCCATCGCCACCTGCCCCTGTCGGTCCTCGTACCCGTCCAGGCCACGCGCGAACGGGCCCGAGGGCCCGAGCAGGCTCGCGGCGCGGTCAAAGGGCATCGCGTACCGCTCAGCGCGGCAGGGCAGTCTTCTCCAGCGAGAGGGCGAACCCCACCTCGCTGACGGCGAGCTCGAGCGAGGCCACGCGCTTCTCGAAGTGGACCTCGCACCACGTATCGAGCGTCCGCTCCGCGTCGCCGGGGTCGCGGACGTGACGGAGGGCGGCCTCAGCCTCGGCGTAGCCACGCGCCACGGCAGGCTCGGCCATTCCGCGCGCCCGCTCGAAGAGCTGCTCGTCCGCCGCACCCGGGAAGTCGTTGCGCTGGGCGCGCACGACGAACCCGACCCGCAGCGGCTCGGCGCCCACGACGATCCCCGAGTCCATGAGGAGGTTCTCCCGCACCCGCTCCGCGACCTGCACGGCGTCGCCCCGGGTGCGGTAGACCTCGAATCCGGCCTGGAGCAGGGCCTTCTTTATCTCCGCGGGTGTCGGCATCTTCCGCTGGTTTCCGGCTACCCCCAGCTGTCAGCAGGAACATCCATCGCAAAATTGCGGGTGCCTCGTCAAGCCGACAGCGCCGACCACGTGTGGCGCTCTGGCGCGCCGGCGCGCTCCTGTGGGCTCAGGAGCTCGATCGCGGCGATCTCGAGGGGCCTCCTTCCAGGCCCCCCAGACCGTTGATGCCCTCCCGATTCTCCAGACCATCGAGGAAACACACCCCGACGATCGATCCATCGGGCTCGTCCTGGACCCACATTATCCTACCCGGACGTGGGCTTCTGCCGTCGAGCCAGACCGTCAGCTCGGTACCGGGATCGAGTGAATTTTCTATCACCACCCTGAGCCCGCCGACGCTCACGTTCAGCGTCCAGCCAGCGACGGCGCGCTCGCCGGTCTCCAGGCGTACCCGTTCGCTCAGCTCGCGGCGTGGGCTCCTGCGACGGTTGGCCAGGAGCTCGGGTGGAATCTGGAGTGACGGGGGTGTGAGGGTTCTGCGTCGAATCACGAAAGAAAATTACAAGCACACGCCGTGCCCGGGGACAGAATTGTGGGCTCCGGTCGATATTCAGCATGGACGGGAGCTGCGTCCTGCGCGGTGCACGAGGCTGCGCCCCCTACGGCGGCCGCTCAGTGCGCGTCGGCGTGGTCGGGCTGGTGGCCGGAGCCGTCGCTCGGCTCCTCGAAGACAGAGACGGGCTCGAGCAGGGACAGCTGCTCGCGCTTGATGCCTACGCCCTTGTCGGAGAAGAAGAGGTCGTTCTCCTGAAGCCGCGAACGCACACGGGCGATGAACAGGATAGGCATGCCCGCCTGCGTGTAACCGAGCTGCACGAGCGTGCCCTTCGGCCAGTTGCCGCCGTCGAACGCGAGCTCCTTGCGAAGCGTGTAGAACCCTTCGGCGGGGAGGCGCTGCAGGGAGTCTGCCCACGTCGTGCCCCGGAACGCGACGGCAGGGCCGTGGAAGTGCCAGCGGTTGTGGACGTTGTGGTCGGGCGTCGTGACCGTCGGCAGACCGTTGTCCGAGTGGTTGTGGAAGGAGACGAGGGTACCAGCAGGCACCTTGTCCTCGTGTCCGGGGAGCGGCTTTGTCGTCAGGTAGAGGCCGCAATCAGGGAGCTGTGACTTCGAGCTTGCCATGGCATGTGCCCCTAGCCCCGCTCCCGACCGCCGTAAAGACACGCCGTCGACGCCGTGCTATGCCGCGCCAGGCCAAGGCGGGAGGCCGCTCGAAGAGCGAGCGGCGCACGCCCCGGGAGCGAGCCCTTCGTGAACAGACTGAGCCAAATCTTCGGCGCCGCCATCATCATCGCGATCGCCGTCGTCTTCATCGTCCAGTTCCGCCCGAGCACGGGGCCCGTGCAGTCGGCCGGGAGCACCTGTGCGGTCGAGGTCCGAGGCAGCTGCATCTCCTCGATCGACTTCAACGCGTCGAAGAACCTGCTCGCGATGCGGAGCGTCGACGAAAACCGCCTCCGGGCGATGGGTTACCGGCGGCTCACGGCGGAGGGGCTCTACGAACGGTGGCTCCTCAACGAGGACGCGAAGCGCCTCGGGATCAGCGTCTCGGACGACGAGCTCACGAACGAGCTCGTGGCTGGCAGGGTGCATGTCTCGCTCCCGGCAGACAAGATCCGCCAGGTCGGTTACGCCCTCAGCCTCCGGGAAGACCTCACTCGCTACCTGGACGTCCGCAACCGGCAAACGAAGAAATTCGACAACAAGCAGTACGAGAAGCAAATCCGGAACATCACGAAGATGAGCCCCACGGACTTCCGCGATTACCAGCGGAAGGAGCTCATCGCCGCCCGGATGCGCGAGCTCATCCGGGCGCGGGTCCGGGTCGGCGAGAATGAGGCGTTCGAGCAGTTCTCGCGCGAGAAATCCACCAGGACGCTCGCGTATGTGCGCTTCGACCGGCGCTTCTACAGCGATCTCATCGTGGACACGTCGGAGAAGGCGATCCAGGCCTGGGCCGACAACAACAAAGAAGAGCTCGACAAGGCCTGGGAGGGGCGGAAGGCGCAGTATCAGCCCGAGTGCCGCGTCGCCCGAGTCCTCGTGGTCGAGGTGAAGCCCGAGGAGGCCGAGCAGGGGCCGGAGGCGGGCAAGGCGGCCGCGAAGGCGCGGATCGAGGGCGCGGTCCAGCGCCTCAAGAAGGGCGAGAGCTTCGCCGACGTGGCCCGCAGCGCGAGCGACGACCCGAGCGCGGCGCGCGGCGGCGAGCTCGGATGCGTGGCCAAGGGGCGCCTGAGCAAGCCTGTCGAGGACAAGCTCTTCGAGATGAAGGCGGGCGATGTGTCGGACCTCATCGAGACCGAGGACGGCTTCCACGTGATCAAGCTCGAACAGATCGCGAAGGACGCCGAGGCCGAGAAGATCGGCCGGCAGGAGACGGCGCGCGATTTCTACATCGCCCACGAGTCGGAGCGGCTCGCGGCCGAGGCCGCGAAGCAGGTGCTCGCCGCCGCAGCGGGCGGCAAGTCGCTGGAGGACGCGCTCGCCGCGTACATGGCCCAGCTCACGCCGGCGAATTCGAAGGAGAAGGCAAGCGCGAAGGAGGGTGCCGCCGCGCCGGGCGCAAAGGCGGGCGGCGGGGCCGCCGCAGCGAAGCACGACGGCAACAAGGACGCGGGCGCGAAGGAGGGTGGCCAGGCCGAGGCCGGGGAGGCGCGAGCTCCCTACACGATCGCGACGCACCCGAACCGGCCCACCGTCGAGACGAGCCTGCCGTTCAACGTCTCCGGCTCACCCGTCGCGGACGCGAAGGACAGCACCGAGGCCGCGCGCATCGCCTTCCAGCTCGACAAGCCGGGCGACCTGCCCAAGGACGTCGTGGCGCTGGCGAACGGTTATGCGGTGATCCAGCTCAAGGAGAAGACCTCTGCGAGCCAGGAGCAGTGGGACAAGGATCGCGAGTTCTACACGTCGGCGATGCGCGCCGCGAAGCAGAACGACGCGCTCATCGGGTACGTGCGCCGGCTGAAGTCGACGATCGGCAGCGAGGTGAAGTACGACCAGAACCTCCTGAAGGAGTCCAAGCCAGCCGAGGATGGCTCCGGCGAGCCGCCGCTGCCGCTCGAAGACGAGGGGGAATGACGTCGCTCCCGCTGCGTGACGCGCGCGACGTCGTCCTCTCGAACGGCCTCAAGGTCGTCCTCGTCCCGCAACCGCACGTCCACCGGGCGGTCGCCTCGCTCTACCTGCGCGTCGGCTCGCGGTTCGAGAGCCAGCAGAACAACGGGATCTCCCACTTCCTGGAGCACATGGTGTTCCGGGGGACGCCGACGCTGCCGACCGCGCACGCGCAGGCGCTCGCCTTCGAGCGCCTCGGAGGGACGCTCTACGCGGCGACCCACGTCGACCACGGCGTGATGAGCATCTCCGTGCCGCCGACGAACCTGGAGCCGGTGCTCGCCCTGCTCGGCGAGGTGGCCACGTCGCCTCGCTTCACCGCGATCGAGGTCGAGCGCGGCATCGTGCGCGAGGAGATCCTCGAGGACCTCGACGACGAGGGGCGCGACATCGACGCGGACAACAACGCGCGCGCGCTCATGTACGAGCGACACCCGCTCGGGTTCACGATCACGGGCGACATCGAGGCGCTCGATCGCTTCGACGAGCCGATGCTGCGCGCCCACCACGCCCGGCACTACACGACGGCGAACGCGGTGCTCTGCCTTGCGGGGCGGCTCGATCCCGAGGCGTGCGCGCGGGTCGCCGAGCGGCACTTCGGCGCCATGCCGCGCGGCGAGCAGGTGCCCGCCGCGCCGCCGCCCAACGGGCAGAAGAAGCCGAGGTTCCGCTTCATCGAGAACCAGTCGAGCCAGACCGATCTGCGGATCGCGTTCCGGGGCGTGAGCGAGCGCGATCCGCGCGAGCCCGCCGTGGAGATGCTGCTCCGCGTCCTCGACGACGGCATGTCGACGCGGCTGTACGAGCGGATCTGCGATCGGCTGGGCCTCTGCTACGACGTGTCGGGGATGTTCGAGGCCTACGAGGACGACGGGGTCGTCGACATCGCCGCGGGCGTCCAGCACGACCGCGCGACCGTGGTGGTCCGGGAGATCTTCGCGCTGCTCCGCGAGCTCGCCGAGGTCGGCCCGCGCGAGGACGAGCTCGCCAAGGCGCGGGACCGCCACCTCTGGTCGGTGGAGGCGATGCTCGACGACGCCGACGCGACCGCCGGCTTCCATGGGCTCGCCGCGCTCGCCGACATCACGCGCACCCCGGAGGCGCGGCACGAGGAGCTCGCGCGCGTCAGCGTCGCCGATGTGCGCGACGCCGCGCGCATGCTGTTCCGGCCAGAGCGCCTCACCGTGGTGGCCGTGGGCCTGCTCCGCTCCTCGGAAGAGGCGAAGCTGGAGAAGGCCGTCCGCTCGTTCGGTTGACGCAGCGCGAGCCAGGCGCCGCGGCGCACCACGACAGCGACGATCGCAGAGGAATGCGGAAGGAGCCCCGGAAGGAGGCGGCCGTTGAAGGCCGCCCCCCGTGCGCATCGCTGGACACGGCTGCTCGCTGCACGGGAGCCTGCCCCGCCGCGCGAGCCGGGAGTGCCCGGGCACACATGTCAGCCGGGCTTTCGAGGCAAATCGAGCGCGTTCAGGGCCTTGTTCAAACTATTTGCATTAATGCGAATCAACACATATATATGATCCATGGTCTCGGTCGCAGAGACGCCGGCTCAACCGGAGGAGGCGGTCGCGCGGTGCGAGCTGTACCGGCTGCTGGCGGATCCGGTGCGGGTGCGGCTCCTCGGCCTGGCCGCGGCGGAGGAGCTCGCCGTCGGAGAGCTGGCCGAGCTGCTCCGCGAGGGCCAGCCGAAGATCTCGCGCCACGCGGCCGCGCTCCGCGAGGCGGGGATCCTGCTCGCCAGGCGCCAGGGGACGTGGACGCTGCTCCGCCTGGATCCGCGGGCCACGACCGATCCCGTGATCGACGACGCGGTGCGCGCGGGCCAGCGCGCCTGCGCGGCGGACGGTACGCTCGCGCGCATCGAGGAGGTGCTGGCCGCGCGCGACGCCGAGACGCGCGAGTTCTTCGCGCGCGGCGGGCGGCCGTTGCGCTCGGGGCCGCCGGCCGAGCTCGCCGCCTACCTCGCGGCGCTCGCGCCGCTCCTGCCCCATCGGCGGCTGGCGGTCGACGCGGGCACCGGCGACGGGGCGCTGCTCGAGGTGTTGTCGCCCGTCTTCGATCGCGTCGTCGCGCTCGATCGCGCGAGCGCGCAGCTGCAGCTCGCCGGGGAGCGCCTGCGGCGGCGCAGCCTCGAGAACGTCGAGCTGGTGTGCGGCGAGATCGACGGGCCCGAGGTGATCCGGGCCGTGGCGCGCGCGCTCGGCGGCGATCCTCCGGAGGCCGGCGAGGCCCTCTCCGGGGGCGCCGACGTTGTCTTCGCGGCGCGCGTGCTGCACCACGCGCCTCAGCCGGCGAAGGCGATGCGCGCGCTCGTCGAGCTCGCGCGCCCGGTCGCGCCCGGCCGCGGCGACGGCGCTCACGCCCGCGGGGGCGCGGTGTGCGTGCTCGATTACGAGGCGCACCACGATCAGGCCCTCCGGGAGCAGGAGGCGGACATCTGGCTCGGCTTCTCGCCGGGCGACCTCCGGGGCCTCGCCGAGGAGGCCGGGCTCTCCGGCGTCGAGCTCCGGCGGCTGCCGTCCGCATGGCAGGGCGAAGGCCCGGATCGACACCTGGTTTGGCAGCTGCTCGTCGGCTGGCGCGGCGCGCGCTCAAGCGCATTCACCGAAAAGGCAAAGGGACACCATGACTGCTGAGAAGAAGCTCTCCTACAAGGTCGCCGACATCACGCTCGCGGACTGGGGTCGCAAGAGATCCGCATCGCCGAGAAGGAGATGCCCGGGCTGATGGCGCTCAGGGCGGAGTACGGCCCGACGCAGCCGCTCAAGGGCGCGCGCATCGCCGGCTGCCTCCACATGACGATCCAGACCGCGGTGCTGATCGAGACGCTGGTGGCGCTCGGCGCGGAGGTCACCTGGACGAGCTGCAACATCTACTCGACGCAGGACCACGCGGCGGCGGCCATCGCGGCGGCCGGCATCCCGGTCTTCGCGTGGAAGGGCGAGACCCTCGAGGAGTACGACTGGTGCATCGAGCAGCAGCTCTACGCCTTCAAGGGCGGCAAGGGGCCCAACATGATCCTCGACGACGGCGGCGATCTCACGATCGTCGCCCACGAGAAGCACCCGGCGCTCTTCACCGGCGCCGACCCGATCCGCGGGCTCTCCGAGGAGACGACGACCGGCGTGCACCGGCTCTACGAGATGCACCGCGCGGGCAAGCTGAAGGTGCCCGCGATCAACGTCAACGACTCGGTGACCAAGAGCAAGTTCGACAACCTCTACGGTTGCCGCGAGTCGCTGGGCGACGGGATCAAGCGGGCCACCGACGTGATGTTCGCCGGCAAGGTCGCCGTCGTGTGCGGCTACGGCGACGTCGGCAAGGGGTGCGCGCAGTCGCTGCGCGGCCTGGGGGCGCGCGTGATCATCACCGAGATCGACCCGATCTGCGCGCTGCAGGCGGCGATGGAGGGCTACGAGGTGAAGCGCCTCGAGACCGTCGCCCCGGTCGGCGACATCTTCGTCACGGCGACCGGCTGCGCCGACGTCGTCCGGGCGGAGCACATGATCGCGATGAAGGACGAGGCGATCCTCTGCAACATCGGGCACTTCGACTCGGAGATCCAGATCGCGTGGCTCGAGAAGAACCCGGAGATCAAGGAGGAGAACATCAAGCCGCAGGTCGATCACTTCATCTTCCCGGACGGCAAGCGGCTGATCGTCCTCGCGCGCGGCCGGCTCGTGAACCTCGGGTGCGCCACCGGCCACCCGTCGTTCGTGATGTCGACCTCGTTCTCCAACCAGGTCCTCGCGCAGATCGCCCTGTGGACCGAGAAGCACACGATCGGCGTCCACCTGCTGCCGAAGAAGCTCGACGAGAAGGTCGCGGCGCTGCACCTGCCGAAGCTCGGGGTCGAGCTGACCCAGCTCACGACGGAGCAGGCGAAGTACCTGGGCGTCCCCGCCGAGGGCCCCTTCAAGGCCGAGAACTACCGCTACTGAGCGGCGGGCTTTCGGCGCCTCCGCCGCTGGGGTAGGCGGCCGATCGATGGATCCTCGCCACAGCAAGGACGAAGCCCAGCGCACCCTCGACACCTACGCCTCGACCTGGGGCGAGGATCTCGCCCTCCGCGTCTACACCTCCCGCCTGCTCGGCGCCGATCCGTCGCTCGTCCTCCACGGCGGCGGGAACACGAGCGTCAAGAGCACGGCCGTCGACCTGCTCGGCGATCGCGTCGACGTGCTCTTCATCAAGGGCAGCGGGTGGGACCTCGCGACCATCGAGCCGCGCGGCTTCCCGGCGTGCCGCCTCGCGCCGCTCCAGCGCGCTTGCACGCTGGAGGCGATGACCGACGAGCAGATGGTCGCGCTGCTGCGCGGCCAGATGCTGGATCCGGCGAGCCCGACGCCGTCGGTCGAGGCGCTGCTGCACGCGATCATCCCCGCGAAGTTCGTCGATCACACGCACGCGGACGCCGTGCTCGCGGTCATCGATCAGCCCGGCTCGGCCGAGGTCGTCCAGGCGATCTACGGGGACGGCGCGCTCTTCGTGCCGTACGTCATGCCGGGCTTCGCGCTCGCCCGTCGCGTCGCAGAGCTCGTCCGGGAGCGCCTCGCGCAAGGGGTGCTCCCGTCGCTGATGATCCTCGACAAGCACGGCGTCTTCACGTGGGGAGACACCGCCGAGGAGAGCTACACGCGCATGATCGACGCCGTGACGCGCGCCGAGCACTACATCGCCGAGCGCAGCGTGATCGTCTCGCACCCCACGGTCGTGGCGGATCCGGACCTCCGGGCCGCCATCGGGCCGGTCGTCCGCGGAGCGCTCGCCCGCGTGTCGGGGCGCCCCTGGGTCTGCACGCTCCGCACCGGCCTGGAGCTGCTCGCGTTCTGCGCGCGCGACGATCTGGCCAGGGTCTCGCAGCTCGGCTGCGCCACGCCGGATCACGTCATTCGCACCAAGGCGCGGCCGCTCATCATCCACGGCCACGACATCACCGACACGGCGCGCTTCCGCGCGACCGTCGAGCAGGCCATCGCGAGGTACGTGGACGAGTACCACGAGTACTTCCGCCGCTCCTGCGCGGCGCGGGGCGTCGTCCGCGACGAGCTCGATCCGTTCCCGCGGGTGCTGCTGTTCCCCGGGGCGGGCGCGCTGTGCGTTGGCGGTTCCCGCGCCGAGGCGGAGATCGTCGCGGACGTCTACGCCCATACCGTCTCCGTGATCGAGGCCGCCGAGGCGCTCGGCGGGTACCAGCCAGTCCCGGAGCTCGATCTCTTCGACATGGAGTACTGGAGCCTCGAGCAGGCGAAGTTGAAGCTCGGCGCAGGGCAGCGGGGCCCGCTCGATCGGCGGATCGCGCTGATCACGGGCGCCGCCTCGGGGATCGGCCACGCGACGGCGGCGGTGTTCCTCGCCGCGGGGGCGCACGTGGTGCTGGCCGATCGCGACGAGGAGTCGCTCGAGAAGGCCGCCGCCGAGCTCGGGGGCCGCTACCGCGGCCGCTGCATGAAGGTCGCCTGCGACGTGCGCAGCGAGGCGAGCGTGCACCGCGCGTTCGCGCAGAGCGCGGCGCACTTCGGCGGCGTCGACGTCGTCGTGTCGAACGCCGGCCGCGCGTTCTCTGGATCCCTCCACACGTCCGAGGGGCACGAGGCCCTGTGCGCGTCGCTCGAGCTGAACCTTCTCGGCCACCAGAACGTCGCCCGCGCGGCGGCGCGGGTGCTGCTCGCGCAGGGCTCAGGCGGCGCGATCCTGTTCAACGCGTCGAAGAGCGCGTTCAACCAGGGGCCCGATTTCGGTCCCTACGGCGTCGCCAAGGCGGCGCTCGTCTCGCTGATGCGCCAGTACGCGGTGGACCTCGGACCTCAGGGCATCCGGTCCAACGCCGTGAACGCCGACCGGATCCGCACCGCGCTCTTCGGCGCCGGCTTGCTGGAGGCGCGCGCCCGCGCCCGCAACGTCTCGGTCGACGACTACTTCCGCGACAACCTGCTCCGGCGCGAGACCACCGCGGCGGACGTGGCGCAGGCGTTCCTCTATCTCGCGACCGCCGAGGCCACGACGGGCTGCGTCGTGACCGTCGACGGCGGGAACGCCGCCGCTTTCCCCCGCTGAGCCGGTCGGCTCAGAGCCCTACGCGCTCGCCCCGCCGCCGCCCTCGCCGAGCGCGGCTCCGTCGAGGGGCCTCTGGGCGTCGAGATGGATCTTCTTCCAGTCCCCGGAGCGGAACTTCCACACCATGGTCGCGGCGAGGAGGACCACGTAGACGACGCCGGCGCCCCAGATGCCCATCAGGCCGAAGCCGAGCGTGATGCCGAGCAGCCACGCCAGCGGCACGAGGCAGGTGAAGTGCAGGATGAGCTCCACGACCATCACGAACATCGTGTTGCCCGCGCCGAAGAGCGCCTGCGTGAGGATCATGCCGACCGCGACGAGCGGCGTGCAGATGCCCATGATCTGGAGCGGCCGGAGCGCCGCGGCCTGGACGAGCTCGCTGCTGCTGGCGAACGCGAGGATCTGCGGCGCGAAGATCGCCTCGAGCAGGCCGACGACGCCGAAGATCGCGAGCCCCAGCCGGACGCTGGTCCAGCCGAAGCGCGCGGCCTTGTCGCCGTCCTTCTCGCCGAGCGACTGCGCGACCAGCGTCGCCGTCGACGTGCCGAAGGCGAGGCAGGCGGTGAACGTGAGCTTCAGGATCCCGACGATCACCGTGGTCGCTGCGCCGTACAC
Organism: Sorangium sp. So ce302; assembly: GCF_051530145.1. Taxonomy (GTDB): domain Bacteria; phylum Myxococcota_A; class Polyangia; order Polyangiales; family Polyangiaceae; genus Sorangium; species Sorangium cellulosum_B. The sequence goes on along the minus strand of NZ_CP150326.1, from coordinate 4,388,906 downwards.
CGGCTCCGCGCGGCCGCCGGGACAGAGCGGCGAGACCACGCCCGCCGGCGCGACCTGGTCGAGCTTGCTGGCGATCGCGTAGAAGAGGGCGAAGCCCGTCATGATCGCGACGGTCGCGACGGCGCTCGGGATCGACAGCCTGAGGATGGACCAGACGAGCGGGGCCGACAGCTTGCTCGTGGCGAACGGGCGGTAGCGGCGCCGGTACTCCGGCAGGAGCGCGTACGCGAGCATGATCGCGAGGCCGACGTAGGTCGAGATGAAGCCGGCCATGCCCGCGCCGGCGATGCCGTACTTCGGGATGCCGAGCGAGGCGTTGCCGAAGATGAGCAGGATGCAGAGCACGATGTTCAGCCCGTTCATCGCGAGGGCCGAGACCAGGTGGATGTGCGTCTTGCCGATCCCGTCGAAGAACGCCTTCAGCGCGAACGTCGCCGCCATCGACGTCACGCCGAGCAGGCGCCAGCCGAGGTAATCGAGCGCCGCCTGCCGCGCGTCCGGCACCTTGATGATGACGGACAGGATGTACGGCATCGTCAGGTACCCGATCGCGGAGAACACGACGCCGGCGACGATCGCGAAGAACAGGGCGTTGGCGAGGACCGCGCCAGCGTCCCCGGGGCGATTCTCGGCGAAGCGGCGCGCCGTGAACGCCTGCGTGCCGACCGAGATCGCGCTGAGCGAGCCGCCGAACAGCCACAGGACGATCAGCGACGGCAAGAGCGCCGCGTGCGCGTTCGAGGACTCGGGGCACGGCAGGTGCGCGAAGAAGACGATGTCGACCTCGTTGACGATGCTCTGGGTGAGCATCGCCGCCACGGTCGGCAGCGCGAGCCGCAGGATGGCGCGATGGGGTGGGCCCGAAGTAACGGCGTTCGAACCCGGCGCGGACAAGGCGATCTGAGCCATCGCAGGCTGCGCGGTATACAACGCCGCAGCCCATGCGCGAGCGAAATGCGCCGCGCGGCGCGCGGCTACTCCGCTTTCGCGACCCGGGACCGCCGCTTGTGACGGCGCCGCTTCGCTTCGCTGCGATCCTCGTGCGCCTCTTTCGCCGCAGTGTCAGCCTCGCCACGCGCGGGTGTCGGCGCGGCCGACTCGCGCGCCACGGACGAGGACGATCGCTCGCGCGCCTTCGGCTCGCGCTTCGCGACCTCGCGGGAGGCGCGATCCGCCGCGCCGCGCGCCGCAGGTTTGGCGGCCTTCGGCGCCGGCGCGCGCGCGGTCATCGCCGAGGAGCGCCGGGCGGACTCGTCCCTCGCAGGCGGCTTCGCCGCGTCGCTCTTCGCGATGGCGGCCTGCGCAGGCGACACGACCGCCGCAGGCTGCGCGGCTCCCTCTCGGGGCGCGGCGGAATCGGAGCCGGCGGCGGGCACAGCCGCGAGGGCCGAAGGCGTGGCGCTCCCCTGCCCTGCCGCGCTGGCCGCTGCGAGAGCTGCCGCGACGGACGCCGGCGCGTAGGAAGCTGCCGCGAGCGCGCCGCCCGCCGGCGCCTCCGCGGCTGCCGCCGGCGCCTCCGCGGCGATCGCCGGCGCGGCGGGCTGCGCCGCATCACCCGACGTCGCGGCCGCCTCGCCCGCAGCGCCGACGAGCGCAGCGACCGCGGGGACACGGGCCACCAGCTCGCGCCCCTTGCCGACGACCAGCACGCCCGCGAGCGTCATCGCGGCGGCGACCGCGGCGAACCCCAGCGCGCGGCGGCGGGTGCGCGCGCGAGCAGGTCGCCCCAGCGCCTCCAGGATGGCCGTTCGCATCTCGGCGGCGCTCTGGAAGCGGACGCTCGGGTGACGGGCCAGCGCGCGCATCACCAGATCGTCGACGAAGGTCGGGATCTGCCGGGTCGGCGCGCGCTCGCGGAGGCGCTCGGGGCTGCCCTTGATCTTCGCGTCGATCAGCGCGACGAGGCTCTGCTCGACGAACGGCAGGCGCCCCGTGAGCATCTCGTAGAGGACGCAGCCGAGCGCGTAGAGGTCGGCGCGCCCGTCGATGCGCCCCGACGCGGCCTGCTCGGGGGCCATGTACTCGGGCGTCCCGACGATCGCGACCGCGGCCCGGGCCGGCCCTTCGCCGGCGCCCGTCTCGTCCGCGACGCCGTCGGCCTCGCCGCGATCCTCGGCGAGGCGCTTCGCGAGCCCGAAATCGAGCAGCTTCAGGCCGGCGTCCGCGAGGGAGAGCGCCCCCTCGGCGCCGCGCGGGCGCGTCATGAAGAGGTTCTCGGGCTTGATGTCCCGGTGGACGAGCCCCTCGGCGTGCGCGAGCTCGAGCGCGCTCAGCACCTTGGCGGCCATCGCGAGCGCGTCCCTCCAGTCGATCGCGCCGCCGCGGACGAGCAGGGCGTCGAGCGTCTCGCCCTCGAGGAGGTCCATGGCGCAGAACAGCCGGCCGTCCGCGGCCATGCCGAAATCGTGGACCTTCACGAGGTGCTCGTGGGAGAGGCGCGAGAGGACGCGGGCCTCGCGGCGGAAACGGCTCGCGATCACGTCGGTCGCCGAGTGCTCCGCCGAGACGACCTTGAGCGCCACGCGGCGCCCCAGATCGACGTGCTCCGCCTCGTGGACGGTGCTGCTCGCGCCCGTCCCGATCTCGCGCAGCAGCCGGTAGCGCGTCCCGGGCAGCGTGCCGTCATCCACGCGCTCGGCGGAAGCCATGGCCTCGGCGCGCGGGCTCACCGGCGTCACGGCCGTGGCGCGATGGGCCTTGGCGGCGGCGACGAGGGCCGCGAACTCGCCGCGCGAGCGCCCCGGCTCGCCAGGGAACAGGCGCTGCATCAGGTGCGCTGCCCGCGCGCGCACGCCGCGCTCGCCGCCGGGCAGGGCGACCGCCGCCCCGAGGAGCGCGGCGAGGTCGCGCGCGGCGGCGCGGCTCGACGGGTACCGGGCCTCGCGGTCGAAGGCCGTGAGCCGCCCGATGGCGGCGTCGAGCGCCGACGGGGCCCCGAGCGACAGCGCGATCGGCGGCGGGTCGTTCTGGTTGCGCGCGACCGCGGCCATGTGCGTCTGCGCGTCGCCCTGGAGGAACCGGCGCCCCGCGCACAGCTCCCAGAGCATGATCCCGAGCGCATAGAGATCGACCCGCGCGTCGCCTGGGTCGCCGTTGGCGACCTCCGGCGCGACGTAGCCCGGCTTCGCGAAGACGACGCCCGCGACCGTGTGGCAGCGCCGGTTCTGCCCGCGGGCGGTGCCGAAATCGATGATCTTCACGTCGCCCGCGAAGCCGAGCATCACGTTCTGCGGCGACAGATCGCGGTGGACGATGGCGAGCGCGGCGCCCGACGGGTCCCTGCGCTCGTGCACGTGGGCGAGCGCCTCGGCGATCATCGTCGCGATCGCGACCGCCTCCGCCCAGTCGAAGCGGTGCCCGAGCTGCACCGCGCGGGCCCGGAGCTCGCCGAGGCTCCGGCCCTCGACGTGCTCGACCACCGCGTAAGGCTCCCCCGTCGCGGGGTCGACGTCCGCCTCGATGACCTGCGCGACACCGGAGTGCTGGAGCTGCGCCTGCACCCGCGCTTCGTCCAGGAAGCGGGCGATGTAGCTCGGATCGGACGCGTGCTCGCGGCGGATGATCTTCACGACGACGGGGCGCTCCGCCCCTTCCAGCCCGGTCGTGGAGGCGAGGAACACCTCCCCCATGCCTCCCCGAGCGATGCGTCGCAGGAGCACGTAACGGCCGAGCGGCCGGGGAACATCGTCCGCAGCGAAGCCGCTCTTGGTGGGCTCGTGCGAGGGCGGAGGAACCGGGCGAGGCACGGTCGCGGAGGAGTTCGCCATGAAGCGAACCTACCGGATGTAGGACAAGGTGGGCCAAGTTCACGCGAACCGCTGCGCGACGCGGAAACCGGCCGTGCTCCTGCTGGCGCGGGCCGCTCGAACCACCGTTTCGACACAGGGGATCTCCAACTTATCCACAGGGTTATCCACACCCTGTCGACAAGTGGCGTCCTCCGGGCGGTACCCTGGAGAAGCGTCGGGATCCGTCCAGGAAGACCCCGAAGTGCCGCGTTCCCGCGGGGATCCGGGCCATTGCTCTCCCTGCACGCCTCGGCTAATCCTTGGCGAGGGATGTCGCGACACGCTGTCCAGCGCCTGATGACCGTGCTGACGTTCGCGTTGGCGCTGGTCCTGCCGCTGACAGCGCGCGCTGCGATCGTCCCGGTGTGCGAGGACGACCGGATGACGATCGTCGCCCCGCCGGACGAGCCGTCGTGCACCGTCTTGACCAGCGTCGACGGCGCGACGGGCGAGACGAGGGACGCGCCGATCTGCGATCCCCGCGGAGCTTCCTCGGTCGCTCCGCCCCGCACCCTCCCGATCACCGACGCGCGGATCGACGCGGCGCCAGGCTGCGCCAGGAGCGATGGCGGCCCGATGGTCGGGCCGAACTCGCGGCACCCCGGCCCTGTGAGCGAGCTCTCCAGCGCCCCGCAGCAGGCGTTGCTCCTTCCTGACCTCGTCCTCCCTGCCCCGTGCGCGCCGCTCTCGCTCTTCTCGTTCGCGGCGGTCTCCGGAGGACCGCGTCCCGGCATCGCGCAGGGCGTTTACCACCCGCCTCGATGAGGCGAGCTCGCCGGCAGCCCGCACCCGATCGCGCCGCGTGGTCTCTCATGGACCGCAGCTCTCGGCGCGAGGGCGGCGCTGCCGCGAGGTCCGGAGCGCTTGCCGGTCTGACCCGAGCCTCCTAGGCGCTGGTCCGGTCCCACGTCGCGCAGGCTCGCCCTCTCGAGGCGACGTGCCAGCGGCGCCCGAGGCCGGTCGCTGGCGCCGGCGTGAGGGGTCGAGAGCGGCCCTGGCGCTCCGCCGGGGGTTGCGCCGCGCGCACGCGGCGGCGGCTCCCTTGGCCCGGGGTGGTTCGCCGCCCCGGGAGCTCACGATTGGCGATCTCGTCGCGGGCGCTGCACCCGGTGCCGCGCGCGCGTTGAAGGAGGGGCCCGCCTGGCGGAGCCCCACCATGTTGAGAGAGGAAATATCATGAACAAGGGAACAGCCATCGTCGGCTTTCTTCTCTGCTTCATCGCAGGGATGGGGCTGATGTGGAGCATCGATCGGAGCGCCGGCTCGCGCGGGCATGAGATCTCGGCGGCCGTCGAGGATGGTCAGCCGTGGACCGACGAGGACGCGGCGGTCCCGGTGTCGTCGAAGGACCCCATGTGGGGCACGCGGGCGGCGCCGGTGACGATGGTCGTCTTCAGCGACTTCGAGTGTCCGTTCTGCAGCAAGGTCGAGACGACGATCAACCAGCTCAAGGACAAGTACGGTCCCGAGAAGCTGCGCATCATCTGGAAGAACAACCCGCTCCCCTTCCACAAGAACGCGCGCCCGGCGTCGCTCGCGGCCGAGACCGTGTTCCGCCTCGGCGGCTCGAAGGCGTTCTGGAAGTTCCACGAGCTCGCCTTCCAGAACCAGAAGAGCCTCACGCCCGAGAACTTCGAGAAGTGGGCCGGCGACGCCGGCGTCGACAGGGCGAAGTTCAAGGCGGCGTTCGATCGGCAGGAGTACATGGCCAAGATCGACGCCGACATGGCGGTCGGCAAGAGCTCGGGCGTCACCGGCACGCCCGCCTCGATCATCAACGGCGTGTTCCTGAGCGGCGCTCAGCCAATCGACAAGTTCACGTCCGTCATCGACGAGCAGCTCAAGGCCGCGCAGACGGCGGTCGCCGCCGGGACCAAGCCCGACAAGGTGTACGCGAAGCTCGCCGCGGAGAACAAGGCGAAGGCGCCGCCGCAGAAGGACCGCGAGCGCCCGCAGGAGGACGACAAGACCGTCTGGAAGGTGCCCGTCGGCGACGCCCCCGCGAAGGGTCCGGCCACCGCGCTGGTCACCATCGTCGAGTGGTCCGACTTCCAGTGCCCGTTCTGCTCCAAGGTCGTCCCGACCCTCGACGAGATCCTCACGACCTACGGGGACAAGGTCCGGTTCGTCTGGAAGAACAACCCGCTCCCGTTCCACCAGCGCGCCGAACCCGCGGCTGAGCTCGCCATGGAGGCCCGCGCGCAGAAGGGCGAGAAGGGCTTCTGGGACGCGTACTACCTGCTCTGGAAGAACCAGCAGAAGCTCAGCGACGACGACCTGCTCGGCTACGCCAAGGAGCTCGGGCTCGACGTCGAGAAGGTGAAGGCCGCGATCGCCACCAAGAAGTTTGGCGCGTCCATCGCCGCCGATCAGGAGCTCGCGGACGACCTGCAGGCGTCCGGTACCCCGCACTTCTTCATCAATGGCCGCCGGCTCGTCGGCGCGCAGCCGATCGACAAGTTCAAGACGATCATCGACGAGGAGATCAAGAAGTCGGAGGCGCTGCTCGCCAAGGGCGTCGCCGCCAAGGACCTCTACGCCGAGATCATCAAGGACGGCAAGGAGCCGCCGCCGCCCGAGCGCAAGGAGGTCTCCGCGCCGGCGCCGAACAGCCCGTGGAAGGGCGGCGAGAAGGCCAAGGTCGTGATGCAGGTCTTCTCGGACTTCGAGTGCCCGTTCTGCAAGCGCGTCGAGGACACGGTCTCCCAGATCTCGAAGACCTACGGCGACAAGCTGAAGATCGTGTGGCGCCACCGGCCGCTTCCGATGCACAAGAACGCGCCGCTCGCGTCCGAGGCCGCGCAGGAGGCCTACACGCAGAAGGGCAACGCCGGGTTCTGGGCGTACCACGAGGCGCTCTTCAAGAATCAGGGGCAGCCGGACGCCTTCTCGCGCGCCTCGCTCGAGAAGTACGCCGAGGAGCAGGGCCTCGACATGACGAAGTTCAAGAAGGCGCTCGACGCGAACACCCACAAGGCGTTCGTGGACTCCGAGAACTCCGTGGCGGACAAGGCGGGCATCAGCGGGACGCCGGCGTTCGTCGTGAACGGCTACTTCATCAGCGGCGCGCAGCCGTTCTCGAAGTTCAAGAAGCTCATCGACAAGGCCATGAAGGAGGCCGGCGAGACCGCGCCCGCCGGGCTGCCCGTCAAGAAGCCGGCGCCCGCCACGCAGCCGGCCGCCGCCCCCGCCGCGCCGAAGTGAACCGCCGCTGCGCGGTTCGCTCTCTCCCCTTCCCCTGACCCTCCCTGATCCCACCCGACGGGCGGCTCCCGCTGAGCGGCTGAGCCGCCCGCCTCCCCGCGCGACGCGGGCTCAATCTCCTTCTGCGCGCGTCGCCCGTGAGGCGTCGGCGCGCCGCTCCCACGGGAGGCGGCGCCGCGAGCCGCCCGCCCGCCGCCACCCGCTCCGTGGTTGCGGCCTCAGCCGGCGGAGCGAAACCGTGAGCGCCCCTCGGAGATCCACCACGCGCGGTAGCGCTCCTGGGCGGCCTCCCGCTCCTGCCGCGGCAGGTCCTCGTAGTAGCCGAAGTACTCCTTGGTGACGCCCTTCAGCTCGTCGATCGCCGCGCGGCGGATGGCAGGCTTCTCGTGCGTGAGCGCGTCGATGATCCACTCGATGCGATGGCGCTCGCCGTTCCTCGACCACCACGACAGCCACCTGCGCGCCTCTCGGCCGTGATCGTCCCGCGTGATGACGACCAGCGCCCGCGCCGCCGCCTCGACGATCGCCTCGTGAGGATCGGTGAGCGCGCTGATGAGCGCCGGCACGCTGGCTCCGGAGCGGATCTCGGACATCGTCTCGATGGCCGCGAGCCGCCGCGCGGACGCCTCCTCGCGGTCGCGCGCAATGTGATCGAGCCCCTGCAGGATGGGGCCGCCCGCAGGCGGCGCCGCGATGAGCGAGGCGGCCGACTGGATCGCGATCCGCCGCACGGCGATGCTGTCGTCGAAGAGCCGTGGGAGCAGCGCGTTGGCGGCCTCCGGGTACGTCAGCTCGCCGAGCACGTGCGTGGCCCACAGGCGCACCTCGGGATCGGGCGAGGCGCTCCGCACGGTCATGAAGGGCAGCGCCGGGCGCCGGATCGCGACGATGAGCTCGAGCAGCGGCCCGCACTGAGAGGCGGGGGGCACGGTGGCGACGATCGCGGCGCCCTCCGGGCCGGCGAGCTGCTCACGGAAGCGCTGACGATCGACCCGGAGCGGACCGGGAAACCGCGCGGCGACGATTGAGATCGCCGTGTCGCCGTTGCGCACGAGCTCGGCGAACGCCCTCGCGCCGGCCTCGCCGCCCGCGAGGACATGTTGAAGGAGCGAGTTGTACTCCGCGCGCAAGTCGCCGGCCGGCGACGGCGAGACCGCGGCGCGCCGCTCGGACGGGGGCCTCGCGTACGCCGTGGCGCTCTCGACGGCAACAGGCGTACGGCGGCGCCATGAGGGCCGCCCCGCGGCCGGCGCCGGCCCGAGCTCCCGGTGCTCTTCTGCGCCCGGCGTGATCGAGCTGTCGAGCATCCACGGAGGCCGTGAGTACCGCTTCGTCCGCGCCTCTTCCGGCTCGCCGAGATCGAGGTCCTCCGACGCCGAAGGGACCGGCGCCGCAGGGATCTCGAGGTCGGGGATCTCGTCGATGATCGCCGGCGCCGACGACGCCGCGGCGCGCGGCGCAGGCAGCGGCGTGACCGTCGGCATCATCGGCGCTGTGACCGCCGGCATCATCGGCGCCGTGACCGCCGGCATCATCGGCGCCGTGACGGCCGTGCCGGACACGACGTCCACGTCCACCTCGAGGCCCGAACGGAACTGCGGCTCGGAGCCCATGCGCTGCGCGTGCTGCGTCGGGGCCGGCGGGATCGTCGAGCTGAAGGCCATCGCATGCGCGACACCTTCGTCCGGCCGCACGGGCTCGGTCTCCACGCCGGTGCCGCGAAGGCCGAAGGCCCGCGCGACGGCGTCGATCCCAGAAGCGCCGTCCTCCGTGGTCCAGCCGCCCTGCGGCCGCACGGCTTGCGGCGCGACGTCAGAGGAGCCGGCGGGCGGGGGCTCTCCCGCGTCGCGGTCTGCATCCGCCGCAGGCAGCTGCGCGCCCGCGGCGGCGACGTGCGCGCCGTGCGCGTCCGCGCGGACCATGCTGCTCAGCTCCATGAGCGCGGCGCGGGTGCGCAGGGAGAGCGGTCCCTCCGTGGCCTGCTCGTCCATCGGCGCAGCGGCGTCCTCCGAACGCGCGGCGGCGTCCTCCGGAGGCACGGGCGCGGGATGCTGCGGCGCGGGCGCCTTCTGCTGAGGCGCGGGCGCCTTCTGCTGAGGCGTGACGGCCTCGTGGGGCGCCGGGCCGTCGCTTTGCTGGGCTCCGCCGCTGCGGTTCTGCTTCTTCCGCAGGATGAGCCGCTCCAGCACCGTCGCCGCGATGCCGGCGAGCGCGATGAGGTCTCCGATGCTCGAGAGCTCGACCGAGGTGGCGCCGTCGTCGCCGTAGACGAGCGCGACGACGCGGCCGCGCACGACGATCGGGACGACCGCCACGGCGGCCGCATGGACCTTCCTGCCGAGCTCGCGCTGGAGCTCGGCGTCAGGCGCGCTGCCGGCGACGGCGGTGACGACCGGCGCGCGGAGCGCGCGCGCCCTGGCGATGGCGCTCGGACGTTCGAAGGGCACGGCGATCTTCGTGACGCGCTCGCGCTCGGCGCCTGGACCTGAAGCGTTGCGGCCTTCAGCGCGCTCGCCGTGCACCGTGAACAGGACCGTGTACTCGAAGTACTGTTGAGCGAAGTCGAAGAGGACGCCGAGCACCTCTTCGCTCGATCCGACGGCGGCGAGCGCCTGCTCGGCCATGGCCAGCGTGAAGGGGCCCTTCCGCCTCTGCGAAGCGGATGCAGACCGTCCCGCCTCGCGCATGGCGACCTTCGCCGCCGGTGCGCTCGAGGAGAGCTCGCGTCGCTCCGCCGGAGTTGCCGCAGGTGCCGACGCCGCGGGTGCCGGCGCCGCAGGCGCTGACGGCACGGGTACCGGCGCCTCAGGTGTCGAACCTGCGGGTACCGATGCCGCCGTTGTCGACGCCGTGGATGCGGATCCGTCGGGCTGCTGCTGGAGCGCCGCAGCGGCTCGCGGCAGCGGCGCTTGCTGAGGCCGGTGTGCAGCAGAGGCCCGCTTCAGCCAGCCCGTCAGGAGCTGAGTGCCTGGCGCTGGCGAACGCACGCCGGACAGCGCCGACGCCGGCGAGGCCGCTGCTGTCGGCGCCGGCTCCGGGATTTCGACCGGCGGCCCCGGGGCTTCCACGCGCTGCGACGTGCGCACGGCCTCCGATGGCGCCAGCAGCGAAAGGTGCGGCGCGAGCTGCTCGGAGCGCGGCGTCGGCACTGCCGGCTCGATCGCCGGCTCTTCCTGCAACGCGGCCGCCTGGCGGGTATGCGCGGCCGCCTCACCAGGAGCTGGCGCGGCGCGCTGTGAAGCGACCGCCTCGATCCGAGGCATGTGCGCCTCGGGATAGCGGAGCAAGGAGAGATCGAGCGGATACGCAGCGACGACCGTCGGCTCGTCATCCATCTCGTGGAGCGGCGGCTTCCTCGGCGTGGGCACCGCCTCGTTGAGCGCGACGTCCGCGACGACCGTGTCCTCGTCGTAGATAGAGGTCAGCGATTCGACCGTCGGTGCATCCTCGATGCTGGGTCGCTTTTGCTGGGTCTCAGCGGCATCCTCGGGCTCATCGACGCTGGCCAGCGAAGCCGCCTCGACTCCTGGAGGCGACGTGGGGCGGACGCCTGCAGGTGAATCCGCATCGGCGCCAGGGGACGAGGCGGCAACGAGCTCGGCCGATGGATCCGCGACGACCTCGGCGGGCAAACTCGCGTCGATCTGCGCGGACGAGCTGGCGTCGACCGCCGCGTGTGGAGCCGCGTCGGTGCCGGCAGGTGAGGCGGGCGGCGGCGCCGCCGCCGGCGGGACCGCAGCGGCGACCGCAGGGCCAGGCTCGTTCGCCAGGTTCGACGCGCTCGACTCGTTGGGGCTCGGCTCGGCGCGCGCGTCGAGCTGCTTCACCAGCCGCGACAACCGCCGCTCCAGGGCCACGCCGTAGTGCTCGGCGAGCGCCTGGCGGATGCGCACCAGCGGCGCGGCGAGCTGCCGCAGGCTGACCCCCAGCGCGAAGCTCAGCTCCTCCGCCACGGGCAACGCGAGGGGCTCTGCCGTGGCGATGACGAGCGTCGCCTCGCGCTGCGGGGCTCCCGTCGCTGCCACGTCGAGGCCTGCGCGTACGTCGAGGGGGAACACGCGGTGCTGGACCGCGAGATCGACGGGGATCGTCCGGAGCACCTCGGGCGACGCGGGCCGCAGCCGGCCCACGGCGGGCGGGAGCCCGAGACTCTCCGCGAGCAGCGCCGTGAGCTCTCGCTCACGCACCGCACCCAGCTCCAGCACATTCGTGGCGAGATCGCCGCCGTGGAGCACTTGGCGGGCGATCGCCTCCTCGACCACCCGCATCGAGGTAACCCCATGCTGCACGAGGAGAGAGCTCAGCGTCGGCATCGAGGCGCATTCATCGGTGGGCGGTGGAAGTTGGAGCACGCTCGCGACGTGCGACCCCGTCCATCCTAGACGAAGTCTTCATCGGACACGATCCGCGCGTTGCGAGCCCTGGGCGGGATCTCATCCGTCATCGCCGCTCGCGCTCGCCGCACGGCCGCGACCCATCGTTTCGGGCGAGCCGGGGGGAGAGCCCCGCCGAACGCCGCCGAGAGAGCACGTGAATCGCAGCCCCGTCGCGGAGAGCCCCGAGGCCGGCTCCGTCGAGCCGCCGTCCGCGCGCTCGGACGACGGCTCCACGGTCAGCCCGCCCCCGTGCGCACCGAGGATACCACGCGCGATCGCGAGCCCGAGGCCCAGCCGCTCTCGACGGCGCGGCGCGACAGGGTCGGCGGGGATCGCCCCCCGCTCGCCGAACGGATCGAGCAGCCGGGCGAGCGGCTCGGGCGCGACGGGGCCGGCCTCGTCGATGACGGTCACCACCGCCTCACCGTCAGCGATCGAGACACGCATCTGCACGGGGCGATCGCGCGAGCGCAGGATGGCGAAGCCGAGCACGTACTCGATCGCCACCCGGAGCAGCTCCGGATCCCCCTCCACGGGCGCGCCCCCGTCGGGCTCGGCATCGAACGAGATGCGCACGCCACGCGCGGTGGCCGCTTCCTCGAGATGCCCCGCCGCGCGGCGGGCGAGCTCGCCAGCATCGCACGCGGCGATCGCCATGGGACGGCTCGCGTCCGCGCGGAGCCAGATGGAGTTGTCGAACTCGTCGAGCAGCCGCTTCAGCCGCTCGCCCGCACCGCGCACGCGCTCCAGCATGTCCCGCGGCGCCGCCCCGAGGTCCTTCTGGTAACGCAGGAGATAGTGGACCCCCGCCAGCATGGTCGCCAGCTCGCCCCGAAGATCGTGGCCCACACGCGCGAAGAACTCGTCATCCATCCACATAAACGCCTGCTCCGAATATGCAGCAGCGCGGACCGCGAGCATCAGACGAGCAAGCCAACTGTCGTCGGGGCTGCCCCGAAACAGCGGTCGCCGGAGGCTGGGGGTGAACCGCGCAGAGACCCCCATCTGCGCTGGACAGTTGATGGTTGCGGATAAGCGACCTGGGCACAAGGTGTACGTGGGGTTCGGGTTCCGCCTCCACCAGCGCGGGGGGGCCTTTCCAGAAACGCCGGCGGGAGGCCGTTGCTCTCCTTCCATGGTTCCATGGTCATGCTTCCGCGCATCAGCGCATCGAAGCCCGAGCACCTGGGGAGCGCTGTCAGCCGAGCCACGAGCGGGGGAGCATGTCCGAGGCAGAGCGCAGAGAGTTCACCGAGCATCACGACGAGCAGGGAGACGAGGATACCCTGGTGATCGAGCGGCGGCGCCGGGTCCTCATCGTCGATGATGATCCCGATTTCCTCGTCATGGCGGAGGCGGCGCTCGCTGCGCACGGCTTCCTGGTAGAGCGGGCAGCCGGCGGGTTGCGTGGCGTGTTCCTCGCGACGCAGGACGTGCCGGATGTGATCCTGTGTGACCTGAGGATGCCCGGCATCGACGGCTTCGTCGTCGCCGAGGCGCTGCGCGCCGATCCGGCGACCCAGCACGTCGCCATCTTCGCGTGCACTGGCCGGCGCGATCTCGAGGCCCGCGCCGCCCTCAACGCCTCGGCGTTCGACGGTGTGCTCGTGAAGCCGGTCGACTGGGACAGCGCCGCTCGTTTGCTCCACGAGATCGTCGGCGTCCGCCGACCCTACGGACCTACCTAGGCCACGTCAGGAGCAACCTGAAACCCCTTCAGGGCAAATGCAGGATAACCCCTGCGCGGGAGGGGAAATGCCCGGCATTATGCCCGCAATCAGGTATACAAACATGACGTGACCCGAGCGGATCGCCCCCCTACATGACCCTGCGTGAGAGGCCGGCCGAGCGATGCCGGAGCCCCTTACGACCGATCGGGCGGCGCGGCGCGCCGAGGAATGGAAAGGTTCACTGGGATGGAAGTGAAGTCTGATGACAACGCGGTCTCGCCGCTCGTCCTGGTCGTGGACGACTTCCAGGACAACCGGGAGATGTTCGCGGAGTACTTGTCTTTCTCCGGGTTCCGCGTGGCCGAGGCGGCGACGGGGCGCGAGGCGCTCGACCGCGCCTTCGAGCTGATCCCGGACCTCATCCTGATGGACCTCTCGCTCCCCGAGATCGACGGCTGGGAGGCGACGCGCCACCTCAAGAGCGATCCTCGCACCATGAGGATCCCCATCGTCGCCCTCACGGGTCACACGCTCGCGGGGCACTCGCGCGAGGCGAAGGACGCGGGGTGCGACGCCTTCCTGACGAAGCCGTGTCTGCCGGACACGCTCGTGCTCGAGATTCGCCGCCTCCTGTCGCGCGGCAGCGCGTCATCGCAGCCGGAAAGCGCGCCCTGACGCGCCGCGAATCCCCTCTCCACGGAATCGACGAAACCTACACAGCGCTCGCCAGATCCGCGAGGCGCGTGCCCGCGGCGAGACCGCGGCGAGACCGCGGCGAGACCGCGGCGAGACCGCGGCGAGACCGCGAATAGCGCACCTGCGCTCCCGCGCTGGCAGGACTTGACTGCGGCACCACCTGACTATTCTCGGTGCGGTCTTTCTGGCTAACTGAGGGCTTGAGAGGCACGAGGGGACAAGAATGGCGGGGGTGACGAGAAAAAAAGCCGGGAAGAACGCAACGGACGGCGCGGACGCAGCGCACGGCCGCACGCTCCGCGGGCGCACCACGGCGGCGCCCCTGCGCGCTCCGAAGCGGGGCTCGACGTCCGCTGCGGCGAGCGGGCCTCGATCCGCGGGACCGGCGACCCTGCGCGCCAGGGCGCCCAGGCGATCGAAGGCGGACGCGGAGCGGCTCGCCCCGCGGGGCGACGCGGCCAAGCGCGAGCGGATCATCGAGGAGCAGCGCCAGCTCCTCGAGCGCCGCGCGGAGGCGTCAGAGCGCATCCTGCGCGAGACCGTATCCACCATCTCTCACGACCTCAGGAACTCGCTGAGCGTGATCGTCGTGAGCGCCCGCATGCTGATGCGATCCGTCCCTCAGGAGGGCCCGGGTAGGCGGCAGCTCGAGGCGATCACCCGCGCAGCGGACGAGATCAACCAGCTCGCGCAGGACCTGGTCGACGCGATGAGCATCGAGAACGGCTCGCTGAAGGTCGGCAAAGGCGCGCACGAGGTCGAGCCGATCCTCGACAAGGCGATCGAGCTCGTGGCGCCCACGGTCGCGCTGAAGCCGCTCGAGATCGCGAAGGAGCTACCGCACGAGCTGCCGCCCATCGCGTGCGATCGGGAGCGCATCGTCCAGGTCATCGCCACCCTGCTCGGCAACGCCATGCGCTTCACGCCGAAGGGCGGACGCATCACGGTGCGCGCCGAGCCGTCGGGCACCGACGCGCGATTCTCGATCTCGGATACAGGACCTGGCATCTCCCCGGATCAGCAATCTCTGCTCTTCGCCCGCCACGCGCCCCCTCGAAGGCCGATGGGACAAGGGATGGGGCTCGCGGCGTTCGTCACCAAGGGCATCGTGGAGGCCCACGGCGGTACGATCTGGGTCGAGAGCTCGCCCGGCCAGGGCAGCACGTTCTTCTTCACCATCCCCGCCGCCGGGCTCTCGGTGCGCACAGCCACCTGAAGGGCACGAGGGTCACCGGGGCGCGCCCCGAACGCTGCGCGCGATCAGGCGGGCTCCCCCCTGACATGGAGCGCGCGCAGCGGGTGCGCGCGGCGTCAGGCCGGTCCGAGCGCCGAGAGCCAGCGGCGGAGGATCGTGCGACCCTCGGACAGCTTTCGAAGCGACGACCACTCGTTGCGCTGGTGCGCCTGGGCGTTCTCGCCGGGGCCGAAGTTGACAGCAGGCACTCCGAGCTCCGCGAAGCGGGCCACGTCGGTCCACGCCTGCTTCGGCTCGACCGCGGCGACGCCCGCCTCGCGTAGCGCGACGACGAGCGGGTGCGACGCGTGCGGCGGCGCCGAAGGGCTGAGGTCGCGCCAGGCGATCTCGGCGCGGCCGTCCACGAGCGCCTCGATGGTCCGCTGCGCCTCCTTGATCGACGTCCCAGGCGGGAAGCGGTGGTTCAGGTTCATCGTGAACTCGTCCGGAACGACGTTCCGCCCGCGCCCGCCCTGCGCCATCGTCGCCGTCGTCACGGCTCGGTAGACGAAGCCGTCGATCTCGACCTCGCGCGGCGCGAGCGCGGCGAGCTCGCACAGGAGCGGGCCTGCCTTGTAGATGGCGTTCTCCCCTTGCCACGGCCGCGCGCTGTGCGCCGTCCGCCCGCGGAACGTCAGCCCCGCGTGGAGCGACCCGCTCGCGCCGAGGCTCAGCCGGTTGTCGCTCGGCTCGAGGCACACCGCGAGATCGAGCGCGCGGAGGTCCGGCTCGCGCTCGATGACCAGCGCGAGCTCGTTCTCCAGGTACGGGCCCTCCTCCCGCGCGTAGAACACGAGCGTCAGATCCACGCCCGCGATCGCCTCCCGCTCGCCCTCGACGAGGTCGAGCATCAGCGCGAGCCCTGACTTCATGTCGCTCGCGCCGGGGCCGTAGAGGCGATCCCCCTCGATCCGCGGCGGCCCGTCGTGCGAGGTGCGCACCACGTCGAGGTGCCCGGCCAGCGCGATCTTCGGGCCGCCCGTGCCCTGCGTCACCTGCACGACGAGCGAGTCGCCGTGGCGGCGCACCGGCGCGGCGAGCCGAGCCCGATCGAGCCGCTCCGCCACCGCGCAGCACAGCTCCTGCTCTTCGCCCGTGGGCGACGGGACGGAGCAGAGCCAGAGCAGCGTGTCCGCGAGATCGGCCGCGGCCGCCGCGGCCGCGTCGGAGCGCGCGCTCACACCGGCACCGCGAAATCTCGCAGCGCCGCGTTCAGCGACACCTTGCGATCCGTCGCCTCGCTCCGCTTGCCGATGATGAGCGCGCAGGGGATCGAGAACTCCCCTGCGGGGAAGCGCTTCGGCCGCGTTCCCGGGATCACCACGCTGCGCGCGGGCACCCGGCCGCGGTGCTCGACGACCTCCGGCCCCGTGACGTCCAGGATCGCCGTCGACGCGGTGAGCACCACGCCGGCGCCGAGCACCGCCTCCTCCTCGACCACGACGCCCTCCACGACGATCACACGGGAGCCCACGAAGACGCCGTCCTCGATGATCACCGGCCGCGCCCCCGGCGGCTCGAGCACTCCGCCGATGCCGACGCCCCCGGCGAGGTGCACCCCTCGCCCGATCTGCGCGCAGCTGCCGACCGTCGCCCAGGTGTCGACCATCGACCCCGAGCCGACCCACGCGCCGATGTTCACGTAGCCGGGCATCACGATCGCGCCCTGCTCGAGGAACGCGCCGTAGCGCACCGTCCCCGGCGGGACGACGCGCACGCCCGCCTTGTCGAGGCCGCGCTTGAGCGGGATCTTGTCGTGGAACTCGAAGGGGCCGACCTCCATCACGCTCATGCCGCGGAGCGAGAAGTAGAGCAGGATCGCCTCCTTGATCCACGCGTGCGTCACCCACCTGTGCGGGGCGCCCTCGCCGGTGGACGCCGCGCCTTCGCCGCCCGCCTGCGCCGTCTTGTCGGGCTCGGCGACGCGGAGCAGGCCTTGATCGAGGCACTCGATCGTGCGGAGGACCGCGGCCTCGTGCGCGGGCGAGCGGAGGAGCTCGCGGTCGCGGAACGCCGCCTCAACGAGGGACTTCATGGATTCTTCGGTGGCCATGGCGCCGCCTTTAGCACGGCCGAGCCAGCACCGGCACCGGGGTCAGAACGTCATGGTGACGACGCGCCCGCCCGTCCCCTCGACGAGCTCGATGCGCGCGCGGCGCGCGACGACGCGGGCCACGGCGGCCGCCCGCTCGCCGCCGTCGCGCAGCACCACGTCGAGGGCGACCGCCGGCGCGCCCTCGCGCGGGCCGCGCTCGGCGATGCGCACCATCGAGCGCCCGTCCGAGAGGCGAGACACGGTGAGGTGCGGGCTCGCCACGCCCGCGGCGCTGACCATGCCGACCGCGAGCTCCATGAGCCCGCTCACGGCGCGCACGTCGCCCTCCACCTCGTTGGCGCGGCCATCGGAGGAGGCGATCGAGATGCCGACCACGGGGCGCCCCTCGGCCGGGGCGGCGCTCCAGTTGCGGAGCACGTCGATGAGATCGAGCGGCGTCGGGCGCAGCTCGAGGGTCGCGATCACGAGCTCGGACAGGCGAAGCGCGCCGCTCAGCTCCCGGGCAGTCCTGCGCACCGACGCCTCGAGCCCGAGGCGCTGCCGCGCGTCGATGCCGCGCTCGGAGCCGCCGCGATCCGCGCGGCCGCGGCCAGAGCCGCGCGGCGGCGGGGCGCCCGCCGCCGCGCGGGATAGCTCGTCTGTGAGGCGCGCGACCTCGACGCCCGCGTGGCCGAGGACCGCGCAGGCGGCGTCGGCCGCGGCGGCGTCGGCCGCCACGGCGGAGTCTGTCTCGACGAAGCCGTCGCGGACCGCCGCGGAGAGGCTGTCGAGGGCAACGACGAGCGCCGCGCACCCCTCGCACACCTCGGGCAGCGCGAGCGCGACCCCGCGCGGTCCGACGCGGCGCGAGCCGAGCAGGTGCGCGAAGCTCTCGATGCCTGCCGCGCCGTCCCGCGCCGCGCCGAGCGCAGCCGCGAGCCGCTCGCCGAGCATCAGGCCGTCGCGCTCGGGGCGACCTCGTAACCCGCGAAGAAGTAGGCGATCTCCCGCGCGGCGGTCGCCGGTTTGTCGGACCCGTGGACCGCGTTCTCGCCCACGTTCGCCCCGTAGAGCTTGCGGATCGTCCCCGCCGCCGCCTTGGCCGGGTCCGTCGCGCCGATGACCTCGCGGTACTTCGCCACCGCGTCCTCGCGCTCGAGCGCCATCACCAGGATGGGGCTGCGCGACATGAACGTCACGAGCTCGTCGAAGAAGCCGCGCCCCCGGTGCTCCGCGTAGAAGCCCTCGGCCTCCGCGCGGGTAAGCTGGATGCGCTTCATCGCTTTGACCGTGAAGCCCTCCTGCTCGAGGCGGGCGACGATCGCGCCGGCCGTGTTCTTTTCCATCGCATCAGGCTTGATGATTGAGAGAGTTCGCTCGAGGGCCATGGGCGGCCCAGTTAGGCGAAAACGCCGAGCGTTGCAAGCGCCACGCATTCCGTCCTGGGAGTCCGCCGCCCGCCTCGCTGCACGATCCGCCGCCCGGCCGCGCTTCCGTCATCGCTGTCCATCCCGCCGCACCGCTCCAGGCTGCTCTCCCGGCCGCGCCCCCGGTTGCGGATCGGCCGCGTCCGATCCGCCCGACGTCTGTCTCGCCTCTCCGCGCTCTCCTCGCGCTAGCGCTCCACCTCGTCCTTGTCGCAATTCCGTCTCGCGAGGGCGACGCACGACACGCGCGATCGCCATCAAGCTGTCACAATGCGCTGCTACATACATCCGCCATGCCGAGCCATGTGCTCATCGTGGAGGACGAGCGCGACCTGCAGCGCGTTCTCACCTACAATTTCCGTCAGGCCGGGTTCGATGTGGTGTCCGCCGGGAGCGGAGAGACCGCGCTCCGGGCGGTCAAGGAGGAGCGTTTCGATCTCGTCCTGCTCGACCTGATGCTCCCGGACATGTCGGGCACGGAGATCTGCCGCCGCCTCAAGCAGAACCCGCAGACCTCGGCGGTGCCCGTCATCATGGTCACGGCCAAGGGCGAGGAGATCGACCGGATCGTCGGCTTCGAGCTCGGGGCCGACGACTACGTCGTCAAGCCGTTCAGCGTGCGCGAGCTCATCCTGCGCGCCCGGGCGATCCTCAAGCGCTCGGAGAGCCCGGCGTCGGCGCCGGAGAAGTTCGACTTCGGCATCTTGCGGGTCGACCGCGCCGCGCACCGGGCCTGGGTTCAGGAGGCCGAGATCGCGCTGACCGCGCTCGAGTTCCGCCTGCTCATGATGCTCTACGATCGCCGCGGGCGCGTGCTGTCGCGCGATCTCCTGCTCGACGAGGTGTGGGGCTCGCACGTCGACGTGACCGCGCGCAACGTGGACACCCACGTGAAGCGCGTCCGCGAGAAGCTCGGGGCGGCGGGCGATTACATCGAGACCGTGCGCGGCGTCGGCTACCGGTTCCGCGCCGAGCCCGAGGTCGCCTAGAGGGCCCATGCGCTTGCCGAGGGGGCTGGGCATCGGCGCGAAGCTCGCGGCGGGGACGGTGCTCGCCCTCCTCGTCGCTGGCGTCCCGATCGAGCGCCTCGCCGCGCGCGATATGGAAGCGGCGCTGCTCGCGGAGCACAGCCCGCGCGCCGCCGTCGACGCCGCCCTGCTTCGCTCGCGGCGCGCCCTGCTGCTCGGCATGGGCGCCGTGATCGTCGTCGCCGTCTCGGTCGGCGCCGCCACGGCCTTCTTCGTCACGCGCCCGATCCGGAGGCTGACCCGCTTCGCGCAGGCGATGTCCGAGGGCGACCTGTCGACGCGCGCCCCGCTGCGCGGCTCGGGCGAGCTCCGCCAGCTCGCGCGCGCGCTGAACCACCTCACGAGCGAGCTCTCCCGCTCGACCGCCGAGGTCCGGACGGAGCGCGCCCTGCTCGCGGGCATCCTCGACGGGATGAGCGAGGGCGTCCTCGTGCTCGATCGCGACGGGAGGATCCTCCTCGCCAACCGCGCGCTCCGCGCGATGGCCTCCCTCGGTGAGGACGCGCTCGGTCGATCGGTCATCGAGTCGATCCGCAACGCGCGGCTCACCGAGGCGATCCAGCTCGCCGGCAAGCGGGACGAGCCGGTCGACGTCGAGGTCGAGCTCGGGCGGACGCTGCCGAGGCGGCTGCTCGTGCGCGTGTCGCGCCGGAAGGGCCCGGAGCGGCTCGGGCACGATGAGCGCGAGGCCCTCGCCGCGTGGGGCGCGGATCACGACGGCGCGTCCGCCGAGCCGGGGCTCATCGCGGTGTTCCACGACGTCACCGACCTCCGCCGGCTGGAGACGATCCGGACCGATTTCGTCGCCAACGTGTCCCACGAGCTGCGCACCCCGGTCACCGCGATCAGCACCGCCGCCGAGACGCTGCAGCTCGGCGCGCTGAAGGACCCCGACGAGGCCGCCGAGTTCGTCGACGTGATCGATCGGCACGCGAAGCGCCTCCGCCACCTCGTCGACGACCTGCTCGACCTCTCCAAGATCGAGGCGAAGAACTTCCGCCTCGCGCTGTCGGAGCTCGACATCGCCCCCGCCATCGAGCACGTCACGCAGCTGCTCGCCGAGGCGGCGCGCCGGCGCAGGGTCACGCTGACGGTCGACGCCTCCGCGCTCCCGCCCGTTCGGTGCGACCGCCGCGCGCTCGAGCAGGTGCTCATGAACCTGCTCGACAACGCCATCAAGTACGCGGGCGAGGGAGCTCACGTCACGGTGAAGGCGCGCTCGGCCGATCAGCAGGTGACGCTCGCCGTCGCCGACGACGGCCCCGGTATTCCGCCTCACCACCTGGGCCGCATCTTCGAGCGGTTCTACCGGGTCGACGCCGGCCGCTCACGCGATCTGGGCGGCACCGGTCTCGGCCTCGCCATCGTGAAGCACCTGGTCGAGCTGATGAACGGCTCGATCGAGGTCGAGAGCGCCATCGGCCGCGGCACCCAGTTCACCGTCCGCCTGGCGCGCGCCGGGTGATCCACGCGAACCACGCAAAGCCAGGAAAGCGCGGTGCTCGCTGTTCCACCTTGCCGTCACGGAGCTGTCACAAACCTCGATTACGCCTTGCTGTGCATGGCTCGAATTCTGCTCACCCTAGCGATGTTCCTCCTGACCGCGGCGTGCGGTCGCTCCGATGCCCCCCAAGAAACCGGCTCTCTCCCCGGCGCGAAGAAGGACACCGCGCCGCAGCCGACCGCTGACGGGGACATCACCTTGACGGGCGCGGGTGCGACGTTCCCGTACCCTCTCTACACGAAGTGGATCGCTGAGTTCCAGAAGGCCAACTCCAAGGTCAAGATCAACTACCAGTCCATCGGCTCCGGGGGTGGGATCCGGCAGATCACCGAGCGGACCGTCGACTTCGGCGCCTCCGACGCGCCGATGAACGAGGAGCAGCTCGGGAAGGCCGCCGGCCTCCTTCACCTGCCGACGTGCCTGGGCGCGGTCGTGCTGACCTACAACCTCGAGGGTGTCGCGTCTGGCCTGAAGCTCACGCCGGAGGCGGCCGCGCACATCTTCCTGGGCAAGATCAAGAAGTGGAACGATCCGGCCCTCCAGAAGGAGAACCCGGACGTGAAGCTCCCCGACAAGGAGATCGCGACGGTCCACCGCTCGGACGGCAGCGGAACGACCAAGATCTTCGTCGATTACCTGAGCGCGGTCAGCCCGGAGTGGAAGAGCGGACCAGGGACCGGGACAAGCGTCAACTGGCCTGGCGGCCTCGGCGCCAAGGGCAACGACGGCGTCTCCGCCCTCATCACGAGCACGCCCGCCTCGATCGGCTACATCGAGCTCGCGTACGCGATGCAGAACAAGCTCACGTTCGCCTCGCTCAAGAACAAGAGCGGGAAGTTCATCACCCCGTCGCTGGAGAGCACGACCGCCGCAGGCGCCGGCGCCGCCTCCAAGATGCCGGACGACCTCCGGATCTCGCTCGTGGATGCCGAGGGCGAGGACGCATACCCCATCGCCGGCTTCACGTACCTCCTTGTTTACCAGGAGCAGAAGGACCTCGCGAAGGGCAAGGTGCTCTCCAACTTCATCAAGTGGGCGATGCAAGACGGCCAGAAGTTCACGAACGACCTCCATTACGCCCCGCTGCCCGCGGCGGTCGTCGAGAAGGTCAACAAGAAGCTCGCCGCGTTGGTCGGCCCTGACGGCAAGCCCCTGCTCGTCCCATGACCCCAGGAATGCGCGTCAGCCGCGCGAACGGCGCCCCGCCGTGCGCGGCTGGCGTGCGCGCAGGAGCGCAGGATAGGTCCATGAGCACCGTAGAAGTCCCGATGCAACAAGCCGCCTCGCCCGCGCCACAGAGCGATGCGCCACATGGCACGCGCGGAGCAGATCGAGCGTTCCGCGCCATCCTGACGATGTTCGGCCTGACGGTGCTCGCGGTGCCAGCGCTGATGGTGCTGGAGCTCATCCGATCGTCGCGGCTCGCCATCGACAAGTTCGGGCTGGGGTTCCTCGGCGGGACCGTATGGGACCCTGCGCGCGAGGAGTTCGGCGCGCTCCCGTTCGTCTACGGCACGGTCGTCACCTCGCTGATCGCCATCGTGATCGCCGTCCCCGTCTCGCTCGGTCTCGCGATCTTCCTGTCGGATCTGGCCCCCCACCGGATCCGCAAGCCGCTCGGGTTCATGGTCGAGCTCCTCGCGGCGATCCCGAGCGTCGTCTACGGCTTCTGGGGCATCGCCGTGCTCCGCCCCTGGCTCCGGGACACCGTCGAGCCGGTCATCATCAAGTACTTCGGCTACATCCCCCTCTTCGAGGGCCCGCCGCTCGGCTTCGGCATGTTCGCCGCAGGCGTCATCCTCGCCATCATGATCGTCCCCACGATCACGTCGGTGTCGCGCGAGGTGATGCAGGCGGTGCCCCAGCTGCACCGCGAGGCGGCGGTCGGCCTGGGCGCGTGCGCGTGGGACACGATCCGCTACGCGGTCCTCCCCTCGGCGCGCTCGGGCATCATCGGGGCCATCATCCTCGGTCTGAACCGGGCGCTCGGCGAGACGATGGCCGTCACGATGATGATCGGCAACGTCCCGAAGGTGAGCGCGTCGATCTTCCACCCCGGCTATTCGATGGCGAGCGTCATCGCCAACGAGTTCGTCGAGGCGACCAGCGACATGTACGTATCGGCGCTGTCCAAGATCGCGCTGCTCCTCTTCGGGGTCGCCCTCCTCCTCAACCTCTTCGCCCGGTGGCTCGTGAGCTCGACCAAGAGCAAGCTGGAGAAGCGCGCATGAACAGCGACACCCCTGTCCCCGTGGCGAGCCCCACGAGCGCCCCCCGGCGCACGCTGCTCGAGCCCGCGCCCGGCGAGACGCTGCGCCGCGTACGCAGCTACTTCTTCGAAGGGCTCTGCGTGTCGAGCGCCGTCGTCGTCCTGGTCCCGCTGTTTCTGATCTTCGTCTACGTCGTCAGCAAAGGCCTTGGCGGGCTGTCCCTCGACTTCTTCACCCAGCTGCCGAAGCCCGTCGGCGACGAGCGGAGCGGCATGGGCAACGCGGTCGTCGGCACGCTCATCCTCGTCGCCATCGGCTGCGGCATCGGGTTGCCGACCGGCATCCTCGCCGGCATCTACCTGGCCGAGATCGGGCGCGGCAAGCTCGCTGCCGCCATCCGGTTCATCGCCGACGTGCTCGGCGGCGTCCCCTCGATCACCATCGGCGTGTTCGTCTACGCCCTCGTCGTGGTCACGATGAAGCGCTTCTCGGCGCTCGCGGGCGGCATCGCGCTCGCGATCGTGATGCTCCCGACGGTGACCCGCACGACGGAGGAGCTGCTCAAGCTGGTGCCCGCCCACCTCCGCGAGGCGTCGCTCGCCCTCGGCGTGCCGGAGTGGCGCACGAGCCTCCTCGTCGTGCTCCGGACCGCCTCGCCCGGGATCGGCACCGGCGTGATGCTCGCCGTGGCCCGCATCGCCGGCGAGACCGCGCCGGTGCTCCTCACCGCGCTCGGCTCATCGTACTGGAGCTTCGCCATCGACCGCCCCATCGCCTCGCTGCCGGTGCAGATCTGGCGGAACGCTACTTCGCCCTACCCGAAATGGCAGCAAGAGGCGTGGACCGGCGCCCTGGTGCTGATCGTCATCGTCTTCCTCCTGAACTTGCTCGCGCGTATCGCCACGTCGCGAAGCGTCAAGGCGCGCTAAAGGCACTCGATGAGCTCGTTTGACTCACTGCACAACAAAGTACGGTCCGGGGAACGTCGCAGCGGGCTCGACACGGACGGCATCGACAGCCGCTCCATGGAGCCAGAGGACGAGGCGCCGCCAGCCAAGATCAGCGTCACGCGGCTCAACGCCTATTTTCATAAGTTCCACGCCATCCACGACATCACGCTGAACATCCCCGACGGCCAGGTCACGGCGGTCATCGGCCCGTCCGGGTGCGGGAAGTCGACGTTCCTGCGCTGTCTCAACCGGATGCACGAGCAGGTGCCCGGGGCCTCGGCGAAGGGCTCCGTCATGATCGACGGCGTGAACATCTATGACAAAGCCGTCGACCCGGTGCGGCTGCGGCGCCGCGTCGGCATGGTGTTCCAGAAACCCAACCCGTTTCCAACGATGTCCATCCGCGAGAACGTCCTCGCCGGACACAAGCTGAACGGCATCTCCGTCAAGGATCCCACAGGCCTCGTCGAGAAGTGCCTGCGCCAGGTGGCGCTCTGGGACGAGGTGAAGGACAAGCTCGATCAGTCCGGGCTATCCCTCTCGGGCGGCCAGCAGCAGCGGCTCTGCATCGCCCGCGTCCTCGCGGTGGAGCCGGAGGTGATCCTGCTCGACGAGCCGTGCTCGGCGCTCGATCCCATCGCGACCGCGCGCGTCGAGGAGCTCATCGACGCGCTGAAAGAGCGATATACTTGCGTGCTCGTAACACACAACATGCAGCAGGCCGCGCGGTGCTCTGACTATACCGCCTTCTTCTACATGGGGGACTTGGTGGAGTTCGACAGGACCCAGACGATCTTCACCAACCCCAAGGAGAGCAAGACGGAAGACTACGTCACCGGGAAGTTCGGCTGATGGAAGCGGGGGATAGAATCATGCCGACGTCGCACACGAGCAAGGTCTACGAGCACGAGCTACGCACGCTTCGCGAGAAGCTGCTGCTCATGGGCAGCCTCGTCGAGGAGATGATCCAGAAAGGCTCGACCGCGCTCACGACGCGCGACACGGGCCTCGCCAAGGCGACGATCCGGCTCGATCGCCGGATCAACCGCCTCGAGTGCGAGGTCGACGAGCTCTGTATGAGGATCCTCGCGACGCGCCAGCCCGTCGCGTCCGACCTGCGCTTCGTCACCACGGCGCTCAAGATCGTCACCGATCTGGAGCGGGTCGGCGACCTCGTGGTGAACGTCTGCGAGCGCGTGCAGGAGCTCAACGAGGAGCCGCCGCTCGCGCCGGTGGCGGATCTGCAAGGCCTCGCGGACGAGGCGATCGAGGTGGTGCACGAGGCGCTGGACGCGCTGGTCGCCCGCGACTGCGAGCGAGCGAACCAGCTGCTCACGCGCGATGACGTGATCGACGAGCACTACGCCCGCATCTTCCAGGAGGTGCTCCTCGTCATGAGCCGCGACCCGAGCACGGTGTACAGGGCCACCCGCATCCAGTCGATCGCCAAGTACCTGGAGCGCATCGCCGATCACGCGATGAACATCGCCGAGTCGGTCGTCTTCCTCGTCAAGGGGACGGACATCCGGCACCACAACCGCCTGAAGGAGAACGACCCGCTCTCCTCGCCTCCGCCGGCCGGGCTTCGCCTGCGCTAGGCGCCAGCGCCGCCCGGCCGGCGCCTGCGCTAGGGGCCAGCGCTGGCCGGAGGCGCCGTCCCACCGTGGCCGTGGGGTTCCTCGTCGCCGTGCGCGTGCCCGTGGGGCGCCTCGTGCCCGTGCTCGCCGGCGCAGCGGGCGTCCTCCCATCCGACCCAGTAGGGGCCGTCCGGCCCGTGCTCACGCTTCCAGATCGGCAGGCGCTCCTTGATGCGGTCGATGAGCAGGCGGCACCCGCGGAACGCCTCTCCCCGGTGCGGCGCGCTCGCGGCGCAGGCGACGGCGACATCGCCGACGTGGAGCGCGCCCACCCGGTGCGTCGCGGCGACGCGCACGCCAGGGAGCTCTGCGGCGATCTCCGACAGGATCCGCTCGATCTCGGCCTCGGCCATCGTCCCGTAGGCCTCGTACTCCAGCAGCGTGACCGAACGGCCCTCGTTGACGTCGCGCACCACGCCCAGGAACGTGGCGATGCCGCCCGCGCCAGGGTGAGACACCGCGGCGATGAGCTCGTCGAGACCAAGCGGCTCGGCGCGGATCCGGCTCACGGCGCGCTCCGCTGGAAATGGCCGGAGCGGCCCCCGCTCTTCTCGAGGAGCTTGATGTCCGAGATCACCATCTCGCGATCGATCCCCTTGAGCATGTCGTAGATCGTCAAGCACGCGGCGCTCACCGCGACCATGGCCTCCATCTCGACCCCTGTGCGATCCACCGCCTCCGCGGCGGCGGTCACCCGGATCGTCGCGGAGGGCTCGTCCACGTCGAGCGAGACCGAGACGTGCGTGAGCGCGATGCCGTGGCAGAGCGGGATGAGCTCCGGCGTGCGCTTCGCCGCCATGATCCCGGCGATCCGCGCCGCGGCCAGCACGTCGCCCTTCGGCGCGTCGTCGCGCGCGACCCGGGCGATCGTCTCGGGGCGCATCATGACGGCGCCGGACGCGACCGCGCGGCGGTGCGTGACGGGCTTGCCTTCGACAGGCACCATGCGGACCTCGCCGCTCGGAGAGAGGTGAGTCGAGAGCGCTTCGCCCTCGCCGGGTCGATCAGGGGTTCGCGGCATCGCCCCGGAATCTGACACGGCAGCCGTGAGGACCGGAAGCCGAACGTGATCCGGTCCCGCACGGATCCGCCCGCTCCGTCAGCCGCCGATCGCGCGGATCGACACCGCGGAGGCCGTCTCTTCGGTGCAGCCCTTCCAGACCTTGCCGTCCGGCTTGAGGCGCCACGCCTCGTCCAGGCGCAGGCGGATCGCCGCGTGATCGCCGATCTTCGCCTCGCGCGAGGCGTCGACGCCATCGTCGGTGGCGAGGCACGGCCGGAGCACGCCCGTCGAGGAGACGCGCAGGCGATCACAGCTCTCGCAGAACGTGTCGCTGGTGCCCGTGATGAAGCCCACGCGGAGCGACGGATCGCGGCGAGCGCGGACGTACCTGGCCGGGCCGAGGCCGGGCTCGCCGGCCGCCTCCTCCGGGAGGAGGTGCTCGGCGAGGCGCGCCCTCATCTCGGCCGCGGTGACGAGGTGCTTGCCGACGAGCCGAGCGCCCTCGGCGATCGGCATCACCTCGAGGAAGCGCGGCACCATCCGGCGCTCCCAGGCCCACAGCGCGAGCCGCTCGATCTCGTCGTCGTTCACGCCGCGGAGGACCACCGTGTTCAGCTTGATCGGCGAGAAGCCCGCCGCGATCGCGGCGTCGATGCCGTCGAGCACCCGGGCGAGCTCGCCGCCCCGGGTCATCTCGCCGAAGCGCCCGGGATCGAGGGTGTCGATCGAGACGTTCAGCCGGTGCAGCCCGGCGGCGCGCAGCGCCCCGGCGAGCCGCGCGAGCTGCGACGCGTTCGTCGTGAGGGCCAGATCCTCGAAGCCGAGCGCGGCGAGGCACCCGACGATCGACACGATCTCGGGGTGGAGCAGCGGCTCGCCGCCGGTCAGGCGCACCCGCCGGACGCCGGCGTCGCGCAGCGCCTCGAACATGGTGCGCCAGGCGGCCGTCATGAGCTTGCCGTCGGCGTAGCCGTCATGCCGCGACGGGCGGCAGTAGGTACACGCGAAGTCGCACCGATCCGTGACCGAGATGCGCGCGCTCCGCGGCGCGGGCCCCGCGCGCTCGCCAGCTGCCTCGCGGGCGCCGTCGCGGTACGGGATCACGGCGGCGCGTCGGCCAGCGTCTCCGCCGCCGACGAGCGGCAGCGATCGCCGCCGCTGAGCCGATGCGTCGCCCGCATTGCGCGCAGGATCGAGGCCGCCGATAGAAGAAGCCATGGCGCGTCCCTCTCGGGTCCTCTCGCTAGCCGCCCGCCACCGGCGGGATCAGCGCGACCTCGTCACCGAAACCTACAGGATCGCTCGGCGTCGCATAGACGCCGTTCACCGCCACCCGGATGGATCCCTTGTAGGGGCCGAGCCCCGGATAACGAGCACAGACGTGCTCCAGGAGCTCCGCTGCGGTGCAGGGGCCATCCAGCGGCAGCGCCACTTCTCCGGTACCCAGCACATCCCTCGCGCCAGCGAATGCAAGCACGCGTACCGCTGCATCCATCACCGCAACCTAGCATCGCTCCGCGGACCCGACACGACGAACTGCCGCCGAGCGACCTCGGGCCGCCCAGGCGCCTGACCCCTGGCCCCTGGCTCCTGGCTCCTGGCTCCTGGCTCCTGGCGAGATTCGAGTCTACCGGGCCCGGCCGGCACGGCTATCATCGGGCGGCTCACCGTCATGTCGGAAGAAGGCTTTTTACCGGGCACGATCCTGGCCGGTCGCTATCAGGTCCGCCGAGAGCTGGGCCGCGGCGGCATGGGGGTCGTCTATCTCTGCCGCGATCTCGTGATCGACGAGCGCGTGGCCGTGAAGCTGCTCGACCGGCCAGGCGCGGCGGCTCGCCCCGAGGACGCCTGGTGGTTCCAGGAGGAAGCCCGGGCGCTCGCCGGGCTCTCCCATCCGGCGCTCGTCAAGGCCCGCGACTTCGGGGCGCTCACCAACGGGACGCCGTACCTCGTGATGGACGCCGTCCCAGGTCGATCGCTCCACGAGTGGCTCTACCTCGCGCGGCTCGAGGACCCGCTGCCCTGGCCGATCATCTGGAGCGTCATCGACCAGGTGCTCGGCGCGCTGGCGCACGCGCACGCGCGCGGCGTGATCCACGGGGACCTGAAGCCGTCCAACGTCCTCGTCGATCTGCAGCACGGGGGCGAGCCGCCGCTCGTGCACGTGCTCGACCTCGGGCTGGCCTGGCTCATCCAGGACCGGGTCGATCACCGGCTCGACGGCTCCAGGGAGAGCGAACCCACGGTGCGCTGGGGCGCGGGCACCCCGGGCTGGATGGCGCCCGAGCAGATCCGCTTCGCGGCGCCCCACGTGGGACCGCCGACGGACCTCTACGCGCTCGGCTGCATCCTCTACGCCCTGCTCGCCGGCGGCGAGGTCTACGACGGCAACAACGACGAGCTCCTCCAGCAGCACCGGAGCGCGTCGATCCCGGACCTGCCGCTCCCCCCGCCGGTGCCGGGCGACGTCGCGAAGTTCGCGAAGCGGCTGCTCGCGAAGCGGCCCTGGCACCGCTTCGACTTCGCGGGCGACGCGCGGCGGGTGTGGAAGCGGTTCGAGCCACGCAACAACGCGAACGTGACCGCGACGCCGCTGCCGATCGCCCTCCTGACGAGCGGCCGTCTGCCCCCGAGCCGCAAGGAGCTGCTCACGCCCGAGCTCATCGAGCCTCCAGACGACGACCCGCCGCCCTCCGTGACGACCACCGGGCTGCTCGCGCTCCGGCCGAGCCCGTTCGTCGCGCGGACCGGGGAGCGGGCGCGGCTCATGGAGGTCGTGGCCGAGATGGTCGACGCGCCGAAGGCGATGCACCGGTTCGTCCTGCTCGCGGGCGAGGCCGGCGTCGGCAAGAGCCGGCTGGCCGAGTGGCTCTGCGAGGAGGTCCACGAGCGGGCGCTCATGGTGCCGCTCCGCGCGCGCTACCGGCGCATCGCGGCGCCGCTCGACGGCGTGCTCGGCGCGGTGACCCAGCACTACCGGCTGGAGCGGGCCGAGCGCGAGATCGTCGAGAAGGTGCTGATGAACCTCTGGGAGGTCCCGCCCGAGGACGAGGTCGGCAAGACGTGGGTCGCGGCGACCGCCGAGTGGATCAAGCCGTCGCCCCCGGGGAGCGAGGCGGTCGGCCCGACGGGGAAGCGCTTCCGCCTGGATCGCCCCGAGCTCCGCTGGCTGATCATCCGCAAGACGCTGGAGAGGATCGGCCGGGACCGGCCGGTGCTGCTCTGGCTCGACGACCTGCACTACGCCTCGTCGACGACGTTCGAGGGGCTCCTCACGCTCCACCGCGACGCGCCGAACCTGGGCCTGCTCGTCGTGGCGACCGTCAGGAGCGAGGCGGTCGAGTGCGATCCGGTGGCGGCGAGGCGGATCGAGGGGGCGCTCGCGGCCTACGTCGGGGAGCGGCTCGACGTCGCCCCGCTGAACCCCACGCAGACGCACGCGCTGCTCCGGGAGACGCTTCCGCTCGACGACGCGGCGGCCGAGGCGGCGACGGCCCGCAGCAAGGGGAACCCGCTCTTCGCGCTGCAGCTGCTGCACGCGTGGGCGGGCGGCGGGCACCTCCAGCTCCGCGCGGGCAAGTACTTCGTGCCGAGGGCGTCGATGGCCGTGCAGGCGGCGACGACCGCCGACCTCTGGGAAGAGCGCCTCGCGGCGCTGCCCGAGGAGCTCCGCACCGGCGCGCGCGCCGCCGCCGCGCTCGGCGGCGACATCCGGCGCGAGATCCTGCGCGCGCTGCTCACCTCGCTCGATATCTCGGCGGACCGGGCGATCGCGTCCATGCAGCGCGCCCAGATCCTCCTCGCCGTGGGCGATCGCCTGCGCTGGCCGCACGCGCTGCTCCAGGAGCACCTCCTCTCGCAGCTCTTCCTCGAGCCGGACGCGGCCCGCGTGTTCCGCGCCGCCGCCGACGCGCTCGGGGCGCACCCGGCCGCGTCGAGCCGCCGCATCCTCCGGCACCGGGTCGTCAGCCTCCTGCGCGCCGGCGACACCGACGAGGCCGCGGCGCTCATGCACGCGCACGTGGCGGCGCACTGGCAGAGCTCGCGCGACATCGCGGCGACGCTCCGCGATCTCGCCGTGCTCGACGGCAAGCTGCCCGGGGGGAGCGACTCGCGCCCGGGCCTCCGGGGCGGGGTGGACGCGCGGCCCGTGCTGACGGGGACGCGCCTCGGGACGCAGCTGCGCTTCCGCGGCGAGGCGCTGCGGCTGGCGGGGAGGCTCGACGAGGCGCGGCGCGACGCGGAGGACGCGCGGCGCATCTTCGAGCAAGCCGGCGACCGCGAGAATCAGGCGCACTGCCTGCGCCTGCTCGGGCACATCGCGTCGGACCTCGGCGCGGAGGCGCAGGGCCGGCGGCTCGTGGCGCGGGCGCACGCGATCTTCGACGAGATCGGCCACGGCCACGGGCAGGCGCAGTGCGAGGTGCTGCTCGGCGAGATCGACTACCTGCTCGGCGAGCACGCGCGGGCGCGGGCGGTGCTCGCGTCCGGGGCGTCGAGGTTCATGGACGTCGGCGATCGGCTCGGCCGAGCGCAGTGCCTGCTGCTGCAGAGCATGGTCGAGCAGGCCGGGGCGACCTCGGACGCGGCGCGCGCGCTGCTCACGACCGCGCACGCCGATTTCGACGCCATCGGCTACCGGCTCGGGCTCGCGCAGTGCGACCTCGCGCTGTCGCACTCGGACCACCGCGCCGGCAACTTCGAGGCGGCGCGCTCGGGCGCGCTCGGGGCGCGGCAGAGCTTCCGCGACGTCGCGAACCCGCGCGGCGAGGCCGGGTGCGAGCGCCTGCTCTCGATGGTGGCCCTCGACGCGGGCGCGCCGGAGCTCGCCGAGGAGCACGCGCTCGCCGCCGGCAGGCTCTTCGAGCGGCTCGGGGATCCGTGGGGCCTGGTGGAGGCGCGGCTGCTCTTCGCGCAGATCGCGCTCCACCGCGGGGAGGCGGAGCTCGCTCGCGAGCACCTGATGGCGTGCGAGGCGGTGGCGCTCGCGGAGGCGGAGCCCCGGCAGCACCGGCACCTGACGCTCGCCTGGCTCGCGTACCACGAGGGGCGCTTCCACGAGGCGGCGCGCGAGCTCGACGCGGCGCGCGCGGCCTTCAAGGACAGCCGCACCGGAGACCACACGCCGCAGCTCCTCGAGCGCTTCGCGCGGATGGGCTGGCCCAAGCCGGCGGGGGCGCGGATCAGCGGCTGGATGCGCACCCTCGAGAACACCTGAGGCGGAGTCCGGAGACGGGGAGCACCCGCGCACGGCAACTCCCCCCCACGAGAGCTTTCCAAGGGGATCAGAGGCCGTCGATAGCTGACGTTCTCACGAGCTGCGTCGCCGAGCGGGTCTCACCCGCACAGGAGACGGGTCCAGATCGGCGTTTTCGGCGCGCAAGCGCACTCCCGTGCGTTGAGCACCGAAAACGCCGAGATGGGCCCGTATCCGAAGCGGGTGAGCCCCGCTCAAAGAGGGAGCCAGAAGTCGGGGCCGAAGAGTCGGCGCGCGTCCTCGATGGTGCGGAGGGCACGCGGTAGATCGAGCTTCGCTTGGTGCTCGGCCAGCTGCACGACGTAGGGGATCCAGAGCGGCCTGCAGACGACGAGCGCGGCGAGGTGGAACTCCGCCTCCTCGGTCTGGCCGAGATCCATCGCTACGCGCGCCAGGAGGCTGTGCACCGGGACGGGCGACCCGAGCGGCGCGATGGCCGTGGCGCAGCGCCGCACGCTCTCCGCGGCCTCCTCGCTGGGGTGCCGCCGGAACTCCTGGAACGTCTCCTCGAGCTCGTGCTCGTCGCTCACCTGCTCCGGCAAGTGCTGCGCGACGAGCGCCTTCCAGTGATCGACGAACGGCAGATCGGCGAGGGCGCTCGAGCTGTCGGCGTGGGCAAGGAGCATATCGGCCTCCTTCCAGTCGCCAGCCTCTCGGGCGAACTCGAGCCCCGAGACGACCCGAGCCTCTTCGTGGAGCCCAGGCTCCTTCGTCAGGAGCCAGCGCTGCCAGTAGAGCGCGCCCCGGAAGGCCACGCGCGCGAGCGGCTCTTTGTCGTCCGCACGCATCTGCAGCGCCATATCCAGGAGCGCACCCTTGTGCCGCTGCACGTCGTCGACGACGAGGCTCGCTGGCCAAGCACAGAGCCCGCACGCCTCGGAGATCATCGCACCCCCCCTCGCACCGCGCGAGAGCTGCCTGCCGACAGGCAGCGCAGAAGGAACCCCCCGCGATACAGACCAACGCTACCACGGCGCCCGCGGCACGCGAGAGGTCGTCGCCAGCGGGTGGCAGGCAGACAACATCGACGAAGATAACAGCGCTCGAATGCCACCGCCCGAGCGGCCTGCACCGGGACGGATCCCGGACCAGGGAGACGACGACAACAACCCCCCGCGCCGAGCCGCTCGCGGGCTCATGGACCTCGATCTCCACCGAGGCTTCCTGCACAATGCGCCGCTGGCGGCAGCGGCAGAGAGGGGGTGTCGGCGGCCGCTCGAGGTGCTGATTGGCGATCGAGATCGAGAGGACAACGCGGCGGCACGGCGCTCCTGACCCCCTGCGGCGCCCACGATGAGCCAGCCTGATCTGCACCGCGCCGCATTCGATGCGGCCGAAGACGCGATCCTCCTCCTGGAGAACGGCCGCGTGATCGACGCCAACCCGAGCGCGATCCGGCTGCTCGCGGGATCCGCGGACGGCCTCGTCGGACGGGAGCTCGCGGACCTCGCGCCGCTCCTGCAGCCCGACGGACAGGCCTCCGCCGAACGCCTCGCGCAGCGGCTCGACGCGGCGGGCCGGGGCGAGCCGCAGCGGTTTCGGTGGCTCTACCGGCGCCCGGGCGGGGACTTCATCCAGGCCGACACGCAGATCGCGCAGCTCGCCCTCGCTGACCGCGCAGGGCCGATCCTGCGCGCGGTCGTGCGCGAAGAGGACAAGGAGCAGCGGCGGCTCTACGCGCTCGCCGTCGACATGCTCGGCGCCGCGACGCTCGACGGGCGGTTCAAGGAGCTCAGCCCCTCGTGGGAGCGCACGCTCGGGTTCAGCCGCCAGGAGCTGATGGCGCGGCCCTACCTCGAGTTCATCCACCCCGAGGACAAGGCGCGCACCCTCTCGGAGACAGACACGTTCTCGACGGGCGCGCAGACGATCACCTACGAGAACCGCTTCCTCTGCAAGGACGGCTCGTACCGGTGGCTCGAGTGGAACGCGATGCTCGCGCTCGACGAGGGGCTCGTCTACTTCGTCGCCCGCGACGTCACGCGGCGCAAGACCGCCGAGATTTCGCTCCGTGAGTCCGAGGAGAAGCTGCGGGCGCTGTACGACGGCATCCCGCACTACCTGGTCGTCGTCGACAAGGGCGCGCGCATCGTCTCGGTGAACCGGCCGTATCCCGGGGTCCGGGAGGAGAGCATCATCGGCCGGAGCCTCTACGATTTCACGTCGCCGGAGTACCACGACACGGTGAGGGAGGCGCTCCAGACGGTGCTCCGGGAGGGAGGCCGCGCGAGCTACGAGGTGGTCGGCCTCGGGGTGAACGGCGGGCGGGCGTGGTACGCGAACCACGTCAGCGCGATCCGGGGGGTGGACGAGGTCACGAACGCGCTCATCGTGGGGGAGAACATCACCGAGCGCCGGCGCGCCGAGGAGCAGCGCCGGGAGAGCGAGGCGCGCTTCCACGCGGCCGTCGAGGCCAGCATGGACGCGTTCCTCACGCTGGCCTCCCGCCGCGACGACAGCGAGGAGATCGCCGACTTCGTGATCACGGGGCTCAACGCGCGCGCCGCGACGATGCTGTCGTCGATGCCGCGCGAGCAGCTCCTCGGTCAGCGCCTCTCGGAGCTCGTCCACTCGGTCGAGGCCGGCGTCCTCCGCGAGCGGTGCCTGCGCTGCCTCCGGAAGGGGGCGCCGATCGAGGAGGAGATCCGCCTGCCCGCGCCGAACGCCCAGGCGTCGCGCCCGAGCGTCTGGGTGCACCACCAGATCGTGCCGATCCAGGGCGGCGTCGCCGTGACGATGCGGGACACCACCGAGCGCAAGCGGCTCGAAGATCAGCTGCGCCAGTCGATCGAGCGCCTCGAGGTGTACGCCGAGGAGCTGGAAGGCAAGAACCGGATGCTCGCCGCGGAGAACGCCGAACGCGAGCGGACCGCGAGCGTCCTGCGCCAGCAGCAGGAGGCGATCCGCGCGCTGTCGACGCCGATCATCCAGGCGTGGGAGGGCGTCCTCGTGCTGCCGATCATCGGCGCGCTCGACCGCGTCCGGGCCACGGACGTCATGGAGAAGCTGCTCGGGGAGATCGTCCGCACGCAGGCCCACTTCGCCGTGCTCGATCTGACCGGCGTGGAGGACGTGGACACGCCGACGGTCGACCACCTGTTCCAGGTGGCCCGGGCCGCGAGCCTGCTCGGCAGCCGCTGCCTCGTCTCCGGGATCTCCCCCGGGGTCGCGCAGGCCATCGTGACGCTCGGCAGCGACGCGCGGACGCTCGAGACCTTCGGCGCGCTGGAGGACGCCCTGCGCCACGCGCTGGTCGTGTCCGGCGCCCGGCTGCCGAGCGCGCGCGGCAAGTCGCGGTAGCGGCGGCCTCCCTACGCGTCGTCGGCCGCGAGCTCGTCGTGGAGCTCCCGGGCGCGCGCCGCGTGGCGCACCGCCGCGGCGCCCTCGCCCATCGCGGCGGCGTGCGCCGCGGCGCGGTCGTACGCCGCCGCGGCCGCCCGCAGATCGCCGCCCCGCTCGTAGTGATGGGCGAGGAGGGCGGCCCCCTCGTCGCGCGCCTCCACGCTCGACGCGCGGTGCTCGATCCAGTCGGCGACGAGCAGGTGGATCCGCCGGCGGATCTTGAGGCTCAGCATCTCGTAGGCGACCTCGCACGTCGCCTGCTCCACGAACACGTACTCGCGCTCGCCGGGGAACGACGCGGGGGAGCGGAGCCGGATCAGCTGGCGCTCGCAGAGGCGCGCGAGCAGCTCGGCGGTGGACGCGCTGCCCCCGTGGCGCACCGAGAACGGCGGATCGAGATCCTGGAGCTCCGCGAGGATGCGCTCGCTCGACATCGGCGAGCGCGCCTGCGGGGCGTCGTTCCGGAGCCGCTCGACCGCGCCCTCCCAGAAGGTCCGGCCGACGACCGCCGCCTGCGCGAGGAGGCCGCGCGCGCCTTCGTCCAGGCGGTCGAGGCGCGCCTGGACCACGCCGTGCACCGCCGGCGGCAGGCTCAGCGCGCCGAGCGCGTCGTCACGGACGTGCCACGCGCCGTCCTGGGCCTCGATGGCGCCGGCGTCCACGAGGAGGTGGAGGGTCTCCTCCACGGTTCGCGGGTTGCCCTCGGAGCGCTCGGCGATCGCGCGCACGAGCTCGTGGTCGAGCGCGGAGGCGCCGCGGAGCCGATCCCGGATCATCTCCTCCGCGTGCCGCCGCGCGAGCGGCGACGCGTCGACGCGGACGTACGCTTCCTTCCCGACGCCCCAGTCCGGGCGGCGCTCGTAGAGCTCGGGGCGCGCGGTGCACACCATGCAGAGCGGCAGCCCCTCGGCGTGCGCCACGAGCTCCTCGACGAGGTCGAGCGTCGCGTCGTCGGCCCACTGCAGGTCGTCGCACACGATCACCATCGGCGTCCGCTCGAGCGCGAAGGCGACGAGGAGCGCGAGCGCGGAGGCGATCCGGCGCCTCGCCAGCACGCTGCCGCGCGCCGCGGCCTCGAGGAGCCCGGCGGGCGCAGGCCGCGCGCCAAGGATGGCCGCCAGCCGGGCGAGGATCTCCTCGAGGTCGCTGCCCCCGCTCGGCCTCGACAGCGAGGGGGACGGATCGAGCTCGTCGTCGTCCTCGTACCGCGCCGCCCCGGCTCCCCTGCGCCCGCTGACGGTCGAGCTGATCGGCCCTCGGAGCGGGACGGACGACGCGCGGGTCACGATGGGCGACGCGCCCCCGAGCGCGGCGGCCCTGGCCCCCGCGCCGGCGGCCTCCCGCTCGGCGCGTACGCGGGCGCGCGCGGCGCGCAGTCGGATCCAGCGCAGGCCGCGGCGCAGCTTGCGCAGGATGACCTGGGCCGGATCGGCCTCGTGGATCCCGAACCAGCGGCGGAGCAGCGCGCCGGCCAGGCCATAGCTCGAATCCTGCGCGAGCGCCGAGCACTGCGCCGACAAGACGAGCAGCCCCCCGGGCGGCGCGAGCGCGTACCCTCGCTCCGAGGAGGGCGCGCCGCCTCCGGCGCCGCCGTCGCGGAGGCCCGCCAAGAGCTCTGCGAGCATCCGCGTCCGTCCCACGCCGGGCGCGCCGACCAGCGTGATGAGGCGCGGCCGCCGCTCGTGGAAGGCGGTCTCGACGAGATCACACAGGCGCTGCATCTCCGCGCCGCGCCCGACGAGGCGCGTCGAGAGCCCATGGAAATCGGGCGGCACGAACGCGTGGTGGAGCGGCGCCTCGCCGAGCACCCGGTAGATCGGCGGCGCCGCGCCGTGCGCGGTGGACGCCGGCGGCGCCCGGACCGCGCCGGCGCTCGCGCCCGCGTCGATCGGCTCGACGTGGAAGCGCCCGAGGACGAGGCGGTGGGTGTCGCGGCCGATCACGATCGCGCCGCGCGGCGCGAGCTGCTGCAGGTGCCCCGCGCCGTCGACCGCGTCGCCGATGACGGCGAGATCTTGCCGCGCCGAGCCCCCGGCGCCGACGAAGGCCCGCCCCGTCGCGATCCCGAACCGCACCGAGAGGCGGACCGATCGCGCAGCGCGCGGCAGCGTGAGGCGCGGGATCGCGGCCTGCGCGCCGAGCGCCGCGACGATCGCTCGCTCGGCGTCGCTGTCCGTCGAGCGAGGGACGCCGAAGACCGCCATGACGCGCCCGCCGATCGGCCGCTCGACGATCCCGTGCAGCTGCTCGACGTGCTCCGCGAGCACCTGATAACAGCGGTCGACGACGTCCTTGACGTCCTCGGGATCGAGCCGCGACGAGAGCGCGGTCGCCTCGGACAGATCGGCGAACAGGACGGTGCAGACCCGGTGCTCACCGCCCTCGAACGGCAGCGCGGCCCGGGTCCGCGGCGAGCCGCGATCGGAGCTCACGCTCCCCCTCATGCCGCTGCTGTCCGGCGCCCGCCACGGCGTCGACGACGGCGGCAGCGACGGCGGCGGGACGGACAGCGCCGGCGGCGGCGGCAGCGGCGGCAGGTGGACGGCGGCGAGGTCGAGCAGCCCGTCATCCGCGTCGTCGTTCGCGTCGCCCGGGCCGAAGGCGGGCGCGCGCAGGGTGTCGCGCGCCACGACGACGACGCTGGAGCGGTGGGCGGCCTCCAGGGCGGCCCACATCTCGCCGAGGTTGTGGAACCGCTGCGAGGGGTTGATCGCGAGCGCGCGGCCGAGGACCGCCTCGACGTCGGCGTTCGCGTTCACCCCGCGGGCGCGGAAGCTCGGCCGGATCGCCTCGTCGCTCGAGGCGACGAAGAGCTGGATGACGTCGCCGCCCGAGAGGGCGGGCTGACCGCTCGCGACCTCGACGAGGATGAGGGCCATCGCATAGACGTCGGTCCAGGGCCCTGTCGCGCCGAACCGCGGGCTGAACTGCTCGGGCGCGCCGTACTGCGGCGTGAAGGCGCGGAACGTTCGTCCCGTCTGGACGAGCGCCTCTGCGAACGTCGGCGTCTCGGAGAAGACCTTGGCGAGCCCGAAGTCGAGCACCTTCATGCGGTCGCCGAGCAGGAACAGGTTGGCCGGCTTGACGTCGCGGTGAGACACGTTCTCGTCGTGGGCGACGGCGAGGGCGGAGGCGACGGGCGCGAGGAGCCGGATCGCGTCGCCGAGGCTCCTCGACGGGAGCTTCTCGGCGCTGCGGCGCTTGAGATCCTGCTCGAGCGTCTCGCCCTCCAGCCACTCCATGACGATGTACGGCGTCCATGGCCCCTTCGGAGCGGCGGCGGCGCCGATGTCGAGCGCCTGGACGATGCCCATCGTCCGGCGTGAGAGCTGGTGGAGCAGGCGCGCCTCCTCGCGGAACTTGGCGAGGAAACCGTCCTGCTGGTCAGGGCTTAGACCCGCGGGGATCTTGAGACATTTGACGGCGACCGGCGAATCGAAGCCGAGGTGCCGGGCCCGGTAAACGACGCCGAACGCTCCCTCGCCCGCCAGCGCCTCGACGGCGAACTGGCCGTCGATGATCGACCCCACCCAGCCGAACGGGTCGCTGGCCTGCATCGTTGCCTAGGCTACCTGTTGCGCCGAACCCCGAGCAAGAGAAGCAACGGCCGCGGGCGAGGGGATGTGCGAGGCGGGGCGCGCGTGGGGCCCCGCCGAACTCGCGGCTCCAAGGAGGAAAAAGGGCCATGACGGCCGCAGCGGGCGACTGGCATGGAGCCATCTCCGCTAGCCGGGTAACGGAGGCAGGAGATGCGAGCTCGACAGCACCGCTCCCCCTACATGCGCGCCATGGCGGTGAGCAGCCGCCCGGCGGCGCAAACGCGCCGCGCTCAACGCAAGTTCGCCATCGCGATGACCTGTCGGCCCAGGACACCAACCATAGAAGAGAGACGTTCGCCCAGCAGCCCAGGACTCCTGCCCAGCAACCGGAGGAGCTCCGACAGCAAATCAAGCGCAGCCGCTCCCGGCCATCCTGCCAACGAACGCTACGCGCTCCCCGCGCTGCCGGACGCGCGCCGCATCGCTTCGCCGTCGACCGCCGCGGACGGCGGCGCCATCCTGAACGCATGAACTTCCTGCTTCATCGCCACCTCGCCGCGCGCGACCTCGGCTCGGCCGCCGCGGGTGCGGCGGCGATGCTCCCGGACCTCTGGCGCATGGCCGACCGGCGCGTCAGGCCCTCCCGCGCGCCCGATCGCCCCGCCGCCCCGCCGCCCCGCCTCGCCGAGGTGCTGGCCGGCATCGACCACCACGTCGCCGTCGACCGCTGGTTCCACGCCGCCCCCGTCTTCGTGGAGGGCGAACGCCGCCTCGCCGCCGCGTTGCGCGCCGCCTCGCTCGGCGCGCCGCGGCTCGCGCTCTTCGCCCACGTGCTCTGGGAGATGTGCCTCGACGGCGCGCTCGTCCGCAGGATCGGCCTCGCGCCCCTCCTCGACGACCTCCGCGCCGGCCTCGAGGCCATCGACGGCGCCCCGACCGAGGCCGCCGCCTCGATCCACCACTTCCAGCAGCGCGCCCCCTCCCCCGCCGGCGCCCTCGCCGATCGCGCCGCCTTCGAGTCGCGGCTCCGTCGCATCTGCGACGAGCTCACCCGCGGCCCCTGGATCGCCGGCTACCAGGACGGCGCCGGCCTCGTTCTTCGCCTCTCAGGCGTGCGCGCGCGCTTCGGCATGCCCCCCTTCACCCCGGACCAGCACGCCCGCCTGGCCGCGCTCCTCGACGCCCTCGCCGTCTCCGCAGACGAGGCGCTGATCGACCTCATCCACACCGCGCCCATGCACTGAAGCGCCCCCTCGTCCCTCATTCATCCATCAATGACGACGCCCGCCTCACTCACTCGTGGACGATGATTGTGGTTCCTTCGCCCAGCTCCTCGCCTGTGTTGATCGCGTGCCATCCGGGCGGCACCGGGGGATCGGTCCACAGGAACAGCCGGTGGGCGTCGATGGGCGCCAGGTTGATGCAGCCGTGGCTGCGCGGCGTGCCGAAGACGTCGTGCCAGTACGCTGCGTGGAGCGCGTAGCCGCTCGCGAAGTACTGGATGTACGGCACGTCCTTGAGGGCGTAGGTCCCCTCGCCTCGGCGCCGCGTCACGCCGTACTCCCCGTCGCCCTTCCGGGGGACCACCTTCTCGCCTGCCGCGGGCTTCGCCGCCGCGCTCGCGCCGGGCTTCTTCGAGGCGCGCTCCTTCGAGGAGCCGCCCTTCTCCGGCTTCGCGCCGCGCGAGGCCGACGGCGCGTCGGCGGTCGTCTCCGCGCGGCCGCCGACGCTCGACGACTCGTTCGAGTCCATCGTCGCCGTGATGTGCTTGTTGCGGATGCGGAAGACGCCGCGCACCGTCGCGGTCGTGGTCTTGGGATCGGCCACCCCGGCCTGGCCGGTCGAGACCAGCGTGGCGTAGACCGGGCGCTTGCCCTCCCAGAGGACCAGCGTCTGGTGCGTGATCGACACCTCGATCCACTTCTCGCCCTTCTCGGCGGCCTCAGGCCACGCCGACGGCGCGACCGCGATCCCGACGTCCAGCTGGCTCACGTACCGCTGGTCCCGGGTGCGGTAGTACTTCACGCCCTCGATCCGGCGCATCCTGCCGGTCAGCGGGACGATGTCCCGGAACGGCAGCTCCTTGCCCGGCGTCGCCTTGTCGCCCTGGATCTGGACGTCGCGAGCGCCCCGCGCGCGGACGAAGGCGAGCGGCAGCGTGAGCGCATCGGTCAGCTCGACGCCGTGCCAGGGAGAGCCGGTGTCGGGCTTGATCTTCGTCGCAGGCGCGAGCCGCAGATCGGTCGTGATCGCGAAACGCCGGCTCAGCGCCTCCGGTCCGGTCGCGAACGATCCGATCAGCGACAGCCCGGTGAAGCGCCGCGCGCGATCGGCGAAGACTGCGTAGTCCGGGACCTTGAAGTCGCTGATGTTGCGGATGAGGCGCTTGCCGCCCTCGAGCCAGAACGGGATCGGGTCGCCGTCCCCTTCCCCGCCGAGCAGCGCGCCCTCGCCGAGCTCGAGCGAGTTCTTCCCCAGGCCGAGCTCGCCGAGCTGCTTGCCCGGAAGCGGCACGCCGCGCGCGTCGATCGCCACGTCGTTCGCGCCGAGGATGACCCGCTGCACGGTCGCTTTGTTCTCCTCGAACCACGACAGGTGCTCGTCGAGCTTGAACTCCGATTTGCGCTGCTCCTCGGCGGTGGGGACGCGCAGGTAGAGCGGCAGCACCGCGCGGACGAAGGCGTACCGGTACGGGAGCGCGGTCCTCAGGTTCGGCCCGGGGCCGGCGGCCTTGAGGATCGGGTCGTTCAGGTCGAGCGTCGCCTCCTCACCCACGCAGAGGTAGCCGCTGGGCTCGATCGCGTACCAGCCGCCCGGACAGCCCGCGGTGCCGGCGGGCTCGGCGGAGCGGGGCACCCTGGAGCCGACGCGCAGGTACCCGAGCTTCTTCGACGTGTCGCGCGGCTCCTTGTAGACGGTCGCCACGAAGGCCGTCACGCCGAGCAGCGGCTTGTCGCTCGGCGGCCACGCGGGCGCCGCGAGCTCCGCGGGCGCGGCCTGCCCGTCGATCGCCGTGAGCGCCGCGGGGGCCGCGTCGGCGCCCGCAGGGGCCACGGCCCCCGCGTCCGCCGGGACGTCCGCGGGCTTGCGACAGCCGCACGCCGCCGCCGTGAGCGCCGCGAGGTGCGCGAGACAGAGAGCGAGGCGCGCCGCGCGCCGCGCGCCGTGAGGCTTCCCGGAGGACAGCAGGGCGCCCATGCGGGCGTACTTGCCAAAATCGGCGCGCGACGAAAAGCCCAAAACACGCGGCTGGCGCGCGCCGGCGCTGGTTCCTCGGGGCTCCGCCCCGAACCCCGGCGCCCGCTCCGCGGCCGCTCTGGTTGCGCGCGTCAGCGATCCCTGGCGGGATTTCCGGCGCGCGCAACTAGGCCAAGAGGCCGGGCAACACCCCCGTGCAGTAGGCGGGGTTGCCGAACGTCGACACGTCCACGCCCATCGCGTTGCACAGCGCGACGAGCAGGTTGTTGTGGGGATCGCCGGCATAGCGCAAAAATCTTCCAGTCCTGAGCGCCCCGCCGGCGCCCCCCGCGATCACGTACGGCATGTCGCGCCGCGAGTGGCTCTGCCCCTCCGAGATGTCCGTGCACCACAGGACGAGCGTGTTGTCGAGGAGCGTGCCCGTGCCCTCCTGGACGGCGTCGAGCCTCTCGAGCAGGTACGCGAGCTGCTCCGCCTGCCAGCGCCCGATGTCGACGAGCTGCTGCTGCTTTTCCGCGTCGCCGATGTTCGAGTGCGAGAGCGCGTGGTGCGTCTCCGACTGGCCGAGCCAC
Organism: Sorangium sp. So ce302; assembly: GCF_051530145.1. Taxonomy (GTDB): domain Bacteria; phylum Myxococcota_A; class Polyangia; order Polyangiales; family Polyangiaceae; genus Sorangium; species Sorangium cellulosum_B. Next base: position 4,346,236 of record NZ_CP150326.1, on the reverse strand, counting down.
GTGAACACCTTGCCCGCCTGGGTCGCGCTCCACTGGATGGACGCGACCCGCGTGAGATCGCACGCGAGCGCCATCGCGAGCAGGTCGGTCTGCAGCCTCCCGATCGCGGGGAAATTGTCGTTCGCGTAGACGTCCAGCGGCTCGCCCAGCGCCGGCAAGGCGCACGCGCCGCCGAGGAGCGCCGGCACGTCGAGCCGCTGCTCGATGTCGTTCAGCGCGTCGAGGTGCTGCTCCAGCTTCCGCCGGTCCTCGCCCCCCAGCTCGCGCGCGAGGGCGCCGTAGTCCTCCATGACGCCGCCGAGCACCCGGCGGCGCAGGACGCGCCGCCGCGCGAGCTCCGCCGGATCGGCGCTGAGGTCCAGGAACAGCCGGTCGAACGCCGCGCGCGGATCGTCCTCGGGCGGGACCGGCTGGCCCGGGCCGAGGTAGGAGAGGCGCGACGAGACGTTGGCGTACTGGACCTGGACGCCGAGCTCGAGCGACGAGAGCTTCGTGCGATCCCCGAGCCTCGCGGCGAGGAACTGGTCGACCGAGATGCCCCCGCCCCAGCCGACCCGCGCGGCCGGGTTGCAGGCGTACGGGAAGAGGGTCCCCTCCTGGAGCTCCGTGCCCGTGAGCGCCTGGCCGATGCCCTGCTGGTGAGAGTCGCCCGGCCCGTGGTAGGCGGACTCCATGTCGATGCCCTCGACGACGAGCAGCTTGTCCCGGTAGGGAGAGAGCGGCGCGAGGATCTCTCCGAGCTCGAACGACGTCTCGGTCCCGGTCGGCTGCCAGGCCTCCTTCACCGTGCCGAGGCCGGTGAAGAACACGACGAAGCGCTTCGGGAAATCGACGGCGCTCGCCGATCCGGCCATGGCGTCGAGGAAGGGGAGCGCGAGGGCGAGCCCGCCGGCCCCGCGCAGGAAGGCGCGGCGATCGAGGCGCCCCCTCGACGCCCGGCGCTGTGCGGCGCCGCTCACGGCGCACCCCCTGCGTCCCGCGCCGCGCGGCGGTAGCGGAACGCGTCCGTCTGGGTCAGCGCCACGAGCAGCGCCTTGATGTTGTACCCGCTCTCGGCGAACGCCGCCTGGATCTGGCGCATGCTGCACTCGTCCTCCGCCTGCTCGGCGCGGCCGTAGCCGAAGCGGAACCACTGCGTCGCGACGCACTGGCGCACATCGTCGCTCTCCGCGAGGCGGTGCGCGAGCTCCACCGCCCCGTCGAAGGGCCCATCGACATCCCGGCTCGCCACGATCTCGCCGCTCGCGTCCACCGGGACGCCCTGGTCGACCTCGCGGTAGAGGCCGATCCCGTCGTAGCGCTCGAACCCGAAGCCGATCGGATCCATGAGCCGGTGGCAACCAGCGCAGCCCGGGTCCTCCGCGTGCTGCTCGAACTGCCGGCGGGTCGGGATCCCTTCCCGCACCGGCGGCGGCTGGATGTCCACGTCGGGCGGCGGCGGCGGCAGGATCTGGCAGAGCAGCCGCTCCCGGACGAACTTGCCGCGGTGGACGGGCGAGGACTGATCCGGCTTCGCGAGCACCGCGAGCACGCTGGCGTGGGTGAGGAAGCCGGCGCGCTGCGCTGGGTCGAGCGGCACGACCGAGAGCTCGCCGGGCGCCGCCGCGCCCCCCGCCGCTCCCAGCCCGTAGAACGCGCGGAGCTCGGCGTTCATCAGCGAGTAGGGCGCCGTCAGCAGGGTCGCCACGTCGCCGGCGCCGTCCTCGAACACGACGTGATCGAGGAACGCCTCGGTCTCCGCCCGGAGGAGCGCCGGGAGCCCGGCGTGGAAGCCGGGGTAGACCGCCGGATCCTTGGTGAGGGTGTCGATGTTCGACAGCTGCAGCCATTGCGCGTGGAAGTTCGCGACGGCGGCGCGGGCGCGCGGATCCTCGAGCATGCGGCGGGCGTGCGCGGCGATCTGCTCCGCGGAGCGGAGCTCCCCCGCGTCGGCCGCTGCGAACAGCGCGTCATCGGGCATCGAGCTCCAGAGCAGGTACGAGAGCCGCGAGGCGATCTCGTGGTCCGAGAGCGCCACCACGCCCTCGCCGGCCGGATCCGGCATGCCGTGCTCGACGCGGTAAAGGAAGTGCGGCGACTGGAGCAGCGCCTGGATCACGAGCTCGACGCCGGTCGAGAAGCCGTGCTCGTCGTTCCCGAAGGCGAAGAGCCGCGCGAGCCGCTCGCTCTCCGCGGGCGCGAGGGGCCGGCGGAACGCGCGCTTGCCGAGGCGCTCGATGAGCTCCGCGGCGCACGCGTCGGGCCCCTGCACCGCCAGGTCGCACCCCGGAAGGAGCTTCCCGAGATCCTTCGCGGCCCGCGCCGCGATCGCCTCGGAGGCCTTCATGAGCTGCTCGGCGAGGAGCTGCGTGACCCCGAGCGCCGCCGCCTGGTTGTTGAACCCGAGCGCCTCCTCCTCGACCACGAAGGCGTCGGCCGGCGCGCTGTCGTCGCCGAGGAGATCGCGGATCGTGTTATTGTACTCGAAGCGCGTCATCCGCCGGAGCGGCGACACGCCCGGCCGGATCTCCGCGCAGCGCGGCGCCTCGCCTTCCGCTCCCCCCGCGGCCCCGCCGCCGCGCCCGCCGGAGCAGGCGGCGGCCGTCGCCACGACGATCGCAAGCCCGAGAGAGCCGCCGGGGCCGCGCGCCGCGCGGCGGTGCCGTCCTCTTGACCGATCCATCTGCCCTCTCCCCTGGGGGACGCGCTGGCCTGCGATGCGGTGCGTTGCGGCGCTGCGCTTCGAGCAACGACATGTCTCACGTCGCGGGGGCCCGTCAAGGCGCCAAGGAAGACGAGGCTCGGTGAGCCCCGCGAGTCCGATTGCAGCGGAGTCTCGTAGCTACACTGCGCGTCATCAGAAATGTCGCTCACCCCCCTCGAAAGACGCTGGATCCAGCCGCGACATCGCTTGTAGGCTCGCGCGCGTGCAAGCTTCGTTTGATGCCGCTGCCGGCAAAAGGCCCGCGCGGAAGCCGACCAGGTTCACAACGCTGTCCCTCTCTTTGAGCCTCTGCGGGAGGATCCTCCTCGGGCTCTCCGCCGCGACGGTCACGACGTTCGCGCTCTCGCCCATCGCGCTCGCCGCCCCCAAGGGGTCGAAGTCGATCGCGATCCACATCGAGGGGCCGAACGCGGACGATATCCGCGAAGACATCGTGTCCCTCGTCCCGGAGACGCTGAAGGTCGTGGACGACGACGCCTTCTCGAAGTCGCTGCGCAGCGCCGGCCAGACCAAGCCGGTGGGCGACGCGCTGGTGATGAAGGCCCAGCGGAAGAAGGCCATCGACCGCATCCGCAAGGCGGGCAAGGCCGCGAAGGCCGAGGGTGTGATCTACGGCGTCTCGCGGACGAACAAGAAGAAGAAGAAAGAGGTCTACCTCGTCTACGTCGACGAGAACGCCGGCGACCTCGCGGTGGACAGCGCGGTGCCGCTGGGCGGCTCGCGGGACGACCGCAAGAAGGCGCTGGAAGAGCTGCTCGGCCCGACGCTCTCGCAGATCGCGCCGGCGGCCGCCGCGGCCGACGAGGACCAGCCGAAGGACGGCGGCGACGAGGGCGACGGCGAGAAGGACGGCGACGGCGACGGCGACGGCGACGGCGACGAGAAGAGCAGCGACGACGGCGACAAGGGCGGCGACGACGGCGACAAGGGCGGGAAGCGCAAGCCCCACGACCCCCGCTCGGCGCTCTTCTCGATCGAGGCCGGCGTCGAGTTTACCGGCCGCTGGTTCGACTACTCCGATCCGGTCACGCAGAACCTCCGGCCCTACGACGTCTTCGGTCAGCCCGCGCTGTCGATCTCCGGCGAGGTGTACCCGCTCGCGTCGACGGACATCCCGGTGCTCAAGGGCCTCGGCATCACCGCGGGGTTCATGATGGCGCCCGGCCTCAACTCGGCGGTGGGCGACGGCGACCCGATCGGCACGACCTACCAGCGCATCAACCTGGGGCTGCGGGAGCGGCTCTCGATCGGCGAGTCGTCCGTGCTCGGCATCTCCGCCGGGCTCCGGCTCCTGACCTTCGAGGTCGACGCGGCGGAGGCCCTGGCCAGTACGGTGCCGAACGTCTCCTACACGCTGATCCGGGCCGGCCTCGACGCGCGGGTGCCGGTCGGCCCGGTCGCGCTGGCGCTCGGCGCCGACTACCTCTTCCCGCTCTCGTCTGGCCCGGTCTACGATCGGTTCGCCGGGGCGAGCGTGCAGGGCATCGGCGCGATGGCCGGGGTGCTCGTGCCCGTCACGACCGGCGTCGAGGCGCGGCTCCTCGTCGAGTACGCGCGGTTCTTCTCGTCGTTCGAGCCCGCGATCGGCGACCGGTACGTCGCCGGCGGGGCGATCGACCAGTACCTTGGGGTGCGGCTCGCCGGAGCCTACGTTTACTGAGCGAGAGAGAGAGGTAGCACGTGACGTACATCGCTTTCCTTGGCGGGCGCACCGCGCTCGCCGCCGCCGTGTTGAGCGGCGCCGCGTTCATCATCAGCTGCGCGGGGACCCTCGAGGACAAGGACCAGTACCTCGCCGGCGGCGACGGGCCTGGCGGCGGAAACGGCCAGGGCACCGGCGCGACCACCGGCGGCGGCGGCGACCCCGCGACCACCAGCGGCGGCGGCGACCCTACGACCACCACCGGCGGCGACGCCGCGACCACCAGCGGCGGCGACGCCGCGACCACCAGCGCGAGCAGCGGCGGTGGGGCCGGATGCGCTGAAGCGCAGGCGCTGGTGATGGCGAAGTGCGCCACCGCGGGCTGCCACGATGGGCAAGCGAACCTTGGGGGCCTCGATCTGACGACGGGCTGGGAGACCAGGGTCGCAGGCCAGGCGTCCGATTGCGGCGGCGAAGCCACGGTGGTCGTGCCGGGCGACCCGGACGCCAGCTTGATGTACCTGAAGGTCACGGACGCCCCGCCGTGCGACAACCGGATGCCGCTCGGTCCGACGCTCAGCGCCGACGAGATGAAGTGTCTCTACGACTACATCGCGGCGCTCCCGCCCTGAGGTAGCGAAGGAGCGTCTGGCCGCGGCAGCGGCGCGGGCGGCGCGGTCGTCCCCTCGATGAGACCGCCTCGTTGGCGCCCCCGTGGCCAGACGCTACGCTCGCCGCGATGCTGCGCCGGCGCTCGTTCTGGATCGCCGCGGCCGCCGTCGCCTACACCGCCTTCGCTGCGCTCCGGGCGTCCGGCGGCCACGGGCCCGCGTGGCTCGCCCTGCTCGGGCTGCCGGTGTTGCTCGCGCTTGGCCTCCGCTGGATAGAGCGGCCGCCGCGGGGAGAGGACCGGATCGAGCCGGCGGCCCGCCGCGCGGCCGCCGTCTGCCTCACCGGCGCCGCGATGCTCGCCGCCGCGCGGAGCGGCCCCGCCGGGCTCGCGCTGATCGCGCTCGGCAACCTCGGCGCGGCGGCCGCGGCGATGGCCGCCCTGGTCGGGCTCGCGCGCATCGCGGGCCTCGGTGGTCTCCTCGAGCCTCCGCCGAGCACGCGGCGCCTCGACGCGGCGGCGTTCGCCTCGCTCTTCTGGACCGTGGCGATCGCCCTGCCCGCCGTCTCCGCGGTGGCGCCCGAGCGCGCGGCGGATCTCGATCCGCTGCTCGTCCACTACGCCACCTCCGCCGCGTCGCTCGGCTCGCTCACGGTGACGCTCGTGGCGATCGCGCGCGTCCGCATCGCGCGGCGGCTCGAGCTCGGCGTGGCCGACCGGGTCGAGGCCGCGCTGCTGCTCACGGCGACCGCGCTGGCGGTCGGCCTCGCGGCGGCCTTCGTCGGCGTCGCGCCCCCCGAGTCGATCCTGCCGGTCACGAGCGTCGTCGCGGCGGTCTGCGTCGCGCTCTGCACCGTGGCCGCGGACGCGGCGCAGGTCTCGCGCGCGCTCCGCGGCACGCTCGCCGTCGCGACGCTCGCGACCCCGCCGGCGCTGCTCGCGGTCTACGCCGTGCACCAGGCGCCGCGCGGCGATCTCGGGCTCCGCGGCGCACCGCAGTCCTCCGTCGGCGTCGCCGTGTTCGGCGCGTGCGCGCTCTGCGCGCTCGCGGGGCTCGCGGCGCCGGTGCTCGCGCGCCGGTTCGCGCCGGAGGGGGCGCGCTGGCTCGGGGCCTTCGACGCCGCGACGCGCGCGGCGATGAACCCGGAGCCGGAGGCGGCGCTCGAGGCGGCGCTCTCCGCGCTGCGCGAGGCGTCGGACGCCGGCGTCGCCGGGCAGGCTCCGCCGGCGCTCTACCTGCTCTCGCCCCCCGAGCGGGTGACCGTCGATCGCGCCGGCTATGCGCACACCGAGCCGGCGGAGGTGCCGGCGCGCCTCATCGAGCTCGCCCAGATCGAGCCGGAGCGCGTCCTGCGCGTCGAGGCCGCCGAGGCCGTCGAGGTCCGGCGGCCGGAGGTGCGCCCGCTGCTCGCCTGGCTCGCGGAGCGCGACGTCGGCGTGGTCGCCCTTGTGAACGACGCGGAGGGCCCGATCGGGGCCCTCGCCATCCCGCGGGCCCGGCGCGCGTCGCCGATGACGCTGGAGGAGGTGAGCGGCCTGCGCGCGGTCGCCGACCGGCTCGGGGCGGTGATCGCGGTGTCGGCGATGCTGTCGGGGTCGCGCGGCCGCGAGGTCGCCGCCCGCCGCGAGGCGGAGGAGCGCGCGCGCGAGGTGAGCCGGCTCGAGCGCGCCGTGGCGCAGGGCGCGGGGCGGTTCCGCGCGATCGCGGCGCTGCTCGCGCGGCCGGCGCGGGCCGCCGCCTATAGCCCCGCCGCCCGCGCGGCGCTCGAGCAGCTGGAGCGGCTCGGCGTGGCCGGCGGCCCGGTCACGCTGCTGACGGCGCCCGGGATCGACGCGGTGGCGTGGGGCGCGGTCGTCCACCTGACCTCACCGCGCGCGGGCGGCCCGCTGGCGATCGTCGACGGCGCGGCGCCCGTCCCCGAGGGGTTCGCGCAGGCGTTCGCGCAGGCGCGGGGCGCTGCGCCGGCGCGCGACGAGGCGGCTGCGATCGAGGGCTCCGCGGAGACGCCGAGCGCGCTCGCGCTGTGGCGCGATCCGGACAGCTCGCCCATCGAGGCGGCGCGCGGGGGCACGCTGCTCGTGCTCGACGCCCAGGCCTTGCCGTCCGAGGTGCAGAGCTACCTCGGCGCGGCGCTGCCGGACGACGTGGGGCTCGTCGTGGCGGTGCCGCAGACCGTGGACGCGCTCGCGGCGACCGGTCAGCTGAGCGAGCGGCTCGCGGACCGGCTCGGCGACCGGGCCGTCGCGCTGCCCTCGCTGTCGTCGCGCGCCGAGGATCTCCGTGCGCTCGCGCTGGATCACCTCGCGCGCATCGGCGTCCGCCTGCGGGGCCGGCCGTTCGGCCTGGATCTGCGCGCGCTGCAGGCGGTGCTCGACCACCCGTGGCCCGGCAACGACGCCGAGATGGGCGCGGTCCTGCTCCGCGCGGCGCTCGTGGCCAAGGGCGACGTCATCGGCGAGAAGGATCTCGCGGCGATCGGCTTCGCCCCGCCGCCCGAGCCCGCCAGCGGGGCGGACAGCGCCCGCGGCGAGGCGCGCCGCGCCCGACGGCGGCGCGCGGACCCGAGGGGGTAGGCTACGCCTCGGCCCGGGCCCGCCGCGCTGCCCTGGGTGGCACGCCGGGGCGGATCTGCGCGGGCTGCAGCATGTTCTTCCGGAGGAAGTGATCGAACATGTGCTGGCAGCTGGGACAGGGGTCCACGGGATCGCCGGCGTCGAAGTACCTGGACGCCGCTGCCTGGATCGCGATCCCGGCGTCGGGGATCTCGCGCAGCGCCCGTCGCGTCCCTGCTTCGTCGAGGGTGCCGGGCCGGAGCGCATGCTGCCGCTCCCATGAAGCAAGGTAGTCGCTGAGCGCCGCGGGCGCCGAGCACCGTCCTGGCTCCAAGGGAATGCGCGCCGGCTCTCCCCTGGAGAGCGCCTCGATCCAGCCGCGGTACCACGCGGTGAAGCTGTCGTGGGTCGGGACGACGCCGAGGCCTGCCGCGCGCAGATCCGCCCAGACGCTGCCGGCGCGCGGGCCGCGGATCACGAGCACGGAGAAGTAGCCGCAGCCCATGTGCGCGAGCGCCACGGTCCCGCGGACGACCTCGTCGGACTGGAGCACGGCGCGCTGGGGTGCGGTCAGCGTCCGTGGATCGGGCCGGTAGGGCCTCGTGTGGGGGAACTCGCCGGTCAGGCTCTCGATCTGTCCAGGTCCGTCGAGCGGCAGGAGCCCGTGGTACGGGCCGGCGCCGGAGCTGCCGACGCGGGTCAGGAAGGCGGCGTAGTCGGCGGGGATGCGGGCGCCGCGCGACGCCTCGATGCGCTCGATGTCTCGCCGGGTGAGCGGCGGGTGGAGCCGGTATCCGTGCGCGCGGGCGCCGAAGCGGTTCAGCCACGGATCGTGATCGCGGTGGAGGTGCTCGAGCGCCTCGGCGGCGCCCGCGACGAAGCCCTCGACGACCGCGACGGGGGCGGGATGGTGGAGCCCCTCGGCGCGCAGGCGATCGAGCGACCGCGCGGCGGCGGCGCTCTCCGGGTGCGCCCTGGCGTAGGCCGCGAGCTTGTCGTACGCGGAGGTGTCGCCGTCGCGCGCGGCGCGGTGGTAGGCGTGGATCGGGAAGGCGGTGGGGTGCGCCGGCTGCGCCTCGAGGACAGCCTCGAGGTGGCGCAGGCCCTCGTCGGTGCGGCCGGCCTCGCAGAGCATGGCGCCGAGATCGCAGCGGGCCGATACGTCTGCGGGATCGAGGCGAGCGGCGGCCTCGAACGCGTCGCGGGCGGCGTCGATCTCGCCGCGCTCGCGGAGGGCGTAGGCCAGGCTCACGGCGGTCGCGAACGTCGGCTCGAGCTCGAACGCCCGGCGGGCGAGCTGCACGGCGTCGTCGAGGCGGCCGAGCTTGCGGAGGATCATCCCGGAGACCCAGGCGACCTGCGGGTGGTCCGGGTGGCTCGCGCGGAGCGCGTCGAGGACAGGCAGCGTCTTTTCCAGGGCGCCGCGGGCCTTCGTGTCGGGGCGCTCCTCCGGGTAGCGGGCGAGGAGCTTCACGAGGCGGTAGACCGCGGCGTCGACCTCCATGCGCGCCACGTTCTTCGGCGTGAGCTCGGGGGCGCCCTGTCGGGGCGTGGGTTTCTGCTTGCGCCGCCCGGTCCTGGACATGGCGGGACGGTAGCCTGCCCCCGCGGGGGCACCAAGGAGCGGGCGGGGCCTGTTGGGCATCGCGCGCGCCGGGAGAGGTCGGCCGTCCAGACGCCCAGGATCGCGGTCCACTCGGGCGAGCCCTCGCGGATGCCGGAGCCGGCTGTCGGTGGGGCGACCTGGCAGGCCGGCGTCGCGTGGGAGGGACGCCCGCCGGCGTGCACCGCCGCGTGGGGGGACGCTCGCCGGCATGCACCGCCGCGTGGAGGGACGCCCGCCGGCATGCACCGCCGCGTGGGGGGACGCTCGCCGGCATGCACCGCCGCGTGGGGGGACGCTCGCCGGCATGCACCGCCGCGTGGAGGGACGCCTGGGAATCTGTTCGCTCACCAGCAAAGGCTGGATGCGTCACCCTGAGAATCGACCCATGAGCCAAACTCGTCCATCGCTGGAGGCCTCCCCTCCCTGAGCGCGCGGAGCGCGCGATTTGGGAGGGGCGGGCCGCGCGCAGGCGCGGAGCGCCGAGCACGGACCGGGGGTGGGCATCCGCTACCGCTGCTGCGCCCCCTCGCGCGTCTCGCTCGTCGGGCACCGAAGCTCCCGGTGCCCTCACCCGGGCGGCCGGCGAGAGAGCGCGATGGGTCGCGAGGCCGCTCAGTAGAAGCGGTAACCGAGGCTCGCCGGCGCCGCGAACACCCAGCCGTCGAGGCCCTTCATGATCGTCGGCGAGACGCTCAGCAGGAGCGCGCCCGACGTCCAGCCCGCGCTCGGAAGGTCCGCGAGCACCAGGGACACGTCGACGCTCCCGCCGAACGCGAGCGTCTCCACGAGCGCGCTCTCGGGGAGGCTGCCCTCGCGCGCGTTCACGGCGACCTCGCTCCGACCGTAGTTGAGGTGGACCACCTCGGAGGGGATCTCCCCCTTGATCCCGGTGACCTTCGCCTCCTGCCCCACGGGGCCCACGAGCCCCGAAAGGCCGAGCCAGACGCGCCCGAAGCGCATCGAGACGGAGGGGCCGCCGACAACGAGATAACCGCCGCCGAACCGGTAGCCGCCCCACACACGCGCGCCAAGGTGCAGATCCTCGGAGAGCGCAAACCCGATGAACGCCTCCCCGCCGGCAAACGGCCCGATCGCCGGACCGAAGCTGGCATGGCAGACCTCATCGTCGCAGGGCGCGATGAGCTCCCCCTCCGGGATGTTGTAGCTGTACGAGTACGCGCTCAGATCGCCGAAGCTGCCGGAGTCCATCAGGCCGATCAACGCGCCGCCGGCCACCCCGGCCTGGATCACGAAGCTCCCTGTGTGCCTCGGCGAGGATCCGGAGCTCGGCTCCTGCTCCTCGGCTGCAGGAGGTGCCGCAGGCGGCGCATCGGTCTCCGGCCCCGCAGCAGCCTTCCCCGGCCCCGCAGCGCCCTTCCCTGGCCCAGCTGCGCCCTTCCCTGGCGCCGCAGCAACCGCGCCCTTCTCAGGCGCCGCGGCGCCCCTCCCGGCCCCCGCTGCGCCCTTCCCCGGCGCCGCGGCGCCCTTCCCCGGCTCCGCTGCGCCGTCCCCGGACCCCGCGCTCCCCTTCTCCGGCGCCGCCGCAACCGGCGCCGCTGCCGCCGGCGCGGGCGCTTCCGCCGCGGGCGCAGGCTGCGCAGCGGCCGAGGCGTCCTTGGCGAGCGCCGGCACCGCCACGGTCTTTCGCTCGCCCCGCTTGATCGAGACCGACTTCTCCCACGGCTTTCTGCCAGGGGCGCTCGCGCTCACCTTGTGCTGGCCAGGATCGATCGGCCTCGCCTGACCCCAGAGCGCGCCGTCGACCGGCGCCCCATCCAGCATCACCTCGAGCCCCTCGATCGCGGCCGCCCGTGGCACGCTCAGCGTCAGCCGGGGGAGCGACAGCTCCAGCTTCGCTCCCCTCGCCTTCGCGTCGGCCTCCAGGCGCTTGTTGCCCTCCTTGCGGGCCGCTGCGCCGAGATCGATGTACTCGGACCACGCCGTCGCGACCTTGCCCTGCTTCTCGTGGCACATCGCCAGCGCGAGGAGCGTCGCCGACCTCGGGCTCAGCCTGTAGCTCTCCTCGAGCTTCGGGCAGGCCTCCGCGACCTTGCCCTTCTTCATCAGGCTCTTGCCCTCGTCGAGCAGCGCCTCCGCCTGCGCGAACGCGACGCCCGGGCTCACCGCGAGCGCGAGCGCGAACGCGACGCCGGCAAGGCGCGCGCAGGAGCGCCCGGCGCGCGGCGACGCCTCGAGACAGGAGCCGCGGCGCCGCGCGCGCCAGGGGGAAGCAAGCAACTTGTCGGAAGTCTCAGCGTCTTGCCGGTTCAAACGGTTCGTCGCTCCCAGGGCCATGCCCGTGAGGTGATGTCGAAGGCGCGGGCGCGAGGACGGCGCGCCTCTCCAAGGGGGACGGAGCGTACCACGCCCCGTTTGAGCCGAGCAAAGCCGCGCGCGGTGCGTCGCGATGACAGGACGGGCGCGTGGCGGCGCGGGTCAGCCGGCCGCAGAGCGCTCGTCGAGCAGCTTGATGCCGGCGGCGACCTCGCTGGCGAACGACTCGGCGAGCGCCCGGGCCTGGCCGAACCGCGGCGGGACCTCCCGGGCGGCGCGGGCGAGCGCCGCGACGGCGAGGTCGTGGGGCTGGCGCACGAGGACGCGGTACGCGAGGCTCCGGCCAGGAGGCGTGGCGACGACCGCGAGCGTCGAGGCCGACCACGCGAACGGCGGGTCCTTCCGCGCGGCGGTCGCGAGATCCGTGAGCGGCGTGCGCGTCATCCAGAGGGAGAGCGCCTCGGCGAAGTCCGGCGGGGCGAGCCCCGGGACGCCGTGGCCCATGTCCGCGAGGCCGACGCGCCGGGTCTCGACCTGGACGCCGCGCAGCTGCCGCCACCGGAGCAGCCGCGGGGGCGGGCGCTGGCCGCGGAAGCTCGCGCGGCCCGTCCACCAGGCGACGAGCGCGTCCGTGCGAAAGCAGTCGAGCACCCGCGCGAACGTCGCGTGCCGCGAGAGCGCGGACCCGACGTCCGCCGGCGCGGGCACGAGCTCGCAGAGGTCGCGCACGCTCGCGAGAAGGCGGGGATAGCGGCTGCGCGTGAGCACGCCGGCGAGCTCGTGGTTCGTGAGCTGGAGCAGGTCGTTCAGCGCGGCGAGGAGCGCCCACTCGGCCGCGCCGAGCTCCGGGAGCACGTCGATCGGGGCGATGAGGCGGGCGACGCGGACGCGGACCAGATCGATGCGCGAGCCGAGGTCGCGATCGATCGCCGGCGCGCCGTCGCCGAGGAGGAGCGCGAGCCGGACGCCGAAGGGGCGCACCGGGCGCAGCGGGCCGCCGAGGACGAGCGGGGCGAGCACGTTCGCCTGGAGCTCGGAGAGCCGCTCGGCGATCGCTTCAGGCTGGGTCATTGGGGCGTCCGGCCAGGGCCGGGCGGCAGCGCCCTCGGCTCGGGCAGCGCCTCGGACGGGGCGAGGTCGCGCAGCGGCCGGATGCCGACGCCGCCGAGCACGACCTCGGGCAGCTCGGTGGCCAGCGCCGCCGTGAGGCCCGCGGACGACACGGTCACCGCCGACCATTGCTGGGCCTCGAGCAGCGCCGTCTCGAGGGGGACGAACGCCTCCTCCGGCACGCCGATCGCCCCCCCGTCGCGCCCGATGAACAGCGCCTGCCCGGCGGGGGCGCCCAGCGCGCGGAACAGCACGCCGGGCGCGACCGCAGGGACCGCGTCGTACCCGGCAGGGATGTAGAGGCCCGGGTGGACCTCCCGGAAGAACTCGCCGACCGGGATCCCCTCGATGCCTGTGGGGTGCCGGAGGAACGCGCCTGCCGCGGTGAAGGCGATGCGGGCGCGGCGCAGGGTCTCGGGGCCGAGCGCGTAGGCGACGTGCCGCAGGAGCGGCATCTCCTGCGGCCGGATCCACGACGCCGTGACCGACCGCCACGGCTCGGAGCTCGGGACGAGGCGGAGCGAGAGCACGACCGACGCGGGGCGCTGCGCGTCGCCCTCCGTCACCTTCGCCGCGACGGGCTCGCGGCCGAGCTCCACCCGGGCGAACGCCGCGACGTCGCCCATCGCCGGAAGCTTCGCGATCTCCAGCGCCTCGCGGCCCCCGCCCCGGAAGAGCACGAGGCCCGCCTCGCCGAACACCGGGCAGGCGCGGAGGTTGACCGGGTGGCGGAACCCCACCTCCACCGCCGCGCCCGGCGCGACCGGGACGAAATACCCGAGCCCCGGCGTGCTCGTGAGCAGCGGGACCATCCGGGCAGGGATGGCCGGCACGCGGAAGAGGTACCGGAGCACCGGGGCGTCGTCGAAGCTCGACTCCGGCGGCCACTCGCACAGGCCGACCTCGGCCTCGACGCTGCTCCGGGAGAAGTAGCGGATCAGCGCCGGGCCGAGCCCCGACTCCGCGAGCAGCCAGCGCGGGCCCGGGTCCTTCCCGGCGGACGGATCGAGGTGCGGCTCGAGCCGGAGCAGCAGCGTGCGCACGTCGACGCGCCGCTCGACCTCGTACGTCTGCGAGAAGGCGTTGTGGTAGAGCGAGAGCGCCGCGTCGCTGGGCAGGATCTGCGGGACGTCGTACCCGAACGGCGCGGCCGCGTCGCGGTACTGGACGAAGTGCCGGCTCGTGCCGGTGAAGCTGTAGCCGCCCGCGAGCCGCGCGATCTCGGCAACACGGTCGAGCCGATCGCTGCTCTCGGCCGCGAACAGGAGGGTGACCTCCCGCGCTCCCAGCTTCGAGCGCACGATCTCGACGACGAGCGAGCGGAGGATGTCCGCGAGCGAGCCCTGCCGCGTGTAGAGCGCCAGGAAGGCGACGAGCCGATCGATCGACGGCAGGAGGACGAGCCCCTTGGCGCCGAGCGCGACCCCCTTGGCGTCGAGCCCGAGGCCGGGCGTGCGCAGCCGGGTCTGGTGAACGGCGACGCGATCGAGCATCGAAATGGCTCCCGCCGCTCGAACGTAACGTAACGGTGAACGTAACGTTGAAGGAGCAGCGGAGCCGACGACCGTAGGAGGAGCCGCCGGATCCGTCAAGAGAGGCCCGCCGCGCGCGCTCCACGACGTCTCCGGCCGGATCGCCGCGTCCGCGGCGCTGCCGGGTTCCCGTGACCGCGACACTGGAACTGCCATGAGCGACGGCGTAGTCTCCTTCGCGAATGCGCCCTGTCGGAACACCGCAGGCCCACGCGGCCCGGCGCCATGAGATCGCCTCTCCGCTGCGCCGGACTCCGCCCGGCGCCCATCCCTCGGACCACGTCGGCTAGCGCATGAGCTCCGCGCGCATCGAGTCCGCACGGCCGCTCGTCGCAGGCCGGTTCCACATCGAGCACGAGGTCGGGCGCGGCGGGATCGGCACCGTGCACCGCGCCTTCGACGTGCAGACAGAGCGGTACGTCGCGCTGAAGATCATCACGGCGGTCGGCGTCGACGCCGAGGGCCAGGCCCGGCTCTCCCGCGAGGGGCAGATCCTCTCCGAGCTCGATCACCCAGGGATCGTGAGGGTCGTTGCGTTCGGGACGCTCGAGGCGAGCGCGGTCGACGCGGAGGGGCGGCGGATCGAGGAGGGCGCGACCTTCATCGCGATGGAGTGGCTCGACGGCGAGGACCTGGCGGCGCGCCAGAAGCGCTCCCCGCTCTCGCTGCGCGAGGGGATCGAGGTCGGGCGGCAGGTCGCGAGCGCGCTCGCGGCCGCGCACGCCGCGGGCGTCGTCCACCGCGACATCAAGCCGTCCAACATCCTCCTCCTGCGCGGCTCGCCGGACGCCCCGCTCCGCACCAAGCTCGTGGACTTCGGCGTCGCGGCGTCGAAGGAGCTCGTGCTCACGACGGACGCGGGCGGCCTCGTCGGCACGCCGGCGTACATCTCGCCGGAGCAGGCGCGCGGCGACGCGACGGTGGACGCGCGCAGCGACCTCTACTCGCTCGGCGCGACGCTGTTCGAGCTGGTCGCCGGCCGGCCCCCGCACATGGGGCCGACCTCGATCGCGACCCTCGTCCGCCTGGCGACGACGCCCGCGCCACGCCTCTCGGAGTTCCTGCTCGACGTGGTCCCGGCGCTCGACGACCTGATCCACGCGCTCCTGCTCGCCGACCGGGAGCTCCGGCCGAGCTCGGCGCGCGAGGTGGCGGACAGGCTCGCGGCGCTCGCCGACGAGCCGTACCTGCCCACCCCGTCGCCGCTGCGCGTGAGCGACAACCCGCCGGGCGCGATGGGGACGCGCCTCGTGACCACGATCGTGGCGCTGCACGTGGCCACCGGCGAGGAGCGCCAGCGGGAGCTCGAGGCGCTGCGCCGCCGCGGGGCCGACGCGCTGCCGCTCGGCACGGACTCGATCGCCGCCCACCTCGGCGTGCGGCAGGCCCACGGCGACGAGGCGTCCCGCGCCCTCGAGCTCGGGCTCGCGCTCGGCGGCCGCGGCGGCCGCGTCGGCGTCGCCTCCGGCCGCATGCGCGTCGACAGGACGCGCGCGGCCGGCGAGGTCGTCGACCGCGCGGTCGCGCTCGCGCGCGAGGCGGGCCTCGGCAGGGTCCTCGCCGACGCCACCACGGTGGAGCTGTCCCGCGGGCGCTTCATGGGCGAGCCCCTGGAGAGCGGCGCCGTGCGGGTGCTCGCGCGCGCGCCGAAGCGGCCTGACGCGCAGACGCCGTTCGTGGGGCGGGACGCCGAGCTCATCACGACCGTCGCGGCGTTCGAGCGCTGCGTGGAGGACGGGACGCCGGTCGTGATGAGCATCTCGGGGCCGCCGGGGATCGGCAAGAGCCGGCTCGCGCGCGAGTTCGTCGCCCGCATCGTGGATCGACCGGATCCGCCGCGGCTCATCCAGCTGCGCTGCGAGTCGTTCGGCCGCGCGCAGGCGCTCGGCGTCGCCACGGACGCGCTGCGGGTCCTCATGGGCCTGCCGAAGGGCGCGTCGCTGGAGCAGGCCGAGGACGCGGTGCGCGCGCGGCGGCCGCTCCACGGCGACGGCGGGCTCCTCGCGCGCCTGCTGGCGAACCAGCCGTTCCCCGACGGCGTCGACCTGCGCGGCGCGCGCGACGCGCTCTACCTCTCGATGACCGACATCGCCGTCGACGCGGCGTCGAGCGAGCCGTGCGCGCTGCTCGTCGAGGACGCGCAGTGGGCCGACCCGGAGAGCGTCGCGTGGCTCGATCACCTCCTCGGGCGGGCGACCGGGAGGGCGCTGTTCATCCTGCTCATGGTGCGTCCCGCGTTCTGGCGCGACCAGGGCCAGCGCTTCGCCGGCCGCGACCACGTGCGCGTGGAGCTGCGCCCCATCGCGCGCCGGGCCACGCGCGAGATCGCGCGGGCGGTCTTCAGCGCAGCCGCGGCCACGCGGCCGTTCGAGGAGGCCACGCTCGACCGCGTCGCGCAGCAGGCGGCCGGCTCGCCGCTCTTCGCCGAGGAGCTCGCGCGGGTCATCGCTTCAGGCAAGGACGCCGCCACGGCGCCGACCATCGAGGCGGCCATCCAGGTGAGCCTCGACGCGCTCGACGAGCCCACCCGGGAGGCGGTGGTGCGCATGAGCGTCTTCGGCCTGTCGGTGTGGGACGTGGGCCTCGCCGAGGTCGGGGTGGCAGAGCCCGCGACGGCGCTGAAGAAGCTCATCGCCGCGGAGCTCCTCGTCGCGCAGCCCGCGTCGCGCTTCCCGGCCGCGCGCGAGTTCCTGTTCAAGCACGCGCTCGTCCGCGACGTCGCGTACGCCTCCGTGGGCGACGAGCTCCGCAAGAGGCTGCACGCCGCCGCGGCGCGCTGGCTCGATCGGCTCGGCGAGGACAGCGCGACGGTGGCGCAGCACTTCGACCTCGGCGGCGAGCACGAGGAGGCCGCGATCCGCTGGGAGGCCGCCGCGCGGCGCGCCCTGGCGACGAACTCGCTCCGCGACGCGGTCACCATGGCCGATCGCGCGCTCGTGTTCTCCCCCGACAAGCCGACGGCGTTCGCGCGCGCGGTCCTCCTCGAGGAGGCGTACTCGCGGCTCGACGCGCGCTCGCCCGAGCGCGACTCGGCGATCCGGGCGATGTGGGAGAACGTCTTCGACGAGGCGAGCGAGCTGCGCACGCTGACGGCCCGCGCGCGCTACGACCACGCGTGCGGCTCGGGGATCGACCTGGAGGAGCGGCTGACGGCGCTGCGCGACCGCGCCCGGTCGATCGATCTCGTCGAGGAGGAGGCGCAGTGCTCGGCGACGCTGGCGCAGGTCCACGCGTTCGCCGGGCAGCTGGCGATGGCCGAGCAGGAGGCCGCGCACCTGCTCGACCTCGCGGCGCGGCGGAACCTCGTCTGGGCGGCGGTCGACGCCTGGCAGACGCGCGCGGTCGCCCACCAGACCCGCGGCGAGCCGGCCGCCGCGCTGGGGGCGCGCCGGAACGCGGCGCGGGCCGCGCGCCGCGCCGGGCTGCAGGAGCGCGAGGCGATGCTGACGATGAACGTCGGCTTCGCGCTGACGACCATCGGCGCCCGGGAAGAGGCGCTCCAGGAGATCGAGGGGGGCATCGCCAGGGCGCAGGCGATCGGCAGCTCCGGGGCGGCGCGGCACGGGCAGATGATCCTGCTCTGCTGGGCGGCGACGTTCGGCCCCGAGCCCCGGCTCGACGCCGTGCTCGCGGAGCCGCGCGCGAGCGCGGACGAGGCCGCGGGGAGCATGTGGGTCGTGCGCGACCGCGTGACGCTCGGCATCCTGTTCTACCGGGGCTGCGAGCTCTTGCGCCTCGAGTCGTCGGGCCTGGCGCGGGCGCGCTCGCTGCTGAAGAAGGCCACCGACGCGTACCGCGTCACGGACAACCGCGACGTCCTGCCCGTGGCGCTCGGGTTCTGCGCCGAGGCGGAGCGCCGCTTCGGCGACGCCGAGCAGGCCCGCGAGATCGCGCGGGAGGCGGCGGCCCTGGTCGAGGCGGGCGCGCCGAGCCTGCTCAACGAGGCGCCGATCTACCTCGCGCTCCACGACGCCTGCGTGGATATGGGCGATCTGGAGGGCGCGCGGGCCGCGATGGAGCGCGCGATGCCCCCGCTCCTGCGCCGGCTGAAGGGCCTCGAGGGGACGCCCTACGCCAGCTCGTTCCTGCTCAACCTGCCGCAGAACTCGGCGCTGCTCGCGGCCGCCGAGGCCTACGGCTGCGTGCCGCCGGAGCTCGAGGTGATGCTGAGCGGCCGGCCGTAACGCCCCGCGCGGCGCTCCGACGCCCCCTCGCGCGGCCTCCGGCGGTTACGCCGAGCCCGCGGCGCTGCCGGTCACTTCCGAGGCGCGGTGCCGCCGCCTGCCTTGGGGGACGTCGACGGCACCGGGCGGAGGTTGATGGTCAGCACCTCGTCGCGCGTGAACACCACGAAGCGCGCCTCCGGGGTGTACCCGTCGGCGGCGACCCGGATGCGGTGCCCGGTGCCATCCCGGCTGAACCTCGCGAAGAACGGGTTGCTGGGGAGCTCCACGTCGTCGAGGTAGATCTTCGCGTCCAGCGGCGTGGCGATGATCCGGAGCTCGACGAGGTTGGCGACCGGGGGCGCGTAGGTCGGAGGAGAAGGGGTCGTGGCCTCGCCCCCCCTGGTCTCCGCAGGAACATCGCCCTCCGGCGGGGTCGTCGTGGGGCGGAGCGCGAGGACCGCCCACGCGCCGCCGATCAGCAGCACCGAGAGCACGGCGATCCCCGCGCTCCAGAGCGCCTTTCGCCGGGTCGACTTGGTGTTGGCGACCATGATCGTGGGGATCGTCTGGCGGTTCGAGATGCTGTCCTCGCGCGACGGGTCGTCGCCCAGCATCTGGTCCCCGACCGGCGCGGAGAACTGCTGCGACATCTGCGAGAGCGGCATGCGCTGAGACCACGGCACGGCGCCGCGCTCCTCGAGCACGGGCAGGATCTCGAACTCCTCCCCGCCCTCGGCCGCGCCGGCGTGGAGCCGCCCCAGCTGGTCGCTGATCGCGGACCTCACCTCGGCGCGGCGGTGCGCGAAGGTCTCACCGATGAGGCGACCGATCTCGGCCGAGGAGGGGCGGCGGCCCATCGTCGCCAGGTACGCCTCGACGTCGTCACGCATCTGGGCCGCCGTCGCGTACCGCTCCTCGGGCGCCATCGCGAGCGCGCGCGAGCAGATCCGCTCGAGGGCGTCAGGCGCCGCGGGCCACCGCTCGCGCAGCTTCGGGATCTCGCCGAACGTGAGCCGCTGGAGGATCTGCACGTCGGAGAGATCCCCCCAGAAGCGCTCGCCCACGACGAGCTCCCAGAAGATGAGGCCCATCGAGAAGATGTCCGCGCGGCGATCGACCATCGTCGCGAGGGCCTGCTCCGGCGCCATGTACCGGATCTTCCCCTTCACGACGCCGGTGCTGGTGTCCGCGTCCCGCGTCGCCCACTTCGCGATGCCGAAGTCGACGACCTTCGCCTGCCCGTCGTAGGTGACGAAGATGTTGTGCGGGCTGATGTCGCGGTGGACCACATGGAGCGGCTGACCGTTGAAATCCATGAGGTCGTGCGCGTAGTGGAGCCCGGCGAGCGCGTCGGCGAGGATCGCCAGGTAGACCGCGCGGTGACGCGACGGGTCGATCTTCCTGCAGATCCGATCGAGCGAGTGCCCTTCCAGGTACTCCATCACGATGTAGTACTGTTCGTCGATCTGGCCGCACTCGTACGTCTGCACGACGTTCGGGTGGTTCAGCCGCGCGGCGAGCCTCGCCTCGTCGAGGAACATCGCGTTGACCTCGGGCTCGGTCGCGATCCCCGGCTTGAGCCGCTTGATCACGACCAGCTTCTCGAACCCGAGCGGGCCGCGATGCGCAGCGAGGAAGACCTCGGCCATCCCTCCCTGCCCAAGCTTTGCGATCAGCCTGTATCTCCCGAAGCCTCTCGCGGACTGCACGGGGAGCCGGACGATCATCGATGACGAGGTCACAGCACCTGATCGTTCGTAAGGATTGCTGACTCGTCAAGCAGACTCATGGAGATGTGCATCCCTCCGGCACAGCGGAGCCCCGGGGCGAGGAGCGCGCGCGCGCTCCCCTGAATGCCCCGGGTGCTCCGGTTATTGGGGTGAATTCCGCTACTTAGGCCCTGCTGCCGCGCGGGATCACCCCTCGCCGATGGCGATCCCGAGCGCCTGACGCAGCGCGAAATACTGATCGCTCGTCGAGAAGACGATCAGCTCCTTGAGCCTGTCCTGGGGCGGGAGATCCCCGGGCTGCTGCGGCTCGGCGGCGATGATCTTCTTCGCGATCTCGAGATCGCCCGAGAGGAGCAGGCCGGTGCGCGCCGCGGTGATGTCGACGCACTGGACCCACCGCTTGATGTTGGCCTTCGCGCCCTCCGCAAGGAACTTCTTGACCACCATGCGGAGCCCCTCGAGCTGCATCGGCTGCATGAACCCGCGGAGCGTCTGCGCGGTCGCCGTGATCTGCTTCTCGATGTCCGGCGGGACCGACGTGTCGGGCGCGACGAGCTTGATCCCGGCGAAGAGGAGCACCGTCAGCTCGGTGACCGTCGGGAACAGCGTCTTGATGTAGTGCTCGCCGCGGTACATCGCGAGGTGCTTGCCGACGATGAACGTGAGCTCCTGCGGCGAGAACCCGGTCAGCACGGTCTGACCCGCGACGGACGCCGGCTGCTCGTTCGCCACCGCGACGAGCGCGCCGGGCACGTCGCTCCGCACGTAGAGCCGCGGCGCCGGCAGGCCGAGGACGTTGGCCGCCCACCCGAAGGTCCGGGCGAACGTCACCGTCGAGGTCGCCGGATCCTGCAGGAAGCGCTGATCGAGGACCGGCAGCTCACGGCGCTGCTTGAGCGTCTCGATCTTCGCCCTGAGCGCGGCCCCCGCGATCATCTCGAAGATCTTGCCGACGTAGAGGTTCTCCTCCTCGTGGAACAGGTTCCTGATCCACTGCTCGTTGTCGAGCCGGCTCTTCGCCTGGATGAGCCCCTGCGGGCGGTAGTCCTCGAAGTACTGCTGCTCGTCGGGATCGGCCTTGCGGAGGAACGACAGCGCCGCCGCGACGCACCAGGCCTGGTCGTAGCGCTTGCTGTCCACGTACAGGCGGTAGAGCCGCTTGTACGGGTCGATCTTCATCGGATCGATCTTGACCATCGCCTGGAACTCGCCGGTCGCCAGATCGAACTGCTCCGACTGCTCGTAGAGCTCCGCGAGGATCAGGTGCTCCGTCGCGTCCTCGGGCTTGAGCCGCGACGCCATGCGGAACGTCTCGAGGGCGGCCGTCCTGTCGCCGAGCCGATCGCGGTAGATGAGCCCGAGCGCGTGCCAGAGGCTGTACTCGAGGTCCGTGTTCCCCTTGCCGGCGACCCTGTGCAGCATCTTGCGGTACGCCCGCTCGAGCTGCTTCCACTCCTTCTGCGCCGTGAGGATCTTGTTGATGCGCTCGAAGGCCTCGAGGGAGTGCGGGTTCAGGTCCAGCGTGTCGTTGAACAGCTCCACCGCGCGCGCCGGGTCGTCCAGCTTGTCGCGGTAGATCTGCGCCATCGTGTAGAGGTAACGGCTCTTCCGATCCGGCTGCGGCTCCAGCTCCGCGATGCGCTGGAGGCAGTCCACCATCCGCTCCCACTGCCCCGTGCGCTGGTAGAGCTGGAGCAGCTTGTGGAGCAGCACGTGGTTCTGCGGCTCCAGGTCGAGCGCCTCCTCCAGGGCCTCCACGCCCTTCGGGATGTTGTTCTCCTTGTCGACCCAGATGTCGCCGATGTCGTTCAACATCTTGAACCGCTCGGGGCCGTCCATGATGTTGTCGAGGATCAGCCGCTTGTAGTGGCAGACCTGCTTCCAGTCCTTGAGCGCGTCGTAGACGGCGACCATCGCCTCGAGCGTCGGCCGGTGCGCGGGATCGGCCCCGAGCGCCTTCTCGAAGTTGTTGACCGCCTGCTTCGACTGCCCCTGCGCCTGCTTGATGCAGCCGAGCTTGTAGTAGACGGTCGCGCGCTCCTCGGTCTCGGCCTCGTCGAGGCTGGTGAGCACCTTCTGGTAGTTCGTCAGCGCGCTCGCCCAATCGCCGAGCTTGAAGCTGACGTCCGCCAGGCCCCGGATCGTCTCCTGGTCGGTCAGATCGAGGTTGTGCGCGGCCGTGTACGCCTTGAGCGAGGCGTCGTCCTTGCCGAGCCGATCGAGGACCCGCCCGAAGGTCCGCTGCAGCCGGTGCTGCTCTGACCTATCGCGCTTGCCGCTCTTCCTGACGAGCATCTCCGCGAGCGGCTCGGCCTGGGCCCACCGCTCCGTGGAGACGTACTCGTTGAGGAGCGGCATCGCGGCGTCCTCGTTGTCGGGATCGCTCTGGAGCGCCATCTCGTACGCCTGCACCGCGAGCGCGTGCTCGCCGAGCATGTCGTCCCGGAGCTTGCCGAGCTCGACGAGCAGCCGCGCCTTGGCGCGGGGCGCGTCGGTGTTCATCTGCTCCTGATCGAGGTAACGCGCCGCCCGATCCCAGTCGGCCGCGTCGATCGCGATCACCCGCAGCGCCGCCAGCGTCGGCACGTGCGACGGATCGAGATCGAGCGCCATCTCGAAGCGCTCCTGGGCCTGGACCCGCTCGCCGAGCTTCTCGTCGAGCTGCCGGCCGATCCGGAAGTACATCTCGACGCGCTGCTTGCCGTCGGCCGTCAGGTCGGCGACGCGCGTCATGTACTCGATGGCCTTCGCCGAGTTGTCCTGCTTCTCGTAGAGCTTCGCCAGCGCCTCCAGGGCCGGGATGTGCGTGTCCTGGATGTCGACGATGTTCAGGTACGCGTCGATGGCGCGGTCGAGGTCCTCGATCTCCTCTGCGTAGACCTTGGCCGTGTGGGACCAGAGCTCGATCTTCTTCTGCCGATCCTCCGCCGCGGTGATGTGGCGATCGTAGGTGTTGATGAGATCGTGCCACTGGCGGAGCCGGCGATAGCAGCGCTCCAGGGCCTCGAGCGCGGGCTCGTGGCTCGGGTCGATCTCGACCACCTGCTCGAGGCGCGCGGCCGACAGATCGGGCTTCAGGAACTGCGCCTCCTGGAGGGTCGCGATCTTCATCAGCACGTCGATGCGCTCGCGCTCCGTGGTGACCACGTCGAGCTGCATCTCGAGGACGCGCACGAGATCGGGCCACTGGTGCGTCGCCGTGTAGACGCGCTCGAGCCCCCGCATCGCGAGGAGGTTCGAGGCGTCGATGTCCAGCACCTCGCGGTAGACCGCGCCGGCCTTCTCGATCAGGCCGAGCTTGGACTCGTAGAGGCCGGCCGTGCGCAGCTTCACGGCCGCGACGACGTCGGACTCGTTCACGGCCCGCGCCTTGCGGAGCAGGACGTCGACGAGATCGTTCGACTGATCGCGATCCGTGTAGATCCGCTCCAGCGCCTCGAGGGCCGGCAGGTGCAGCGGATCCACGTCGAGGGCGCGCCGGTAGAAGCTGAGCCCCTGCTCGACCTCGCCCATGTGCTTCTCGAGGACCTCGCCGAGCTCGGTCAGGACCTCCTTCCGATCGACGTCGGTGACCGCGACGTTGAGGGCGCTCGTCAGCATCTGCCCCTGCTGCTGCCACTGGCCGGTCTTCTTGAAGAAGTTCGCCATCTGGCGCAGCACGGCGACGTTGTTCGGGTCGTGCGCGAGGATCTGCTGGTAGTACGGCTGGGCGTACTCGGGGTGACCGAGGTCCTCCGCGTACCACTTGGCGAGGCGCAGGCAGAGCGTGATCTTCTGGAGCGGTGCCGTCTGCTGCTGCAGCCACCCGTTCACCGTCTGCACGAGCTCGGGCCAGCGGTTCGTCGCCTGCGCCATGCGCTCGAGGTAGCGGACCGTGTCCATGTCGGAGAAGTCCATCTCGAACGCCGTGAGCAGCGCGTCGAAGGCCTGCGGCTTGTCCTCGAGCTGCTCCTCGAAGACCCGGGCCACCTTGCGGAGGATGTCGGTCTTGTCGGAGACCTCCTCGCGCGACTCGAGCCGCGCGAGGTAGAGCTCGATGAGCGGCTCGCTCCGTCGGGCCGCGTCGTGGAGCTCCTCGAGCGCCGCGAAGGCCTGGTCGTGCGTCGGCTCGAGCTCCAGGACCTTCTCGTACGCGAGCGTGCCCCGGTCCTTCTCCTCGACCTGGTGCTCCCAGATCTGCGCCACCTCGAGGTACTCGCGCACCTTGTCCGCCGGCGACTCGTAGGCCGCCGCCCGGCCCATCTTCACGTCGATGACCTCGACCCAGCGCCCCTCGGCCCGGAGCAGGTTCTCCAGGGCGGCCATCGCCTCGAAGTCCTTCGGGTCGACCTCGAGCAGCTTCCTCCAGGCGTCGATGGCGTCGTACGCCTGCCCGAGGACGTGCTGGTAGGTCGTCCCGAGCTCGCGGTACAGCGCGATCACGTTCTCGGCCGGCAGCACGTCCCGCGCCCGATCCACCGTCTGGTGGAGAGAGCTCACGATCTGCTCGGGCTCGTTGCGCAGCCGCCAGATCGCCGCGATGGCGTAGAGCGCCTCGAGGTTGGCGTAGTCGATGTCGAGGACGCGCTGGTAGTCGTCGAGCGACGAGTCGTCGCGGCCGAGCTGCTCGTGGAACAGCTTGGCGCGGCGGAGCAGCACCGCGACGCGCGACTCGTCATCGATCGCGATGTCGTAATGCCGCTCGAGGACGTCGCAGAGCTCGGACCACTGCCCCACGCGCTCATAGAGGTTGGACAGCGCCCCGAGCGCCTCCGGATCCTCGCCCCGGAGGTCGAGGACGCGCTTCCAGGTCTCGACCGCGCCCTGGACGTCGTTCAGCCGATCGGCGAGCAGGTGCGCCATCTTGGCGCGGATGTCGGCCTCCTGGCTGTCGCCCATCGCGTTCTCGAGCTCTCGCTCCAGCACGACCTTGAGCTGGGTCCAGGCCCCCTTGGCCGTGTAGATGCGCTCGAGGGCGCTGATCGCCTGCTCGTTCGTCGTCTCGAGCTCGTCGAAGATGCGCCGGAACGCGCGGATGGCGTCGTCGAGCTGACCGAGCCGCTCCTCGTACGTCTGCCCGAGCCGGAGGTACAGGTCGACGAGCTCCGGGCGATCCTCGGTCGCGCGCACCCGCTGCTCGAGCACGCTCGCGAGCTCCGGGTACTGCTCGAGCTGCGTGTAGATCCGATCGAGGTTCGAGAGCGCCTCGGCCTCGAGCGGCTCGATGCCGAGCACGTACCGGTACGTCTCCTCGGCCTTGGCGACGTCGCTGAGGTCGGTCTCGAAGACCCGCGCGAGCCGCTTGCCGATGCCGGTCTGGACGTCCTTGTCGCTGTGGATGCCCAGCACGTCGGCGTACGCGTTGGCGAGCATCTCCCAGCCGCCGTCGACCGAGCCGGCGAGCCGCTCGACCTCCTCGAGCGTCTTCTCGTCGCCCGGGTACTCCTTCAACGCCCGCATGAAGACGGCGAGGGCCCCGTCCGGCGAGATGAGGCGCTCCTCCTGGAGCTCCCCGAGCCGGTAGTACATCGCCTGCCGCTCCTGCGCCTCGGTGAGGTGGGTGAGCTCCGCCTCGAGCACCCCGCCGAGCTTCTCCCACTCCGCCGCCGCCTGGTAGAGCGGCTCCAGGATGGCGCCGATCTCGATCTGCTTGATCCCGGCCGCGAAGAGCCCCTCGAGGGCCTCGAGCGTGGGCGAGTGCTCGGGCGCCGCCGTGAGCACCTCGCGGTACGCCCCGATGGCCGCGGGCAGGTCGTTGAGACGCGTTTGATAGACCACGCCGAGCCGGTACTTGAACTCGAGGATCTCGTCCGGCGACTGCGCGATCTCCGACTCGCGCGACAGGATGGTGACGAGATCGCCCCACCGCTCGGTCGCGGTGAACAGGCGATCGAGCGACGCGATCGCGGTCTGGTTCTCCGGCTCGACCTCGAGCACGCGCCTGTAGCGCGCGACGGCGCTGTCGATGTCGTCGAGCTGCGTCTCGAAGATCTGCGCGAGCCGAAGCCCGAGCTCCACGAAGCGCGCCGGCTCCTCGCCGAGCCGGCCGAGCTCGGTGTCGTACAGCGCGGCCACCTGCGGCCAGCGGTTCACCATCATCGCGAGCCGCTCCAGGTTCGAGAGCGACTCCTCGTTGCCGATATCGCACGTCACCGCCCGCGCGTACGTCTCGAACGCGGTGACGTGGTCGCTCAGCATCTCCTCCGAGAGGCGCGCGATGCGGTGGAGCAGATCGACCCTCTCGTACGGGTCCTCGGCCACCTTGACCCGGACCTCGAGCACGCTGATCAGCTTCTGCCACTCGCCGGACGCGTCGTAGATCGGCTCGAGCACCAGCGCGGCGCCGAGCGGCTCGCGGCTGCCGTCCTTGATCTGCTCGAGCGCCCGCAGCGTCGGCTCGTGATCGGGCATCTGCTGCAAGAGATCGCGGTAGAGCTCGATCGCCCGGGACACGTCGTCGAGGTGCTTCTCGTAGAGCTCCGCGATCCGGTACTGGTAGCTGATGCCCTCCGCCGGATCCGCGGTGATCTCCGCCTCGTGCTGGAGCACGCTGAGCAGCTCGAGCCAGTTCTGCGACGTCTGGTAGAGCACGTCGAGCCGCCCGAGCGCCTGGAGATCGTCCGGATCGATCTCGAGCACGCGCTGGTACGTGTCGATCGCGCTCGCGACGTTGCCGAGCTCGCGCTCGTACACCGCGCCGATCTGGTAGTAGATGCGCTTCTTCTCGTTCGAATCGAGGACGAGATCGGCCTTCTTCGCGTAGACCGAGAGGAGCTCCTGCCAGCGTGAGAGGCTGAGGTAGAGCTTCGTCAGCGCGTCGATCGCCCGCAGATCCTCGGCGTCGAGCTCGAGCACCTTGCCATAGACGGCGATGGCCTGATCGTGCCGCTCGAGCACCTCCTCCTCGAGGCTCGCGGCCTGGAAGAGGGCGAGCTTCTTCTCGCTCAGGTCGTCGAGGATGTCCGCCTTCTGCTGGAGGATCTGCGACAGCTCGTTGTACCGCTCCGAGGTCCTGAACAGCCGCTCGAGCGACTCGGCGGCGTGCAGGTTGCGCGGATCGATCTCGAGCACGCGCCGGTAGTGCCCGACGGCGCTGTCCATGTCGCCGAGGTCTCCCTCGTAGATCCGAGCGCTCATCGTGTAGAGCGAGCTCGCGAGCTCCGCGTCGGTCTGCTGCGCCGCCAGCGTCTCGAACACGCGCGCCAGGTCGGCGAAGCGGCCGGTCGCGCGCGCGAGCCGGTCGAGCCCCTCCTGCGTCGACTCCGAGGCCGGATCCTGGCTCAGCGCCCGCGCGTAGGTGTCGAAGGCCGAGCTGAGGTCGCTGCCCGCGTCCTCGTAGAGCACGGCGATCTGGTGGAGCAGCTCGACGCGACGGGTCACGTCGTCGCTGCGCCGCACCTGCACCTCGTGCACCCCGATGAGCTTCTGGAAGTCGCCCGACTGGCGGTACAGCGGCTCGAGGATCTCCGCGATCGCGAGCTCGTGCTCGGCGACCTTCCCGAGGCGCTCGAGCGCCCCGAGCGCCTCGACGTTGGTCGGCTCGCGCTCGAGCACCTGCCGGTAGATGTCGATCGCCGAGTCGACGAGCCGCATCCGCGACTCCCGCAGCGCGGCGAGCCGGAGCATCAGCCGGATCTGCGCCTCCTCCTCGACCGCGATGCCGAGCTGCGCCTCGAGGTTGTCCGCCAGCTCTTCCCACATGCCCTGGCGGCTGAAGAGCCCGTCGAGCGCCGCAAGCGCCACCAGGCTCGTGTTGTCGATGGAGAGGACCTCGCGGTACGCGGCGATCGCCTCCTCCGGCTGCCCGAGCCGCTGCTCGTAGACCTCGGCCATCTGCGCATAGAGGCCCTCGCGCTCGGACGGCTCGTGCACGAGCTCGATGCGGCGCCGGTAGACGCCGATGAGATCGCCCCAGCGCTCGGTGCGCCGGTAGAGCTCGTCCATCGCCTCCAGCGCCTCCGAGTCGGCGGGATCGATCGAGAGCACGCGGAGGTAGCCGTTCGCCGCCTCCTCGACCTTGCCGAGCCGCTCGTGGATGCTCCCGAGGCGCATCCAGTATTCGCGGCTCAGCCGCGCGTCGCTCAGCGAATCGGCGATCTCGCTGAAGATGACGTCGAGCCTGTCCCAGGCGCCCGCCTGCGCGGCGAGCGACTCGAGCTCCGCCCGCGTCTCGGCGTGCGACGGGTCGTCCTTGAGCGCCCGCGACTGCGCGTCGAACGCGCGGCCCAGGTCGCTCAGGCTCTCGGCCGCCGTCCGCGCCACCTTCCGGAGCAGCGCGACGCGGGTCGCCGTGTCGCCCTCGGCCGCGGCGAGGATCTCCAGCGCCTGGATCAGCTTCTCCCAGTCGCCGCGCCCCTCGTAGATCTCCTGCAGGATGGCCGCCGCCTCGGCCCGCAGCGACTCGTTCGAGAGCAGCGCCTCGAGCGCGAGGCGCGCCGCGTCGTTGCCCGGATCGAGGATCAGGATTTCCTTGTAGTTCTCGAGCGCTCCGGCCGCATCGTTCAGGTGCTTCTCGAGGGTGCTCCCGAGCCGGAACTTGAGGTCGATGAGCGCCTGCTCGTCGAGCGGAGAGTCGATCCGCTTGCGGAGCACGTCGACGTAGGACTCCCAGTCCTGCTGCTCGCGGTAGAGCTTGTCGAGCGCCGCGAGCGCCTGCGGGTCCATCGGCTCGTCGTCGAGCACCTGGCGGTACGTCCCGATCGCCTGCGCCGCGTCGCGCAGCTCCCCTTCGTAGAGCTCCGCGATCGCGTAGAGGATCTGCTTGCGCTCCTCCGGCTCGGTGACGATGCCGAGCTTCTTCTCGTAGATGCCGAGCAGCTCGCCGAACCGGCCCGTCTCGCGGTAGAGCCGCTCCAGCGCGCCGATCGCGGCCTGGTTCTCGCCGTCCGCCTCGTACACGGCCCGGAACTGCGAGAGCGCCTCGTCGATGCGCTTCACCTCGTCGAGCAACACCCGCCCGAGCCGGAGCCGGAGATCGACCCCGAGCGCGATGTCCCCCTCGCCCTCGGCGCGCGAGATCGCCGACGAGTAGGCCTGGATCAGGGCGTCCCACCCCTCCGTCGAGCGCGCGGCGCGCTCGACGTCATCGATGCACTGCTCGTCCTGCGGGGCGATCTGGAAGGCCGAGAGGTAACGCTCGAACGCCCGCTGCGGCTCCTTGAGGCGCGTCTCGTAGAGCGCCGCGACCTGCCGGTAGAGGTCGAGCCGGGAGACGTCGTCCTGGTCGTGCGAGAGCTTCACCTCGATGGCGCCGGCGAGCCCCTTCGGGTTGTTCGCCTGCGTGTAGATCGGGATGAGCGCCTCGGCCGCGGCGAGGTGCGAGCCGTCGATCGAGAGCACCTTCTCGTAGGCGCGCGCGGCGCGATCCGCCTTCTGCTTCTGGACCATCCAGAGCTCGGCGATCTTGACCAGCAGGCTGATCTTGGCCGCGTCGTCGGTCTCCTTGGCCTCCTGCGACTCGAGGACCCGGATGAACTCGTCCCACTTGCCGCTCTCGGCGTAGAACACCTCGAGGTCGTCCCAGCGCTGCAGCTGGAGGTACGCCTTCTTGAGCGCCTCCTGGGCCTTGCGGTCCTGGGGGTTCAGCGCGATCACCTCTTGCCAGGCCTTGACGGCCGCCTCGTCGTCCTTGAGGCGCTCGCCGTAGAGCTGCGCGAGCTTGCTGAGGAGCGCGAGCTTCTGGGTGCTGTCGAAGGTCGTGTCGACCTGCTTCTGCAGCACCCTCGCGAAGGCCTGGTAGTCCTTGTTCTTCTCGTAGAGCCCGGCCAGCGCGTTCAGCGCCTCGGGGTTCTCCGGGTCGTTCGCGAGGACCTCGTCCCAGAGCTCGATGCAGAAGTCGACCTTCTTCACCCGCTCCGACGCGAGCTTCGCGATCTCGAGGTACTTCGCGGCGCGATCGCCGCCCTCCGGGAGCGCCGCGGCCTCGCGGCGGAGCAGCCCGATGAGCTTCTCCCAGTCGCGCCGCTTCTCGTAGCTCTGGCGGAGGAAGTCGATCGCCTGCGCGTGCTCGCCGTCGATCGCGAGGATCGACTCGTAGCACTTCACCGCCTCGGCCGCGTTCGAGAACTTGCCCGAGTAGAGCTCCGCCGCCTTCGCGTAGTTGTCGATCTTCTCGGCAGGATCCGAGACCGCCTCAGCGATCTCGATCAGCGTCTTGACGTACTCGTTGTACCGCTTGGCCTGCTCCTGCTTCTGGGCCTTGGCCTTGAGCTCCTCGACGCGGCCCGCGACCTCCGCGCCGGGAGGCGGCGGCGCTGTCGGCCGCCGGCCGACCTCCGAATCCGCAGGCCTGCTCTCGGCGGGAGCCCGCGCAGGAGGCGGCGGCTCGATGTCGGCCACCGAGGACCTCGCGTCGCGCTCGTCCACCGACGAGGCGTCCACAGGAGCGCTCGCGGGCGCGCTCGCCCTGCCGCTCACCGGGGCCGGCGCGCTCACCGGGGCCGGCGTGCTGAGCGGGGCCGGCACGCTGAGCGGGGCCGGCGCGCTGACGGGCGCAGGCGCGCTCGTGGGAAGCGGCGTGGCGTCCGCAGGCGCGACGGCCACGGGCGCAGGCGCGGCCGGCGCGACGACAACAGGCGCGGGCGCGACGACAACGGGCACGGGCGCGGCAGCAGCCGGTGGAGGCGCGGACGGCGCGACAGGAGCGGCCGTGAGGCGCTCGCCGATCTGCGCTTCGAACGCGCTCACGCTCGGGTGCGTCGGGGCGACCGCCGAGAGCCTCTCGAACCAGCTCCTGGCCCGGATGAGGTTGCCGAGCTGGCGCCAGGCGATGCCGCCCGCCTGCGCGATCATGTACGGGGAGCTGCCGTTCTGGTTGGCAGCGCTCTCCGCCAGCGACGCGACGCGCTCCCAGTTGCCCTCCTTCGTCCCCCAGAGCTCGCGCAGGTAGGCGAACGCAGCCTCGTTCGAGGGGTCGAACCGGAGCGATTCCTCGAGGAGCTTCGATCCGATCTCGACGTTCTGGTGCCGCGTGGCCCAGCGGACGCCGAACTTGAACGCCGCCTCTCCGCGCGCCACGCCGGCGCGCGCGTCGAGGATGCGTCGCTGCGTCTCCACGATCGCCTGCGGCCGCTCCGCCTCGACGAGGAGCCCCTCGAACATCGTCGCGGCCTGCTTGTCGGAAGGCGCCGTCTCGTACGCTCTCCGGAGCAGGTCCTCGAGCTGACCGCGATCGAAGCGCTTCGCGAGGCGCGCCGCGCGGAGCAGCAGCCGCTTGCGCTCGTCGGTGCTCGCGGCCGCGTCGGCCGCATCCACCAGCTCCGCCATGCGCGCCGACCACGACGACTGATCGACCTGCATGTCGAAGAGGCAAGCCCGCGCCTCCTCGCTCGTCCCGCCGGACGCAGCGAGGCCTTTCGCGTACATCTCCGTCGCGCGCTCGAAATCGCCCGCGTCGCAGAGCACGTCGCCGAGCTCCACGCGAAGCTCGGCGGCCGCGGTACCCTCGGGGGCGTTCCTCAGCTCGAGCTCCAGGAGCTTCTGGACCATGTTGGTCTTGCCGAGGTCCCAGTAGATGGAACGAGCCGACTCCAGCGCCTCTAACAGCGCTGGATTCAGCTTGTAGGCGTCCTGGAAGTGCTTCAGCGCCTTGACGGCCTGAAGGAACTTCTCCTCGAGCAGCCGCCCGAGCTTCAGGTGATATGCCGCCTTCCGGGTCGCGTCCCCTTCGGCCGCAATCCCCTTCTCGAGCTCCTCGACGAGCCCTTGCCAGTCATGAACCGACTCGAGATGATTGAGACGCTGCGCAAGATCCATTGATTATCGACCCTCGGCCCCGACCTTCGAACGAATTGAAACGCTTACGTGCCCCGTGCCGCGCGCGGCATCACGGCTATTGACCGCCGAGCCGCGCGACGAGCGTGTTCGCCGTCTCGCACTCGGTCTTGAAGCTCGCCGCCTTCGATCCCTTGCAGGCGCGCGTGGTGAACCCCTTGAGCATCTGGATTGCCTCCTGCTTGCGCGGCGGATCCAGGGTCGCGTAGGTGCTCCCGAGACTCCAGAGAATCTGCACCGACTCGGGACCATCCGTGGGCGCCACCGCCTTGGCGGCCTCGAGCTCGGACACCATCTCCGCCGTGGACCCCCGGTCCTGGTAGACCGACGCGAGCAGGCTGTGGACGCCGAAGAGGTACTTGTCCCCCGGCTTCGCGAACGACTTCGCCTCCTTCAGCACCTGCTCGGCCTCCTTCGTGTACCCGAGACGGGTGTACAGGTCGGCGAGCGCCGCGTAGTAGCGGATTTCGTTCGGATTGTGCTCGATCGCCTTGGTGAGGTTCTCGAGCGCCTTCTGCTCGTCGTCCGTCCAGAGGTAAACGTTCCCGAGCTGGGAGTAGCAATCCGCGAAGTTGGGGTCGTTCTCGATACACTTCTGGTACGGCTCTTTGGCCTCTTCGTACGAGATCGTCTTTTTCTTCGCTTGCTGCTCGAGCGCCCACCCCCGTTCGAACCAGTAGTTGGCGAACTTCGGGGCGATCTGCGTGGCGCGAGCCAGCGTCGATGCGACCTTGTCCCACGACTCCGACTTCTTGTGTGCCATCGCCAGCTTGAAGAAGATGCGGTGGTTGTTCGGGTCGAGCTTGGTCGCCTGCTCGTACTTGTTGGCCGCACCGTCGGGGTTGACGGCGACCTCCTTGTCGGCCTGATTCGCCAGGATGACGGCCTCCTGGCGGTGTCGGCTGCAGCCCAGGCCTGCCGCGCTCGCCGCGACCAGGCCAACCATCAAGAATGCCCCAAGCTTCATCTCGCTCACCTTTCGAATGGCCCCGGCATCGCCGGCCTCTGAGTGACCTGGGCGTCGCGTCGCCCCTCTTCAAAACGTCCCGGAGTCGGCTGCACCGCTCCTTCAGCGTCCCGGAGCCGGCTGCGCCGCTCCGTCCCCAATCCCGGAGCCGGCTGCGCCGCTCCTTCCAGCGTCCCGGAGTCGGCTGCGCCGCTCCGTCCCCAATCCCGGAGCCGGCTGCGCCGCTCCGTCCCCAATCCCGGAGCCGGCTGCGCCGCTCCGTCCCCAATCCCGGAGTCGGCTGCGCCGCTCCTTCCAGCGTCCCGGAGACGGCTGCGCCGCTCCGTCAGCAATCTAGGAGACGGGCTGCCCCGCTCCGTGTGGCACCGTCACAAGCGTCCCGAGGTGGCGCGCGTTGAACCTCGCGCGGCGACGCGAGAATAGGCGGAGGCAACCGCGGAAGTCCAGGGCTTCAAACCCCGCGCATGCGCCTCGCTGCAGCGCCTTCACGCGGGGCCCCCGCCCTACCCCGCGCGGCGGACGCCGAGCTGGCCACCCCACAGCGCTCGCCGCAGACCCCCGGCCGCGCCTGGCGCCGGCCGCATCCAGCGCTGAAACGGAAAACGCCCCGCACTTCGCGTGCGGGGCGTTCGCTCGAACCGAGCGGTGAGGCGGGCTCAGCCGCCGGGGCTGAGCATGATCGGGTAGACGACGGTGACGATACCGCCCTCGGGCTGCGGGAACGACAGGCCGTAGAACGCCCGAACGACGCAGGAAACCACGCCGTTATCGGGCAGATCCGAACCGCCGTTACCCACGTTGGAGACCGCGCCGTCGCGCCCGATGACGAAGCGCACCGCGACACGTCCCTGGAGATTCGGGTTGTTCCTGAGCCCGTTCTCGTAGCAGAGCCGGAATCGACCGAAGTTCTGGCGGACGATACGCTGGATGACCTCGGGGGGCAGACGGCCGCTCACGCTGGTAGCACCCATGCGCACCTGCGGCGGCTTGGTGCGATGCGACCCTCCGAGGCGGCCATGGCCGGAGCCGAAGCCCTGGCCGGTGCCGGTGCCGGCGCCGTGCCCGATGGTGCCGATCGAGCCGAGGCCGATGCCCTCGCCGCGCCCGCCGCCGCCCTCGCCGATGCCGGAGAGGCCGAGGCCGCCAGCGCCGAACGAGTCGCCGATCTGATCGCCCCACATGTTGCCGCGGGCGCTCAGCGGATCGTTCCCGAGCGAATCGTCGCGTCCCCACGGCGCGGTCGGCGCGTTCGGATCGCCGCCGGCGCCGGCGTTCAGCAGCCCGATCATGCCGAACTCCGCGGCGTCGCGGAGCGCGGCCTGGCGGGCGATGTGCGGATCCGGGTTGTCGGCGGGCCCCTGGACGCCGTAGCGGTTGCCGGTGGCCTTGGTGTTCGGGTTACCCATCGAACCCTCTTCACCCTTGGCGCGGGTACCGGTGCCGCCCTCCTTGTTGTCCGCCGCGTTGTCGGCGATCTGCTCGGTCTCCTTCTCCTCCATCTCCTTCTCGGCGGCCGCCGCGAGGTACTGCTGGATGAGGAACTGCTGGTCAGCGGAGATCCCGTCCTCGCCCGTATCGCCGAGGGGCGGCATGAAGAAGGCCATCGCCGCGAGCAGCCCGAGGTGAACCGCCATCGAGAGGCCCGTGTACAGCAGGCTCTGCGTGTCCAGCTGGAGGTGGCCGGCCACGACCTTGCCTGCGTTCACGGCGGACACCTGGAAGACGATGCCGTCGAGCTCTACCTTCGCCTTCCCGCCCGACGGAAGCGCCATCTGATAGGCGCCAGAGAGCTCGGAACACGGCTGCGTGAGGCCCTGATCGATCGCCTGCTGCACCGTCATCTTCGGCCTACCCGGGATCTCGATGGTGCCGGTCGCGCGGGGCAGGAGCACCACGGAGACCGAGCCGGAGCGATCCGCGAGGATGATGGGCGCCCGCGTCGTGCCGAGCTTCTCCGAGGGGATGAAGTAGTCGCACTTGAAGTTCTTCCCCGCCTCCTCACCGACGTAGAAGGAGCGCGGCGGCGTGAGGTGCTCGACGTGGAGCACCGCAGCATCCCACAGAATCATGACCTCGACCGAGGCCGCCGGGACCTCGGTTTCGTCGCTCGGCACGTCCGGCCCGTTCTTCACGAGCGTGTACGTGTAGGAGCCCTCGGGCGCGTCCGGGGGCACCTCGTCGACGGCCGGCGCCGACTGCGCGAACGGGTTGTTGTAGGAGAACGGGTCCGCGCCGCCCGCGGAGGCCGCGGCGAACGGGTTCCCAGGCGGCGCGGCCGCGAACGGATTCCCGGGCGCCGCAGCGCCGAACGGGTTCCCACCAGGCGCCGCCGCAAACGGGTTGGCGGGAACCGGCTTCGCAGGTCCCGCGGCCGCGGCGACCGCCACCGGCTCCGCGCGCTCCAGCATGATCTTCGTGCCGCCGATCTGGAGCTGATCGCCTGGGCTGATCTTGCACTTGTTGACGCGCGCCCCGTTCACCATCGTGCCCGGCTCGTTGCCGAGATCGATGAGCGTGATGTCCTGCGGGGAGGCGACCTCGATGACCGCGTGCATGCGCGAGGCAAGCTCGTCATCGACACGCAGATGGCTCTTCGCGTCCTTGCCTACCTTGACGATATCCTGGGTGATCGTCTCCCGGCGGACGAGCGCCTCGTTTTGGTAGAGCGCAAATGTGAGAGCGACCCTTTGCTTGCCTTCCATCTCCGCCAGCCTTCCCTATGCGCCGCGCGGCGCACGCCCCCAGCACCGGGGGGTAAATCGATAGGGCAGGTGCCAAACCTGCCCGTCACATCAGAGGTTCTCGACCGACTTGAGCATCTCCGGAACGAACGAGGTGCGGGGCCTGATCAGCGTCGTCCGGACAGGGCCGGGCCGCACACGGATGGTGGCGTCGTTGGGGCCGAACCCACCGGCGTTCAGCGGATCGTCCGAGAACTCGTACCCGTAGCCCTCGTCCTTCTTCCCACCACCAGGAGCCGCTCCCTGCGCGAACGCCGATGAGGCGACCACGCTCGTAAGAACGGCAGCCACGACTCCCGCACCCAATCGGGTCAACCCTCTCATTCCAGCCTCCTCACAATGTTTCGACTCGGTTACAGTGCCATTGTACCGCCTTCCGCGGCGGCCGGTCAACCAGCTTCGCATGCTATCGAGGCGTCGGAGAGCACGACCCACACACGCCTCGACAACCGATTCTACCCAAGGTTCCCAGAGAGCTGCGACGAAGACGAAAAGAGCGAGCCCCCTTCTCCTTGATGCAGCTTCGTGCAGCGAGAGAAGGGGGCTCCAGGTGCCGTTGTCTGTCGCACCGCCACGCGGTCCGCCCCGCCCGTCGAGCTCGCCCGGAATACTACCGTATCCCTCGCTCACCCTCGTTGCGACCCGGACCGATCGGGACGTCCGCTGTGGTGGGGCGCATCTTCGTGCGCGACGGGCTCATCCGCGTCGTTCGGCTCGCTGCGGCGTACCTTGTACGCCTCACTTGCCTGCCTAGCGGCTGAGCCCGTGTCACACGAACCTGCACCCCGCCATCGACAGCGCGCAGGACGAGGCTCCGCTACTGGGCAGGAGCCGGGGCCGGGGTCGTCGCTTCGCCCCCTTCGCCCTCGCTCCCGGCAGCTGCCTCCTGCTCGGCTTCCTTCGTCTTCATGTCGGCCTCGGCCGCCTTCCGCTCGGCCTCGGTCTGCTTGTTGAAGGCGATGATCTGGTCGATCTCGCTCATACGCTCCTTCGACCGCTTCACCGCGTCGGCGAACTCGGTGCTAGCGCCCGCCTTCTGGATGAACTGACCGAACAGCCCCTTCGCCGACATGAGGGCGCCCTCGGCCCCCTTGCCGCCCGACTTCGCCTTGTACTCCTGGGTCAGGATCGCCTCGTTGTAGTAGGTCTCGGCGCGCTCGGGGGCGACCTTCTTGGCGGCTTCGAGCTCAGCGCTGGCGGCGGCCACCATGCTGTCGAAGTTCGCGTCATCGATCTGACCGCGCAGGGCGAGCGCGAGGCCCAGATGAGCGTCGTAGTCGTTCGGACGCATCTTCAGGGCCGCGCGGTACGCCTCGTCCGCCTGCTGGAACCCGCGGAACTGGAGGTTCACCGCCGCGTAGTTCATCTGCGCCTCGTAGAAGGTCGGATCGAGCCTCCTCGCGAGGTTGAACTCCTGCACGGCGCCGTTCAGGTTCGCGAGCTCGACCTGGATCATCCCCGCGGTGTTGTGGATCGGCGCGTAGTTGGGGTTCTTGCGGATGGCCTGGGAGCAGACCAGCGCCGCGAGCTCCAGCGCCTGCGTGTCGACCTTCTTCTGCTTGCTGACGTTGGTCGCGACCGCCTTGCCCGTCTTCCTGCCCGCCTTCTGCTTCGCCGTCTCCAGGTAGTAGATCGCGAGCTGGTTGAACGCGGGCATGAAGGCGTCATCGACGGCCAGCGCGCTCTGGATGTACCGCTTCGCGCGCTGGAAGTCGTTGGGGCCATCGTTGTCCGCGACCTGGTTGCCGCGCTTCATGTACAGGAGCGCGAGGTGCACGAGCGCCTCGACGTTCTTGTACTGAGCATCGACGACGGCGGCCTGGCGCATCTCGCTGATCGCCGCGTCGAGGTTCCTCTCGCCCGACTCCGCCAGGTTGTAGAGCGCCACCTGGACCCGCGCGGGGTGGAACTTCGGGTTCTTCTGAAGCGCTTGCGTGAAGTGCTTCTTCGCCTCCGAGTCCTTCTTGCAACGCTGGTACGCGAGCCCCGCGTTGTAGATGGCCTCGGCGAACGTCGTGTCCCCTTGCTCGTCCGCCGCGTCCAGGAACAGCTGGGCCGTCGAGCTGCAAGTCGCCTCGGACCAGTCCCCAGCCTTGTCGTGCTGGACCATGGAGTCCATGGCGGTCTTGAACTTGTTGGCCGCCTCGACCGACACGGCTTGACCCTTGCTGTCCGTGATCGTCTTGCCCGTCGTCGGGTCCTTCGCCCCGTGAGCCGTACCGCCGGTGCTGCCGCCGCCACAACCCGTCGCGGCCAGAAGGAGCACCGCAACCGCTGCCAATGAGGTGATGCTTCTCATGTTTCGCTCCATCACTTCCTGGGTCGGGTCGTGGCCCGATCGAGCGCCGAGCCTTCCTTGGACGCGCCAGCCGCCGCCGGCGCCGCCTTCTTGTCCTCGCCCGCCTTCTTGTCCTCGCCCTCTTCCTTGTCCTTGCTCGCAGCCGGCTTGTCGGTCGCGGTCAGCGCTTCTCGGAAGGCGGTCCCGTCGAGGTTCAGCGGCGCAGGGCGTTCGCTCATGCCGGAGTTGACCCGCGACGGCGAGCCACGGAATTCGTCGATGAGGTGGTACTCGGCGCCGTAGTTCTTCGACAGCCACACCTCGCAGGTACGGGAGTAGTCGTCGAAGTACTGGTACTTCACGGACAGGTCGAGGCAGGTCTTGAACGCGCCCTTCGCCATCTGCTTCTGCGGCTCGCTCGCCTCGTCGAGGCGTGAGTAGTACTCACCCCGGATCTCGTCGTACGAGACGTCGGTGCCCGGGACCATGCCGTGCCCCTTCCATTCCTTCGGGATGGGCGCGGCCCGGAACTCGGCGACGAACTTGCCCCACATCTGACCGACGCGCGCGCCGGCCGCGATGACCCACTTCGGCGGAGGCGTCGGCTCCAGCTTGAGGATCTTCTGGTACTCGACGTCGGCCGCCTCGATCGCCGGGCGCTTCTTCTTCACCCAGTCGGCGACCTTGGTGTTGATGTGCTTGAGGACGTCCTCGCGGTTCCCGGAGCCCTTGTACTCGGGGAACTTGATCTTATCGACGTCCTTCCGCTTCTGCTCGGCGAAGTGGAAGTAGGCCTCGCCGACCGCGGTCAGCACCTTGCCGAGCCGGCGCAGCTTCTCCGGCTCCTCGCCGCCGATCGCGTCGAGCTTCTTGAGCGCGGCCGCAGGGTCCTTCCAGTAGCCGCGGACCTTGTTGTACTCGCCGTTCGCCGGGGTCACGCTCTTCGTCTGCAACAGGACGCGCGCGTACATCGCGTGCGCCTGCACCTGGACGTCGAACGTCGCGTTGCGATCGATCTGCGGCATCGCCGTCGACAGCCGCCGGCGCGCCTGATCCCAGTCCTCGCGATCGATGTAGTGCGCGCCGATCGCGAACGCGATCTGCGCCGTCTGCGCCGGCTTCGCCTTGCCGTAGTTCTTGTTGAAGAGGTCGGCGTCCTTGATCGCCTGGTCCTCCTGACCGAGGCCGAGCCGCAGCACGACCGCGTCCTGGAGCGCCTCGGCGGCCTTCTCCCCCTTCGGGTTCTCGCGGGCGTAGCGCTCGTACCAGTTCGCCGCCTCGTCGTAGACCGCGATCGCCTGGTAGTTGCCGCCGATCTCGTAGATCGACGTCTTCGCCAGCTCGGTGTTGTGGAGGTTGTACCGCGGATCGAGCAGGATCTTGCGGGCCGAGATCGACTTGGCGATGAGGCGGGCGGCCTGGAACGCCTTCGCGGCGTTGTAGAGGACCTCCTCGCTCTTCTCGCACGCGGGCTGCTTCGCCTCGCAGGCGGCCTCGCCGTACTTCTTCCACATGTCCATGTAGGCGACGGCGGCCTTCTCATAGTTCTTGAGGGCCTCGACGCCACCGGCCGCGTCAGCAGCCTCGACGAGCTTCTGCGCGCGCAGGCGCTCGATGTCGCGCTGGATGCGGATCAGGATGCCGCACTGCTCGGCGTTCTCCTTCTCCTTGCCGCCCTTGCAGTAGAGATCGATGAACTTGGGCACATCCGCGGCCATGTCGTCGTAACAAGACGGACGCGGCGGGTCCATGTTCGCGCCGAGGACGTTGAGCGACTCGAGGTAGAGCTGCGACGCGTAGATGCCGACTTCCTTGTCGGCGTGGTTCAGCGCCACGTCGCGGAACGCGAGCGCGGCCTCCTCCCAGTGCTGCGCCTCGAAGTACGTGCGGCCGCGCGCGTACTTCACCTCGACGTACTGCTCCTGGGCTTCCTTGTCGTTCGCCGCGGGCTTGATGTAGCAGACGTACCGGTTGAAGGCGGTGATCATGCCCTTCTGGCTGTCACTGAAGTCCTTCGGCTGGAACTTCGCCTTCTCCGCCTTCTTGTCGCCCTTCTTGCTCGTCCCCCCGTCGGGGAGGTTGCCGGACCCCTTCTTGTCGGAGCCGTCCTTGTGGGTCTCGGTGTAGATGTTCTGGTAGCAGAGCACCGAGGCGTACGCGGCCTCAGCCGCCTGCGGGCCGTTCGGATCCTCGGCCACGACCGAGTCGAACGCGGGACCGCACTTGGCCCAGTCCTTCTGGAAGTACAGAAGGTCGGCCATCGCGTACTTGATCTTGAAGATGTTCGGCCAGTCCTCCTTCAGGATGCGGGGGAACTCGAACTTGGCGAACTGCTCCTGCTTGAAGTTGTTGACGACCTTGTCGTAGAGCTGCGCGGCGAGCTGCATCGTCTTCTTGTCGCCGGTGCCGCGCACGCCGCCCGAGCCCACCGCCTCGAGGTGCCAGGCCATCGCCGTCTCGGTCAGCAGACCGGCGGTGATGTTCGAGCACTTCAGCTTGGCGTCCGCCGGGTGCCCCTCGCCCTGGAACTTGTTGTGGACGTCGAGCTGGCGCCCGAGCTCGCCGATGATCTGGTCCTTGTTGCCAGACTTCATGGCGAGCGTCGCCTCCGCGATGTGCCCCTGGTAGACGCAGTACCTCGGGCCCCGATCGCGGGTCATCAGGTCGGTGTAGAGCTCGATGCCCTCCTTGTAGTGACCGGTGTCGAGGTAGTTCTGCCCGAGGTCGTCCATCATCTTGAACGTCTTCTCGGAGCTGCCGCTCGCGTCG
Source organism: Sorangium sp. So ce302 (assembly GCF_051530145.1). GTDB lineage: Bacteria > Myxococcota_A > Polyangia > Polyangiales > Polyangiaceae > Sorangium > Sorangium cellulosum_B. The sequence goes on along the minus strand of NZ_CP150326.1, from coordinate 4,305,803 downwards.
CCGCTGAGCGGACGGAGGAAGTCGTGCGACTTGCGCGGGTCGCCCGCGAGCGCGTAGACAGGGATGATGTCGCGCCGCGCCGAGATCGCGAGCTGCGCCGCGTTCGGCATCTGCTGGAACTGCTGCCCGTACTCGATCGTCTTCTTGAACTCGCTGATGGCGCGGGCGAAGTCGCCCTTGTTCCAGTAGACGTACCCGAGCTTGTAGTGGGCGTAGCCCCAGACCTTGTTCTCGGGCGGCGGGTACTGGGTGACCTTGACGTACGACTGCTCCGCCAGGTCCCACTTGGACGGGTCGCCCTGCGCCTCGTTGAAGAAGAGCTCACCGAAGGCGAGGTACGCGTTCGGGATGTACTTCGAGTTCGGCCAGTTCTTGATGAGCTCGAAGTAGACCTTGCGAGCGTCCTCGAGCTGCTGGGCCTGCTCGTACTCATAGGCGAGGTAGTAGAGGACCTCGTCCGTGCAGCCCGTGCTCTTCGCGGGGTCGGCCGCGTTGGTGCTCTGGCAGTACTTCGGATACTGCGTCTTCAGGTCCGTGTAGTACTTGATCGCCTGCTTACGCGCGAGGACGAGGATCTTGTCGGCCTTGGCGATCTCGGCCCGGAGCCCGGCGACCGCCTTCGGGTTCTTCCGCTTGGCCTCGTCCGCCTTGATCTGCCCCTCGGTCTTGTCGCGGAACGCCGCCGACTCGAGCTCGACGTAGCCCTCGGCGAGGCGCCGCATCAGCTTCGGCCGGTCCGGCGCGTTCTTCGGCGTCGAGGAATACAGGCCCTCGAGCCCCTGGATCTCCGTCACGAGCAGGCTCCTCACCTTCGGGGCGAGGCGATTGCGCCGCTCGTCGCGCTGCGCCGAGGCCTGTGACGCGGTCGGATTGGCCGGCTTCGTCAAGTCCTCGCGCTTCTTCAGCTGGATCCCCTGCGGGGCTGACTTGAAGCTGACCTGCGGCTTTTTGCCCGCCGACACCTGGAGCTTGCCGCCCGGACAGGCGGCGATCGCATCCTTCGCCGGCTGCGTGATGCACGCGTCGGCCGCCGACGCGGGGCTCGTTGTGACCGCGCACGCCGCCACGGCCAACGTACCCGCCGCCGCGCGGAGCGCATGCAGTACACCGAACTTCGACTGCTTCATCTCCATCTCCGTCCCTCCGCCACGGACCCCCGTGAGGAAGCGCTGCCTGCCCCGCGACCTCTGGCCGCGGGGCCAACCATGATGAAATCGCTCACTTGCTGCACTTCGACGTCACGACCTGCCGGTAGAAGCCGAGCTCGTCGCGCCAGTATTCGCCGTCGAACGGCCAGAGCACGTGCTCGTCGTCGGGCTTGACGACGCCGTACGTGAGCGCGTCCTCCTTCGACAGCTGGCCGCTGACGACCTGCTGATCGAGCTTGTTCCTCTCGGCCGCGGTGATGTCGATGAGGATCTTCGACGAGTCGCGGAGGTGCTCGTTGAGCTCGTCGAGGTTGCGCTGGTAGCGCTCCCGGCCGAGCGTGCCGGCGTTCCGGATCGCGAGGCTCCTCGCGAACTCGAGCGCGTCGGTCACGTCGCTGCCAACCGGAGAGTTGCGGAAGTTGGCGGGCGCCTTCTTGAACCGATCCCCCTCCTCATCGAGGATGCGCACGTACTCCATGTTGCGGCGGAGCTGGCGGTCGGAGAGCGCGTTCTCGACGATCGGCCGGACCCTCGGCGGGATGTCGCCCTTGCCGGCGCCCACGTCCTTCAGGAACTGGAAGAAGCGCTCCTCGTTCCCCTCCCCCTGGTACCGCACCAGGATCGACTCGAGGTCCTTCTTGATCGGCTCGTACTTCTTCTTCATCTTCGCGACGATCGTGGTCGCGTCGCCGTACTGGCAGATCGTGAACGAGACGACGGCCTTCAGGATGTCGGCCTCGGGATAGAACGAGTTCGGGAAGTAGGGCGACTCGATCGTGTGGATGTTGCCGAGCGCCTGCGGGTACAGCCCGGCCATGAAGTACGCCCAGGACTGCTCGAAGAGGCTGTCCAGCCAGTACTCGCTCGCGACGTCGACGCGGTTCCAGTACTTGACGGCGGCCGAGAGCTTCGCGGCGTCGATCGTCGGAACGTTGTTGTCGTCGAGGCGGACGGAGGCCGAGTAGTAGGTGCGCGCCATCGAGAGGAACGCGAGGTCGCGCATGCGCGCCTCGTCCTCGAGGCCCTCGACGCCCTCGTCGATCGCCTGGACGATGCGCTGGAACGACTTGACAGCCGGCACCGACTTGCGCAGCTGCACGTACGAGATGCCGCTGAAGAACTGGGCCTGGACGTAGTACTTGCTGTTCGGGTCGACCTTGGCGAAGAGGCTGATGGCCTCCTCGTAGTTCCGGTTCCGGTACTTGTAGCGGCCGAGCAGGTAGTTGAGCTGCCAGTAGAGGTCGCGCTGCTGGGGGTTGTTGAACCGCGCGATCTGCTCGGTCTTGTACTTGCCGACGCGCTCGATGATGTCCGCCGGCTCCGGGAGCTGCGTCGCGAGCTTGGACAGCCAGAGCAGCGTCTCGTTGAACTTGAGGTGGTTCGGCTTGTCCGCGATCTGCGAGAAGATCGCATAGCTCGCCTGGTAGAACTGCAGGCGGTAGAGCGCGATCGCGAGGTGGTACTGGGCGATCTGCTTGTTGCCATCGTCATCGCCGGTGTCGCCGTCGACGACGCGCTTCAGCTGCCGCGCGGCGTCGCTCCACCGCTCGCTGTCGAAGAGCCGCTTGCCCTGCGCCGCCTCCTCCGTCATCTGGCCCGCGGTCACGGGGCCCGCATCCTCGTCGGCGCTGACCTCTTTGCTGGGCTTCTTCTCGCCCTTGGCGTCCGCCTTTTCAGCCGCGACGGGCTTACCTTTGCCGGGCTGCGCATGCCCCACGGCGGGGGATAGCAACAGGGCAGAAGCTACAAGGCAGATACTCGCCACCCGGTTCCGCATCGTCGTTCCTCGCTTTCGGCGACGTAAAGATCGTGGCCCCTTCGCCCCGTTCGCGGCTCCACACACGGAGAACGCGCGCCGTAGACCCCCGAGGCAGCTCGGTCAGGAACCAAAAAGTTCAATGAGAATCAACGGATACTTGCGTGTGGCGGGGGATGGTAGGATTGTGGCGCGCAGCTTGTCAAGCGATGCCGGGCGAGGGGCCCCCTCTTGCATTCCCGTCCTGAGACACCGGGCGCCGGGTCGGCCTTGGGGTTGCGCACTGCGTAGGAGTCGACGGTGGAATTATCGAACGGAGGCGCGCTCGCTTCCTTAAGTGCGATCGTCGCGCCTTCGCCGCACTGTTGCCGCCCAGGCGGCAGCCTGACCGTCCGCTGCCAAGGGACCAGCGCGCTCAGGGTCGAACGCCTCGCACCGGCGGCGCCCGCCCACCTCGGCGACGTGGACGGGCGCGCCCCATCCGGCTGTTGACGCTCGAGGCGCGCTTCGTCTAGGGTCCAACCGCTGACGTTGTGCCTTTGAGCACCTCGACTTGAGCGTTTTCTTGCCTCCCGTCCGCGCGCCTCTGCCGAAGCGGTGGCGCGCACCGCCGCCGAAGGAGCACGTTCTGATGACCCGTTCCATTCTGTCCGGCCTGCTCGGCCTGCTCAGCGTCGTCGCAATGGCGAGCCTGCCCTCCGCGTGCGAGAGCGGCGGCGTCGGCGACCCGTGTCTTCCTGAAGATGAGTACGATTCGCAGTTCGCTGGCTTCAAGGTGACGGAAGAGAACATCGAATCGCGATCCTTCCAGTGCCAGACGCGGATCTGCCTGGTGAACCACTTCCAGGGGCGCGTGAGCTGCCCGCTCGGCCAGGAGGCGCCCGCGACGTGCATACCCGGGCAGGGAGGGTGCACCACTTGCGAGGAGTCGGGGACGTACGCGCCCGACTGCGAACCGTCGAGGCCGGATGGTGGCGCGAGCCAGTGCCTCAGCCGCATGTGCGACGCAGCGGGCGCCTTCTGTCGCTGCGGCGTCGACGCGGACTGCCCCGGCAGCGGCTGGAAGTGCGACGAGGGCGTCTGCAAGCTCTACCTCTGCCGCGACGGCTTCACCGGCTGCCAGGACCCGACCAAGTCGGCGGCAGAGAACGAGGGCAAAGCCTGCTGCGTGCCGGGGACCGACGACCAGGTCGCGTCGCCCGTGTGCGGCCAGTGCGCCGCCAACTCGAACCGGAACGCGCAGCAGGCGGTGTACTGCTCGTGCCGGTGCGGCGTTGCCGACGGCGAGCCGGACGACCCGAATTTCAACTTCTGCGAGTGCCCGCAGGGCTTCACCTGCTCGGAGATCCGGCCGAACGTCGGCCTCGGGGACCCGAACATCACCGGCAAGTACTGCATCAAGCAGAACACGGGGTTCGAGAACGAGGGGGCCTGCGGCGACGTGCAGGGCCGCGCCAACTCGGACCAGTGCGAAGGCTTCTAGGCGTCGGGTGACCGGCCGTCGCGGTTCGCGAAGCCCTCGCCCGACGACGGCCGATCTGGCCGGCACCTCCCTCTCCCTCCCTCCCAGCGACGATTCGGGCTCACACGACGGCCGGCCGCCCGGGCGCACCGCAACGCGCAGCGCACCGGCGGCTTCGGCGACGAGCCGGGCCGCGCTCGGGCCCGCTGGCGCTCCGGCAGCCGACGCGCGGCGAGCGCTCGGTGCGCGCGCGGAGGACGCGGTGGTCGCTCACCTCGCCGCGCAGGGCGTGGAGATCGTCGCGCGCAACGCGCGGGTCGGGCGGCTGGAGATCGACGTGATCGCGCGCGACGGCCCCGTCATCGTGATCATCGAGGTGCGGACGCGCGGCGCCGGCTCATACGTCCGCGCGCTCGACAGCATCGACGCGAGCAAGCGCGCCCGCGTGCGGCGAGCGGGCGAGCGGCTCTGGCGCGCCACGTTCTCGCGCGTGCGCGGCGTGGAGCGGATGCGCTTCGACGCCGCGTCCGTGACGTTCCTCCCGAGCGGAGAAGCGAGCGTCGAGATCATCAAAGCCGCCTTCTAGCGCGGTGACGGTAGGGCCGGAGGGATCCAGTCGAGGCCGTGCGGGGGCGCGGCCTGATGTTTCCTTATTTTTGGCTTGATTTCGGGCTGGATTCGGATGGCGCGTGCGTCGATCGACCGCGCGCGGGCTCGATCACGCGTCGAGCTGCTCCTGCATCTCGCTGCGGAGGCGCTTCAGCTGGGAGAGACCCTCGGGATCGATCTCCATCGTCCCCTTCTGGGCGTGCGCCCCCGCCTCGAGCTTCTCGAGGATCGCATCCATCTTGGCGATCTTGCCCTGCTGGCGCGCCCTCAGGTCCTCGACCATCTTCTCGAACGCCTCGAAGAAGTGCTGGAGCTCGTCGCCCTTCCGGAGCTTCTCGCGCACGATCAGCTTGCCCTCGCCGACCTGACGGAGCAGCCGCTTCATCTTGAAGATCGGCCCGGCGATCTTGTGCGTGAAGACGATGCCCGCGACGCCGACGCCGAGGACGAGCAACGACAGGAGCGCGACGATGAGGCGGAGCAGCATCTGCTGGTTGTTCGCGACGTCGGCGGCCTGCCGCTCGAGCGCCTCCGCCCGCTGCTGCAGCGTGGCAGCGTCGCGCTCGAGCCGCGACTGCTCGTCCTTGAGCTTGCTCTCGTCGCGCTGCGCCGCCTCGCCGAACGTCTTCGCGAGCTCGGGGTCGTCCTTGTACTCCTTCGCGATGTTCATCGCGACGACCTCGCTGACCCGACGGCTCTGGACGAGCACCTCCTGGCCGCGCTTGACGGTCTCCTGACCCTGACGGACGGTCTCCTGCCCCTGCTGCACGGCGCTGCGGCTCTGCTCGATGATCTTCGAGCTCGCGTTCCAGAGGAGGATCCCGAGCGCCACGGAGAGCGCAAGGCTGATCCCCACGAGGAACCCCGTGTATTTCAGCTGGAAGTTCTGGTCGAGCAGGTAGTTCCGCGCGCTCCGCTGGTAGCGCGCTCTGACCTCCGGCGCGGAGGTCTGCGGGGCCGTGCTGGAAGCGTCGCTCATGGGATCCTCGAAGCTGGCTGGGGATGACAAGGGTCGTGATGCACTGGAAAAGCCAATATCGAGCAGCGAAGGTGCGTCACAGCGAGGCGACGACCTTGTGGAAGGTCTCGACCGCGTTCTCGACGCACATCTTCATCAGGATGTTCTCGCTCTGGACGTCTTTCTTCGGGGTGCCGCTCTGCGTGAGCTTCGGCGCGAACTCACCCTGGAGCGACTTGGACGGATAGGTCCACATGCTGACGCGGACCACCTGGGTGAGGTTGCCGCCCTGGTACACGGCGGGCTCGACCGTGGCGAGGAGATAGAAGCCCTTCAGCTTCTTGCCGTTCAGAATCTTCTTGCCTTGCGCCACCGTCTCGCCCTTGGGGGCGACCGCATAGCCGGCCTTCGCGAGGATCTTCGACTGTATCGCGGCGCGCACGAGCGGCTCGATCTCGGACTCGGGGCGGCCGCTCTTGTTCGTGATCTCGATGGCCACGTAGTACTTCGTGTCCGCGCCCGGAGGCGGCGGCGCCGCCGAGCCGCCGCCACCGCCGCCGCCGCCAGCGGACAGCGCCGCGATCGACTTCTGCATCTGCGACTTGACGGCCGGCGTCTGCTCGCGGCCCTCGGCGCGCTCCAGGCACGCGAGCCCCGCGGTCTTGCCGAGCTTGCCGAGCGCCGCGGCCGCCGCGACCTTGACGGACGCGTTGCTGTCCGTGAGCGCGTCGCAGAGCGGCCTCGTGGCGGCGTCGTCTCCCGACGCGCCGAGCGCGAGCGCCGCTTGCGTGCGGACGCGATAGTCCTCGTTGGTCCTGAGCTGGTCGGCGAGGTAGCTCGTGCGCTGATCCGCGTAAAGCCTCGTGGGTATCAGCGAGAGTACAAGCGTCACAACCAGCAACACGAGCACTGAAAAGGGCCGACGCATTCCACGTCCGACGATACACGAGCGCATCGCCGCCGTGGCGATCGGATCAGCGGGTCTACACCCGAAAATTGGTGCGCACACGCTCGCACTTTTGCCTTGCATTCGCTCGCTCCTCGCTGCGACCAGACTGGACGGTTTGACGCGGCCTGCCCGCGGCGCTTCAACGCGTGAACCATGTTGGGCTCACGGCGAACACGGCTTCACCATCCGCTTATCTACCCACCCGCTGCCGCCATCGATCCGACGCGCTTCCGCGAGCTCGCGTGCACGTCCGCTCACGTCCGCTTACGTCCGCACTCGCCGCTTGCTCGCTCGCTCGCGCCGGGCGAGCGCGAGCTCGGCACGGCTTCGGATCGGCTTCCCCTTGCCCGTGCCGCGTCGGCGTGACGGATAATGCGCGACCATGACGAGGAGCTCGCCGGAGGCCTTCGGGAGATGCGCGGACTGAGACGATGCCTGCCGTGGGCGCTCCTCGCGGCCACGGCGCTCGCGGCGGCGCCCGCGGCGCACGCGCAGACGCAAGGTGCGCCGCTCCGCATCCATGTGCGCGGAAGCGCGCAGATCGAGGCGGTCGCATGGACCGAGCCCGACGGGTTCGTCGTGCGCGGAAGCGTGGTCGACGACGCGCGGAGCGCGATCGCGGAGGCGCCGCTCTCCATCGATGCCCTCACGACCGCCGGCGCCCCCGCGGTCCTGCCGGCGGTCGACGGGTGCGCGGCCGACGGCGCGGCGCGCGCCCGCGAGCCCCGCCCCTCGCAAGGCGGCTACGTGATCGCGACAGACGAGCGCGGCGGGTTCTGCCTCCGCGGGCGCGCGCCGCTCGCGGACGCCACGCTGCGCATCCGGTTCGCAGGGGGAAAGCTCTACGACGCGGTCGAGACGACGATCCCGCTCGAGGCGCACGCGGCCCCGCTCGCGCCGGTGATCCTCCGGTTCGATCCGCCGGTCGACGCGGTCGATCTCGATCGCCCGACGGTGAACGTCACCGTGGCGCTCCGGCTCGATCGCAGCGGCGCGCGCGGCGTCGGGAGCGGCGCGCCGTTCGAGCGCGAACGCCTCCTGGTCGTGCTCGAGGACGAGCGCGGCGCGCGGCTCGCGGAGGCGCCGACCGGCGGCGACGGCCGCGCGCGCTTCGAGCTCCCGACCGAGCGCCTCGACGGCGCCGGCCAGGGCGTGCTGCGCGCGCGCTTCGATGGAACCGCCACGCTCGCGAAGGCGAGCGTCAGCCAGAGCGTCGTCCGGTACGCGCAGGTCACGCTCGATCTGTCGCATCCTGTCGAGCCGGCGCGCGCGGAGGACGGCGTGCCGATCGACGTCGAGGTGCGCTCGTCCCGCGGCCCGGTCGAGGGCGGCGTGGTCGAGGCGCTGCGCGCGGGCGAGCCCGTCGGGGCGGCCACCGTGACCGGCGGCAAGGCGCGGGTGATCGCCGCGTTCACCGCCGAGCGAGAGGGGACGGTCCCGATCTCGCTCCGCTACGTGCCCGCGTCTCCGTGGTGGATCCCCGGCGCGGAGCTCGCGATCGACGTGCCCGTCGCGGGCCCAGGGGCGTGGCGGCAGATCGCGCTCGGCGCCGCCGTCCTCGCCATCGCGGGCTGGGTTCTCGGCGGCTGGCGGCGGGCGCCGAAGCGCGCCGCAACAACGCGCGCGGGCGACGAGCGGCCCGTCGCGCCGCCCGGCCGCGCCGGCGTGCGCGTCATGGGACCGCTCGAGGGCGCGACCGGCTGGCGTGGCGCCGTCGCCGACGCGCATGACGGAACGCCCATCGCGCGCGCCGAGCTCGTGATCGTCGTCCCCGCCTTCGACGGCAGCGGCGTCATCGCCCGCGCGCTGACCGACGACGTCGGCGAGTTCTCGATCGAGGCGCCGTACCGGAGCGACGCGAGGCTCGTGGTCCGCGCGCCGATGCACAGCAGCCATGAGCAGGCGCTCCCGTCGCCGAGCAAGCTGGGCATCGCGCTGGTCACGCGGCGCCGCGCCGTCCTCGATCGCCTCGTCCGCTGGGCGCGGCGCCAGGGAGCCCCCTTCGAGGGGCCGCCGGAGCCGACGCCCGGGCACGTGCGCCGGGTGGCGAGCAGGGTTCAGCAGCGCGAGGTCGAGCTCTGGGCGAACCGGATCGAGCACGCCGCCTTCGGTCCCGATCCCGTGGACGAGCGGATCGAGCAGGACCTCGGGGCATCGGAGCCCAAGCCGGGCGCCTCGCCGCTGGCCCCGTGAGCCAGGCGCACGGGGCCCGCGGAGCGCCGGCCCCGTCGCCGCGCCGATCTGCCGTTTCGCTGGCCGGATCGCGCCCCCGCGCGACCGCACGTTGACGTATGGGGTGCGTCCCATATAGTCGGCTCCCTCGCCGGAGAACGCCAACGTGGAAATCGCCCTAATTATCGTCGGCCTCGTCGTGGTGGCGGCGATCGTCTACTTCGTCATGAAGAAGGCGCCGCCACCGGAGATCGCAGCGCCCCCCGAACCGAAGAAGCTCCAGGAGAAGGCGAAGCAGCCCTCCGAGAAGCCGGCGGACAAGCCGACCGAGAAGCCGCGTGCCCCGAAGAAGCCTCCGGCGGAGGAAGCTCCTCCGGCGAAGGCGAAGGAGCCCGCGCCGCAGGAGGAGCCGCCCGCGGCGGCGCCCGCCCCTGTCGAGGCGCCCGTCGCGCCGCCGCCCGCCATCGAGCCGACGGCGACCGCGGTCACGGAGGCGCCCATCGCGCCCGCGATCGAGGCGCCGGCCGTCAAGCCGGCCGCCAGGCCAGCGCGGGAGACCGCGCCTCCGGCCGCGCGCAAGCGCGACATCGAGGGGCTCCGCAAAGGCCTCACGAAGGTGCGGGAGAGCGAGGGGTTCTTCGGCCGGCTGAAGGCGCTGTTCGCCGGCAAGAAGGAGATCGATCCCAACGTCGTCGAGCAGATCGAAGAGGTGCTGCTCACCTCGGACGTCGGCGTGAAGACGACAGAGCTCCTCCTCGACGAAATCCGGTCGGCGCTCAGCAGGAACGAGCTCGCCGACACCGACAAGGTCTGGGACGCGCTGCGCGAGCACGCGAAGCGGATCCTGCGCGTCGGCGCCGGCGGCGGGCTGCCGCTGAAGGCGCAGCCCACCGTGGTGATGGTGGTCGGCGTGAACGGCGTGGGAAAGACGACCACGATCGGCAAGCTCGCGACGCAGCTCAAGGCCGAGGGCCGGACGGTGGTGCTCGCGGCGGGCGACACGTTCCGGGCAGCGGCGGTGCAGCAGCTCAACGTCTGGGGCAAGCGCGTCGGCTGCGAGGTCGTGCGCGGCAAGGACGGCGCGAACCCCGGCGCGGTGATCTTCGACGCGATCCAGAAGGCGAAGGACACCGGCGCCGACGTCGTGCTCGCCGACACGGCCGGCAGGCTGCACACGAAGACGAACCTCATGGAGGAGCTGTCCCGGGTCGCGCGCACCATGAACAAGGCGCTCGAGGGTGCGCCTCACGAGACGCTGCTCGTGCTCGACGCGACGAACGGCCAGAACGCCATGCAGCAGGCCGCGCTCTTCAAGGAGGCGCTGCCGATCACCGGCATCGTGCTGACGAAGCTCGACGGCACCGCCAAGGGCGGCGTCATCCTCGGCATCTGCGCCGAGCATGGGCTGCCCGTCCGGTACGTCGGCATCGGCGAGCGCGCGGAAGACCTCCGCGAGTTCGAGTCCGACGAGTTCGTTGAGGCGATGCTCGGCCGCGCCAGCGGCTCCGAAGACGCGGCCGCCTGACGCGCGGTCCGCGGCGTGAGCGTCGGCGGCGCTCGATCTCTCCTCACCACCCAATCGCGCGGCTCGACACCGGTCCAACCAACGGGCGATGGCTCCGATGTCTCAGCACGCCGCGCCTCTGCCGCTGAACCCGTCAGGCGTCACCATCGTCGCGCCCTCGGCGCGAGCACACCGGCGATCCGAGCCCGCGGTGATTGTGCAGCGAGTCTGCCGCTCGCCGCGTGCCCACCCGCCGGGCCCCCTCTGCGACGCCGCCGGTCGTCCGTGGCAAAAGGATTTGGTTGTTGATCCTTTTATTTTCGACGTGATATAGTCCGTCGGGCTTGGCGGTTGACCGAATTATTTAATGAATTCGAGTAGTTAGGAAGCTGTACTACCTGGGCGATCGATCGCTCGCATCGCACGGACTTTGGAAGGGATGGCGATGAACCAGGCTCGCGTGGGGCTTCTCGTTGCGGCTGCGCTGGTCGCGATGCCGCTTACGGCGTTGGCTCAGCCAAAAGAGCAACCCAAGGAAATCAACCTCGACGAGCCAGAGACTCCTGCCGAGGGCACGGAGCCGGTGGAGGCGCCTGCGGCCCCTGGCGAGGGCGGCGAGACGACAGGGCTTGGGGACATCTGTGCGATCGACCCGACGGCGTGTCCCACGATCAATTTGGAGAAGGAGGCCGCGAAGGATCTCAAGAACGAGACCTACGCGGTGCAGCAGATCTACGCGCTGCGCTACCACCGCTTCGAGGTGAACCCGTACTTCGGGCTGACGATGAACGATCAGTTCGTCGGCCACAACGGGCCGGGGCTCGCGGTCAACTGGTACCTCACCAACGTCCTCGCGATCGGGGTCAACGGCAACTGGTACGGTGCCCTCAACACGCCGTCGGACTTCAACTTCCAGACGAGCAGGGCGGCGCGTATCGGCGAGCCGATCACCGAGTATCAGTGGAACGCGAATGCGAACTTCACGTACGTCCCCGCGTACGGCAAGTTCGCCGGGTTCAGCGACTTCATCTTCCACTACGACTTCTTCGTGCTGGGCGGTGTCGGCGCGATCTCGACGAGGCCCATGGCCGTCGTCGATCCCGACAACCGCACCTTCGACTGGAAGCCGAAGCTCTCGTTCCACGTCGGCGGTGGCCTCCGCATCTTCTTCAACCGCTGGTTTGCGGCGATGTTCGAGGTCAGCGACTACATCTTCTTCGACGAGCTCGAGAACCCCAGCGTCGACACAAACAACCCTCAGGACAAGAGCACCTGGCTCGCCGAGGGGAAGAGCTTCACCAACAACGTACAGGCGCAGGTCGGGCTGTCGGTCTTCCTGCCGTTCTCCTGGGAATACCGGCTGCCGAAGTGAGGACTTTGGACGCGGGGACGCGCAGACGCCGAGCGCGAGACATAGGATGATTCAGCCAAAGACGGGGACAGGCATGATGCGTCGATTCGTCCAGAGCCTCTGCACCGTGGTGGCAGGGCTTACCGGCTGTGCACTTCTGATGACGGCTGCGCCCGCGGAGGCGCAGGAGATCCAGCTCACGGGCCCTCTGGCCGGCGCGCCGGCCGTGCGGAAGCTCCGGCTCCACCGTGACGGGCGGTTCGAGGTGGCTCCAGGCGCATCGTTCACGCTGCTGGACGAGTACCGGCGGACGATCATGCCGGGCCTGCGGCTCACCTACCACTTCACGGACTGGCTCGGCTTCGGCGCCTGGGGCGGGTACGGGTTTCAGTACAACACCGGGTTGACGGACGAGCTCCAGCGCGTCGCGATCGACGGGCGTAACTGCGACACCCAGCCGTTCACGAAGGCGTGCCAGCTGACCAGGGTCAACCTGACCAAGGGCGACCTGACGAAGGATCAGCTCGGACAGATCCAGTGGGTCGCAGCGCCACAGGTCACGGTCGTTCCCTTCCGCGGAAAGCTGGCGCTGTTCGCCGAGCTCTTCGTTGACACCGACGTGAGCTTCTTCGCGGGAGCCGCGGCGATCGGCGTGAAGGAGCGCAAGGAGTGCGGCACGACCACCCAGAACGCCTGCGCGGAGACCTTCGGGCTCGAGAGCCGCATGGCCTTCGCGCCGACGTTCGGCCTCGGCTGGAACTTCTACCCGTCGGACTTCATCGGCTTCGGCGCGGAGTGGCGCGCCCTGCCGTTCGCATGGAATACTTCGGGCTTCGACAACCACGGGCTCGGAACGGACGAGGCGTTCCCCGACCGCAAGGTGGACGACAAGGACCGCGAATTCCACTTCACGAGCATGGTCACCGTGAGCCTGAGCATTCAACTCCCCACCGGCATCAAGACGACGGAGTAGACGGCTGCGCCGGCTCGCGGTGACCGAGCCGGTCCGCCCGGGGTAGCTCGGGCGGGAAGCACCCTCTGCAGGGAGCCACTCTAGCGGGGTGCAGGTTCGTGTGATACGGGCTCAGCCGCTAGGCAGGCGCGTGAGGCGTACGAGAGTACGCCGCAGCGAGCCGAACGACGCGGATGAGCCCGTAGCTCACGAAGATGCGCCCCGCTATAGATCCGGCGACGATCGCCGGGTAGCTCGGACCGGGCGGCGGGGACAGCCAGCAGAGGTCAGCGTTGGGTATTTTCGATTTTCTCCGCAAAAGCAATCCCCCTGCCGGGGGCGCCCCCTCCGACAAGAAGGTGGCCGGGCCTGCGAAGGTCGTCGCGGACAAGCGCGCTCAGACGTACGACCGCCTCGACGCCATCCAGTCGCTCGCCGCGATGAAGAGCGCGGATGCGGCGGCGGCGCTCCTCAGGCGCTTCACGTTCTCGATCGACCCCTCCATCACGGATCAAGAGGAGAAGGATCTGGCTTTCCGGGGGATCGTCGATGCGGGCAAGGACGCGGTGCCTGCCGTGGTCGAGTTCTGCATCAAGGCCGAGGCGCTCACCTGGCCGCTCAAGATCCTGCGGGCGCTGCTCGACGACACCGGGTACCGGACCGAGCTCGTCCAGCTGCTCGACCGCTTCGACACGGAGTATGCGCGCAACGTCGAGCCGAAGCAGCAGCTCATCATGGCGCTGGGCGACATCAAGGGCGACGACGTGCGGGTGGCGGTCGAGCGGTTCCTCGACGACGTCAACGAGACGGTCCGTTTCCACGCCGTGCAGACCATCTTTTCCCAGGGCGATGAGGCGAGCGTGCCAGCGCTGGTGAAGATGCTCGCGACCGAGGAGTCGGTCCGGGTGAAGAACAAGGTCGCCGAGGGGCTGATGACCCGGGGCTGGACGGTGCCGGCCGAGCTGCGGAGCAGCGCGAGCCAGGCGCTGCAGGATTCGAACGGCTTCAGCGTGGGCTCGGACGGCAAGCTCCGGAAGGGCGCTGGATACAGCTGACCCGGCGCGCATCGTGACAAGTCCGTTCGTCCTGCGATCGGGTTGACAGCATCACCGCGCGTGGACGAAACTCCACGCCATGCTTGTTCAGCCCTCGGCGGTAGCTGAGAGCGAAGCCGCGCAGACCGGCCCGCACAAGACGAAAGCGAGCGCAGTCCGTGATTGAGCACCGCTCATGGATGGCGGAGCTTCCGTCACGACCTCGTCCCCGGCGCTCCAGCGCCGCGCGCCCAGGCACGCTCGTGGGGAGCGCCCGTCGCGTCCCCCTCCGTCGCCTCCCCCTGTCACGCGCGCTGGCCGTGGCGTGCCTGCTGCCTTGCGCGCTCGCCGCGCGCAGCGCGGCCGCAGCCGACTTCGAGGTCGAGTCGACGACCGGCGTCCAGGCCTACGAGGTCGCGGGCCCCTGGGGCGACACGAACATCGAGCGGCGGCGGCTCCTTCAGACGCTGGGGCTCGCCGTCTACAACCTCCAGGGCGACTCCGCCCCAGGCGAGGCCGACTACTCGGCGACCGTGCGGCTCCGGCTCGACGCGGACTTCGGGATGAATGGCCACCTCGACGGCGCGCAGCGGGGCGGCGAGACCGACTACAGCGTCGATGGCGGCTCGCGCTACATCCCGGGGCTGCGCGAGGCGCCCCTCGATCTGATGTACGCGTACGTCGAAGGGCGGAACGTCGCCAGCGGGTGGCTCGGCTTCCGGGTCGGCCGCCAGTACGTGAGCGACGTGCTCGGGTGGTGGTCGTTCGACGGCGCGCTCGTCCGGGTGACGACGCCCTACTACGTTCAACTCGAGGCGTACGGCGGGCTCGAGCAGCGCGGCGGCCTGCCGCTCTCCACATCGCGCTTCGAGCAGCAGGGGATCTGGCGCGGCAGCCACCGAGGATTCGGTGACGACCGGACTCAACCCGGGAGCGCAGCCGATTTCCCGTCGTATCAGGAGGCCGACCTGGCGCCGGCGTTCGGCGTCGCGCTCGAGAGCGCCGGCCCGAACTACATCCACGGTCGCCTGACCTACCGCCGCGTTTACAACCTGGGAACCTCTGTCACCCAGCAGTTCCCGGATCCGGACGGAGGCGTCCGGACGTCCGATGGGTCGCGCATCTCGCAGGATCGCCTCGGGTACGCCGCCAACATCAGCAAGCCGGATCTCGGTGGCATCAAGGGCGGAGTGACCTACGACTTCTACAACCAGCTCGTCGGCTCGTTCTACGGCGGCCTGGAGGTGTACGCCGGGAGCCGCGTCACGCTGGGGGCGGACGTCGACTACTTCGTTCCGACGTTCGACGCTGACTCGATCTGGAACTGGTTCACCCACGATCCCATCACCACGATCACCGGACGGGCGGCGGTGGACATCACCCGCGAGATCGATGTCGCGGCCTGGGGCGGCACGCGGATGTGGATCGCCGAAGGCAACCCGGAGGAGTTCGGCGCTGGCCAGTGCGAGGCGGTGGAGCGACCAGGATGCGTCGGCGCGACGTCGCTCGATCCGAATGACGGCGATCTCCGCGACTACGCGCGCGACGAGAAGAACCGCGCCGCGACGATCTCGACCGATGTGCTCGCGAACCTCGCGGGCCGCTACCGCACGCGCACGACGTCGGTCGAGCTCCGCGGGATGCTGCAGACGGGGGAGCGCGGCCGGCGGACGGGGGCCGATCTCGCGGGAGAGAAGCGGCTGAGCGGGCAGCGCTACGCGCTCGGAGCGCGGATGTCGCTGTACAACTGGGAGGATCCGCTCAGGCCGGACCGGGGCGCGACGTCGTTCGGATATGTCCTCGGGGCCGGGTATCGGCCGGGCGAGGCCGCGGATTTCAAGATCGAGTGGGAGCACGACATGAACCGGCTTGTGGGCCAGCGCTTCCGGGTCGTCGGCCTCGTGAACCTGCGGGTGGCGCCGTGAGCGAGGATCGCATGGACGCAAGACAGGACGGACGCCGCCGCGCTCGGCGAGACGAGGCGAGGTTCGTCCCTGGGTGGGTCGCGATCGTCGCATGCCTGGGCGCGCTGGCGCTCGCGATCGTGGGCCCCGAGGCGGCTGCCCAGCCGAAGCCGCCGGCGGCAGCGGGAGACGACGGCGCCGAGGCGGCAGATGATGACGCGGAGGAGGGCGACGCCGAGGGAGAGGCGCCCGCGAAGGCGCCGCGCGGCGGGTTCACGTCGGGCCTCCACCCGATGCCCGCCGACGCGGAGGTGCCGCTGGCGTGGATGCCGCCTGGGACGAGCGCGACCCCGGTCCCGAGCGACGAGATCTACCCCCCGCAGACGCTGACGATCCGGTTCAACCACAAGAAGCACGTCAAGGGGCTCAAGCAGACGTGCAAATCGTGCCACGGCGCGGCCTACACGAGCGGCGCGGTGACGGACCGGCTGCTGCCGAAGCCGAGCGAGACGTGCGACAACTGTCATGATGTCGATCACTCCGACCTCACCCAGGTGAAGGCGGGGACGAACGAGAACGGACAGTGCGCGTACTGCCATATCGGGGAGAACGCTGGCAGCGACGGAAAGGTGGCGCCGCTCGTGCTGCCGCACGCGAACCTCCGCTTCCCTCATGCGAAGCACGTGAGCCGGAACATCAAGTGCAGCCAGTGCCACGGCCGCGTCGACCGGATCGAGCTCGCTACCCGAGATCAGCTGCCGCGCATGGCCGGCTGCTTCACGTGCCACAACATGAGCGGCGCGGCCCAGGGTGAGGCGAAGAGCGACTGCGACGTCTGCCACCTGACGCGCCCCGACGGGCGGCTCGTGACCGCGTTCGCCACGGGCGATCTGCTGCCGCCCGCGTGGCTGCACAGCGCGGGGCACACGCCCGACTGGCTCGAGCGGCACAAGCAGGTCGCCGCGAACGACAGCGCCTTCTGCGGGTCATGCCACAGCGCGAACTACTGCACCGACTGCCACGACGGGAAGATCCGTCCGCGCAACGTCCACCCGAACGACTTCCTCTCGATGCACCCGCAAGCGGCCCGGCAGGACAATCCTCGCTGCGTGAGCTGCCATCAGGAGCAGACGTTCTGTGCGGACTGTCACCGGCGGACGGGCGTGGCGCGCGACGCGCCGAGCGCAGCGCGGCCTGCGGGGCGCCGCTTCCATCCCCCGCCGGCGGAGTGGACCACAGCGCCGCGCAGCGCGAAGCACCACGCCTGGGAAGCCGAGCGAAACCTGAATGCGTGCGTTTCCTGCCACACCGAGCGGGACTGCGCGACCTGCCACGCGACGCGCGGGGCGTCAGGCGGGCAAGGGCTGAACCCGCACCCGCTCGGGTTCGAGAGCAAGTGCAAGACGGCGTTCTCCCGGAACCCGCGTCCGTGCCTGGTGTGCCATCAGTCGAGCGACAGGTTCGTGCAGCGGTGCCAATGAAAAGTCAAAATCCGTCAGTATATTCCTTGCCCTGGCCTTCCGGCGACGGGTATAGCGAAGTGCGCGCGGCTTCCCTAACGATCGCCGCGAACGCCAAGGAGAACGGGCGTGAAGGAGCTGATCAAGTACCTGATCGACAACCTCTATCTCGATTTCCAGGGGGAAATCACGCTGGAGACAGTGCGGGGCTTCCTCCGCGAGGACGACGGACGGGATGCACGCCAACTTTTGTCGAAGCTCATCGAGGAGAAAGGGGTAGACGACATGCTGATCACGCTGGCCGACTGTCTCAAGGAGCACATTCAGTCCGGGGTAAACGAGAAGGTCGTCCGCGAGCAGCTCTCGCTCTATTCCGAGAGCTGAGCACGCTGGCTCGCGCGACACGCCTTGCTCCCCTCCCCCTCTGCCTGCAGGCGGCCCTCGCGACGGCCGGCTGCGACGTGGGGGAGGCCACGCTCCAGCCGATCGACGCCCCTCCTGTCCAGCTGATCGAGGCGCGCGCCACGACCAGCCTCGACCAGAACTACCAGCCCGTCCGCACCGCGCTCGATCCCGCCGGCACGACCGAGGTGCTGTCGACCGCGAGCTTCGTGCTGAAGTTCGATCGTTACCTGCTGCCGAGCTCGGTGAGCGCCACGGTCGGTGCCGAATCCGTGTGTGTCTCGGGCGATCTGGCCACGGTCCAGACCTACGCGGACTGCGTCAATCCGATCGCCCTGGCGCCCACGTACAACCCTGTCCAGCGGGAGGTCATCTTCCGCCAGATCGAGGGCATGCCGGGCCTGGTTCCCGGGACCCGGTATGCGCTGACGGTCTTCAAGCCGGCGGACGAGGCTGCGCTGTCCGGCATCCGCGCGTTCGACGGCGCGTCCCTCGGCGGCAACACGCGCATCGAGTTCTCCGTCGCGGCGACGAACCCGCCTCAGGCGATGCCGGAGCGCCCGCCGAGCGGCGACTTCTACTGCCAGCGAGACCTCGAGTGCGTCGCGGAGATGTGCGCGGACGATCCGGTGTGCAGCGTCTGCGTGAAGGGGGCCGCGTACTTCCTCTCCACCTGCGTTGGGTGCCACTTCGACGGAAGCGCCGCCGCAGGGCTGAACCTGAACCTGGGGGGGCCGATGTTCAACCGGATCGATGCGCTCCTCGACACCGCCATCGGGCGCACCGCGCACCAGACCCAGATGGGCGAGAAGGCGCACATGGGGGAGGCATCCCCGGAGCGCTTCGGCAGGGCCATGCCGCTCATCGATCCGGGAAACCCGGGGAACAGCTACCTGCTCTACAAGATCCTCATCGGGCAGAGCGCGTCCGACCCCTCCTTGTCCGCCGATGCGGCGGAGAAGCTCCGCCAGGAGACCGAGCGGCTGCAGGCGGCGTTCGTGGTGGGGATGCCGATGCCTCCCCCGCCTTCAAACCCCGTGTTCTGGTTTCACCCCCAGAGCCCCGAGACGCCGGACGATCCGGACGTCACGCCGTACGTGGACGGCATCGATATCCTGTCCGCGTGGATCCTCAACGGCGCCGCGCCGCGAGACTGCTCCGCCCCGGTTGCCTCGCCCTGACGGCGCCTGCGCGCCGTCACATCACGCAATTCCGCCCGGCCTTCTTCGCACGATAGAGCCGCTCGTCGGCGCGGCGGTAGAGCTCCATCGGCGAGACTGGCGCGTCCGGCGTGACGCCGGCGACCCCGAAGCTCGCGGTGACGGCGACCTCGCCGTCCTCGAAGCGGAACGGCGTGCGCTCCACGAGCGCGCGCAGCTTCTCGGCGACCAGACGGGCGCTGTCGAGGGCGATCTCCGGCACGAGCAGGGCGAACTCCTCCCCGCCGACGCGCGCGAGGATGTCGTCGCGGCGGACGTTCGCAGCGGCGAGCGCGGCCATCTGGCGGAGCACCGCGTCGCCCGTGAGGTGCCCGCGGGTGTCGTTGATGTTCTTGAAGTGATCGATGTCGAACATGATGAGCGCGAGGTGGCGATGGTAGCGACAAGCCCGCGATACCTCGCGCTCCAGCGCGACCTCGAAGGAGCGCTTGTTGTGGACCTGCGTCAGACCGTCGAAGGTCATCAGCCGGTAGATCTCCTCGTGATACGAGAGCTCGACGTTCCCACCCTGGATGAACTTGAAGATCGTCCGGCCGATCTTCACCTGGTCACCGTCCTTGAGGGCGCGCTCATCGACGGAGACGTCGTTCACGTAGGTGCCATTGGTCGAGCCGAGATCGCGGACAACGTAGCTCATCCCCGTCCAGGAGATGCGCGCATGACGACGGCTCACCGCGTCGTCGTCGAGCGGGATATCGGTCTGTATCGCGCGCCCGCACTCGATCGCCCCGGTCCCTAGCGCGATGCGGCGCCCGAGCTCGGTGCCGTAGATCACCACCAGGCACGCGGTGCCCGGCGCCACCGGCAGCACCGGCGGGGCGATCGCGGTGCAGGTGACGAGCGTCTGCCGATGATCGTTCTCTTGCTTCGCCACGCTAGGGGACCCAAGTACACCAGAGCCGACGTGCCAGGGCAACGCGCGTCGCGCGTCGGACATGGTAGGCTTCGGCAATGAAACACTGCGGTTTCGCGCAGATGTGCGTCGCTGCCACGATGGTCGCCGGGCTCGCCGTTCCTCTGAGCGGGTGTGGCACGAGCTCGCCCCCGATCGACGAGGGCGACGCCGCGCCCGCGCCGCAACAACCCGAGACCGTCACGAGCTTTCCGGATGCTCCGCCGCTCCCGGGCGAGACCGAGTGCAAGGTCGTCGTCAAGACGGGGATCCCCGTCACGTCGGCGCAACACGTGGTCACGTGCGCGCCTGTCCAGTACGCGACCAACCCGCCGAGCGGCGGAGATCACTGGGGCCTGTGGGCCGAGTACAAGCGCTTCGAGTCCGAGGTCCCGCGCGAGATGTACGTCCACAACCTCGAGCACGGCGCGATCGTCCTCGCGTACCGGTGCGCCCCGTCCGGCTGCGCAGAGGTGAAGGCGGTGCTGGACAAGGTGCGGGCCGAGGCCGCCTCCGATCCGAAGTGCCTCCTGGTGCCGGGAGGGCCGGAGGCGCGGCTCGTGATGACGCCCGACAGCGCGCTGGACACCCCGGTCGCGGCCGCGGCCTGGGGCGCGACGTACACCGCGACGTGCCTCGACAAAACGTCGCTCGCGCGCTTCGTGGCGGACCACTACGGCATGGGCCCGGAAGACACGTGCAGCGACGCGGGGGCCGTCGATATCGATCTGCCAGATGGCGGCGCGCCGAGCTGCGGCGACGGATCGGGCGGAGGCGGAGGCGGAGGCGGGGCGGGCGCGGCGGGGGGCGCTCCGCCGGATCCGTAACCGGGTTGACAGGTGGCTCCTCGCCCGGGAGCATTCCGGGGATGAGCGAGCCGTCGACCGTGACACCTCGGTTGGCAGAGCGCTTCCGGCTGCTGGACGTCGCGGGGTCCGGCGGGTCGGCCGAGGTCTGGAGGGCCGTCGATCAGGAGCGCGGCGGCGTGGTGGCGCTCAAGATCGAGCCGCGCGAGCGCGGAGCGTCCGCGGCGCAGCGCGCCTCCGTGCGGCGGGTGCTCGGCCGCGAGGCGCTGCACGCGGCGCTGGCGCTCTCGCCGCGGCTGCCGGAGCTCGTCGACGTCGGCTGGCTCGCGGCGCCGTCTGGCGTCGCGCGCGTCGCGCGCGTCGAGGGCGCCCCCGGCGAGGAGGGGCGCGCGTTCGTTGCGATGCGCTGGATCGAAGGGCGAGCCGTCGCCGACGCCCTGCGCGGGCTGCCCCCTGGCGAGCGCGCGGCGCTCGCGCTCGCCGCCGCGCGCGACGCGGGCGAGGCGCTCGCCGACCTGCATGGCATCGGCCTGGCGCACGGAGATCTCAAGCCGGAGAACCTGATCCTGACGCCGGAGGGGCGGATCGCGGTGATCGACCTGGGGCTCGCCTGCTCGATCCACGAGACGTCCGTGGACGGGGCGACGCTGCGGTACATCGCGCGCGGGGACGCGGAGCTCGGAGACGCGCGGGCGAGGGATCTGCTCGCGCTGGGGACGCTGCTCGCCGAGATCGCCTTCCCCGGCGTGGCGGACGCGGACGATCCGATCGGAGCGGCGCGGGCCGCGGCGGCCGCGGAGAGCGCGGCCGGGCCGACGCTCGACGCGATCTGGCGGGCGCTCCTCTCCCCCTCACCCGCGGCGCGCCCGTCGTCCGCGTGGGTCACCGAGTCGGCCCGCGCCGCGATCGCCGGCGCGCAGCGCGCGCGGCCCCCGTTCGCCTCGCCCCCGGGGCGCGCCGGCCGCGATGCGGGGGCGCCCGGCGCAGAGCGCGATCGAGAGGACCGCGACGCGCGCCGCGTGCGCGCCGCCTACCTGCGCCTGCGGCGACACGAGCTCGAGGCGGCGCTCGGGGTGCGCGACGATGTCGCCCCCTGGCTCGTGGACGCGTTCGCGGTGGTCGAGCGGGTGCGCGCGCTCTCCGGCGCGTCGCTCCGCGCGGGCGACGGCGCGGCGCGCGTGGGCCCGCCGCAGAGCGACGCGGCGTGGCTGGGGCGGCTCGGGCCGGACCGCGTCGCGCGGTGGCTCACCGCGCTCGCGGGGACGAGCGCGGCGGCGTGGCCGATGGGCCGCTCGCGTCTGCGCCGGAGAGGGCGCTCGCGGACGCGCTCGTCGCGCTCGCGCGGCAGGTCCCGCCGCGCGCCTGGACGTTCGCGGACGTCGAGGCGGCCGTGCTGGGAACCCCGGGGAGCGGCGCGCGGCGGCGGGCGAGCGTGGCGCCGAAGGACCGCGGAGCGGCCGAGGGCGCCGCCGAAGCGCACGCCATCGACGCGGCGGAGGCGGCGGCGCTGGCGCTCGCGATCGCGCGTGTGCCGCCGGATCCGCTCGCGCTCGAGGCGATCGAGCAGCGCGACGACGCGCCGGCCAGCCTGGTCGTCGCGGCGGCCAACGCGCTCCGGCTGCACGGCGACGCCGGGCGCGCGCGGAGCCTGATGCTGCGCTCGTGCGTGCGAGGCGCAACGGAGGCCGCGGCGCTCGCGGCCGAGGTGCTGCGGCGCGCCGGCGATCGCGCCCTCGCGGAGGAGCGCGCGCGCGCCGCGATCGACGCCGGCGCGGACCCGGAGGGGCGCGCGCGCGCGGTGCTCGCGCGCGTCGCGATCGACGCGGGGGCGCTGGAGGCGGCCGACGCGCTCGCCGGGGAGGCGGTCACGGCGCCGCTCTGCGAGGTGCGCGCGTTGCTCGCCGTGCTGCGCGGCGACACCGCGCGGGCGCTGTCGGAGGTGGCGCGCGGCGAGGCGCTCGCGAGCTCCGTGGAGGAGCTGGCGCGGATGGCCGCCGTTCGCGGCTATGCGTGGCACGCGAGCGATCCGGAGCGCGCGCACGCGTCGTTCAGCGCCGCCGTCGACTACGCCGTCCGCGCCGGCGCGGTGGTCGAGGAGGCGACCTACCGGACCGGCGAGGCGGCGGCGGCGGTGGATCTCGGCGATCTCGACGGCGCAATCGCGACCTCGACCCGCGCGGCGCTGCTCTGGGAGCACCTCGGCCGGCCGGCGCAGGGCGCCCGGGCGCTGCTCGCCTGCGCCGCCGCCTACGCCACCGCGGGCCTGGTGCACGAGACCTGCCGGACCGCCGAGGACGCCATCGCACGGGCCCGCGACGCGGGCGACGCGAAGGCGGAGGCCTACGCGCTCTGGGCCATCGCCGACGTGGTCGCCGCGAGGGGCGACGGCGGCGTAAGCGCGGACGTCGGATCGCACGTCGACCCGCGCGCGGCGGCGGCGCGCGCGGCGGCGCTCGTCGCCGGAGGCTCCGCGGACGACACGCTCCGGGCGGCCGCGCGGCTCCTCCGCCACGGCGCGAGCGAGCTCGATGGAGCCCGCGTCGAGGAGCTCGATGAGCTCGCGAACGGCCCGGAGCCCGGGGTGGCCTCGCGGCTCGACTGGTGGGGTGCGCGCGCCGCGATCGCGCTCGCCACGGACGACGTCGGCGCCACGATCGCGCTCGCCGCGGACGACGTCAGCGCCGCGCTCGCCGCAGACGACGCGCCGCGCGGCCCGGCGGGCGCGTCGGCGTGGCGCGGCCGCAGCGACCGCGTCCTCCCAGCGATCGCCGCGCTCGCGGGCGCCCGCGCCCCGATCGCGGCGCGCGGCCCGGCGCTGGCCGCGGCGCACGCGCTGGCCGTCAGGGCCGGGCAGACGGACGTCGCGCACCGGGTGCTCGCGGCGCTCGCCGACGCCGCGCGCGAGCTCTGCGGGCGCACCGCGGGCGCAGGCTCGGCGGGCGCCTCCGCTGCCTCACCAGGGGCGTCGGCGCTCTCCGGCGCGGTCCGGTCGCTCCCGTGGGTGGTCCGCGCGCGGGCGATGCCGGAGAGCGGGCTTCGGCCCGAGCAGGCGCGCGATCTGGAGGCCCTCGTCGGCGCGCTCGGCGAGCGCGAGCGGCTCGCGCCGCTGCTCGACCGGGTCGTCGACGCGCTCGTGCTCTGGACGGGGGTCGAGCGGGGGCTCCTGCTTTTGCGCGCCCCGAACGGGCGCCTCGTCCCGCGGGCCGCGCGCAACCTGGCGCGCTCGCGCCTCGGCGCGGAGCAGCTCGCGCTGTCGGAGACGCTCGCGCGCCGCGCCCTGGAGGCGCGCGAGCCGGTGGTCGCGGTCGACGCGGCGGGGGAGCTGCCGAGCGTGCATCACAGCGTGCACGCGCTGAAGCTGCGGAGCGTGCTGGCCGTCCCGCTCGTGGCGCGCGGCGAGGCGCTCGGCGTCGTCTACCTCGACGACCGCGTGCGCCGCGGCGCGTTCGGCGCGCAGGAGCTGCGGTGGGCGCGCGCCATCGCGTCGGTCGCGGCGCTGGCGATCTCCGACGCGCGCGCGCAGGTCGAGCTGCGCCGCGCCGCGCGCCGCGCGGAGCGCGCCTCGTCGCGCCTCGCCGAGGAGCTCGCGCGGCGCGAGGCGGAGCTCGACGCCGCGGCGATCGAGCTCGCCAGGGCGCGCGGCGGCCGCGACACCCGCTACCGGTACGACGCCATCATCGGCGAGAGCGAGCCGCTGCGCGCGATGCTGCGCCTCGTCGATCGGGTGACCGCCTCCGAGGTGCCGGTGCTCGTATGCGGCGAGTCCGGCAGCGGCAAGGAGCTCGTGGCGCGGGCCATCCACCACAACGGCCCGCGCGCCGCGCACGCGTTCGTGAGCGAGAACTGCGGCGCGATCCCCGAAGGGCTCCTCGAGTCGGCGCTCTTCGGGCACGTGCGCGGCGCGTTCACGGGCGCGGATCGCCCGCGCGCCGGGCTCTTCGAGGTGGCCGATCGGGGCACGCTGTTCCTCGACGAGATCGGCGAGATGAGCCTCGCGATGCAGACGAAGCTGCTGCGGGTCATCGAGGACGGCCTCGTGAGGCCGATCGGCTCGGAGCGGACGCGCAAGGTCGACGTGCGCGTCATCGCCGCGACCCACCGGGATCTGGAGGCGCTCGTCCGGGCCCGCGCATTCCGGGAGGATCTGCTCTACAGGCTGAACATCATCACGATCCGGGTGCCGCCGCTGCGCGAGCGCGCGACGGACGTGCCGCTCATCGTCCAGCACTTCGTCGAGAAGCACAGCCGCGGCCCGGTCCGGGTCACGCGCGGGGCGATGGAGCGGCTCTCGGCCTGCGCGTGGCCGGGCAACGTGCGCCAGCTGGAGAACGAGATCCGGCGGGCGATCGTGCTCTGCGACGGGACCATCGATCGGGAGCACCTCTCACCGGAGATCGCGCACGGCGGCACCGCGACGCCCCGCGAGCTCGGCCTCAACGTCCGAGCGAGGATCGACGCGCTGGAGACGGAGCTCGTGCGCGACGCGCTCGAGCGCACGCGCGGGAACCAGACGCAGGCCGCCAAGCTGCTGGGCCTGTCCAGGTTCGGCCTTCAGAAGATGATCAAGCGGCTCTCCATCGAGGCGTGAGGAGGGCCCGAGCGGGTCACCTCGACTTCACGAGGGCGCCCGCGTCGCGCAGGACCGCGTCGATCCCGTCGTCGTTCGCCTCGTAGTAGCCGCGGATCACGCCCTGCTGGTCGACCAGCACGAGGCGCTCGCCATGGAAGATGCTGAAGAGGCCAGGGCTCGACTCCTTCTTGCCCATGGCGATCTTGAAGCCGTCGAGGACCGTCGATTCTATCTGATCGAGGGGGCCTGTCAGGAACGTCCAGCGCTCGAGCGGGAGCCGCTGCGACGCCGCGTAGGCCGCGAGCACCGCCGGGGTGTCGTTCTCCGGATCGACGGTGAATGTCACGAGATGGAGCGCGTCACCGAGATCGCGGCCTCGGCGCTCGATCTCGCTCATGCGCTGCGTGAGCTTGGGACAGACGGTCGGGCAGGTCGTGAAGATGAAGTCCGCGATCCACACGCGGCCCCGGAGCTGCTCCAGCCCGAACCGCGCGCCCCGCTGATCCGTGAGCTCGAAGGCGGGCAGAGGGATGCGGATCGCGGGCGTCTCCGCGGCCTGGCCGTGGAGCGCGCGCCCGGCGATCCCGATGGTGACGAGCACCACGAGCCCGACCAGCGCGAGGAGCGCGGCCCAGAACACCGGCGTGCCCACGAGCCCGCCGCGCCGGGGCCTCCCCACGTCGCCGCGGTCGGACGGAAATGATTGGCCGGTCGGCTCCGCAGGCGGCAGAGCGCCGCTCGCGTGGCGCGTGGGCTCCGTTGAGACCATCCGGTGACGCTTAAGGGCCTGTCGCCAGCGAGTCAAGGCGACGAGGCGCCGCTCAGGCGCCGATCATCAGCGCAGCGAAGAGGAGCACCAGGTAAACCATGGAGGCGAAGAAGACCTGACGCGCCCAGCGAGCGCCGGTGCCCGCGCGGAGACCGTAGACGCCGAGCCCGAAGAACGCGCCGCCGAGGAGGACCGCGGCGCCGAGGTAAACAGGGCCCGCCACGCCGAACGGCACGAACAGCACCGAGGACAGCGCGAGCAGCGCGAGGTAGCCGACGATGTGGCGCCGTGTCGTGAGATCGCCCTTCTCGAGCGGCAGCACCTTGAGCCCCGCGCGCTGGTACTCGTCCTGACGGAAGAGCGATATCGCGAGGAAATGCGGGATCTGCCAGAGGAACATGACAGCGAAGAGCAGGAAGCCGGGCGCGTCGATCTGCCCTGTGACGCTCGTCCACCCGAGCAGCGGCGGGATGGCGCCGGGGATCGCGCCGATCGGCAGCGACAGCGTCGTCCTGCGCTTGAGCGGGGTATAGACGAGGACGTAGCTGAGCAGCGCCGCCGCGGCGAGCACGCCCGTGGTCGCGTTCACCCCGATGAGCAGCACCGGAATCGAGGCGGCCGAGAGCGCGATCCCGAACCAGAGCGCCAGCTCCGGCGAAAGCCGCCGCGCCGGCAAGGGACGGCTCCGCGTCCGCTCCATCAGCAGATCGGTGTCGCGCTCGATGTACATGTTGAGCGCGTTGGCGCCGGACACGACGAGCACCGTCCCCAGCAACGCCAGCGCAAGCTGTGCCGGCGGCACCGCCGCGCGCTCGATCGCGGCCTCTCCCGCCAGTCCGGCGCGGAGATAACGGCTCGCGACCCACATGCCGCCGAGCATCGTCGCGACCACCATCCTCGTGATGCGCGGCTTGGTGAGGCTCACGAGATCGGCCGCTCCCTTGAGCAGCGGGCGCGCGCTCGTGGGGACCGCACAGCCGCCGCCCTCGGACGGCTCGGCCTGGCGAACGTAAGGGACCGGGGCGCGCTCGGCGGCCTGCTCGACGCTCATGGTCACGCGCGCACCTCGCTGCTGTGCCCGGCGCCCGCGCCGCGCGCTCGCGCGACATCCCCGAGGATCCCTCGTCTCGGGACAGCTGCACTGAAAAACGACGTCATCACCGGAGCGCGGGAGGCGGGAGAAAACAGCATCGGGGCCGGGAGACTAGCGCGCACAACACGGCTCGGGGAGTCGAGTTCGTCAGTTGTCGCCCGCCTCCCTTTAGGGCACGAGTCACCTTGCGGCAACCGTCGTGGCGTGCTCATCCGTTCTTTGCGCGTCGAGCGAGCCTGGAAAGGTCGCTCCACCGCGCAGCTCGCCGCCAGCCGGGCGGTCCGGGGCGGGTCGACGCCTGCTGCAGGCGCTGCCATGGATCTCACCAAAGACCCTTGAGCTCGTCCTTGTTTTCCGCCGGCTCAGGCTCGGTGCCGGCGTACGTGAACGCGACCTGGGCGGGCTTGTCGTCCGCGACCGTGACGTCGGCCGTCTTCAGGCCATGGTGGGGGTGCCACGCCTCGAGCTTGTACTTGCCGGCAGGGACCTTCTCGATCGTGAACGAGCCGTCATCGCCGCTCACGGCGAAGAACGGGTGATCCGTCACCACGACAAAGCCGCGCATCCACGGGTGGACGTCGCAGGTGAGCTTGATGATGCCGTCCTTCCACGCCTTCGTGAGCGGCGCGGCGCCCCCCGGCTGCGCCTGGTTGAACAGCGTCTCAGAGCCCTTGTAGGTGTGCACGTTGTGCAGCGTCCGGTCGCTGTTCTTGATGTCGACCTGCTGCTCGGAGACCACGCCCTGGATGCGCGGCACATACATGCAGTCCTGCTGGTCGACCACCGCGTGCGCGTCGGGCGCCTTCCAGCTGCCCGGCACGCCTCCGACCGCGATGCGGACGAAGGTGTCCTTGAGCTTGCCATCGTTGACGACAACAGCGTTGTACAGGACATCTTTGTCCTGGCAGACCGGGGCGTCCTTGCGCGCGGTGGGGACCTTCATCTCGACCGGCTTGCCGGTGAACTTGACGACCCCCTTGATGATCCCCTTGCCCGCGGGGGCAGCCGGGGCGGCCTCCTGCGCCGTGGCCTTCGGCGCTTCAGACCCCTGCGGGGCCGCGGCGGGCTTCTCGACCGAGGCCACCGGGGGCGTCGCCGTGGTGGCGGTCGCGGCCGTGCCGCCGCTGGGCCTCGAGGGCTCCTCGGGGCACCCTGCGAGCGCCAGCGCGGTGAGCGCGAGAGCAGAGAGCGAGGCGAGATCGCGACGATGCATGAGGACTCTCCCGCGCCACGCGAGCCTGGTTCGCGCCCCTCCGAGCCTGACCTGGCCTTTTTAAGGAGGGACCGTCTGGACCGGGCGGCGGCTCCCCCCGCGTCCTTCTGGCGAGCAGCGGGTGGCATGCCGCGCGCTGTTCTTCCGCACAGCGAGGGCGTGCTTAACGAGTGTCGTCGCTCGCGTCAACCTGACGCGCCGCCGGTGATGTCCGGTTTCCCGGCGCCCGGGAGCGAGCTCGAGGTGCGCTCGCGCTCGTTCGCGAGCATGGCCGCCCAGAAGCCGCGCTCGTCGCGGGCCACGAGCGCGATGCAGAGGGCGGCGATCACCAGCGACAGCGCGCCGAGCGGCACCTCCGGGGCGCTGCCCGCGACGAGCAGCAACGCGAGCGCGCCGCCCAGCGCCGGCAGCCGCGGCGGGGCGACGATCGCGAGCGCGACGACCACCACCGAGAGGGCGGCGACGAAGAGCTGCATCGAGAGCGGCACGACCGGAGCGGGGCGGGTGAGCAGCCGGTCGAGCGCGCGGCGGAAGAGCGCCTCGACGATGGATGCGTCGTCGGCGGCGCCCGCGAGCGCCGCCCGCGTGGCGAACAGCGCCGACGCGAGCGCCACCAGCGAGAGCGGGCTCACGAGGCGCGGCCGCGGCGGCTCGGCGTCACGCGGCCGCGCCTCGCGGCCCGCGCCGAGCGCGACCGTCGCCGCGAGCACGGCCAGCGCATCGAGCGCGAACGCGGCGGTCGCGACAGAGCTCGTCGCGCCGGCGAGCGCCTTCGAGCCGCGGTCGTTCGCCCAGACGGCCAGGAGGACGCCGGCGAGCCGCACGAGCGCGGAGGCGCCGACGAGCCCGAGCGCGGCCGCGACCGGCCGCACGAACGGGACGCGGAGCGCCTCCCACGCGCTGCCGAGCGCGAGGATCGCGGCGCTCACGCCGATGAGCGCGGCGGACAGATCGGGCACGCGCTGCACGGTCGCGTGCAGCACGACCAGGATGACGAAGCTGCCCGCGACGATCGCGCCGATCCGCAGCGCGTACGGGACGCGGCTCCGCACGACCGCGCTGATCAGCGCCATCGCGACCACGATGGCGCCGATCGCGAAGAGCTGCGAGGCGCCGGCGCCGGCGAGCTCGATCGTGTGGACAGCGCGCTCGATGCCCACCGCCAGGCCGACCATCGCCGGCGCGACCATGCGGCCGAGGATCATCGCGAGCAGGGCGAGGACGGCGAGTGGCCGGATGAGCGCGAGCACAGGCAGGCCGGCGAGCGGAGGCCGCCCGGCGGCGGAGGACCGGCGCTCTGCGGGCGGAGGCTCGCCGCCCTCCTCGCGACGGGGCGAGGCAGCGGTGTCCGGCGCGGCGGAGGGAGGAGGGCCTTTGGGTGGGAGATCGATGGTGAGGAGCATGAAGAACAGCGCCCGTCGCTCAGCCCTTGTCCCAGGCGCGGGGGGCTTCGAGATCCGTGAAGACCGCGGCGGTCGCCGAGGCGTCGATCAGGTCCTGCATCCGCTGGCCGCCGGCCTCCTCGACGATGCGATCGTCGTACTCGTCCGCGAGCACGGACAGATCCCGGAGGGCGACCAGGATCTCGTCGGCGTCGAGCGTCTCGCCGCCGAGGAGCGTGTGGACGATGACCACACACGAGCCCTGCGCGACGTAACCGAAGGCGCCGAAGCGGATGCGCGCGTTCAGGCGGAGCAGCTTCATCGCGAGGTCCGGCGTCATCTCGACGCCGCGGGCGAGCTGCGCGACGAGCCGCACGAGCGCGCGATCGGGCGCCCAGGGAAGGACATGAAGGTAGACGTACGCGGTCCCCTGGCGAACGACGTAGAACTGCGGCTCGACTCGGGTGAACGCCGGGGAATCCGCGAGCGCCGCCTCGATGCGCGCGTTGGTCACTCGAACGGCCTCGTCGGAATCCTTCGGCATGACGCGGAGAATACATCGCCGCGGTCCCGGTGCAGAGCCGGGACCTAACGCCTGAGCGGAAGCAGCGGACCTGGCGGCGCAGGCGCCCCCTCGTCGCCCGGGACGGGGCGCGGCCCCTTGCGCACAGGCGCCGGCTCGATCGGGGCGGCGCCGGAGGGCGCCTTCAGCAGGAACGGGCGGGCATTGCGGGTCGAGCACGCGTCGTACGGATCCCGGTGGAACTCCCAGTGAAGGTACACGTTGCCGTCCGGCGAGACGATCGCGTCCGGCGCCTTGCCGAACGGCGACGCGCGGTGCACCGAGTTCAGCGCGACGATGTCGAAGGCCGTCATCCCGCTCGGCCTCGTGACCCCGAGACGCACGACGCTGCCGCTGTCCTTGTTCAGGACGATCTCCACGTGCGTGACCCGGTTCTGGTTGAACGCGTGCCCGGAGGGCAAGCTCTCGAGCGACGCCAGGAACTCCTCCGCGAAGATCGGGTGGAGCCGGTTGTGGATCATGTTGATGTACGTCGCGAACGGCACCCGCGCGGCGTTGAGCGAGGTCTGGTTGCCGGGCTTGACCGAGGGATCGTAGTTCTCGATCGCGGCACGCCATTTCTTCCACTTGTCCGTCGTCTCCCACGAGCCCCGGTGCGCGCTCCTGCGGGAGGCGCCGTCCGAGGCCCGCTCCGCCCTGAGCTTCTCGTTGCCGACGGCCGCCTGCACGCCGGCCATGTCCAGGTTGAGGTTGGCCCCGCCGGGGAGCCCCGGCGCGCCGAGGCCGATCGAGCCGACGCGGACCGGGCTCTGGTAGGGCTGCGGCGTCGCCTTCTTGCCGGCCACGCGGCTCTTGCCGTCGCCGCCCGGGTTCGCCGGATTGAGGGTATAGCCGCCGCGCGCGCCGTCGATCACCTCGGGCGACGCCGGGCCGGAGCCGCCCGCGGCGCCCTTCTCCGGCGGCGGAAGCGCGGGAGAGGCCTGCGCGACGCGAGCGCCGCCGCTCGCGCCCGGCACGCTCGGGGGGGACGCCGCCCGGGAGGCCTGCGCTGCCTGCGCCGGCGACGCCGGGCTGTGGTGCTCCGCGCTCTCGCTCTCGGGGTTCCCCTCGCCGGGCGCGTGCTGCTCGTTGCCGGCGCGCTCCTCGCTGTGGCCGCTGTGATCGTGGTCGCTGTCGCCGACCCTGTCCGTCGGCGCCTTCGGCCCCGACGGCGTCCCGGGCGTCGGCTCGGGATCGTCCTGATCCTTCGAGCGGATCTGCGCCATGGTCTCCTCGTCGACCTTGTTGGCGTCGTCCGCGATCCGGTTCGCCTCGGGGTTGTCCTGCTGGTCCTTCTGGACGTGCTGGCGGACGGCGATCCGTTGATCCGCCGGCGGCAGCGGCGGCGGCGGCGCCGGCTGGACCGGTACGATCTTGGCCACCTCTTCCTTGGGCGGCTCAGGCTTTGGCGGCGCGGGCGGAGGCGCCTTCGCCTGGCGCGGTGGCTCAGCCTTCGGCGGCTTCCGCGGCGGGATCGTCGCCGCCTTGGTCGGCTCGGGCTTCGGCTGCTGCGGATCGGGCGTCGCGTCCTTGTCCGGCTCGCTGTCCGACGGTAACTCGGGCGGCGCGAGCGGGGCGGGGGGCGGCGTGAGCGCCGCGCCGTCGGTCAGGATCTCGAACGTCGTGTCGCCCGGCCGGAGGCCATCCCTCACCGCGTGGACCATCTGGCGGAGCTGGGCGCGATCCTCGATGACCTGCGCCACCTCGACGGCGCCGCCGCCGCCCGCCATGTGCGCCACGATCGCCGCGCAGATCCACAGGGCGAGCGGGATGTGGGCGTCACGCGACACGGCGCTCAACGCCTCCGCGCTGCAGAGGCCGCACCGCGCGACATGGCGCAGGCGTAACAGCAGCGAAAGACGGTCACCGGTGGCACCTCCAGACTCCGCGTGAACGACCTGCTCGAACAGTGCGCCGATGCGCCAAACGTACCCCGGAAGCGGTTCGAACCTAGCATCCAGGGATCAGCGCAGCAACGGTCGGCTCGCGCGCAGCCGCATCGTCCGCGCCGCGCCGCGCCGCGCGTGCGACGCGGTCCGCGGGAAGCAGCCCAGGGCGGGCACGCCGGCGCCCCGGCCGCGACCGCCCTCGGCGAGGCGCCCTGCGCCGTCGCGCCGGCGCCACGATCAGAGCTTGATGATCGCGTCCCAGTGATCCGCGATCTCCTGCGCCGTCCAGACGCCGCCCTCGTCCTTGAACTTCCCGGGGCTCTGGACGACCTTGTAAATGTACATCTGCGCACCGGCGACGGCGAGGACGTTGCCGGTCTTGTCGGCGCACAGGTCGGACGCGAGGAACAGCGCCGCAGGCGCCACGTGCGCCGGCGTCAGCGTGTCACCCGCCGATTGGAACATGGGCAGATCCTCCGTCAACCGGGTCTTGGCGATGGGCGCGATCGCGTTGACGGTGATCCGTTGCTTCTGCAGCTCGATCGCGGCGGTGCGGGTGATGCCGTAGATGCCGGCCTTGGCAGCCGCGTAGTTGGCCTGCCCGAAGTTGCCGAGCATCCCGGAGACGCTCGTTGTGTTGACGATCCGCCCTCCCCCGCCCTGCGCGACCATCTGCTTCGCAGCGGCCTGCGTGCAAAGGAACGTCCCCTTCAGGTGAACGGCGATGACGGCGTCCCACATGCCCTCATCCATCTTGAGGAGCGTCTTGTCGCGGACGATTCCCGCGTTGTTCACCAGGATGTCGACCCGGCCGAACGCATCGACAGCGGTCTTCACGATCTTCGCCGCGCCCTCGGGGGTCGCCACGCTGTCGAAGCTCGGCGCGGCCTGCCCGCCCGCGGCCTTGATCTCCTCCGCGACCTGCGCCGCCATCGCGTCGCTCGAGCCCGATCCGTCGCGCGTCCCGCCGAGGTCGTTGACGACGACCTTCGCGCCCTCCCGGGCGAACAGCAGCGCTTCCTCGCGGCCGATCCCGCCGCCGGCTCCCGTGATGATCGCGACCTTTCCGTCGAGCAAGCCCATCGCAGATTCCTCCTGATCCGCGCGCCGGCGCGGTGCGCCGTGCCGTTTTCGCGCGGAGCTTCGCACGGCGGGCCTCGGCCCGGGCACACATTCGTGCGCGCAGGCGCGCGCAACGCAATCGAGCGAGGGCCGAGCGAGCGCCGAGCGACGGTGCGCGCGAGCGAGCCCGTCCGGCCAGGGCGACGGCCGCTCGCCCGAGCGCCCGCGCCGCTTCTTTGGCCGATCGAGCGCGGCAGTGATAACGCCGCCTTCGATGCAACTGCCCAGCCGCCTTTCCACGTCGACCCTGGGAGACCTGCTCGGCGCGCTGCACCGCGAGAAGACCACCGGGCTCCTGGAGCTCTGCGAGCTCCGGACGCCGAGCGGCTCGACGGTGCCGGGCCGCCAGCACCGGATCCAGCTCTTCTCCGGCCTCGTCACGGCCGTCGAGACGCCGCTCCGGGTGCCCCGCCTCGGCGAGATCCTCGCGAAGGAGGGCTCCGCGCCCGAGCCGTCGATCCAGCGGCTCGCCGCGCTCGTCGCCGCGCACCGGGGGCGCCGGACCGGCGAGGTGCTCGTGGCGGCGGGGCTCATCCCGGCGACCGCGGTCGACCGCGCGCTCCGGATCCAGCTCCGCGCGCGCCTCGAGGCGCTCTTCAGCATCGAGGAGGCGACCATCTGCTTCCACACGGCGAGGCCCCTCGCCGGGTCGCTGCGGCAGACCGGCCCGCTCCCGCCGAGCGATTTCCTCCACGGCCGCCCGCGCGCGCGGGATCGGCAGCGGCGCGCCGGCTCGTCGGCGCGCGCCGCGCACAGCGGGCCGGCGGGCGCGCCGCCGCGCGCCGCTCGGGCGGACGAGCCGCGCCGCCGGGCGCTCGATGTGATGGGCCTGCGCGAGGGCGCGACCGAGGCCGAGATCCGCCGCGCATTCCGCCGCCTGGCCGCGTCCCTGCACCCCGACCGCGCCGCGCACGCCGGCGACGGCGCCCAGCGCACCGCGCGGTTCGCCGAGCTCTCGGCCGCCTACCACCTGCTCGTCGCCTGACCGCCTACACCCGGCCCACGAGGCGCTCGATCAGGAACGACGCCACGGTGATCGGCTTGGTGCCCGGGCCGAAGCCAGCGTCGAAGCCGAGCTCGACGGCCAGGTTGTGATCGATGCGCGGGCCGCCGAGCAGCAGGATCACCTTGTCCCGGAAGCCCTGGCGCGTCGCCAGGTCGACGAGCGCCGCCGCGTTCTCCTTGTGGCAGTTCCGCTGGGTGATCACCTGCGAGACCAGGATCGCGTCCGCGCCGAGCGCCTTGGCCTTCTCGCAGAGCTCGGCGTTCTCGACCTGCGCGCCGAGGTTGTGGGCGTCGAAGCACTTGAAGCTCTCGAGCCCCTTCTCGCCAGCAAACCCCTTGTAGTTCAGGATGGCGTCGATGCCCACCGTGTGCGCGTCGCTGCCCGTGCAGGCCCCGACGACCACGATCTTCCGGCCGAGCTTCTTCGCCTGCGCCTCGATGTCGTCCCGCGTGAGCGGCTGGGCGGCGAGCTCCTGGACCTCGATGTCCGAGAGGTCGACCCCGTGCTGGGAGTGCCCGTAAACGACGAAATACGTGTGCTCCCGGCTGGCCTGCTCCATCGCCGTGACCAGCGGCTCGCGCAGGCCGTGCGACTCGGCAAAGCGCTTCGCCGCCTCGCGCGCGCGGTCGCCCGGCAGGACGCGGAGCGTGAACGACATCTGGACCATCCCGTCCCCCTCTCGGTCGCCATACGCACGCAGGATGTTTCGCAGTGTCATGCTCACCTCTGTCTACAGCCAGGGGGCCGAAAGAGCCCATCCATCGTTGACAGTATCGCCATGCGGCGCCGCGCGGCCAGCGCGATCGAGGGGGCGAGAGCGCGCTTCTTCCATGCTTCCACGCTTCCACGCTTCAGCCATGCTTCGGCGCACAGAAGATGCCAAGTCAGGAAGAATGTCTTCCGGCGCGCTGACGCTCCGGCCCTCTCGGAGGTTGTCCTGGGAATCCCGTCCTTCGCGGCGCGCCCGAAGCCCGAAGGCCCTCGACCGGGACGGCGCAGCAGGCCGGGGCTACGACCGCTCCAGGACCTCGAGGATCGGGTTCAGGTACTCCGGGTGGCGCGCGACGACCCCCGAGTACCCCTTCCCCCCGGTGCGCGTGCGCTTGACGTCGCCGAACGCGCCGCGCCCGATGGCGTCCCAGACGGTCTCCTGCTCGACCTCCCGCAGCAGCTCGTGCGCCTTGTCGAGGACCTCGCGGGCGCGCCGCTCGACGATGCCGCCCGGCTTCCACTGGATCTCGTCGCCGAGGTGCCGCGCCGCGGTGAAGATGTAGCGGGCGCTCTTCAGCGAGAGATACCGGTCCATGAGGAGCGGTGTGTGGACCGCCTCGCTGAACATCCCGAGCAGCTCGATCGACTGGCCGGTCGTGATCCCGACCAGGTTGAACATCGCGTCGTGGACGTGGCTGTGGAAGATGTCGCCTGTCTTGAACTTGGTGGGCGGCATCCACTTGATCGGGTGCCGGTCGAAGATCTGCCGGACGAGCTGGGCCTGGGCGAGCTCGAAGAGGAGGCTGTCCTCGAGCCAGGGGTCGATCTCGAAGGCGTGGCCGAGGCCCATCTGCTCCTCGCGGAGGCCCGCGCGCCGCGCGAACGCCTCGTTGATGAACTGCGACGCGAGCACCGTATGGGCCTTCTCGACCGCGTCGGCGGTCGTGAGGTAGTTGTCCTCTCCCGTGTTGATGACGATGCCGCTCCTCGCGATGATCCTGCGGGAGAAATACTGATCGATGAACGTCCGCTGCATGTTGATGTCGCGGAACAGGATCCCGTACATCGCGTCGTTGAGCAGCATGTCGAGCCGCTCCACCGCCGCCATCCAGGCGATCTCGCTCATGCAGAGGCCGGACGAGTAGTTCGTCTGCGCGAGGTAGGTGCCGGTGTCGCGGGTCGCCTCGTCGGTGGCGCGGCGGATGATCCTGAAGTTCTCCTGGGTCGCGTACGTGCCGCCGTATCCCTCGGTGGTCGGCCCCTCCGGGACGTAGTCGAGGAGCGACTGGGCGGTCGCGCGGATCACGGCGACGATGTCGGCGCCGGCGAACCCGGCGGCCTTGGCCTGCACGGCGTCGTCGTAGATGTTGCCCGTCGCGACGATGACGTACTTGAGCGGCGCGACGCCGACCCGGTGCGCCGCCTTGTTGGCCTCGCGCTCGTCGCGGGCCCCGTCGATCCGGGCGATCGCCTCCCGCGTCGCGGCCTCGAGCGCGCCGCGCGCCTCGGCCGCGGAGGGCCCCGCGCCGAGGTCGGCCGCCTCGCTGAACGCCAGCATCTCCGCGGCCTCCTGCACGGAGCCGGCGCCCTCGTAGAGCGCCCGGCCGAGGTGGTACGCGACGCCGCGGCCGGCTTGCCCCGCCCTGTGGATGCGATCGACGAGCGCGTTCACGAGCGGCGTCCCCTCGGCGTCGGCGCCGACCACGCCGTAGGCGCGGGCGACGGTGCGCTCGACGCCGACCGTTGTGTGGCGGTCGATGAAGCGCTGCACCTCGTCGGCGATGTCGGCGGCAAACGCGCGGCACGCCTCCACCTTTTCCTGCTCCACGGGGACAGTCGTCATGGATTTCTCCGGGGCAAACGGTCTTAGCGCACTCTCACCGCGGCCGGTACTCCGGCGCAGGAACCATGGCGGAGCATGGAACAGCCGGCCTCGCGGGACTCAGCGGCGGCCGATGACGGCGCGGCGCGGTGTGCGATGACGGCGCTCGGCGGCGACGCCGGCGGCGGGCGGCCCCACGCGTGCGCGGCGCGGCGGGCGGCGCTAGACGACGGGGGTCATGGGCAAGCTCATCCTGCTCTTCACGGCGCTCCCGATCCTGGAGCTCTGGCTCCTCCTGTCGATCGGCGACGTCATCGGCTTCTGGCCTACCGTGGCGATCGCGCTCGGGACGGCGGTCCTCGGCGCAGCGCTCGCGAAGCGCGAGGGGCTCAAGGTGCTCGCCTCGTGGCGCGGCGCGATGGCCGCGGGGCGCGTCCCGGACGAGGGGCTCACGGGAGGGCTCCTCGTGCTCCTCGGGGCGGCCCTGCTCGTCACGCCGGGGGTGCTGACCGACGTGGCAGGGCTCCTGCTCCTGCTCCCGCCGGTGCGCCGCCGCATCGCGGCGGCGGTGCGGGAGCGGTTCGAGCGGCGGGTGGCCGCGGCGAGCGCCGCCGGCATCGGTGTTGGCGGCCCCGGCGACGGCGCGTTCTTCAGCATGAGGGTCATCGACCTGAGCGGCGGACCGTTCGGCGAGCGCGCCGAGGGGCGCGCTCGCGCGTCCCGCGGGCAACCGGCGTCATGGCAGGTCATCGACGTCGATGCGGAGGTGACCGAGGGCGCGGACGACGATGAGGCCGGCGGGCCAGAGCGGACGACGCGACGGCTGCCCGGCTGACACCCCGATGTCATCGATGCCCCGGCGAACGCATGCGCGCTCGCGCTGCCCGGAGCACCAGCGACTCTCACCCACGACACCCGAACACCGGCGTCAGGAGCTCGGCGAGACACGCGAGCGACGACGCAGGACAACGATTCACGTCCGAGCTGCACGACTGAAACGACAAAGAAACAGAGCGCATTGTAGGCTCATCAACGTCGTCGGCGCAGCCCGACATCCCAGGAGAAACGACATGAAGATCTGAACCTGTCCAACATGACGCAACAACGCACAACGACACCAACGCAGCAACCTCTATGAAAGATCCAACTCGAACCTCGATCCCATCGACCCGGCCGCGCCGCCCCGGCAGCAGCGCGAAGAACGATCCTGGCACGACGTCCAGCCCTGAACAGCGCCGACGCGCTCGCCTGAACGCCCGGCGGGCGGTGCTCCAGCGGCCCCGCCGCACGCGCTCGCGGAGGGTGCCCAGATGAGGCTCATCAAGTCGATGGCCGGCTGGCTCCTCGGGTACGTCGATCCACGGGAGCCGCTCGGCAGCTCGCTCATCAACGCTCTTTCCCGGCTCCCCATCCACCTCGCCGCGGACGCCGTATGCCTCCGGAGGAACGCGGACTCTGGCGCCCTCGAGGTGCTCCTGACACAGCGCGGAGCGTCGGCGGCAGGCGCTGGAGAGTGGTGCTGCCCCGGCAGCGTCCTCTCGCCGGGCGAGCAGCCCGAGCACGTCTTCCACCGGGTCGGGATGACGATCTCCGACTTCACGTTCGTCGGCGACTACTTCTCGGCCGCCGCGCGCGGCTGGATGCTCTCCCGGGTCCATCAGGCGAAGCTCGCCGAGGTCCCGGCGACGGGCACCTGGTGGCCAGTCGAGCAGCTGCCGAACAACCTGGTACCCAAGCACCGGGAGCTGGTCATCCCGATGGCGGTCAAGGCCTTCCACGCCCAGCGCGCGAAGCGCTCGCAGAAGGTCGCCAGCGCGCCGCTCACGTGAGGACCCGCGCGGGGGCCTAGCGCCGCCGCGGCGCAGTCGACGGGCGCCCCGCTCAAGGCACATCTCGCACGCTCGCTTTGAGAGGCGCCTGCGGGATCAAAGGAGATGTGCGATCATTCCCCCTTCAGGGTACGGCCATCTCCAGAGCCAGCAGCTCGATGCAGCGCTGCGGTCGTCCGTCTATGCTGCTCCGGGCGAGCGCGGCGCGTGACTGGCGCCTGACTCTTCAAGGACAGAGCATGTAGCGCCCGGACACACCAGGAAAGGAAGCGTGGGGGGGCCGCGCCGTCGGTCCGCGCGCGCCCTGCACGGCCGGCCGCTATGGTTCGCGCGCCGCTTGCGTTACGCTGCGTGGTACGGCTGTGGATCCCCGCGGCGGCGCTCTCCGCGGGTGATTCCGCACGGACATGGAAGACATGACGGTCGACAAGACAGCTCTCATCGTGGGAGGAACGGGCCTCGTCGGCGGCCACTGCCTGCGCCTCCTCGTGCAACAGCCAGCGTACACGAAGGTCGTCGCCCTGCTCCGCCGCCCGGCCCCGATCGAGGATGCGCGGCTCTCGCAGCGCATCGTCGACTTCGACCGGCTCGAAGGCGCGGACTTCGCCGGCGTGAGCGACGTGTTCTGTGCGCTCGGGACGACGATCGCCAAGGCCGGCTCCGAAGAGGCCTTCTACGAGATCGATTATCGCTACCCCATCACCGTCGCCAGGCTCGCCGAGAAGGCCGGGGTGAAGCAGTTCGTCCTGGTCTCCTCCGTGGGCGCCGACCCGCGCTCGACCAGCTTCTACCTGCGCGTGAAGGGCGAGCTCGAGCAGGAGCTCTCGGCGGCGAGCTTCGCGGCGGTCCACGTCCTCAGGCCGAGCCTGCTCCTCGGCGAGCGGGGCGAGGTCAGGAAGGGCGAGGCCATCGGCGTCGCGGCGGCGCAGACGCTCCGGTTCACGATGAAGGGCGGCCTGCGCAGGTACCGGCCCATCGACGCGAGGACCGTCGCCGGCGCGATGGTCGCCGCCGCGCTCGACGGGCGCAGCGGTCGCCACGTCTATCACTTCGACGACATGGAAGCGCTCGCCAAGGGCATCGGCGTCGTCCAGGCCTGATCACCGCCATGGCGCCGCCACCCACCGGGCGACGCAAGCGCGCGAAAATGCTAGGGCTCTCGGCAGGCACGGCGCTCGCTCGATGACGCCGCCATGGTCCTCGCTGAACGCCCCTCGCCGATCGTGACCGAGCGCCTCGCCCCCTCCCCGCTGCGCCCGCCGGAGAGCCCGCCGCCGTCGCTCGACGCCGTGCTCGCGGAGCGGTTCGGCATCGCCGCGTTCCGGCCGTGGCAGCGCGAGGCGATCGAGGCCCTGCTCGGGGGCGCGGGGCGCGTCCTCGTGGTCGCCCCGACCGGCGGCGGCAAGTCGCTCTGCTACCAGCTCCCGGCCGTCGCCCTGCCCGGCACGGCGCTCGTCCTGAGCCCGCTCATCTCCCTGATGGAAGATCAGGTCCGCGCCCTCGAGGCGCGCGGCATCCCGGCGACGTTCATCGCGTCCAGCCTCGCGCGCGAGGAGAACGGCCGCCGCCTCGCCGCCCTCCGCCGCGGCGAGTACAAGCTCGTCTACGCCGCGCCCGAGCGCCTCGCCCTCGACGGGTTCCTCGAGGCGCTCGCCGCGTGCCGCCTCTCGCTCGTCGCCGTCGACGAGGCGCACTGCATCGTCCAGTGGGGGCACGACTTCCGGCCCGACTACCTGCGCATCGGCGCCGCGCTCGCGCGGCTCCGGCCGCCCCGGGTCCTCGCCTGCACCGCGACGGCGACCCCCGACGCGCGCGACGAGATCATCCGCCGGCTCGGCTGGCCGCTGCCCGCGCCCGAAGGCGCGGGCGACGGCGGCGGCGATGCGGTGAGCGGGCGCGGCCCCGAGGAGCCGCCGCCCAAGGTGATCCTGCGCGGCTTCGCCCGGCCCAACCTCCACCTGCAGGTCTCCGCGGTCGACGGCCCGCGCGAGGCCGGGCGCCGCACGGCGCGCGCGCTGCTGGAGGCCCTCGGCGATCCCGGCCGGCCCCGCGGGGCGGGCATCGTCTACGCGGCCACCCGCAAGGGAGCCGAGCGCCTCGCCGAGGCGCTCCGCGACGGCGGCTGGAACGCGGAAGCGTACCACGCCGGGCTCGCCCCCGAGTCCCGCGCGCGCATCTCGGCGGGCTTCGCCGATCGCAGCCTCTCCGTGGTCGTGGCCACGAACGCCTTCGGCATGGGGATCGATCGCCCCGACGTCCGCCTCGTCGTGCACGCCCAGCCGCCGTCGTCGATCGAGGCGTACTACCAGGAGGTCGGCCGCGCCGGGCGGGACGGCGCCCCGGCCCGCGGCCTCCTCTTGTTCGCGCCCGCGGACATCGCGCTGCGCCGCCGGCTCTGCCAGCTCGGCGAGGGGGGCGTCGAGGCGAGCGCCGACGACGCCGCGCGCGCCTGGGGGCTGTTCCGCGAGCTGCTCCGCTACGTCGACGCCGCGACGTGCCGGCACGACTTCATCCTCCGCTACTTCGGCGACGAGGCAGAGTCGCTCGGCGGCTGCGGCCACTGCGACGTCTGCCTGGAGGTCGACGCCCTCGAGGCGAGCGACCCGGCCGCGCTCGCCCGCGACAACGACCTCGTGCGCCGCGCGCTCGCCGGCGTCGCGCGGGTGAAGGGCGGCGCCGGGATGCAGGCGGTCGCGTCGATGCTGATCGGCGAGTCGAACGAGCGCGTCCGACGCATGGGGCTCGACCGGCTCTCGACGTTCGGCGTCCTCGAGAGGAAGAGCCACGACGAGGCGATGTCGATCCTTCGCGCGCTGCTCGCCAACGCGTGGATCGATCTCACGACCGGCGAGTTCCCCGTCCCCCTCATCACGCCGGCGGGCTGGCGCGTGATGCGCGGAGACGTGCCCGCGCGGGTGCGGCTCCCGGTCCCCGCCGCGCGCCGGCGGCCGCGCCGCGCGGCGCCGGGCCCGTCCGCCGCGCGCTCGCCGGCGGCCGCGCCCTCCCCGCGGGCGCGCACGCAGCCGGCCCCGCAGGCGCTCTCGTCCGCCGCGACCCACGACGACGCGGCGCGCCCTGCGCCGGGCGCCCCCCTCCCCGCCTCGCGCGCGCAAGCGGAGCCCGGCGTCGAGCTAGAGGAGCGCGACGTGCCGCTGTTCGAGGCGCTCCGGGCCCACAGGGCCGCGCTCGCGAAGGAGAAGTCGCTGCCCGCCTACGTCATCGCGCACGACCGGACGCTCCGGGAGATCGCGCGGATCCGGCCCGCGTCGCTCGACGACCTCGCGCTCGCACGCGGCATGGGGCAGGCGAAGATCTCGAGCTACGGGGAGGGCATCCTTCGCGTCGTCCGGGAGTTCTCGGGCCCCTGATCGGCCCGGGACCTCAGGCGAGACCCGTGACGCGGAGCTCCGCGATGAGCTGGCCATCCAGGCTGACGAAGGTCGTCAGGCGCCCCTCGACGTTGATGAACACGTCGAGCATCAGGCCCGCGCCGAGATCCAGGACATGGAGGTCACCCTTGAGGACAACCGTCGGGGCCTCGCCTCCCCTCGGCGGCCGTCTGGGTTCCCTCTCCATGGCCTTCTTCGAGTTCATGCCCGCCTCCGCCCACCGGCCCATCCGCGCCCAGGACCGCCGCCGCACGCCGCGCGGTCGACCCGGATGCGACCACACGCGCGAGGCAGCCCGCCCGCCGGCCACCACGTCAAGCGCGTTCCATGCCGTGCTCGCACGGCTGGAGTGATCCTTCCCTTCACGCAGCCCCCTTTCTCGCCCGCTCCTCACCCGGCCGGCGATGCCTTCATTTCATGGGATCGGCTTCACAGGAAGGTGCGAAGTTCAGCGAGGATCGGACTTTTGTTCCCTGCTTCCCATCCTCCCGATCGAGGCGGGCAACCCCGGTCGAGCTGGGCAGCCACGATCCCTCACCTCTCCCTCGCCCAGGACGAGAGCGACGCTGCCGCGCCCACCGAGACCCGGCCCGAGGCGAGCACCGGTCCCAGCGCTGGCTGCTCCACGAGCAGCGCCTCGACCCGCAGCAGCGCCGGCAGGTAGACGACCTCCCGCGCGAGGCCGCCGCCCCGGTGGACACGCGCCGCGATGCGCAGGGCGTCCCCCGTGGAGCGCGCGCCGCGCGCCTCGAGGAGCCGCGCGGTCTCGACGAAGCCCGCGCCGCGCTCGACGCTCCGCGCGGCGAGGTGGCGCAGCCCGAGCTCGATCCGGCGGGCGCCGACCAGGTACCCCGCGGCGCGCTCTCGCGCGAGCGCCCAGCCCTCCTGATCGTCGCCCCCGTTCGCGGTCCCGATCGCGAAGATCCCGAGCGGGCGCGCCGCGGCGCGCACGCTGGGCGCCGCGTGCCCCTCGATCTCGTGGAGCACCGTGCGCTCGACGTCGTCGCGCGTGAGCATGCGCCCCCGCGCGACCTGGATCACCCCGTCGCCCGTCGCGGCGAGCGGCGCGATGTCGGCGATCACGACCCGGAGGGGCAGGCGCCACTCCCCGATCTCGCGGCGCATCCGCGACACGAGCGACCGGGGCGAGCGCGCGTCATCGCTCCGCACCCGCTCCTCGTCGCTCGACGCGGCGCCCGCCTCCTGCTCGACCCAGGCCGCGGCGAGCGCGTCCGCCTGCTCGTCGAACGCGTCGCGCGCGGCGTAGCGGCGGCGCGCGGCGGCCCAGCACCCGGCCCCGCCCGCGGCCTCGCAGATGGCGGCCTCCGCGGCGAGCTCGCTCGCGCGGCCGGCGTAGACCGCGCCGAGCTCGCCCTGCCCGACGAGGCGCTCGGCCGCCGCCTCCATCGCCTTCCGGAGATCGCTGTGGTCCTGCGCGGGCGCGTAGGCGAACCGCGGGAGCTCCCCGCCGCTCCGAGCCCAGGAGGCGGCGAGCCGCGCGAGCTCCTCGACGAGGTTCACCGGCGTGCTCGACCCGACGACGCGGATCCGCCGCGCCGCGGCGCCGAGGAGCCGATCCGCGTCCGGCACCCACGCCGGAGGCGCCGGCCGCTCGGCCGATCTAGCTCGAGGACGCCGTGCCACGGCCCGCCGCTCCTTCCAAAGACGCCCCCGCCCCGTGTGCCCCTGCTCCGTGAGAGCGCCGCGCGCCCGGTGCCACCCGCCTCAGAGCAGGTTCGCCGCGAGCTCCGCGAGCTCGCTGCGCTCGCCCTTGGCGAGCACCACGTGACCCGCGATGCGCTCGCGCCTGAACCGCTCCGCCACCACGAGCAGGCCGTTCGACGCGTGGTCCACGTACGGGTTGTCGATCTGCTGAGGGTCGCCGGTCAGCACGATCTTGGTCCCCTCGCCGCACCGCGTGATGATC
Source organism: Sorangium sp. So ce302 (assembly GCF_051530145.1). Taxonomy (GTDB): domain Bacteria; phylum Myxococcota_A; class Polyangia; order Polyangiales; family Polyangiaceae; genus Sorangium; species Sorangium cellulosum_B. The sequence goes on along the minus strand of NZ_CP150326.1, from coordinate 4,261,940 downwards.
GTCTTCACCTCGTGCGGGGTGAGGTTCTGGGCCTCGTCCACGATGAGGTACTGGTGCGGCAGGCTGCGCCCCCGGATGTAGGTCAGCGGCTCGACCTGGATCTGCCCGCTCTCCAGGAGCTCCACGAAGCCGCGCGCGTCGCGCCCCGGCCTCGTGCCGCCGTTCGAGAACAGGAACTCGAGGTTGTCGAAGATCGGCTGCATCCACGGGTTCAGCTTCTCGTCCACGTCGCCCGGAAGGAAGCCCAGATCGCGCCCGAGCGGCATGATCGGCCGGCTCACGAGCAGGCGGCTGTAGGCGTTGTCCTCGGTCGTCCGCTTGAGCGCCGCCGCGAGCGCGAGGAGCGTCTTGCCCGTCCCGGCCTTGCCGATCAGCGTGATCAGCCGGACCGAATCGTCGAGCAGGAGGTCCAGCGCGAACGCCTGCTCCTTGTTGCGCGGCCGGACCCCCATCACCCCCTCCCGCCCGACGCGAAGCGCGACGATCTGCCCGCGCGCCGCGTCGAACCGGCCGAGCGCCGTGTGGCTCGGCGCCCCCGCGTCGCGGAGCAGCACCGCAGAATTCGGCAACAAATCCGCGAGGTTGGCGCCGGCGAGAAAGCCGTTCTGGAAGAACGCGTCGACCTCGGCGCCGGGCACCTCGAGCTCCACCACCGACTGCTCGATGGCCGGGTCGTGCACCCGCTGGTTCTCGTACGTCTCCGCCGGGATCCCGAGCGCGTCGGCGCGGATCCGGAGGTTCGTGTCCATCGTCACGAAGATGGTCGGCCGATCCTTGTGCCGATCGCGGATGTCGATCGCCGTCTGAAGGATAGCGTTGTCCTGCGATCCGGACTCCAGCCCCACGAGCAGCTCCGGCCGCCGCTCCGGGATCGCGATCCGCAGCGTTCCGCCGCTCTCGAGCAGCACCCCGGTCGCGAGCGTCCCGGCGCCGCGGACCTCGTCGAGCAGCCGGGCGATCGTCCTCGCGTTGCGCCCGCGCTCGGAGCCCTCCCGCTTGAACTGATCGATCTCCTCGATCGCGTAGATCGGGATGATGACGTCGTTGTCCTCGAACCTGAAGATCGCGTGCGGATCGTGGAGGAGGACGTTCGCGTCGAGAACGTAATTCTTCTTCATGGGGGAGCGGGACGACGTAGCCGCCTGAAGCGACGGGCGCAAGAGAGCTGTTGTGCCGCCCGCGCCTGGCTGTCGTCACGCGCGCGGTCACGCGTTGACCCATGCATCGGCGCGGGCCTCGCCCGGACATCTGGAGAATACCGACCTTCGACTCGGCCGGATCTGGAACATACAGTCGTCGCGTCGTCCCCGTCGACTCCCAGCCGGCCCGTCGTCGTCAGAGATCGATCCGGTAGTCCTTGATCTTGTAGAGCAGCGCCCGGTGGCTGATCTCCAGCACCTCGGCCGCCTTGGTCCGGTTGCCCTTCGTCTTCTGGAGCGCGCGGCGGATGAGGATCTCCTCGATGACGCGGGACGTCTTCTTGATCGACAGCTCGCCGCTCGTCAGCTGCATCTGGATCGGATCGCGCGCCTCGCGGATCCGCTCGGGCAGGTCGGCCTCGCCGATGCGCTCGCCCTCGCAGAGCACCATGGCGCGCTCGACGGTGTTCTCCAGCTCCCGCACGTTGCCCGGCCAGCGGTACTCCAGGAGCAGCCGCCTCGCCTCGGGCTCGAAGCCGCGGATGTTGATGCCGAACCGCGCGTTGTTCCTCGCGAGGAAGTGATCCATGAGGATCGGGATGTCCTCCCGCCGCTCGCGGAGCGGAGGGATCGCGATCGGGAGCACGTTGATCCGGTAGAAGAGGTCCTCGCGGAACCGGCCGGCCTGCGTCTCGGCCATCAGGTCGCGGTGGGTCGCCGCGAGGATGCGGACGTCGACCTTGATGTCCTTGCTGTCCCCCAGCCGGCGGAGCGTCTCCTCCTGGAGCACCCGGAGCAGCTTCACCTGCAGCGGGAGCGGCAGCTCGCCGATCTCGTCGAGCAGCAGCGTGCCGTGGTTCGCCTGCTCGAACAGCCCCGCCCTGTCGTTCACCGCGTCGGTGAACGCGCCCCGCTTGTACCCGAAGAGCTCGCTCTCCAGCAGGTTCTCCGGGATGGCGCCGCAGTTGACCGCGACGAACGGACCGCCGCGGCGGCTCGACCGCCGGTGGATCGCCCGGGCCACGAGCTCCTTGCCGACGCCGCTCTCGCCCGTGATGAGCGCCGTGGTCTTGTAGTCGGCGACCTTCGCGATCGTCTTGAAGATCACCTGCATCGGCGGGCTCTTCGCGAGGATCTCCTCGAAGAGGTTCTCCCGCCGGATCTCCTGGCGCAGCACGCGGTTCTCGCGGCGGAGCGCCTCCCGCTCCTCGGCCTTGCGGAGCGTGAGCAGCACCTCCTCGGCCTTGAACGGCTTCTGGAGGTAATCGTAGGCGCCCGCCTTCATCGCCTCGATCGCCAGGTCGACGTTGCCGTAGGCGCTCATCACGATGACCGTGGCCTCGTTGCCCTTGGCCTTCAGCGTCGCCAGCAGATCGAGCCCGCCCATCCTGGGCATCCGCACGTCGGTCAGGATGACGTCGGGCCCGAACGTCTCGACCATCGCGAGCGCCTCCTCGCCGCTCGAGACCGCCTCGACTTCGTAGCCATCCCGCTTGAGGAAGGTGCGCACCACGAGGCGCAGGTTTTCTTCGTCGTCAACGACTAGGACACGGCGCATACACCCTGAAAACTTTTCCTACACCGGCGCGCACCACTCCGCAACGAGTTGCGTCTTTGCCCCTGCCGCAGCCTGTCATCCGCGGTGTTTGGGAGTCGGGCGCAGCGCGTGCGGGCTCCTGGCGGGCGAGCTCTGCGAACGTCGCCGCGCACCACGCGAACGCCCCTGCGCGACGCGGAATGCGCGTGCGCGGCGACGGCGCTTCGCGGCGCTCGCGGCACGCCGGGACGACGCGGTGGTGGCAGTTGACGCGGCCCGCGCAGGCTGCTTTAGCGGCGACACGCGCAGGGAACCAGCTGGGGCCCGAGAGGCCTCGATCCTGCACGCCGGAGCGGCTTTCGCGGACAGGACCGCGCCCCTTAATTCGATCGCGTGAGGAGCCAGGGCATGAGGATGAAGGATCGTCTGGTCGACCAAGCAAAGAAGCTCACCTCGTCGGGCGTGGTCGTCCGTGTCGTCAGCAACGATCGCGTGATGCGGCTCGCCACGGGGGTCATGGACGCGAAGAACCGCCTGCGCGCCGCCCGGGAGCGGGCCGCGGAGGCCTGGGACATCCTGCTCAACGGGCACGCGCTCCCGAACATCGATCCCGCGCTCGACGACGAGGCCGGCGTCCACGTGGCGACGCCGTCCCGCGCGGCGGCCCGCCAGCCCGCCGCGCCCGGCGCGGGGGGCGCGGGGCTGTCCGTCGTGGAGGACACGGCGAGCAGCGACGCGCTGCGCGAGCGTACCGCCGAGCGCGCCGCCGCCCGCACACACGTGAACGGCGTGGGCTCGAACGGCGCCGGCACCTACGTGGCCGCGGCGGCCGAGCAGCAGCTCGCGACGCAGATGGCGGCGCGGACGTCGCTGTCGCGGATCGGCGGGCGCGACGTGTTCGAGAAGGCGTACAAGTTCATGACCGCGGACAACGCCCGCGCCATGGGCGTCTACCCCTTCTTCCGCCCGCTCGACTTCAACAACGGCCCCGAGGCGCAGCTCGAGGGCCGGACCGTGATCATGCTCGGCTCGAACAACTACCTCGGGCTGACGACCCACCCGAAGGTGCGGGAAGCCGCGCGGAACGCCATCGACAAATACGGCACCAGCATGACCGGCTCGCGGCTCGTGAACGGGTCGATGCGCCTCCACAACGAGCTCGAGCAGAAGCTCGCCGCCTTCCACGGCAAGGAGGCGGGGCTCGTGTTCACGACGGGCTATCAGGTGAACATCGCGACCATCTCGGCGCTCCTCAGCAACAAGCGGAGCGTCGCGATGATCGACAAGGACGATCACGCATCCATCTACGACGGCGTGCGGCTCGCGCAGGCGGCCGGCGCCCGGATGGTGCGCTACAAGCACAGCGATCCCGCCGCGCTCGACAGCGCGCTCTCCGAGCTCGCCGACACCGAGGGCGCCCTCGTGATCACCGACGGCGTCTTCAGCGCCCAGGGCGAGATCGCGAGTCTGCCCGGGATCGTCGAGGTGGTGAAGAAGCACAAGGCGCGGCTCCTCGTCGACGACGCGCACGCGCTCGGCGTCATCGGCCCCGGGGGCCGCGGCACCGCCGCGCACTTCGGCCTCGAGAAGGAGGTCGACCTCATCGGCGGCACCTTCTCGAAGTCGCTCGCCTCGATCGGCGGCTGGCTCGTCGGTGAGCGAAAGGTGCTCGATTATATTCAGCATTTTGCCTACAGCTTCCTCTTCGCGGCGAGCGCCGCGCCGCCCTGCGTGGCCGCCGCCATGGCCTCGCTGGAGGTCATGCAGGAGGAGCCCTGGCGCCAGGAGAAGCTCCGCGAGAACTTCACGTACATGCGCACGGAGCTGCAGCGGCTCGGCTTCGAGCTCGGCAAGACCGAGACGGCCGTCATCCCCATCTACATCCGCGACGATCTCAAGACCGTGATGATGTGGAAGTCGCTCCTCGACGACTACTCGCTCTACGTGAATCCGTTCATCACGCCCGGCGTCCCGCCCAAGCAGCAGGTCCTCCGCACGAGCTACATGGCGACCCACGAGCGCAAGCACCTCGATCACGCGCTCGAGGCGTTCGAGAAGGTCGGCAAGAAGTTCGGCGTCATCTGAGCCGGTGAGCCGGTGAGCCGGTGAGCCGGTGAGCCGGTGAGCCGGTGAGCCGGGAGGAGCGCCCTCCGGGCCCGCTCCCCGCGCTCGACGTGATCGACGCGCGCCCGCCACGTTCGGCATTTTCGCCGCGCGGCGGGCGTGGTCAGCTGAGCGGTCATGGATCTTCGACCGTTCGCGCAAGGCGTCGCCGGTGCGCTGGGACCTGCGCTCCGCTCTTTCTTCCTGACCGCCGCGGCCATGTCGTTCCTGGCCCTCGTGCTCGCCGCCTCGTCGTATGCCATCGCGGCCGGCGGCTCGGCGCTGCGCGGGGCGCTGGCGGCCGTCGCGGCGCTCGCGCTCTCCGCCGTGATCGGCTTCACGCTGTCGTGGAAGCGGGCGCTCGGCACCGGCATCCTGCAGATCGTGCGGGCGAAGCGCCTCGGCGGGATGCTCGTGAGCTCCGTGTTCGAGCGGCTGCTCGGCGTCTCCGAGCAGGCCGAGGCGGGCGCCCGCGGCGGGCGGATGGCGCAGGCGGTGGAGCGCGTCCCGCTCAACGAGGCGGTGAAGCGCCTGCGCCTCGCCGTGATCCACAGGGTGCAGGCCGCGCCGACAGGGGGCGGCGTGCGGGGGTTCCTGCGGCGCAGGATCGAGGCGCAGCTGCTCGGGACCATCGAGACGCTGACGCTGGCGCGCTTCCGCAACGAGGCCAACCAGGGAGGCGGCATCGACCTGCTGAAGGTGCGGGACGAGCTCGCCCAGGGCGTCGACGGCCTCGTCACGGACCAGATCGAGGGGACGTTGCTGAAGATGACGCTGCTCCTCGTCGGGGCCGCCGCGCTGGCGTCGCTCGGGGCGGCCGCGGGCATCCAGCACATCCCCCTGTGATCCTCCTCTCAAACCACGCGCAGGCCCTCTCCCCCTGCGCGCCCCCGGCCCTCGGCGAACGGCACCCTCGCCCGGTCGAGCGCCGTCGACGGCTCAAGCCGCTCCCCTGCCCGATCGACGCCTGTGGCCAGCGAGGTGCGCCGGCGCGGGCAGGCCACGCCGCCGCGCGCGCCGCTCGGGGGCTTCCCGTGCACATCGGCTTTGCCTAACCGCTCTCCATTACGTTAGTGTCGACCGACTGCCGCTACGTTTCATGTTGCTCTCACGTTTCATGTTGCTCTCACGTTTCATGTTGCTCTCACGTTTCATGTTGCTCTCACGTTTCATGTTGCTTTCACCTCATGCTGCGCAGAGGAGGCAATTCGATGATGGAGAACGATATGCGGAGATGTTGCTCGGCGCTCGCTTGCGTCGTGGGGTTGCTCGCGTCGCCGGCCGCCTGGGCTCAGGATCCCGCGCCGCCCTCGGCTGATCCGGGCGCAGCGGCCGCGGCCGGGGCGACGGCCGCGCCGACGCCCGCGGCGGAGCCCGCCGCGCCGGCGCCGCAGGCGAGCCAGATCCCGAGCTGGTTCCGCTTCGACGCAGACAGCCTCGGTCTCCAGCTCTGGGCCGGCGCCACGCACCAGGTCGGCCCCATCAGCCTCTCGAGCGACATCTACCTCACGACGCAGGGAACCGCGGAGTTCGACATCGGCCCCGCCTTCACGATGGGCCCTGTCATCATCAACCCGATGGTGGGTTTCTCGTTCAACTTCATGACGATGCAGCCGGCGGCGCTGGTCGCCCCGCAGCTGTTCACCTTCGTCGACTCGAAGCCCGTTTACTTCGAGTCGTGGATCCTGGGGTCGTTCTCCAGCATGTTCAACGAGAGCGTCCAGAACTACGTCTACACGCGGGACTTCCTGCTCTACTACCCCATCGACGACTTCGGCATCGGCCCGCACCTCGAGGCCACGGTCGACCTCAACGAGGTCACGCTCGAGGACGACCCGTTGACCGCCGGTGCGGACGTCGACGAGAGCGGCCTCGCCAGCCTGCAGGTCGGCGGCGTGATCGGGCTGAACTACGGCACGGGAAACAAGCTGCTCCTGTACGTCGGCTACGAGACGCAAAAGGAGAGCCAGATCGAGGAGAAGTACAAGCTCGCCGGCCGGTTCACGTTCATCCACAACTTCTGACGACGCGCGCCGCGCGGCGGCGGGTCGAGCTTCCCACCGGCCTCGGGCGCTGGTACCGCAGCGCCATGGCCAGACCGATCTCGTTCTTCACGACCGCGCTGTGCACGTTGCTGGGGCTCGGATGTCAGGCCCGGGATAGCGTCCCGCCGGCCGCGCCGGCCCCGAGCGCGTCCGCGTGCCAGCCCGCCGACTGCGGCCCCCTCGCGATGATCGCCCGCGTCTGCGACGACGGCTCCACCGGCAGCCCGCAGTGCACGCGCGCCGAGGGCGGGGCGTGCCGGTGGGAGCACGTCTGTCCCGGCGCGAAGCCGGCCTCCGAGGCGGCGGCCCCTGGGCCGAGCGAGCCCGCCCTGCCGGACGCTCAGCAGCCGGATCCGCCGCCGCCGGCCACGGCGCTCGCGGACACGAACGCCGCGTTCGCGCAGCGCCTCTACGGCAAGCTCGCCGCCACGAAAGACAAGCTCTTCTTCTCGCCGGCGAGCATCTCGACCGCGCTGGCCATGACCTACGCCGGCGCCCGCGGCGAGACGGCGGCTCAGATGGCGAAGACGCTCGAGTTCACGCTCCCGCCCGAGGCGCTCCACCCCGCGTTCGCCGGGCTCCTCAAGGAGCTGGCGCTGACGACCGGGCCCAAGGGGCCCGAGCTCCGGATCGCCAACCGGCTGTGGGGCCAGGCCGGGCTGCCGATCGAGCCCGCGTTCCAGAGCACCACCCAGCAGCACTACGGGGCCGGGATCGAGCTCGTCGATTTCAAGGGCGGGAGCGAGCCGGCGCGGGGGCGCATCAATCAATGGGTCGAACAACAGACGAACGGGAAGATCAAGGACCTGATGCCCGCCGGCAGCATCACCGGTCTCACACGGCTCGTCCTCACGAACGCCGTCTACTTCAAGGGGAAGTGGGCGACGCCGTTCGACAAGCAGGCCACCAAGAACGAGCCGTTCACGGTCAAGCCCGGGACGGCGCCGGCCGTGCCGATGATGCGCAAGACGCTCCTGGCGGGCTTTGGAAAGGCCGCTGACGCGTCGGTGCTGGAGCTCGCGTACGAGGCGCAGAGCCCCGAGCGCCGGCTGGCCATGGTCGTCGTCCTGCCCGAGCAGGTGGACGGGCTGGCGAAGGTGGAGCAGCGCCTGGCGGCGGGGGAGCTCAAGTCGTACGTGGAGGCGCTCCATCCGGCGCGGGTCGACGTGGCGCTCCCGCGCTTCAAGATGACCGCCGAGCTCGAGCTGTCGGCGACCCTGAGCGCGCTGGGCATGCCGCTCGCGTTCGACGACAAGAAGGCCGATTTTACCGGGATCACGAGGGCGGAGCCGCTCTTCATCTCCCAGGTCCGCCACAAGGCGTTCGTGGAGGTCAACGAGGAAGGGACCGAGGCCGCCGCGGCCACGGGGGTCGTCATGACGACACGGTCGGCCCCGGCGCTGCCCCAGGTGTTCCGCGCGGATCACCCGTTCGTGTTCCTGATCCGCGACGTCGCGACAGGCGCCGTGCTGTTCATGGGCCGCGTGACCGACCCGCGATGACGTTCCTCCCGGCGGAGGGGGGCCGAAAGTCCGCGCGGAGCGCCAGAGCCGCCGTACGATGAGCCGTTTTGCCGAGCCTTCACGGGCTCCGCCACCCCCATCTCGAGGAGCGAGCGATGAAGAACGAAGACGCCGCGAAGGTGCTGCATGCCGTCCGTGACCTGGCCCCCGCGATCGCCTCACGGAGCGCGGAGATCGAGGAGGCGCGGCGCCTCCCCGCGGATCTCCTCGGCCAGCTCAAGGCGGCGGGTTGCTTCCGGATGTTCGTGCCGAGGAGCCACGGCGGCCACGAGGTCGATCTGCGCACGGGGATGAACGTCCTCGAGACGCTCGCCCGGGCGGACGGGGCCACCGGCTGGACCGTGATGATCGGCTCGGAGAGCCCGAACCTCTTCTCGCTCCTGCCGCGCGAGCGCTTCGACGCCATCTACGCCGGCGGGCCGGATGTGATCATCGGCGGCGGCTTCAACGCGCAGGGGGAAGCCCACGCGACGGACGGCGGCTACCGGGTCACCGGGCGCTGGAGCTTCGCGAGCGGCTGCGAGCACGCCAGCTGGCTGTTCGGGAACTGCGTGATCATGGACGGCGGCCGCCCGCGGATGGGCCCTGCGGGCGAGGCGCCGGAGATGCGGGGCATGCTGTTCCCGGCGAGCGAGGCGCGCATCATCGACACCTGGTCCGTGCTCGGCCTGCGTGGCACGGGCAGCCACGACATCGCGCTGGAAGGGGCCTTCTGCCCCGAGGCGAACACGTTCGATATCTTCCGGGGCCAGCCGTCGGTGGCCGGGCCGGGCTTCGTCGCGCCGGTCCTGCACTTCGTGCTCCACATGGGGGCCGTGGCCGTGGGGATCGCCCAGGGGGCGCTCGACGACGTCGTGACGCTCGCAAGCTCGGGCAAGAAGCGGCTGTATGCGCGCGCCCAGCTGGCGGACTCTCCGCTGTTCCAGGTGAACCTCGGCCGCGCCGAGACGAGCGTCCGCGCGGCGCGCGCCCTGCTGCGCGACGCGGGGGACGAGCTCTGGGACGCGTGCGTGAACAACCCTGGCGCCGCCCTCGCGATGGCGCCGCGGATCTCGGGCGCCCTGGCCTGGGTGACGGAGGTGACCGCCCGGGCCGTGGACGCCTGCTATCAGGCGGGCGGAGGCGGAGTCGCCCGAAACGCCTCGCCCGTGCAACGGAGGTTCCGGGACATTCACACCTTCTCGCAGCACGCCGCCGCCGCAGAGGGCTGGTTCGGCCAGGTCGGCGCCGCGCTCCTGGGGCAACCGACCGGCTTCTGGACCTGAACCTTAGCGATCACCGTCGTGGTCGTGGTCGTGGTCGTGGTCGTGGTCGTGGTCGTGGTCGTCAACGGCTCGATCGTGAACGTGAACGTCACGCGGAGATCGCCGCTCTCGACTCCCACGATTCACGTCGGCCGGCGCACGACCACGACCACGACCACGTTCACGACCACGACCAACGCGGTATACGTGGACATGTTGCGCCCCGCCCCGCTCGCCCCGCTGGTCCTCGCCGCCGCGTCGTTCGTCGCCTGCGCCGGTGCCCCGCGCCAGGCGGATGCTCCCGCGCCGCCGCGGCCCCGGGCGGGCGCCTGCTCGGCCCGTCCGGCCTGCGACGCGCCGCCGCCGGCTGCCCTGCCGCGCGGGTTCAGACACACGCGCTCGCGCCTCGTCGCGGCCGGGTGGCCGCGCCACCGCGGGCGCGACCTCTTCGCCCGCGCCGACGGGCCTCAGTGGGCCATCGCGAAGCTCGCTTACGGGCCGCAGGACGACGATCTCGAGGACGAGGACGTCGAGGCCTACCTGCTCCGCGGCTGCAGCGGCGCCTGGGAGCGGCTCGGCACCTTCCGGACGAGCGACGACGACCACCCGCACCCGACCACGGAGGGGATCCCGGACACCGGCGGGCGCGTCTACATCGACCTCGCCGCGGGCCGGCGCCTCGAGGTCGGCCGGCACCGCGTCCACCTCGCCGTGGCCGGCGACGCCACGAGCGCGGATCTGTTCATCGAGATCCTCCCGCCCGGCGCGCAGGTGGCCGTGACCGACGTCGACGGGACGCTCACGTCGAGCGAGGTGGCGGTCGTGAGCGAGCTCGTCGGCGGCGGCCCGCCGGCCGCGCACCCCGGCGCGGCGGAGGCGATGCGCGCCCTCGCCGAGAGCGGGATCTACCTTTTCTATGTGACCGCGCGCCCCGAGTGGCTCGTGGGCAGCACGCGGGTCTGGCTGCGAGAGCAGGGCTTCCCGCCGGGCATCCTCCACACCACCATCGGCGTCACCGGCGCGTTCGGCGGCGCGGCGGCCGAGTACAAGACGATCGAGCTCGGATGGCTCAAGGCGCGCACGGGCATCGTGCCCTCCTTCGGCTTCGGCAACATGCCGAGCGACGTGGCGACGTACACGGCCGCCGGGATCCCCGCCTCGCGGTGTTTTTATTACAAGCTCGGCGGCGATCTCCGCGGCGGCGTGCCCCACGAAGACTACCGGGGCCTCGTCTCGACGCTCTTCAGCCCACAGGCCGCCTGCGCGCCCTGAGGGAAGCGCTCGCGACGCGGGCCTGCGTGCCCCGCGCCACGCCAGCGGCGGGCGTGCCCGGATCAGGGAGCGCCCCCGCCGCCGATCACTGCGGGATGTCGATCACGTCCTCGCAGGTGAAGTCGACGCCCAGGGACGCCTCGGGATCGGACTGTATCGCGCCGCACACGCTCTCGCAGAGCTCGATCTGCGTCGGGTTCGACGGATTGTCGTAGCGCCAGGCGTCGGCGCTCGCGCACTCCTGATCGTACGCGACGGCCTTCGGCTCGCCCCCTCCGCTCGTGTACGTCACGCGCACCCGCTGCTTGTCGAACGTCCGCCCGTCGGGAGCGGCCGGGATCGCGACCGTGCACGACACCGAGGCGCCGCGGATCTCGTCGATCGCCGCCCTGAACGCGGTCGCGGTCGCGTCGGGGTTGCCGGTCTCGATGATGAACGCCTTCCCCGTGCCGCCCGCCACGGCGATGTCGCGCAGGTTGTCGACGTTCCCCGGCTCGTCCTCCGGCGGGTTCGCCACCCCGATCACGTAGGTCGGGACGTTGTCCTGGCGCGCCCCCTCGACGCGCTCGACGACGGCCTCGATGCTGTCCGCGTCTCCGCCGCAGCGCTGCGGGTAGCCGTCGGTCACGAGCACGAGCGCGTACTTCCCGGGGTTCTCCTGGCGCTGCGCCTCGATGAAAGTCACCGTCCCGTCGACCACGAACGCCGTCGGCGTGCTCGTGCGCCAGTCTTCGTCGCGCGCGGGCGTGACATCGTCGATCGCCTCGCCGAACGCCTCGGAGGGCAGCGGCGTCATCTCGACGTCCGGCGCGCGGTAGGTTCTGGCGTCGCACATCCGCCGCTCGCCGGGGAAGAACGTGAGCGAGGCGGTGAGCCCCGCGGACGCCGGATCCTTGAAGAACTGCTTGGTCGCGGCGACGACGGGATCCCACTTGAGCTCCTTGCTGTGCGAGGGCCTGTCGTTCATCCCCATGCTGCCTGACACGTCGAACGCGACAGCCAGGTACACGGGCTGGAGCCCGGCCTGGGCCGATTGCGTGGCGCACGCCTCGCCGGCCCCGGTCGAAGGGCCTGCGCCGCTGCTGGGGTCGCCTGAGCCGGCGCCGCTGCCCGAGGTCACCCCCCCTGAACCGAAGCCGTTGTCGTCGCCTCCGCTCCCATTACCCGAGCTGTTCCCGGCGCCCGAGCCGCTCTGATCGAGACTCTCGTCGTCACCACCGCCGCCGCACGCCGCGCTGGCCACGGCGACCGTGAACAAGGCAATGCCCATCGCAGGCAATCTCATGGCCTGACTCCTTTTTAAGTAAGTGCCGGCGCTGCGCGCCGGTAGCAAAGCAGACCGCCACACGCGACCTCAGGAGCCGGCGCATCGCCGGACCACGCTCCTGAGAACTCGCCACCCATGTCGAGTATAAGCCATCGCGCAGCGCATTGCGAGATGCGCTTGCTCAAAGTTCGTATCAGTTTCGTGACATCGTGTCGGTTCGCGCTGGTTCGCGCTGGTTCGCTCTGGTTCGTGCTGGTTCGTGCTGGTTCGCGCGCCCTCAGCGCAACTCACCCGTGTGGCCGAACGCCTGTGCGCCTGTGTGACCTGTATGCGCACACAGGCGCGCGCCGGTGCTACGGTTCGCGCCTGATGGTCCGCGCAGTGTGTTTCGATCTGATGGACACCGTCCTCTACGACCCGTACCGGGAGGCGCTCGCCGCGGCGATCCGGTCCGCCGCGCCCGCCGCGCGCGCCGCGCCCCCCGAGATTGCAAAGCACCGCGACCCCACGTGCTGGCCTGCGTTCGAGATCGGAGAGATCGATGAGGCCGAGTTCGCTCGCCGGTTCTTTCGTGAAGGCGCCGAGGGGTTCTCGTTCGACCTCGACGCGTTCAACCGGGTGCGCCGCGCGGGATATCGCTTCTTGCCGGGCGTGCGGGAGCTCGTCGCGTCGCTCGAGGGCCGCTCGCTCAGGTTCGTGGCGAGCAATTACCCCGTGTGGGTCGAGGAGGTGCGCGAGGCGTTCGCGCTCGACGTCCTGTTCGAGGGGGTCTATTCGAGCCATCACCTGGGCGTGCGCAAGCCGGCGCGCGAGTTCTTCGATCGGCTCATGACGCGCATCGGGGTCGGCGCGGGCGAGTGCCTGTTCGTCGACGATCGCGCGGAGAACTGCGAGGCGGCGGCCGCGGTCGGGATGCGCGCGCACGTGTTCGACGGGGCCGCGGGGCTGCGCGCGCGGCTGGTCGGCGAGGGGCTGCTCGGCGCGTGACGGGCTCGCCCCGCGCCGCCCCGCGCGTCAGAGCGCCGCGCAGAGCGGGCACGACGCGCCCGCGTGCGGCGCGTCGCCGCGATGGAGATCGAGGATGGCGCGGGAGATCTGCGCGAGCTCGCGCCGCACCTCGCGGCGCATCCCCTTCACGCGCGGGATGACCATCGCGTCGTAGGCCGTGGTCTGGTGCCGCATCCAGGCGATCACGGCCGACTCGGCGCGCTGCGCAACCGGGATCCGCTCGGTGCGGGCGACGGTGCCGCTGCCGACCGGCGTGGCGTGCAGCGTCACCTTGGTCGCGATCGCACGCGCGAGCGCCGCGTAGCGCGGCGAGAACCGGAGGAACGCGGCCACCGCCGCTTCGAACTCGCGCACGTACTCCTCCTGGTCGCGCTCCCTCCGCCGGGCGTCCGCCTCCCGCTTCTTTGCGTACGCGGGCGTGCTGCGCTCGGCCTCGAGCGCCGCGCGGGCGGCCTCGATGGTGGCGGCCGGCGCCCAGAGACCCCGGGAGAACGTCTTTCTCCCGCGCTTCTCGACGACCATCCAGGACGGGCCCGCGAGCTTCACCCGGCGGGTGAGCCCGGGGTCGCCCGGGGGAAGGCACACCCAGCCTTCGGGCGGCGAGAGCAGCGCGCCGTCGGGCGCGCGGAAGCGGCGGGGATCCGGGGTCGGGGCCAGGGTCAGGCACTCGGGCATGGCAAACCGCCGGCGTGCTAGGCCAGCTCATGCCGCGCGTCCAGAAGACGCCGGCCGCCGCCGTCGCCCCGCGCCGAAGCGGCCCCGCTGGAGGATGGTACGCTCCGCGCCAGCGAGGGGCGCTCGCCGGTGTTCGCCCCGGCGCGGCCAACAGGACAGGAGGACAGCGTGTCGGACGACGATCGCACGAGGTGGGACGCCCGCTACCGCGAGGGCGGCGGCGATCCGGGGGAGCCGTCCGCCGTGCTCACGGCGCTCGATCCGCTGCTGCCCCGGCGCGGGCGCGCGCTCGACCTGGCGGGCGGCGCGGGTCGTCACGCCCTGTGGCTCGCGCGGCGCGGGCTCGACGTGACGCTGGCCGACATCTCCGAGGTCGGGCTCGGCATCGCGCGGACCGCCGCGGCGAGAGAAGGGCTCGCGCTGCGCACGGTGGCGCTCGACGTGGAGCGCGACCCGCTCCCTGCCGGGCCGTGGGACCTCCTCCTGATCTTCTACTTCCTCGAGCGCAGGCTCGCGGCCTGCGCGGCGGAGCTCGCCCCGGGCGGCCACCTCGTCGTCGTGCACCCGACGCGGTCGAACCTGCTGCGGCACGCGCACCCGAGCGCGCGCTGGCTGCTCGATGACGGCGAGCTGCCGGCGCTCCTCGGCGAGGCGCTCGAGGTGGTCCGTTACGAGGAAGGGTGGCTCGAGGAAGGGCATCACGAGGCTCGCCTCGTCGCGCGACGTCGGGGCGTCGCGGCGCCTCCTCCGTGACGGCGCCTCCTCCGTGACGGCGCCTCCTCCGTGACGGCGGCCCGCCGCCGACGTCGCGCGACGACCATGACGCACGAGCTCCGCGCTGGCGGGCGCCCGGCGCGCGTACGTCGCGGTGCGCGGGTCCCCAACGCTTGCCGCGACGCGAAGATCGCGCTTTGCTCGCGCCATGCGCTTCGCTCGCCTCGCGCCTCCCGATCAGGATCGCCCCCCCTTCTTCGCCCGCCTCGACGGCGCAGCCGCGCTCGTCCTGGACGCTCCGCCCTGGCTCGGCGGCAAGACCACGGGGGAGGCCGTGGCGTGGACCGACATCGATCTCGCCTGCCCCGTGGCTCCCACGAAGATCGTGTGTGTGGGGCGCAATTACGCCGCGCACGCGCAGGAGCTGGGCAACGACGTCCCGGTCGAGCCGCTCCTCTTCCTCAAGCCGCCCTCTGCGCTCATCGGTCCTGGCCAGTCCATCGTGCTCCCTCCGGAGAGCCAGCGGGTCGAGCACGAGGCGGAGCTCGGCGTGATCATCGGCCGCCGCGCCCGGGCCGTGCGGCCGGAGGACGCGCTGGACCACGTGCTCGGGTACACCTGCCTCGGCGACATCACCGCGCGGGATCTGCAACGGAAGGACGTGCAATTCACGCGGGGCAAGGGGTTCGACACGTTCTGCCCCGTGGGGCCGTGGATCGAGACGGCGCTCGATCCTGCGGCGCTCCGCGTGCGGGCAGTCGTGAACTCCCAGGTGCGGCAGGACGGCATGACGGCGCAGATGATCTGGGGAGTGGCCGAGCTGGTCGCGTACATCAGCCGGGTGATGACCCTGGAGCCTGGCGACGTCATCGCGACCGGGACGCCCCAGGGCGTGGGGCCGCTCGTGTCCGGCGACGAGCTCGTCATCGATATCGCCGGCGCCACGGCCGAGGCGCGCGGGATCGGCGCGCTGCGGGTGTCCGTGGCCGCGCGGGGAGACGGCTCATCTCATTGACACGCTCACATCAGCCTTCCCATTGCTCTGGTATCCTTCCACGAACATCGAGACCTCGTTCAAGGTCCCCATGTTCATCCCCAGCGCCTGCCATGCATCAAAGTGGTTGGCGACGGTGATGGTTCCGCTCGTGCGCTTCGCCTTACGGACGCTCCAGAACTGATAAGCGGCGTTGATGCCATCAATCGCAAGCACGATGGTTCGCTGGGTTTTGTAGATGTCATAGGTGCCTCCGTCGCTCGTGACGGTGCCCATGGTTCCCGGTCCGCCCGGGGGACGCCAGGTGCCCCAGCTATCAATGATGTAGTATTCCACCATCGGGCTCTTCGTCCACCCGTAGACACCCAGGAAGGAATTGCCGCCTGGCTGAAAGTCGGCCTCATAGGTCACGATCTGATTCCGTGACCCGGGCCTCAGCCCCTTACGCCCCAGCAAATTATTGATATTGCTCCATTCCACGCTGAAGCCGTCAGCGGTGTTGGTCAGGCATCCGGTCCCCTGGTCCTTCCAGAGTTCATAGAAGAGATCGCAGTGGCTGCCACTTTGATTGCTGCAGACCGGCTGTTCGGGTGTCGTGCACGTGTCGGGTGCGCCGCCGGCCCCACCCTCCCCGCCGGCGCCGCCTGTCCCCGAGCTGCTGCTCGACGATGAGCTCGAGCTGCTGCTCGACGACGAGCTCGAGCTGCTGCTCGACGACGAGCTCGAGCCTCCGCTGCCGGCGACCGATACGAGCGAAGGCTTGCCGGAGCCGTTCGCGCAGAACCCGAACGTCGTCGAGGCATTCGGCCGCAGATTTCCGTTCCAAGTCAGGTTCGAGGCGGTGAGCTGCCCGTTCGATGAGGCGAAGGTCGCGTTCCACTGGTTGGCCACCGTGGCGCCGTTGAGGCCGACCACCACGCGCCAGCTGGTGGTGTTCTGCTGGCTCGTGTTCTTGACCGTCACGTTCGCGCAGTAGCCACCCTGCCACTGAGACTGAAATGCGAGATCCGCGGACATCGTGCCGTCCGAGCTGTTCAACGCGGAGTCCAGGACATTGAGGTCCTCGTCCACGATGCGCTCGACGTTGCACGCCAGCAGGCTGCATCCGATCGAGGCGGCTAAGTAGCCAAGCAAGGGAGCGATGCGCATTGAAGGTTTCTCCAGGAGGGTCCGGTGGAGTCGCGGGCCTCTGCTCGAGATGGATTCATGAACCATCGAGACGCCTGCGTGCCCTCGATCCATTGGTTGAGATTCAGAATTTCCGGCCAGGGCGCTCGTGATCCCGGTGTTCACGAATTCACCCGTGGGCCGGCGCCGACCCCATGCCTGGCGCTCACGACGCTCGTCGAACAGACGCGCACACACGAATACGCCGTGTGATGGTGCCGGGCACCAGCTCGCAGAAAGCAAGAGCAACTCGGACGCGCAGCCGCAAGAAGCAAGTGATCCCGGCAGTAGCCCCCCTCGGAGTCGGCCCCTGAGCGATCCTGCGACCGACTGCGGCGCCCGGCTGAGAGAGGTCCGGACCGCCAAGGGCGGTTTGGAACAGTCTTACAACCATGAGGCGAAAGTCAAGGGTGCTCTCTTCATCTCGGTTAATTCGCCCTGCGGAGTCTTGCAAGATCACCGTCACGCTGCATGCGTGGGTTCAATCATCGAAGCATCATCGAAGCGGCGAGCGCGACGAGGGCATCGCCGAAACCTCCGAAGAGCAGGCCGACGAAGCCGGGGTCCGGCGCTGCGGTAGCCGTGAGCGTGGAGCGCGACGGCGCGCCGCTCGCGCCCCCCTCGGAGGCGAGTGCCCCGGCCGCGGCGAGCTTCCAGCATCGCCCGACGCCCACGCACGCGCCCGTTTCGTGCAGACGGTCCAGAACGGCACGTCGATTCTGGCCCGCGATGGGGCGAGCCGCGCCGAGTTGGAGGCGGTGGCCCGCGTCGCGATGCTGAACTGGGACGTGGTCGGCCGAGTCGCACGCGCGCTCGAAGGTTTCAGCTCCGAGCCCGAGGTCGGCGTCGTGCTCGGCCACCACTGCTCGCTCGATCTGTCAGGATCGCGCTCGTGACAATCTCGAAGAGATGATCGGCGCGTCGACCAATCGACGGTTGGTCGCCGAGCCACGCCAGCGCCGCGATCAGCGCGAACAGCTCCGTGCCGTCGATGTCGCTCCGCGCCTTGCCTTCAGCTTGCGCGCGGGTGAGGAGTCGCGTGCCTGCCGCGCGCACCGCGACGCACGAAGCGTGGAGGGCGGACTTCGGGTCATCGAGGGCGGCGATCATCAACGCCGTGATGCCGTGATAATTGCGCGTGAACGCGACCGCATCGCGTAGCCACGTCACGAGCGCATCGTCCGGCGCGCTCGAAGTTTCGAGCTCGGACGCCTGCGCCGTCATGTCGTCGAGGCTCGTGCGAAGCAGCGCCTCGAGCAACGCCTCTCGCGTCGGGAAGTGACGGTACAGCGTGCCGAGGCCGACGTCGGCTCTGCGGGCGACGTCGCGCAGCGATGCGTCGGCCCCCTGCTCTTTGACGACATCCTCGTGAACAATGCGGGTGGGTCGAACGGGTTCCCGGAAGGCGCCGCCTCGATCCCGGAAGGGGAGTGGCAGGACGTCTTCGCGTTGAACCTCTTCCCGTCGGTCCGCCTCACCAACGCGGTGCTGCCGGCGCTCCGCGAATCGAAGGCGGCCGCGGTCGTGAACATTTCCTCGACGGCCGCGACGATGGGGGCCGGGGCAGGCCCCTTCGCCCACTACAGCGCGGCGAAAGCGGCGCTCGACGCCTACTCGCGCGTCCTCGCCGTCGACCTCGCGCCGAGCAATATCCGCGTGAACGTCGTGACCCCCGGACCGGTGACGACCGTGGGCTCGGACGCGGTCCGGAAGACGTTCGGCGACGCGATGGGCGTCCCCGCCGAGGCCTGGCTCCAGTCGGTGCCGCTCGGCCGCTGGGGTGCCACCGACGACATCGCCGAGGTCGTCGCGCTGCTCGTATCGGATCGCGGCAAGTGGCTGACCGGCGTGAACTACCGCGTCGACGGCGGAATGACGGCGCGCTGACCATCAGGCCCTCATCGAAGCGATTCGGCGATACCGCGGTGAGAACGTTGCAGAGCTTCGACGCCGCGTACGTGCGCATCTGCGCCCTCGCGCTCTGCACCTCGCTGAGCTCGACCTGACCACGCTCCAGCTTCTCGGCGTGCTCCGGTGGCGCGACTCCGTTCGTCCTCGGGTCGTGCAGGTTGCTGGTCGTCAGCGCCACGGCGGCCCCGTGTGCGAGGCGCGGCATCGCGAGCGCGGAGGCCGTGCGGGCGTTCCGGCGCGACGTGGGTCTTCGATCGCGTGAACACATGAACCCGTGATCGCGCGCCGCGTCCTTCCGGCGCGCCAGAATACGCGCGCCGGACGGCGCGTTGAGCCGGGCGTGCTCCCGAAGCCTCGCCCGGCCCTGCCCCGCCTCGGCGCGTCGACCCCTCGACGGCTCGCCTATCGCACGCTCGTGACCCTGGTGTCGCTGCTGCTCGTCGGGGGCGCTGCCCTGGCCTTCGCGCGCCTCTGGGTCCTCCGGTCGGCGCGCATCTACCGCGAGCTCGACGCCGTACCGCGGGGCGAGGTGGCCATCGTCCCGGGCGCGCTCGTGTGGCCGGACGGAACGCCGTCGGCGGCCCTCGAAGATCGGCTCGCCGCGGCCCTCGAGCTGTACCGCGCCGGCAAGGTGCGGCGCGTCCTGGTCTCCGGGGACCACGGGCGTGTCGGGTACGACGAGCCCAACGCCATGCGCGCGTGGCTCGTCAGCCGGGGCGTGCCCTCCGAGGACGTGTTCATGGACCATGCGGGCCTGCGCACGCTCGACACGATGCAGCGCGCCGCGCGCGTCTTCGGCGTGCGCGACGCGGTCGTGTGCACCCAGGGCTTTCACCTGCCGCGCGCCCTGTACCTGGCGCGCGCGGCGGGCTTCCCCGCGGTGGGGTACGCCGCCGACCGGCGCGTCTACGCGAACGCCGACCGCGACGCGCGGCGCGAGCTCCTCGCCACGGCGCTGACGCTCATCGATACCTGGTCAGGCCGCGGGCCGCGTTTCCTGGGGCCGCCGGTGCCCATCCAGGGCGACGCGAGCGCTTCCCACGACGCGTGGACGCGCGGGCTCGTCGTTCGATGAGGCGCGCCGCGCATCCGACAGCGCGCCCTCCAGAAGCTGGCTTGATGGCCCGTCCTACTCGGTCGCGCCATCACCGGCCCCTGCACGCACGCTCGCCGACATGAGCGAAACGTGCAGCGCGGATCACGCTTCCAGTTTGCTGTACCGCAGGCGTACCGCGACGAAGTCGCTTGACTTTCGGAACGCGTTAAAGTTCCTACCGCCTTCGACCGGGGCAAGGGAGCAAGAGTCTGAAATCCAGCATTCCTCTCCCCTGCGTTCCGCGGTTACCCCCAGGTTAGCGGAGGAGATCGATGGAGTTCAGATTGCTCGGCGGGTCAGGGTTCAAGGTTCCGGTGCTGAGCCTCGGGACGGGGACGTTCGGCGGAGGCAACGAGTTCTGGGACAGCTGCGGCGCGCTCGACGTGGCCGAGGCGACCCGGCTGGTCGACATCTCGCTCGAGGCCGGGATGAACATGTTCGACAGCGCGGACGTCTACTCCAATGGGCTCGCGGAGGAGATCCTCGGCCAGGCGATCAAGGGCCGGCGGGATCAGGTCATCATCTCCACGAAGGCGACCTTCCGGAGCGGCTCCGGGCCGAACGACGTCGGCTCGTCGCGGTACCACCTGGTGAGGTCCGTCGAGGGGGCCCTGCGACGGCTTCAGACGGACCATATCGATCTCTTCCAGCTTCACGGCTTCGACGCGCTCACGCCGCTCGAGGAGACGCTCGGCACGCTCGACGATCTCGTTCGAGCGGGAAAGATTCGCTATCTCGGCTGCTCGAACTTCTCAGGCTGGCACCTGATGAAGTCGCTGGCGGTTTCGGAGAAGTATGGTCTTTCTCGGTACGTGGCGCACCAGGCCTACTACTCGCTGGTGGGGCGCGACTACGAGTGGGAGCTGATGCCGCTTGCGCTCGACCAGAAGGTGGGCGCGGTGGTCTGGAGCCCGCTGGGCTGGGGGCGCCTGACCGGGAAGATCCGGCGCGGGCAGCGGCTGCCGGAGGTCAGCCGGCTCCGGAACAAGCTGGTTGTCGAGGGGGGGCCGCAGATGGACGACGAGGTTCTCTATCGCGTGGTCGACGCGCTCGATGAGGTGGCGAAGGAGACGGGCAAGACCGTCCCGCAGATCGCGATCAACTGGCTACTGCAGCGACCGAGCGTCGCGAACGTGATCATCGGCGCCCGCAACGAGGAACAGCTTCGGCAGAACCTTGGGGCTGTCGGGTGGAGCTTGACACCGGAACAGGCGGCAAAGCTGGATGCCGCCAGCAAGACGAGACTGGCGTACCCCTATTTTCACCAGACCGGGTTCCACGAGCGGAACCCGTTCCCCGTCGCGGTTTGATCGGCTGACCTCACCGTGGCCCGCCGCCGTGCGCGGCGGGTCAGACGACCGGCGGCCCGCGGCGCCGCGCCGTGCGGACCCAAACGTGCGTCGTCGAGGACGGGCTACATGGGCTCCGGTGCTGCACCACGACGTCCGGTGTGGATTATTGCTGGTGCTTCCCGGACGATTCTCTCGCTGGCCCCGCACCCGCGTGAGGCCCGCGAGGAGGGCGCTCGCTCAGACCCCAGCGCCCTCCCGGAGCACGATCGTCACGTGCGACAGCCCTGTCCCGCCGAGGAGCATCGCCTTCACGAGGAACTCGACCATCGTATCGAGGCACTCGGCGGGCGAGAAGCCCGCCCTCCCCGCCCCGAGCAGCGGCAGCGCCATGCTCCGGAGCTTCATCGTGTCCGCGTGATAAAAGCACCCTTCCAGGAGCCGCAGGATGAGGTCGCGCGTCGGCCTGTAGGTCGCCACGTGATCCCAGTCGAGCGTGATCGCGTGGAACACGAACCGCGCGTTCAACCTGCCAGCGGAGCTGACCACCACCCCGCCGTGCCGCACGGGAACGTACTTGCGCGTCTCCATGTGGCACACGCCGCCGCTCGCGTGGTTCAGGGCGAGCGCCACGCCGCCCGACATGGTGAGCTGCCCGTCGTCCGCGCTCACGAGCGCGTCGGCCGACACGCCTGCGATGTTCGCGCGCACGATCGAGAGCGTCCTGTCCCCGTGGAACTGGAAGGCCGTGACCGGCCCCGCAGGGCCGCCCGACAGGAGGGCGGGCCGGAAGCGCTTGTACTGCTCCATGTACACGCGGAGCGTCAGATCGTGCGGGTCCCCCCAGCGGGTGCTCTGGGCGCCCACGAGGGCGGTGTCGATCTCGTCGAAGGACTGGAAGCGGTCCTTCGGGTCCTTGGCCAGGCAGCGCTCCAGGACGGCCTGCACGTCCTCGTCGAGCTCGGGACGGAGCGCCCGCGGCCGGGCCGGGATGTCCTGCCGGTGCGCGAGCAGGAGCGGCAGGAGCTCCTGCTCCTCGAACGGCCGCTGGCCCGTGGCCGCGTGGTAGAACGACGCGCCATAGCTGTAGATGTCCGCGCGCGTGTCGCTCTCCTGCGGGCTCCACGCCTGCTCCGGCGCCATGTAAAATGGCGTCCCCAGCACGGTGCCCATCGCGGTGAGGGGCTGCTCCCGGAGCGCCGAGGGCCCCGTCGTGGCGGTCAGGCGCGCGAGGCCGAAATCGGCGACCTTCAGCTCCCCTGACGGCGCGATCAGCATGTTCGAAGGCTTCAGGTCGCGGTGCATCACGCCGAGCTCGTTCGCGGCGGCCATCCCCCGCGCCGCATGGAGCATGTAGCGCCGCAGATCGTCGAGCGGCAGCGGCCCATCCTGGAGCCGCGCGGCCAGCGACGGGCCGCCCACGTACTCCATGACCATGAACGGCGATCGGCTCGAAAGGAAGCCGAAGTCGTAGCAGCTCACCACGTGCGGCGACTTGATGAGCGCCGAGATGCGCGCCTCGCGCAGCATCCGCTCCCCGGCGTTCGGATCCGTGTGCCCGGTGAGCACCTTGATCGCGACGACCCGCGCGAGCGCGAGGTGGCGCGCGCGGAAGACGGCGCCCATCGAGCCCACGCCGAGCAGCCCCTCCACGCTGTACCGGCCCGTGAGCTCCTTGCCCAGCGTCGACGCGTCGATCATGAACGGACCATCGCTTGCACCAGCGATGATGTTCGGAACCCCGGGCGCCGCGGTCAAGGGGCACGGCGCGCGACGCGGCTCAGACGGCGTACGCCGCGGGAGCGCCGGCCTGCGCGCGCTGGCGCGGCGCCTCGCGCAGCCTCGCGATCTCGGCCTCGACGCGGGCCCTGAGGCGCGGATCGTCGGCGAGGCGCCTGGCCCAGAGCCGCTTCATGCGCACCCACACGGTGCGTCGGATCGCGCGGTCGCCGAGCGCCGCGGCGCCCCCGCTGCGCTCGGTCGCGACGATCAGCCGGGCATAGTCGGCCGCGTGCAGCGGGCCACAGATGGCTTCCCACGCGCCGACATAGGCGGCGTCGAACCTGTCGCGGAGCGCCCGCTCGCGGCGCCTGGTCTCTTCCGTCATCGCGTCCCTCCACCGCCGCTCGGCCTCTGCCCAGCGCGCCTCCGACAGGCCGTGCGCCCTGAGCACATCGGCGCGGGGGACCGGCTTCTCGGCGAGCTCCGCCGTGACGATGGCGCACCGCTCGAGGCTCACCTCTTCGCCGTCGCCGAGCGGCAGGAGCGACGCGGAGGGCGATTCGTCCTCGCGCCGGAGGACGTGAAAGAAGCGGGACGCGGCGGGTCGCTCGGGCTCGCGCGCGAGGACGCCCGAGGCCGGGGCGGCGTAGGACGAAGACTCGATGGGCGGCGGCGACACCTCGGCGGACGGCGGCGGAATATCCTCCTCCAGCGCGAGGGTCGCGAGCCCCATGGACGGGCCGGGCGCCGGTGAAGCGAGCGCGCCAGACCAGGGCGCGCCGGGGATCGGCGCCCCGAGCTCGACGCGCGGCGCCGGCCTCGGGTCGAAGAAGAACGGGATCGCGGGCCGCTCGCCGACGCGCGCCTCCTCCTCGCTCGACAGCGCGAGCGTCGCGCTCGCGACGGCATCGATCTGCGGTCGCGCTGGCTCGGGCGGGCCCTGCCGCGCCGATCCCGGCGCGGGCGCGAACGGAAGCGCCGGCGCGCGCACCGCCGCCTCGCCCTGCTCGTCGGAGAGCGCGACCGTCTGCAGCGGCGACGGGGGCTGGATCAGGTCGATGAGCTCGATCTCGTCGTCCGAGAGGTGGATGGTGCGCCCGGGATCCACGCCCCGCTGGCGCGCCTGGCCGGGCGCGTCCTCGATGTGCACGGTCCCTCGCGGGCCGATCGGGAGCGCATCCGGAGCCGCTCCCGCGGCGCCCGAGGCCCGCCCGGGGCGCAGGTCGGGCCACGCGAGCGCCTCGCCGTGGACCGCGACGCCGGCCGCGATCCGCACGGCCCCGAGGGCGAGGTCGTCGGGGACGGGGACGATCTGACGCCACACGACCGTGCAGCGCTGCTCGGCGCCGTCGATCCGGAGCGTGTCCGCGTTGAGCTCGATGACGTCGCCCCCCGTCGCAGGAGGCGCGGCGAGCCCGTGGATCCGCGCAACGCCGCGCGCTCGGGGCAGGCGCATCTCCAGCCGGCGAGCGGCCGGATGCAGGTTCTCGAGCACGATCCACTCGTCGCCGCGCAGATACTCGGTCCGCTGGTCCGGGGGCGCCGCCTGGAAGTACGACCAGTCGAAGCCAGCGGGGATCTCCGCGTTCGGACCCTCGAGCGTCTCGCGCCGGGTCTTGCCGAGCAGCCGCTTGCGCACGGGCCAGGCGCGCGCGATCGGGCCGAGCCCCGCGGGCCGCGCGGGGTCCTGGGGATCGAGGACCCTGGCCTCGCCGTCGCCCGCGTCGATGCCGAAGGGGTTCTCCCACCCGTTCGCGCCGCGCGCTGCCTTCTCGTACACGAGAGGCATCCGCTGGAACGGCTTTTTGTCGCGGACGAGGAGGCGTTTGTCGAGCGCGCAGCCGCCCGCGCCGAAGACGGCGAGCCGCACCGGCAAGCACTCGACATGCGCCCCGTCAGGGGCGTGCGCGTCGCCCGTGAAGAGCACGTCCGCGCGGCCCAGGTAGGGCGCGAGATCGCCGGTGAACCGCACGCTCCGCGCGGGGTTCTTGCCGTGATGGACCTCGGCGCGGAGGATCTCCTGCGGCTCCGTCCGCCACATGGCCGCGCCGGGCGTGAACGCGAAGCTCGCCTTGACGATGATCGTGATGTAGCGCTGGCCCTGCGTGCGCCACGAGACGGCGGCGGCCTCGGCGCCCGGGAGCGACGTCACGGCGTCGGGCGGCAGCGCGCTCACGACCGCGTCCTTCTGCAGAAGCACCTCGCCATGGTTCGCATCGCGTCAAGCATCGCTCGGCGACCATTGAACCCGCTCAACGTGACCATCGCGTTGCAATCGCGTGATCTGCGTGTGGAGCCGGCGCGGCGGCGAGGGCGTGAGCGGGCGTGGACCGGAGCCGCCGCTCACCCGCCGCACGGGTTCACCCGGCATGCCCGGACGAAGCCGATCTCGCTCTGCCCCGCCTCGATCCGCTCGATCCACCAGGCGAGCCCCGGATAGGTGGCCCGGATGAACGCCGCCGCCTCCGCGAAGCGCGCCGCGTCTCCCCGCGCGGCGTAGATCTCGGCGCGGAGCGCGTGGGCCTCCGGCTCGTAGACGCCGCGGAGCACGTCGAGGAGAGCCGGGTCCACGTCGCCGAGCGGCTGCGGCCCGTACATCAGGTAACGCAGGATGCGGTCGAAGCGGAGCGGGTCGCCCGGCTCCACGCGGCCCGTGACCGCCGCGCCGCTTTCCGGAGGGAGGCTCGTCCAGCGGCCCCAGGAGCCCGCGCGGGCGGCCTCGGGCGCGAGGCGCCCGAGCTCGAGCTGCTCCTCGGGGCTCGGCGCCGCGAGCTCGATCGGCACCGGCGGGCTCTCCGCGCGGTCCGGCGGCCCGATGTAGACGATCGCCAGCGTGTACTGCCCGGGATCGAGCCCCGCCGGGAGGTACGACGAGACGTCGATGAGCATGCGCCTGCACTCGCCCGGGCACAGGCGGAACACCGGCGTGCCGTGCTCGGGGAGCACGACCGGCCAGGGCTCGGTCCTCGCGACCTCCTCGCCGGTGCCCGCCCGTGCGAGGCGGACGCCGATCGCGCCGGCGTTGCCCGCCCAGCTCGGGCGCGGCAACCGCAGGATACAGGCGCCAGGGCGGTCGGCGCACAGCGTGATGGCCACGTGGAGGGGAAAGCCGAGCACATAGCGGCGATCGTGATCGAGCGAGCGGAGGACCAGCCCAGGCCGGCCGACCGGGTCCCCGGCATTTCGCGCGTGTTCATCCGACATGACAGCCCCTCATCTCCATTGAAGTCCCCTGTTGTTCTCCAGGCGCACGCGCCGGGTCTCCTTCACGTGGCGCCCGCACAGGTCGTTGCCGACCCGCCCGTCAGTTCCAGGGATGAGCTGCTGGTCGGCGTCCACCATCCAGTGGGACCGATAGTTCATGCAGCACGTCGTCTGGCGCGGCGTCCGGTAATCGAAGTAGCCGCACTTGTGCGGCATTCCGAACGCGTGCGTGAGCTCGTGGACGATGGTGTGGAGCGTGGCTTGCTCGAAGCCGCGCCGGGGCTGCGCCCCCTCGGGGTCCCACCACGCCCTGTGATGGGTGAACAGGATGGTCCTGCCGGCGAAGTACCTCGCCGGCCCGACGTCGATCGTGGGGCTCATGCCGGCGGTGTAGGTGGCCCCTGGGCCCCGCACGTCGGCCTCGACGCGCGCGGGGATGCCGTAGCCCGGGGGCTCCCACGCCCCGTCCCTGCGGCGGGCCCGAGGGAAGAAGAAGAGGCGCCGCTCGTACGCGTGCGCCAGCGACCCGTCGCCCGCGGTGAACTGGCTCTGGATGTCGTGCGGCGCGATCCAGAGACGGGTCCGCGGCGGGTCGCCGAGGATGGCCGCGCTCGCGACCGAGAAGCCCATCTGCCAGCCGTCCCAGCGGAACGTGACGTAGCTCGCGTCCGGGTGGGCGCCAGGGATCTCCACGTACTCGCCGCGCCGCTCGCCCTCGCCGCCGTCCAGGATCGTGACGCTGCCGGAGAACAGCGGCTCGCCCCGGACCTCGGGCACGGCGTGCGGCTCGAGCGCGGCGATCAGGCAGAACCAGCCAGGGTCCCCGGCGTGCTCGAATTGCTCGCTCACGAAGCGCGAGGCCATCTCGCCGAGCGTGCTCGCGTCGAGCGCCATGTGCTGCAGGTCCTGGATCACGCGGGCCTCGGTGAAATCGAGCTGGGTGAAGACGGGCTCGAAGTGCTCCGGCGCCTGCTCCACGGGCACCGGGGGCGCGCTCTCCATCCGGATGTACTCGACGTCGATCCGTCGCCAGAGCGTCATGATCCCGGTCTCGTCGCCGGCCGCCTCGGCGATGCCATCGGCGTCGATCTCGGCGCTCACGATCAGGTTGTCTCCGGCGATGTCGGTCATGTGGCGCCGGACCTTGCTCCTCCTCCCGGCGATCGCCGTGCTCGCGCTGGTCTCCGTCGCTTCGGACAGCGCATAGCCCTCCACCTCTTCCCATCCAGGCACCCTGTCCTGCGTTCCCTCGTTGTCGTCTTCAGCCGGCGCCACATAGTCCCCCGCGGCGTCGTAATCGTTCTCGTCGAGGGTGGCAGCCCAGTCCGGGTGCACCTCCGGCGGCTCATTCGAGGGATCGTCTGGATCGCGCGCGCTCCAGCGAATCCGGGCTCCTTCTGGCAGCTCGCCCTCGGAGCTCATCACCTCGACGGTGATCTCGACGAGCTGCGTATTCTTTGCCCACTGCCCATCGAGATCTCTGTTGATGTAGACGCGTCCCCGGTTATCGAGGCTCTTGTAACCGGGCTTATATCCAGCCGCCCGCGTCGTCCCCGGCGGCGCCGTGCTGTCGGGAAAGCCCGGCAGATACAGGCCCTTGATGTCGACAATCCGGACCGCGATCATCGGGGCAGAGCATTGCAAATGCCGCGCTCAGCCCGGCCGCCTCCGGGCGTCTCATCCCCGGGGCGCGTGCCTTCCGCTTGTCGCTTTATCCCGGCGCGCGTTCGTGCGTAGACTCTGCGCCCTCATGAGCTTCGAGCCAGTTGCAGGGTTTCGCTTCGGCGCCGTCAGCGCCGGGATCCGGAAAGACGGGCGCATCGACGTCGCGCTCGCGGTGGCCGATCAGCCGGCGATCGTGGCCGGCATGTTCACGCGGAACGTGGTGCGCGCGGCGCCCGTGGACATCGCGATGCAGCGCGTCCGGTCGGGGCGCGCTCGCGCCGTCGTCGCCAACAGCGGGTGCGCGAACGCGTGCACGGGCGAGGCAGGCTGGAAGGCGACGCTCGATACGACGCGCGCCGTCGCCGAGTCCATCGGCGCCTCGGAGGACGAGGTGCTCCCCGCCTCGACCGGCGTGATCGGCGCCGTCCTGCCCGCGCACCGGATCATCGAGCGTGTCCCCGAGCTGTCGGCGCGCCTGTCGCCGAAGGGCTACCTCGATTTCGCCCAGGCGATCTGCACGACCGACCGCTGGCCGAAGCTCGCGCAACGCAAGCTCGGCGCCGGCGCGACGCTGCTCGGCATCGGCAAGGGCGCCGGGATGATCCACCCCGACGTGGGCCCGCCCCACGCGACGATGCTCGTCTTCCTGTTCACCGACGCCGTGCTCGACGCCGGCGAGGCGAGCGACGCGCTGGCGGCCTCGTGCGACGTGACGTTCAACGCGTGCAGCGTCGACGGGGACACCAGCACCAACGACACGGTGCTCCTCCTGTCCTCCGGCGCGTCCCAGCGCCGCGTCTCGCGCGACGAACTCTCGGCGGGCCTCACCGAGGTCTGCGGCGAGCTCGCGCGCTCGATGGTGGCGGACGGCGAGGGCAGCACGCACGTCGCCGAGATCCGCGTCCGCGGGCTCGCGACGCGCGACGGTGCGCGCGCCGTCGCGCGCACGGTGGCCACGTCGATGCTCGTGAAGACCGCGCTGTTCGGCAAGGACGCGAACTGGGGGCGGCTGCTCGCCGCCGCGGGCCGCGCAGGCGTCCCCTTCGACCCGCGCGAGGCCCAGATCCTCGTCGGCGGGATCCCGATCGTGCGGAACGGCGCGCCGGTCGGGGCGGAAGCCGAGCTCAAGGCGAACGAGGTGCTCGCGCGCGACACCTACGTCATCGAGCTCGTGCTCGGCGGCGGCCCCGGCGACTTCGCTTACCTCACGAGCGATCTCGGACACGGCTACGTCGACGTGAACGCGGGGTACCGCTCCTGATCCTCGCGGGGTGACCGGCCGGGCTGCTCGCAGGGAGCGCCCCCGCGCCTTCGCCCCGACCGGAAGCGCCGGCTGCGGCCTTCCCCATCGCTCCCGGGCCCCGAGCGCCGGCCGTCCCCCGCCTCACCGCCGCACGATCCCCGCGGATCAGTGAACCTCGCGCGACGAGCGCAGGTGAACGCAGGTTCACAAGCGGGTTCACAAAATGAGCGCCTCGTCGGGCTTCCCGGCGCTCCTCTCCTGCCGCCCCGTGGCACGCTGCGTGTTAGCGCGCGTCATGGTAGTCGTGCGGGAAGGCCGCGCCGGTGCCGGCCGCCGCTGGAGGACTTCGATGCTTCTTCATTCCCCCCTTGCGAAGATCCTGGGTCGAGGCGCGCTGTTCCTGATGATCACCGCGACCGCGACGGGCTGCGGCGGCTGTGGCGATGCGTCGCTCCAGTGCGACCCCGATGGCGAGAACTGTTTCCTCTGCGACGGTTACGGGTGTCGCCCCGTGGAGCCGGACATCGACGGCGCCAGCAGTGGGGGTCAGGGCGGCGCGGGTCCGGCAGACCCGGGCCAGGGCGGCGCGGGCCAAGGCGGCGCGGGGGGCGCGGAGGCCGAGTGCGACGCGGAGCTCACCACGTGTCCCTGCGACGGCGACAGCGCGTGCGAGGACGGCACGCGGTGCGTCGACGGGCTCTGCATCGCGGCGTGCGAGTTCAGCTACGAGTGCGGCGACGGCAGGGTGTGCGTGAACGGCGAGTGCGCCGATGGCTGCTCCAGCGCCGCGCCCTGCGCGGAGCCCGGCACGCGCTGCGACCGCGGGGTCTGCGTCCCCGACCCCGCGAACCCCGAGTGCGGCGACGCGGCCCCGTGCGAGGGCGGCGCGGTCTGCGTCGACGGCGCCTGCACCACCGGCTGCGCGACGCACGCGGACTGCGCGCCCGGCGAGGTGTGCAACGCGGCCACCGGCGCGTGCATGGACGACCCCTCGCCTCAGCCCGGCTGCGGCGCCAAGGCCTGCGCGGCGCAGGGCCAGGAGTGCATGGAGGACGGCTACTGCCACTACCCATGCGAGAACACGCGGGCCTGCCAGCTCATCGACAGCCGCTTCGTCGGCTGCGAGGACGGGTTCTGCAAGACGCGGGAGGAGGTCGCGCCGGAGTGCTCGCTCGACGAGCCTTGCCCCGACGGCGAGAGCTGCATCTCGGGCAAGTGCCTCTGATCCCCTGCACACCTTGACCGTCCGTCACGCGGCGGGTAATCGCCTCCAATGGTCTCCCGCTCTCCCGTCCATCGGCCCGCGCATCGGCCCGCGCCGCTCTTCGCTCGGATCGCCCGCGCCGCCGCCGTGTCGCTCGCCCTCGCCGTGCCAAGCGTCGCCGCCGCCGAGACCCGGATCGCCGTCGTCGACGTGCAGCACGCCGTCATGCAGACGGAGGACGGCATCCGAGCGCAGGCCACGCTGAAGAAGCTCTTCGACCGGCGGCAGCAGGAGCTCGACGCGAAGCAGACCGAGCTCCAGCGGGCGCGCGAGGACATCGAGAAGCAGTCGCGCGTGCTCTCGCGCGAGTCGCTCCAGAAGCGGATGGAGGACTGGCAGCGCCAGATGGTCGAGCTCCAGACCGTCTTCGTCGACTACAACAAGGAGCTCCAGAAGAAGCAGGGCGAGCTCACCGGGCCCATCCTCAAGAAGATGATGCTCATCGTCGGCAGGATCGCGAAGAAGTCGGGCTACGAGATCATCTTCGACAAGCAAGCGGCCCCGTACGTCCGCGCCGATCTCGATCTGACGGAGCAGGTCATCCAGCTCTACAACACCGGCGGCGGCGAGGACGACGCGGGCGGCGACAAGGCAGAGAAGAAGGACGACGCGAAGTAGCGCGCCGCCCGCGCGCTCCACACCGCGGAAAGGAGCCGGCCTTGCCTGAGCGAACCCAAGCGCCCGTCACGCTCGACATCCATCAGATCCTGTCGATCCTGCCGCACCGTTACCCCCTCGTGATGGTCGACCGGGTGACGGAGATCACCGCCAACAAGTGCATCCGCGGCTACAAGTGCGTCGCTTACAACGAGCCCTGGTTTCAGGGGCACTTCCCCCAGCGGCCGATCATGCCCGGGGTGCTGATCCTGGAGTCGCTCACGCAGCTCGGCGGCATCCTCGCCTATGCGTCGGATCCGTTCGACGCCACGTCGAACCTCATGTTCTTCCTCGGCATCGACAAGGCGAAGTTCCGCCACACCGTGACGCCCGGCGACCGGCTCGATCTCTACGCCGAGGTGCTGCACCACCGCTCGAACGTCTGGAAGCTGCGCGGTGAGGCGAGCGTCGACGGGACGCTCTGCGCCGAGGGAGAGATGCTCGCTTCCATCGTCGATCGCGAGCCCTGAACGGAGAGAGAGAGAGATCTCGTCATGAGCCCCAGCCCGTCGGCGTCGTTCGCCCGTGTCCTCGCGGCCCTCTGCGCCTCGCTCGCGCTCTCGCTCGCAGGCGGCTGCGGCGGCGCCGCGCCCATCGCGCCCCCGGCGCCCGAGACGGGCGGCGGCCTGATCGGCTCGGCGGCGCCCGAGCTCGCGGCCGAGGTCGTGAGCGGCGAGGGGCCCTCCACGCTCAAGGAGGCGCGCGGCAAGGTGGTGATCGTCGATTTCTGGGCGACCTACTGCCGCCCCTGCAGAAGATCGTTCCCCAAGTACCAGGAGCTCGTCGACCGCTTCGGCGGCAATCTCGCCGTGCTCGCCGTCTCCCTCGATGCACCCGAGGACGTCTCGACGGAGCAGCTCGCGGGGTTCGCGGACGAGGCGGGCGTCAGGTTCAAGATCCTCTGGGACAAGGACCAGAGCGCGGAGAAGGCGTACAGGCCGCGGAGGATGCCGACCGCGTTCGTCGTCGATCGGGGCGGCGTCGTGCGCCATGTCCACGCGGGCTACGAGGACGGCGAGGAGGACAAGATCTCCCGGGAGGTCGAGGCGCTGCTCGGCCCGGCGGCGGCTCCGCCGCCTGCCGACGGCGGCCGCCGATCCCCTTGACGCTCCCGAGGAGGCGACGCTCGTCTTGATGACCCCCACCCTGATCCGGCGCGTCTCGGTCGAGGCGCTCGACATCCCCCTGCACGAGCCGTTCGGCATCGCCGGCGGCGCGCAGGAGCGCGCGGCGAACCTCCTCGTCACCGTGGAGCTCGCCGACGGGACGCTCGGCTTCGGCGAGGCGGCGCCGCTGCCCGCATTCAACGGCGAGACGCAGGACGGGTCGCGCGCCGCCGCCCTTTCCTTGCGCGAGGCCGTGGTGGGCTC
Organism: Sorangium sp. So ce302; assembly: GCF_051530145.1. Taxonomy (GTDB): domain Bacteria; phylum Myxococcota_A; class Polyangia; order Polyangiales; family Polyangiaceae; genus Sorangium; species Sorangium cellulosum_B. The sequence continues at coordinate 4,229,831 of NZ_CP150326.1, read as the reverse complement.
GGACGCGCGCGCGTGGCGCGCCGTCGCGCGCGCGCTCCGCGAGGCGTCCGGGGGTGGCGCCGGCGCGGCGCGCTGCGCGATCGAGACCGCGATCCTCGACGCGCTCACGAAGCGCGCGGGCATGCCGCTCTGGGCCTTCTTCGGCGGCTCCGGGACGGCGCTCACGACCGACATCACCATCACCACCGGCTCGCCGGAGCGCGCGGAGGAGGCCGCGCGGCGCGCCGCGGCCATGGGCTTCCGCGCGCTCAAGGTGAAGGTCGGCGGCCGCCTCGCCGCGTCGGACCCCGCGCGCATCGAGGCGATCCACGCGGCCGCGCCCGGGGCGTCGCTGATCCTCGACGGCAACGGCGGGCTCACGGCGGGCGAGGCGCTCGCGCTCGTCGCGCACGCGCGCCGGCTCGGCGCGGACGTCGCGCTGCTGGAGCAGCCGGTGCCGCGGGACGACTGGGACGGCATGAAGGAGGTCACGCGGCGCGCGGGCGTCGACGTGGCCGCCGACGAGAGCGCCGCCTCCGCGGAGGACGTCCTCCGCGTCGCGGCGGAGCGCGCGGCGACCGTGGTCAACATCAAGCTGATGAAGGGCGGCATCGCCGAGGCGCTCGACATCGCGGCGGTCGCCCGCGCCGCGGGGCTCGGGCTCATGATCGGCGGGATGGTCGAGTCGGTGCTCGCGATGACGGCGTCGGCGTGCTTCGCCGCCGGCCTCGGCGGGTTCTCGTTCGTCGATCTCGACACGCCCATGTTCCTCGCCGAGAACCCGTTCGACGGCGGCTTCGTCCAGCGAGGCCCGGCGCTCTCCCTCGAGGGGATCCGCGCCGGCCACGGCGTCACCCCGAAGCGCCGCTCTCCAGGGGCGGGCTAGCGGCCGCGTCGCCGACGGCGCCGATCCACGCCGGCACGCCCAGCTGATCGAACGGGCCCCGCAGGTCGTCGGGCAGCGGCGCGGCGAGGCGCAGCGGCGCGCCCGTCTCGGGGTGGGCGACGGCGAGCTCGGCCGCGTGGAGCGCGAGGCGGTGCAGCGCATACCGCTCGCGGAACAGGCGGTTGTGCTCGCCCTTGCCGTAGTTCACGTCGCCGATGATCGGGTGGCTGATGTGCTTGAGGTGCCTCCGCACCTGGTGCAGGCGGCCCGTGCGCGGGCGCGCCTCGACGACGGCGTAGCGCTCGAGCGCGTGGAGGCGCTCGAAGTCGGTGACGGCCGGCACGCGCGGGCCCCCCTCGCGCCGCGGGATCGGGTGATCGATGCACCCGCGCTCGGGGGGCACGCCGCGGACGAGCGCCAGGTAGCGCTTCCGCGCGAGGCCCTGCTCGAACTGCGCGCAGAGCAGCGCGGCGGCGGCGGCGTCGAGCGCGACGAGCAGCACGCCGCTCGTCGCCCGGTCGAGGCGGTGGACGGGGTAGACCTTCCGGCCCAGCGCGCGCTCGGCGAGGTCGACGAACACGACCGGCGCGTCGCCCCAGCCGCGGTGCACGAGCAGCCCGGACGGCTTCGCGAAGGCCGCGACGCGATCGTCCAGGTGGAGCAGGGAGAGCTGCGTCGCGGCCGCGCTCATCCGGTCCCGAGCGCGAGGTACCGCGCGAGCCGCTGGTACAGGGCGGCCGCGAGCTCCGCGTCGTGCTCGCAGACCTCGGCGAAATCGTCCTTGCGGATCCGGATGAGCCGCGTCCGCGCCGCGGCGACGGGCAGATCGCCCTTGCGCCGCGCCCCCACGAGCGACTCCGGGAAGAGCAGGCCGGAGGACCCGACGCGCCGCCCGTCCGGCAGATTCACGGCCCCGTCGAGCACCAGGTAAGCGACCAGATCGCTGGCGACGTCGCGCGGGATCCGATCCCCCGCGCCGAGCTCCACCTCCACGCCGGCCGCGAGCGCCCCGAGCACCGCCGCGGGGCTCATGCCGGCGAGGAGCGGGCACGCGGAGAGCACCGACAGATCGCGCGAGGACGGGCCGGCGTCGTCCGCGCGCTTGACGAAGCGCTCCTTGATGTCGATGACGATCACGCTCGCGTTGTCGTGGCCTCCCCGCTCGCGCGCGTGGCCGAGGAGGCCGGCGGCGACCTCCTCGGGCCCGCCCTTCGAGCAGAAGCGGGAGAGCGACGCCTCGCTGTCGATCGCGTTGTGCACCCCGTCGGTGCAGAGGAGGATGCGGTCGCCGCGCGACAGATCGACGAACACGGTGTCGACCGCGACGGTGCCCGCGAGCCCGATCGCGTTCACGAGCGGGTTCCGTTGCGGCTTCCTGGCCGGGGTCGGGTTGCCGGCCGCGCGGAGCGTATCGTAGAGGGCGTGGTCCTGGGTGAGCTGGACGGTGGTCGTCGGGCGAACCAGGTACGCGCGGCTGTCGCCCGCGTGGGCGAAGAACGCCCGGCTGTGCGCGAGCACGACGAAATCGAGCGTCGTGCCCATCCCCTGGTAGCTCGGCTCCGTGCGGCGCGCCTCCAGGATGGCCGCGTGCGCGGCCTCGCCCACGCGCCGGAGCAGCGCGAACACCTCGCGCCGCGCCTCGATGTTCGGGTCGGCCACGTACGCGTCGAGGATGGCGGCGGCGGGCGGACGGAGCACCTCGCCGCGCACCGTGTCGACGGCGATCTGAGCCGCGACCTCGCCCGCGGCGTGGCCGCCCATCCCGTCGGCGATGCCGAAGAGGGCGAGCTCGGGGCAACAGAGGATCCGGTCCTCATTGCTCGGGCGGACGAGGCCGACATCGGTCGATGCGGCGAACTCGATGCGATAGTCGAAGCGTGGGAGGATCCGGGACACCGCGACCAGGATAGACACCGTGCGGGCGGCGTCAAAATGGCGCGTCTGTCGGCGACCGCGCGACGGCTCCACGCCCGCTCGCCTGCGTCGGCCGGCGCTCGCCCGGCGCTCGCCCTCCCCCTGCCGCGAGCGCGCGCCACGTTGCTGCCCCGCTGGCGCCGCCGCGCCAGAGGGGGGCAGCGGGGCCTCGCCCTGGTCCCGCTGACGCGGGCCGGCGCGCCCTGCGCACCGGCCGAGGCGAGGCCGTGCCTCCGGCAGACACACCAGCGTGCAACGCGCACGGATCCACGGTTGGCCCGACTCTCGCGTCTTCGGGGAGCATGCAACTCATCGAGGTGGACGTCGGGCGCTTTCGGCTCGAATTCGGCGGAGGGCTCGGGCTGGAGGTCATCGTCCTGTTCAGCCGCTCGGTGGCCTTCTGGCGCTGGGGCGGCGAGCTCGTTGCGGAGGTCAGCGTCGGCGTGAGCTGAACCGGACAGCCGTCGTCTCGACCCGAGCCCCGCCGGCCACAGCAGATTCGGGGCGCGCAGCGAAAGAGCCCCAGACGAAAAATTCCGGTAGGATTCGGCTCGACCGCATGAGGCCTCGCTGCTGTCTGACATCCACCACGCTCGCTCCTGCCGCGGCTCTGCCGGAGGCCTGCGAAGCGACTCGGCCATTCACGCTCGAGCTCGACGGTCCGACGCGGACCGCGGGGCGCGCGACCTCGCGCCGCTCGTGGAGCGCGCGATGACGGTAGAACCGCGGATCGACGTCGCCACGATGCGGCGAGCGCTGTCCACCGCCGAGGCGGTGATGGCGCTGAACCCTCCCGAGTCGCCGATGAGCGAGGGGTACCGGCTGTTCCGGGTGTCAGGCGGTGACGTCGCGTGGCTGGACCTGCCCGCGAACAGCGGCGCATATGCCGTCTTCGGCTCGCACCCGCGCTGCGACATGAAGTTCGCGTCGGGCGACGATGTCTGCGTGCGCCACCTGGTCGCCACCTGCTGCAACCTCCCCGACGGCGGCTTCGGGCTGCGGCTCATGGATCTGCAGACCTCGATCCCCTTCTTCGTGGACGACGACGTGCCGCGGCGGTCGATCGTCGTCAGCGGCCCGCTGCTCGTGCGCATCGGCAAGCACGTGGTCGGCGGGCTCCCGGTCGGGCCGCGCGCCTCGTCGAGGGTGCTCGAGGTGAGCTCGTGCGGGATGAGCGAGCCGCCGCGCGGCCTCGAGAGCGTCGCGGGCAAGGCCGTCATCGAGGGCGCCGCGCCGCCGGCGGCGACCGAGGGCATCACGACCAGCCACCGCTTCGCCCGCGGGGAGATCTCGCACATCACGTCGGTGCGCCCCGTCTCGCACATCGAGGAGATGGTGGCGCCGCGCGCGAAGAGCGGGTACGTGCGGCTCACGCTGCAATCGAGCGAGCGCAGCGCCGCGGTCGAGCTGCCCCAGCAAGCGCTCGACGACGGCGTGCTGCTCGGGCGCGCCGACAACTGCCTGGACCGCGGCCTGCGCTCCGTCCTGAGCACGCACATCTCGCGGACCCACCTGCTGCTCCTGCGGGACGGCGCGGAGATCATGGCCCTCGATCTCTGCTCGACGAACGGGACGAGGTTCGCAGGCCAGAAGGTCCGCCGCGTGATGGTGCCCGCCGAGGGCCTCGCGCTCACGCTCGGCCCCGAGCTCACGCTGATCTGGCACCCGCAGACCTGACACGCTGGCCGCCCTCGCGGCGAGACGCCTGGCGATCCCCGAAGTGCGGCACGTCCGGCCGAAGCACCGCACTCCCCAGGCCGCGCCGCGAGGAGCGCGGCGCGCTACGCTAGAAGCTGGCGCGCGATGACGAGGCGCTGGATCTGGCTCGTGCCTTCGTAGATCTGGAGGACCTTCGCGTCGCGCATCATCTTCTCGACGGGGTACTCCTTCACGTAGCCGTTGCCGCCGAACACCTGCACGGCGTCCACGGCGGTCTGCATGGCGCTGTCAGCGCCGTAGGCCTTCGCGAAGCTCGAGACGATCGGGTCGCGCACCCCGTGATCGAGGTTCCACGCAGCCTTCTGGTAGAGCAGGCGCGTCCCCTCGACGCGGATCGCCATCTCCGCGAGCATCCACTGGATGAGCTGGTGGTTGCCGATCGGCTGGCCGAAGGTCTTGCGCTCCTTGGCGTAGGCCACGCACTCGTCGACGCAGCGCCGCATCAGGCCCGTCGCGGCCGCGCCGATGTCGGGGCGGGTCTGGTTGAAGGTCTCCATGGCGAGCTTGAAGCCCTGCCCCTCGGGCGCGAGCAGGTTCGCCTTCGGCACCTTCACATCATCGAGGAACACCTGGGCGGTGTCGCTCGCCCGCTGGCCGAGCTTGTCCTCCTTCTTGCCGACGCGAACGCCGGGCGTGTCGCGGTCCACGATGAACGCCGCGATCCCCTTGTGCCGCAGCTCCGGGTTCGACGTCGCGAAGATCACGTAGTAACGCGCGTAGCTCGCGTTCGTGATCCAGCACTTCTGCCCGTTCAGCACGTAGTCGTCCCCGTGCTTCGTGAAGCGCGTCTTGAGGCCCGCGACGTCGCTGCCCGCGTCCGGCTCGCTCGTGCAGTAGCTCGCCATGATCGGCTCGGCGGTGAGCATGCCGAGGTACTTCTTCTTCTGATCCTCGTTGCCGGCGAGCTTGATGGGGGTGAGCGCGAGGCCGTTCGCGAGGAAGCTCGTCTGGATCCCGGTACACCCGTACGAGAGCTCCTCGGCGAGGAGGGCGTTCTCGAGCTCGCCCATCCCCGGGCCGCCGTACTCGGCCGGGCAGGTCGGGTTGACGAGGCCGATGTTCCAGCCCTCCACGAAGACATCCATCGGGAAGTACGATTTCTGATCGCACTCGGCCGCGATCGGGAGGATGCGCTCCTTCGTGAAGCGACGCGCCGTATCGATGAGAGCCTTGTGCTCTTCGCTCACAGAGAAATCGACCACCTTGTGACCTCCGGCTAGTGGGGCGGGGACGGCGCTCACCGGGCCCGCCAGCTACGCGGGACGAGGGCCTGCGCCCCCGTCACTCCTTCATTCTGCGCCTGCGTCGCTCGAGCTCGGCGCGCACGGCGCGGCTGCCCAGAATGTAGCCGACGATCAGCCCAAGCATCAGCACCACGGGGATGTAGAGCGCGTGCTGCGGGGTCATCTCCCCCAGGTTCGGCATCAGCTCGCCCCCTGGCCCGCTCCAGCCCGTGCCTTCTGCACGGCGGCCTCGAGCGCGTCGATGCGCCGGTCGATCTGCTTCTGCCGGCGCCAGGAGACGAAGACCAGCGCGAAGAGGATGAGCCAGATCGCGGCGTACGCCTCGACCAGCAGCTTCTCTCCGCTCTGCATGTCGTTCCCCCCCTGAACGGGGCGGAACGCCTGCGCTCGGTCGTCCGTCGTGGTGCTCGTCGGCTGCTGCAACGCCGCATGGGAGAACAAGGAATGATTGGATTTCACGTTGTCAGTCCTCTCCGATGCCGGCTTCGAGGGCCTCTTGCTCGAGCTCCGCGAGCCGCGCGGACGCGAGATCGACGCGGTAACGCGCCCACACGAGCGCGAGGGTGAGCAGGGTGAACGAGAGGAAGCCGAAGCCGAGCGCCATCTTCATGTCAGGGTGCCCGAGGCCGCCGCCTTTGCCCGTGATGACCGTGGGGTGGTTACCGCCCCACATCTTCACCGAATAATGGATGATCGGCAGGTTGGCCGCGCCGAGGACGCCCAGGGCCGCCGCGAACTTGCGCTCGGCGTCGCTGTCGCCGGTGAAGGCGCGGAGCACGACGTAAGCGATGTAGATAAGCACGCTGAGCAGCGACGTCGTGAGGCGCGGATCCCACGTCCAGTACACGCCCCACGCCTTGGCGGCCCACAGCGGGCCGGTGACGAGGACGATCAGCCCCATCGCCACGGCGACCTCGGCGCCGGCCTTCGCCAGCGAATCCCAGCGCTGGGTGCCGCGCGCGAGGTAGCCGGCGGAGCCGATGAAGCAGACGGTCGCGCCGATGTACATCGCGTACCCGGCGGGGGCGTGGAAGTAGAAGATCTTCTGCACGATCCCCATCGTGGCCTCGGTCGGCACGACGTACGCCACGAAGTGGAGAGTGCCGATGACGGCGAGGGCCGACGCCGCGAGCAGGACGTAAAACGCGATGCTGGCGCCCGCGGATGCGCCGCTCGTCGCGCGCCGCGCCGCATCACCGTTCGCTGCCAAAGCCACCTTGTGCGGCGCCCGCTCGACGTTGACGTTGGCTCCCATGCTGTCGCGCACCGTACTGCCAAGGACGGTCGCGTTCAAGCCGGGGTGACGCGGAGCCGAGCGACGCGGCGCGTGCCTCAGCGCGGCCGCCCCCTCGCTCAGGTGCCGTCCGGCGCGATGGCGTCCCAGCCGGTCGCCTTCGCGAGCCGCGACATCGCCATGTCGAGATCCATCGTCGCGTTCAGCTGGTTAAATCGGTTCGTGGCATATGCCTTGGCTGGATCGATGAGATCCTTGTCCGCCATCGTGCCGACGTCGATTCCTTGCTGCACCATCACGAGCCAGCGCTTCCCGTACTTGGCCGCCTTGGTGTAGGCGTCGAGCCGCTTCTGGGCCTCCACGACCTCGGCATAGGCGGTCTCGACCTCGGTCGCGACCCCGCCCATGGCGAAGCGCTGCGTCGCGGCCATCTCCTCGAGCTGCGCCTCGGCGGCGCGGATGCGCGCCGATTGCGGCAAGAGGTCGAGCTTCCACTGCAGCGCGAGCGCCGCGCTGTAGTGGAAGAAGTTGCCGGGGTCGCTGGTGAAGGGGTTCAGCTGATCCGCGACCTCCGGGGCGGCGCTCACCCCGACCTGCAGGGCGATGCCGATGTCGGGGAACAGCTGCGCGCGCGCGAGCCGCACCTGCGCGGATCTCGCGTCGAAGCCGGCGCGTGCCTGCGCGAGCTCCGGCCGGTAGAGGCGCGCAGCGGTCAGGTAACGGGTGACGTGGCCGAGCCGGTGGTTCGGCGGGCGGATCGGGACGTCGGGGATGTCGAGATCCGCGACGCCCGTGTAGAAGCGCAGCCCCGCCAGCGCGACCGAGATGTATTTGTCGACCTCGGCCCCGCGCGCCTCGAGCTCGGCCCCGAAGGTCTGCAGCTTGAGCAGCTCGATGGGATCACCCTCCTCGCGCTCGACCTGCTCCTCGAGGCGCCGGAGGGCCTTGTCCATCTCGGCCCTCACGTCGACGAGCAGGCTCCGCGAGTCGCGCGCGAGCTGGAGGCCGAAATAGGCCTTGCGGACGTCGAGCCGCACCGCGTCCCGCTCCTTCTCGACGCTCGCCTGGTTCACCCGGACGTTCGCCTCGGCGGCGTCCCAGAGGTTCGTGATCTTCCCGAACGTCCAGAGCGGGACGACGCCGTCGATGTTCACGCGCCAGCCGACCCCGAGGCTCGAGGTGAGCGAGACGTCGGTGTTCGGGCTGAAGACGTTGTTCCCGCGGACGGTCGGCGCGAGCGCGACGCCGCCCGTCAGCTTGAACTGCGAGAACGGGGCGTACCGGGCCTCGTCGAGCTGCGCGCGGACCTGGTCGAGCTTCGCGCGCGCGGCGGCGACGTTCGGGTGATTGCGGTCGGCGAGCGCGAGCACGCCGGGGAGATCGTGGACCACCGCCGCTCGCCGCCCGGGCGCCCCGCCGGTGTCGGCGGCGGCAGCAGGGAGCGGCGCGAGCCGGACCGCGAGGGAAACGGCGGCGGCAGCAAGGGCAGCTCGTGCAGCGCGTCGGGCCATTTTCGGCGCAACGTAGCACGAGCCGGCCGCGCGCTTCTGCGACGTGCGCGCGCGACGTGCGCCGCGACGTGCGCCGCGACGTGTCCGCGCGTCAGCCCGCGCCGCCCTTGCTCGGCCCCGCCCCGTCGCTCTCCCCCTGCGCTGCCTCGTCTCCGCGCGACGCGACCTTTTTCTTCAGCCTCCGGAAGTTCGAGCGATCCATCCCCGCCTGCCGCGCCGCCTCGCTGAGGTTGTTGCCCGTGCGCTCCAGCAGGCGCCCGACGTAGATCTGATCGAACGCGTCGACGGCGCGCTCCTTGGCCTCCGCGTAGGGGAGATCGCAGAGCTCGGCCGGCAAGACGAGCGCGTCCCTCGGAGGGCGAAGCGGCGGCCCGGAGCGCCCCGACACCGAGGGCGGCAGATCCGCGGGCAGGATCGCCTCGCCGCGCGCGGAGATCACGGCGTGCTCGATGGCGCTCTCGAGCTCGCGCGCGTTGCCCGGCCACGCGTGCTCGCGGAGCAGGCGCGCCGCCTCGGGGCCGATCCGCTTGACGTCGCGCCCGTGCCTGCGCGCGCACCGGTTCAGGAAGTGGCTCGCGAGCAGCGCGACGTCCTCCTTGCGCCGCCGGAGCGGCGGCAGCTCGACGACGATGACGCCGAGGCGGTACGCGAGATCCTCCCGGAGCTGGCCGGCGGAGGCGAGCTCGCGGAGGTCTTCGCACGTCGACGCGATCACGCGCACGTCGACGCGGCGCGGCTCGCCCCCCGCCCTCGCGATCTCGCCGTGCGTGAGGACCCGGAGCAGCCTGGCCTGGGCCGCGGGCGGCAGCGCCGAGACCTCGTCGAGGAAGAGCGTGCCCTTGTCCGCCGCCTCGATCAGGCCCCCGCGGGCGCGCCCGTCCTGCGAGGCGTCGCCGCCTTCGCCGAAGAGCTCGACCTCGGCCCGCGACGCCGGCAGCGCGCTGCAGTCGACGGCGACGAACGGCCGCGCGGCGCGCGGGCCGCGCCGGTGGACGGCGCGCGCGACGAGCTCCTTGCCCGTCCCGCGCTCGCCGATCAGCAGGAGGGGCGCGCCGACGGCCGCCACGCCGAGCGCCTTCCTGTAGGCGTCCTGCATCGCGGCGGAGCTCGTGATCACCTCGCCGAGCTGCTCGTGCTCGTCGACCCGCTCCTCGAGGGCCCGCGCGCGGCCCTCGAGCCGCCGGCGCTCGATCGCGCGCTCGATCGCGATCGAGACCGCGGCCTCCGCGTCGACGGGCTTCGTCACGAACCCGTACGCGCCTGCGCGCACGGCCGCGATCGCGGCGTCGAGGTCGGCGTGGCCGGCCATCACGACGACCTCGACGTCGGGGTACGTGGCCCTGATCCGATCCAGCACCTCGGCGCCGCTCATGCGCGGCATGGCGAGGTCGAGCAGCACCGCCTCGACGCGGGTCGTCGCGAGCAGCCCGAGCGCCGCGGGGCCGTCCTCCGCGGTGAGGACGTCGAAGTCGCGCACGAGCGCGCGCGCCAGGCCGCGGCGCAGGGCCGGCTCGTCGTCGACGAGGAGGATACGGGCGCGATCTGCGGCGTTCACGAGGCGGAGCGGCGGGGCGGGGCTACAGCGGCTTGCGTGAGGCGAAGGGCGGGAGGTCGGTGCCCCGGCGCGTCTGCGGCTCCCTCGGCTCGTCCGCGGCCGTGTGCGCCGCGTGCGTCGCGGCGAAGGCGGGATCGCTGGAGCGGCGGAGCTTCCCTGGCGGCGGCGAGGACTGCGGCTCGCCGCTCGCCGCCGGCGTGTAGATCTGGCCGTGCTGCTGGAAGACGCAGATCCGGTTGCCGCCCTCGCGCTTCGCCTGGTTGAGCGCGCTCTCGGCGGCGCGGATCAGCCCGTCCTTGGAGCGGACGTCGCGCGAGGGGTAGAGCGCGACGCCGATCGATACGCTGCACGGCCTCGCCTCTCCGCCGAACTCGACCGGGTTGCCGGCGGCCTCGCGCCAGATCCGCTCGGCCACCGTCAGCGACCCGGCGAAGTGGGTGCTCGGCAGGACGATGAGGAACTCCTCGCCGCCGTAGCGCGCGACCACGTCGACCTCCCGGACGGAGCGGCGGATCCCATCGGCCACGCGCCGGATCACGGCGTCGCCGAGCGTGCGCCCCCCGGTCTCGTTCATCGCCTTCAGCCGATCGATGTCGACGAGCACGCAGGCGAACGGCTCGTGGTAGCGCTCCGCGCGCTTGAACTCCTCGTTGAGCCGCGTGAAGAGGTAACGGTAGTTGTAGAGCCCCGTCATCTCGTCGTGGATGGAGAGCTGCTCCAGGTAGGCGCGCTGCGCCGCGACCTGGTCGTGCAGCCGCTTGATCCGGAGCATCGCGCCGACCCGCGCGAGGAGCTCCTCCTCCTCGAACGGCTTGCAGACGTAGTCGTCGGCGCCGATCTTGAGCCCCTCGACCCGGTTCGCCGTGTCGCTCTTCACGGTGACCAGCACGACGGGGAGGAACGACTCGGAGGTCATGCTCTTGAGCAGCCTGCACGCCTCGAGGCCGGTGAGCCGGGGCATCACGATGTCGAGGAGCACGAGATCGACCCCTCCCCGCCCGATCAGCTCGATCGCCTCCTGACCGTCGTCGACCGCCTCGACCTGGAAGCCCGCCTTCTGGAGGATGCTCACCAGCATCTGGCGCGCGAGGCGGTCGTCGTCCGCGACGACGATCCTGGCCGGTCGACCGCTCGGGAGCTCGATCGGCGCGGAGAGCGGAGCGCTTCGGAGTTCGTCGCTGTTCGGCACCGGCACATCCTCCCTTCAGCCGGGGCCGGGCGCAACGAGATCGCGCTGCGGCGGACGCAGCCTCGCCGAAGGTCGCGCGCGGTCGCGCGCAATCACGAAGGCAATCGCAGGAGTTGCCCGGGCAAGTCGCCCCTGCATCGCGGATCTCGCGCGGGCTGCCGTCGCGCTGGTTTCGCGGTAAGGACCCGGCATGACTCAGGCGCGGTTCTGGAAGCTCGCGGCGCTCGCGCTGGCCTTCACGCTCGGCGTGATCCTGTGGGGCGCGTTCGTGCGCGCGACCGGCTCGGGGGCCGGCTGCGGCAGCCACTGGCCGACGTGCAATGGCGACGTCATCCCACGCGCTCCGAGCGCGGCGACCTTCATCGAGTTCACGCACCGCGCCACCTCGGGCGTCGCGTTCCTGCTCGTCGCGCTGCAGCTCGTCTGGGCCTTCGTCGCGTATCCGTCGGGCCACCCCGTGCGCGGCGGCGCGGCCGCGTCGATGCTGTTCATGATCACCGAGGCGGCGGTCGGCGCCGGGATCGTCCTGCTCGAGTACGTCGCCCACGACGCGTCGGCGGCCCGCGCGATCTGGATGGCGGTGCACCTCATCAACACGTTCCTGCTGGTGGGCGCCATGACCTGCACCCTCTACTGGGCGCGCGGGGGCCGGCGCGTGCGCTTGCGCGGCCAGGGGGTGACGGGCGCGCTGCTCGGCGCCGGGCTCGCGGGGGTCCTGGCGGTGGGCGTGACCGGGGCCATCGCCGCGCTCGGGGACACGCTCTTCGCCGCGGCGTCGCTCCGCGAGGGCCTGGCGCAGGATTTCTCGCCCGCGGCGCACTTCCTGCTGCAGCTGCGCGTGCTGCACCCGACCGTGGCGGCGGCCGTGGGCGTCTACCTCCTCTTCGCCCGCGGCGCCGTCGCTGCCCGGCGCCCCTCGCCCGAGGTCGCGCGGCTCTCGGCGGCGACCGGAGCGCTCGTGCTGCTGCAGATCGGCGCGGGGCTCCTCAACCTCTTCTTGCTCGCGCCGGTGTGGATGCAGCTCGTCCACCTCCTGCTCGCCGATCTCCTGTGGATGGTCCTCGTCACGTTCGCCGCGGCGGCGATGAGCGAGTCGGCCTCGGCGGCGGACGCGGGCCCGCCCGGGGAGAAGGCCCGGCGGGAGGCAGTCGCCATCTAGTTGCCCTCCAGCGGTGAGCTCGGCCGCGGCCCGGGCGCCCGCCGCGGCCAGCCGAAGCTCTAGAGATCCGAGCTCTCCTCGTCGCTCCCGGGGTCCTGCGAGATCGTGCGGCGCTCCGAGCGCTTGCGCGCTCCCTCGGCCGGCGCCGCGGAGCGCTGCTCGGGGACGGACGGGGGGAAGTCGACCTGGAGCACCATGCCTTGATCGGTCTCGAGCACGCGGTAGGTCGCGTCGGCCTGGGTGCGCAGGTCGATCACCATGTCGAGGTCGTTGCCCTGGCCGACGAGCTGCACCTGGGTCACCGGGGTCGCGAAGAACGACGTCACGAGCGGGAAGCGGTTCGTCTGGATCGCCCCCGCGCCCTTCAGCCGGTAGACGAGGCGTCCGGCGGCCTTCGACTCGGCGACGTCGACCTTGCCGCCGTGGATCTGCACGAACACGCGCGAGCCGCCGGTCGGGAGCATGCGGAAGCCGGGGAAGGTGGCGACCGGCCGACCGGTGAGGCTCGCCTGCGCGTCCTTCTTGGGCTTGCGCGCGCGCCCGGGGCGCTTCGGCGCGCCGGCGCTGCCGCCGCGCGGCTTGTTCACCGCCGCCTTCTGCGGGGCCGCGGCCTTCTCCGGCGCCGCGGGGGCCTTCGGGGCCGGCTGGGCGGTGGCGCCCTGCGCGAGGGCCAGCGACGAGGCGAGGCCGAGGGCCAGCGAGAGGCTCAGCGAGAGGTGCCCGGAAGGTCGCATCCTGGCAGTACAGCACGACCGCCTGGCCCGGCAAAGGCGGCAGCACGGTAAGCTCTTCGTGTGCCGGCCCGCGCTCCACGCTTCTCGCACGTCATCGGCGTCGACGACGCGCCGTTCGCCCGCGACCACCGCGGCGACGTGCAGGTCGTCGGGACCGTCTTTTCGGGGCTGCGCCTCGAGGGCGTCCTCTCCACCCGCGTGAGGCGCGACGGGCGGAACGCCACGCCCGCGATCGCCGCGATGATCCGCGGCTCGCGCTTCTACGCCCAGGCCCAGGTGGTCATGCTCCAGGGCATCGCGGTGGCGGGCTTCAACGTCGTCGATCTCGCGGCGCTGCACGACGCCCTCGCCCTGCCGGTCGTGGTGGTGGCGCGGCGCCTCCCGGACCTCGACGCGATCCGCGACGCGCTGCTCTCGCGCGTCCGGGGGGGGCGCCGCAAGTGGGCGCTCATCCAGCGCGCCGGCCCGATGGAGCCGGTCGCGGGCGTGTACGTGCAGCGCGCCGGGATCTCGCTGGACGACGCGAGCGCGCTCATCGCGCGGCTCTCGGTGAACGGCCACCTCCCCGAGCCCCTGCGCGCCGCGCACCTCATCGCGGGCGGGCTGACCACCGGCGAGAGCCGCGGGCGCGCGTAACGGGACGCTGACGAGCCGCTGACGGGCCGCGACGGCTCGCGCGCGTCAGAGCGCCTGCCGGCGCGGAGCGCTGGCGGCGCCCGCCTTCTCGGCCTTCTTCCCGCGGCCTGTCACCTTCGAGTAGATGACGTCGAGGTTGGCGTTGATGTCGAGATAGAACTGAGCGTCAGGGCTGTAGAAGAAGTTCCTGCGCTGGCCGTCCTCCCCGAGCTGCCCCGTGGTGTTGTTGTAGCCGAGCGTGAGGTCGACGACCTCGTAGACCGGGTAGCTGACGTTGATGTCGAACGCCGTGTTCGGGAGGTAGGTGGTCCCGTCGGAGCCATACCGGGCGCAGCCGGTGCTGATCTCGACGCATCCCTCTCCGAGCTCGGGCTTGAACCGGCTGAGCAGCCCGAAGCTCGCCCCCAGCGAGAGGTCCTTGTAGAGCGGCACGTCGAGATCGAGGCTCGTGGTCAGGCGATTGAGGACCTGAGCATACCCACTCAGCTGTTCGTCGCGCGCGACCTCACCGCTCGGGTTCTGCCGGAGTCGTCGGATGTCGGGGTTCACCCGCATGATCGATCTGGAGAACAGGTGGGCGTACGTCACGCCGAGCGTCGCCGTCACATGGTTGAGCCCGTCGGCCTTCGAACCGAGCAACTTGATCTTCTGGATCACCTGCGGGCCCACCGACAAGGTGAAGTAGTCGCCCGAGTTCCAGCTCTGCGGCGAGGTCGGCAGGGTCACGCGCAGCCGCATGGCCGCGTCCGTCTTGTACTCACCTTTGTTCGCGCCGCCGCTCTCCCAGAGCGCGCGGCTGTACCGGGCGCCGAGCGACATGTCCTTGAGCTGCGGCTCCCGGTACGTGGCGGTGGTGTCGCTGTTCGTGAGCTCGACGAGCCAGCCGACCTCGGCCGATAGCGACACCTTCTCCTTGGGGCGATCGAGCAGGTAGTAGCTCGGCCGCAGCGTGAAATCCCAGCCGTAGACCTGGATGTCGGGCGTGTACTCGCCGCCGACGCCGAAGAGGGTCGTGCTGCCGGCCTGGTTCCAGGTGAAGCTCGTCCCGCGCCAGCGCAGGCTCGTCTCTTCGTCTTCCTCCTGCACGGCGTCCGCCGCGGTGGCCTGATTCCACTGCACCACCGGGGAGACCGCCGCTGCATCCGGCCGCGGAGGCTCCGGGGGTGACGGCGGCTCCGCCGGAGGCTGAGGCTGCGCGGGGGGCGCTGGCTCCGCGGGCGGAGCGGCAGCCGGCGCAGCAGCGACGCCCGGCGCAGCAGCCGGCGCGCCGGGAGCCACAGCAGGAGCGCCGGGAGCCACAGCAGGAGCGCCGGGCGCCGCAGCAGCGGGAGCGCCGGGCGCCGGCGGCGCCGGGGCGGCCGGTTGCTCGGTCGGCTGGAGCCGCGTGGGATCGACCGGCGGAGCTGTCGGCGGGGCGGGCGGCGTCTGCGCGGACGCTACCGAGATGCTGCCCAGGACACCGGCAGCCACAAGCAACGATCGGAACGTCATCTCCACTCCCTCTCCTGGTCGCCTCGGACCCTCACGCTCCACCGCGCGCTTGGCCAAACGTCGGCCACACTCCGCGCGCCCCCGGCGGTCAGCCCGCCGGGGCACCTGCTCGGTCCGCCCCCTGTGCAGAAAACGTACCCTGCCGCAAACATCACCCAAGCATTGGTAATCATTGAATAACAATGACCGCCACCACGCGCCCGTTACGGGGCTGACGCGCACCCCCCGTTGCGAATGTGACGATGCCTGAAGTAAGCCAGCGGGCGATGGAGCCGATGTCCTTCCCGGGCGACAGGGATTCGCCCCTCTCGCCGCGATCCCCAGGAAGCCCCCGCGGCGACGACGGCGGGGGCCACCGGCCCACCGAGATCAACGCCCTCCTGGGCCGCGGGACGCACTTCGAAGGCAAGCTCTTCTTCGAGGGCCGCGTGCGCATCGACGGCAGCTTCCGCGGCGAGATCCGCGGCGAGGACGTGCTCGTGATCGGCGAAGGGGCGCTCGTGATCGGGGAGATCCACGTCGTGACGTGCATCGTCACGGGCGGCGAGGTCCAGGCGAGCATCCGCGCCCGCGATGCCATCGAGCTCTACGCTCCATCCAAGGTGACCGGCGCCCTGCACGCGCCCGCCATCTTCATCGACCGCGGCGTGCAGTTCGACGGCTCCTGCAAGATGGCCCCGCTCGACGAGGAGCCAGGCGAGCGGCCCCTGCGGCCGCCCGCGGCGTCGTCCGAGCCCGACGCCGACGCTGCCGGCCAGGCCGCGAGCGCCGCGCCCACGACGCCCACGACCGACGACAGCGGCGGCAGCGCACAACGCGCGCGGTGAGCGTCAAGCGCGCCGACGCCGACCGCTGAATTCCGACCTCGTCCGAAGAAAGCATGTTTTCTGTAGTGCGCAGGCGTGCGGCCGCGTGCTGACGGGGTTACATCTAGCGAGGGGCTGCGGTCTCGCCGCCCGAGGCGCATGTCCGCGACGTGGGGGGGAGCCCGCGCTGACGGACGTCGCTCGAACAGGAGAGTCCATGAAGAAACTGTGGTCCCTGTCCTTGATCGCCTTCTCGCTCGCCGTCCTCGCCCTCTCCCTCTCGCCGCGCGCGGCCCGCGCCGCCGACGCCGAGTCGGAGAAGCTCGCGTCGCTCGGGAAGGCGCTCCGGTACACGCTGAAGACCACCGGGCCCGTCGCCGCGATCGACACCGGGGGCGCGGCGATCCTCGTGAAAGCGCCCCTGCCGACGGTCCGGAAGATCGTCACCTCCTACGGCAACTACAAGACGTTCATCGGCCCCTTCGACCAGAGCCGCGTGCTCACGAAGCGCAAGGGCACGAGCGAGGTCTATCTCCAGGTGCCGATCCTGAACGGCGCCGCGCACATCTGGACGGTCGCCGACATGTCGCCGCCCACCAAGGACGGCGCCGATGAGGTGATCTCCGGCCGCCACAAGCGCGGCAACGTCGCCGACTTCCGCGCCCGCTGGCGGCTCCGCGCCGTCGACGAGCACCACACGATCCTGAAGCTCGAGCTCTTCGTCGCCCCGAAGCTCCCTTTCCCGCCCTCGGTCGTGACGTCACAGCTCGTCAAGGCGGCCGACAAGGCGGTGACCGCTGTGCGGAATCGCGCACAGTCCGAGGCGCCCCCCGGCGCTGGGGCGACCACCGCCGCCGCCACCGACGTTCCGCCGGGCGCCGCAGCGAGCACGTCCGCCGCCGCGTCCGCTGGCGCCGCTCCCGCCGCGCGAGGCGACGACCAGAGCAGCGTGACGGCGGCCCCCGCCCTGCTGCCAGCGAGCGTGGCCGATCTGCCGCCGGCCGACGACACAAGCGTCCGCCGCGACAAGGACGTGGCGCGCCGCTAGCTCTCCCCGCAACCGACGCAACCGACGCAACCGACAGGGCGCCTCGCGACAGAGCGCCCAGCCACCCCTCCTCCCCTTCTCTCCTTCCGTCCACCCTTCCCCGCTCGGTCTACCGAGGCGGCTCACGCCCCCGTCGTGACGCCCGGTCGCCTCCGATCGCCGCCGCCCACCGCTGAGCCTGTTGAAAACCCCGGAGCGCCCCGGGCGTGCTCCGGCGCGCGCTCGCTGGGTGCAATTCCGCAGATCTACAGAGGCTACGGCCCGGACCGTCCAGGGTTCCCAACAGGTTTTTCAACACGCATTCCGATTTCCCCACAAGAATTCCCACATTCCGCGAGACTTTTTCAACAAGGCGCGCCCCCGGCGGAGGTTGCGAGGGGACGGATGCATGAAGTAAAGCGTCTGCCGTGAGGTACCCCTTGCTGGACGTGCATTCAGATGCGCCGGCGCCCTCTCAGCCTCCTGCCGTGGCGGGCGCCTGCGCTTCCCGGGAGCGGCGCTCGGCCGTCTCGCGGTGGTGAGCAGAACATCGCTCCTCATTGTCCCGACCGAGCGGCACGTTGAACGCGAGCTCGCCTCTCTCGATCTGCGCGACGCGCGCACCGCGGACCAGGAAATCCGCTCACGGTGGAGCTTCGTCTCCGAGGCGCTCGCCCTGCTGGCGCCGGACGCCGCCATAGCGAGCCCTCACACCACCCGCCTCGCCACCCGGCTCGCCCTCGACGCCCTGCCGCCGGATCGGCTGCGGCAGCCGGCCGAGCCTGCCGCGCGCGTCGCGCTCGCGCACGCCCTCGACCGCGCCCTCGGGAGCTTCCGGCGCGCAGGGACCTCCCCGGCGGAGCTGCGGGCGCTCGGGACCCCGTACGCGATCGCCATCGCCGAGGTCCTCGATCGGGCGGACGCCGCCCTGCGGGCAGCGCGCCTCGTCGACCCGCGCTGCGCGGGGTTCCTGCTCGCGCGGGCGCTCCGCTCGGCCGGCGCGTCCGCCGCGCTCCCGCTCCCGCGCAAGGTCGCGATCCGCGGCGCCGTGGCCTGGGAGCCCGACGATCTCGCCTGGGTCGAGGCGCTCCACGCCGCGGTCCGCGCCCGCGGCGGCGCGGGCGTCACCGTCGAGCTGCCCGCGCTGCCGGACGACGGCGCGGCGCCGGTCGCCGACGCCCTGGAGCGGCGCTGGGCCTCGCTCGAGGACGCGCCGGAGATCGCGTGGGTGCCCGACGGCGGAGCGGAGCCGCTCGCCGCCATCGCGGCGAGGACCCCGGAGGGCGAGGCGCGCGCCGCCGCCGCCGAGGTGGCCGCCGCGCTCGGCCGCGGGATCCCGCCCGAGCGGATCGCCCTCATCGTGCCGGCGCTCGACGACGCCGCGCTCGAGCCCCTCCGCGCCGCCCTCGCCGACGCGGGCGTCCGCTCGTCGGAGCCGCGCGGCCGCGCCGCCGCGAGCTGCCCCGACGGGCGCGTCGCGCTCGCCATCCTGCGCCTCGCCGTCGGGCCGGTGCGTCGCGAGCAGGCGATCGAGATCCTCCGCGCCCCCGGGGTCCACGCCGGCGCCTGGATGGACCGCACGTCCGCCGCCGAGGCGGAGCGGCGCTCGACCGACCTCGCCCACCGGCTGCGCGACGTGCCGGTCGAGGTGGATCGCACGGGCCGGCTGCTCATCGACGGCCTCATCTCGGTCGTGGCGGCCCGCCGCGCGGACCGCCGCGCAGGGACGGGGCGGACGCCGCCGGCGACCGCGCAAGAGGCGCTGAGCGACGCGGAGCTCGCCCTGGGCCTTTCGGTGCTGGGCGGCGCGGACGGCGACGACGAGGCGTGGATGCCGCACGCGCTGGAGCGGCTGCTCGCCAGCGCCCGCTGGATCGGCGAGGCGACGACGCGGCCCGAGATCGTGCGGCGCTTCCTGTCGCTCCTCGACAAGCTGGGCTTCGGCGAGCCCGGGATCGAGGAGCTCCGCGCCGCGCTGCGCGGCGAGCGGCGGAGCGGCGGCGCGCTCGCGCTCGAGGCGATGGGCGCGATGGGCCAGGGCGCGCGGGCCGCGCGCGCGATCCGCGAGCAGGCCGAGGCGCTCGCGCGGGCCGCGTACGACCTCGGCTGCGAGGAGCGCCCCGCCACCGCGGCCGAGATCTACGCGGAGCTCGAGCGGGCCGCGGCCGAGCAGGGCGCCGGGCCGCGCGGCGACGCCGGCCGCGCCGGCGCGGTGCGCATCGACGTCGCCGCGGGGTTCACGGCGCTCGAGCACGACGTGGTGGTGGTGACCGGGCTCGACGCGCGCGCCTACGGCGGCAGCCCGGGCGCGGACGAGACGCTGCTCGGCGAGGCGCTCCGCGGGAGGCTGCCGGCGCCGAGCCGCCCCGCGACGGGGCGCGAGCGCCAGGCGGCCCAGCGCGCGGAGCTCGGCTGGGCGCTCGCCGGCGCCCGGCGCGTCGCCCTCTGCTTCACGCGCGGGGACGACAGCGAGCCGAACGAGCCGCACCCGCTCTTCATCGCGGCCGCGGCGGCCGGCGCGCACCAGCGGACGGAGCCCGCCTCGCGCGTCGCCCCGGACGCGGCGCCCCTCGGCCCGCGCGACGCGGAGCTCATCGCCCTCGCGGGCGGCGGGAGGCCGGCGGCGGACCTCGCGGAGCGGATCCGGATCGAGCGCGCCCGCGCGGACTTCTTCCTCGATCCGCGCGCGCCGATCGACCTCCACACGGGCCGCGTCCTCGTCGACCGCGATCCCGCGCTCGCCGCGCAGCTCAGGGCGGCGATCGGCGGGGCGCACCCCGGCAGGCCGATCGCCGTCACCCACATCGAGCGCGCCGTGGGCTGCGCCTTCGCGGCGTTCGCCCGCCGCGTCCTGCACGTGCGCCGCGCCGAGGATCTCGCCGAGTCGGCCGACGCGCGCGAGCGCGGCACGCTGATCCACCGCGCCCTGCAGGCCTCGTTCGAGGCGCTGCGCGAGCTCGGCCCGGAGCGCGATCCGGCCGAGCAGCTCGCGGCGGCGCGCGCCGCGGCCGAGGCGGCGCTCGGCGCCTCGGCGCCCATGGCCCCGCTCCGCCGCGAGGCGGTCGAGAAGGCGATCGCGGACGTGATGGAGGTCGTGGCCCGCACCCTCGACGGGGAGGACGCGTCGCCGGAGCTCCGCTTCTTCCTGGCCGAGCGGCGCTTCGGCGCCGGAGAGCCGCCCCCCTGGCAGCCGCTCGAGCTCCCCCCGCTGTCCGACGAGGAGGGCGGCCCGAGCCTGTGGGTCGACGGCCAGATCGACAGGCTCGATCGATCGACCGACCAGCGCGTCGTGCGGGTCGTCGACTACAAGACCGGCAAGCTCCCCGACGCCAAGGAGCGGCGGCGGGCGCTCCAGCTGCCGCTGTACAGCGCCATCGCGGCGCGCGCGCTGGGCGCGGAGGAGGTGCGGGCCGTCTACATCGGCGTGCGCCAGCGCGGGCTGATCGAGCTGTGGCCGCGCACGGCCGAGGACCAGCGCGCGCTCGCCGAGGGCTGGGCCGAGGCCGCGCGCACGGCGCGGGCCGCGGTCGTCGCGCTCTGGGAGGGCAAAGCCGCGCCGCGGCCGACGCTCTCGACGATGTGCGCGCGGTGCGACGCGCGCGACGTGTGCCGCCGCCCCGCGGTCGTGCCGAGCGACGAGGCCGCGGAGGAGGTCGCGTGAGCGACGCCCCGCGCGGAGCCGAGCTCGCCGAGGGCGACGCGCTCATCTACGCCTTCCGCCGCAACGTCGTGGTCGCCGCGAGCGCCGGCACCGGCAAGACCCACCGCCTCACGGCGCTCTACGTGCTGCTCACGCTCGGCCTCACCTCCCTCGGCCTGCCCGACGCAGCGTCCGCCGCGCCGCCTGTGCCGCCGGACCGCATCGTCGCGACGACGTTCTCGCGCGCCGCGGCGCGGGAGATCGCCCACCGCGTCGAGCGCTCGCTCCGCGAGATCGCCCGCTGGAACGGCGAGGCGGACATCCCCTTCGCCGACATCCTCCGGGCGCGGCAGGCGGCCGTCGCCGGCCTCGCTGGCGCGGGCGGCGGCGCGTCGCTGCCCGTCGCCGAGCTGCGCAAGCGGGCGGAGGAGGCGCTCGCCCGCCTCCCCGCCGCGCGCATCGACACGCTCCACGGCGTCGCCAAGCAGATCGTGGACCGGCACGCGATCGCGATGGGGCTCTCGCCCTCGGCCCGGATCCTCGACGAGGAGGAGGCGCAGGCGCTCAGCGACCTCGCGGTCGACGAGGCGCTGAGCCGCGCGCTCGCCGAGGGGGGCGAGCGCGCCGAGGCCGCGCGCGCGCTCATCGCCGCGACGGGCGGCGTCGAGGCCGCGCGGAGCGAGGTCACGCGGCTGCTCGACCGGCTCGACGAGGACGGCCTCGCGCCGCGCCGGCTCGCCGTGTCCGACCACGCCGCCGAGGCCGGCGCGCTCGCGCGGGAGCTCCGCCGCCTCGCCGCCGAGAGCGCCGCGCTCGGCAGCGCCGCCTTTCGCGCGCCGGCGGCGGCGCTCGTGGCGGCGCTCGGCCGCGAGGACGGCGGCGCGCCCTTCCCCGCGAGCGCGGCGAGCGCCCCGCTCATCGAGCTCCTCACGCAGCGCAAGCCGCACAAGAGCAAGTCCACGCCGGCCGACGAGGCGCTCATCGCCTTCCGCGAGGCGCTGCCGGGCGAGACCCACCGCGACAAGGCGCAGCAGCTGCTCGGCTTCCTCCGCGAGGCCCCGGCGCTGTCGCGCCGCGAGGCGCGGATCGTCGAGCTGCTGGAGGAGATCCGCGAGCGGCTCTCGGCGATCCGCCGCACCGAGGGCGGCCTCGGGTTCGGGGATCTCCTGCGCGCCGCCCGCGACGGCCTGCGGGACGATCCGGCGATCGGCGCGGCGGTCCGCGGCTCGGTCGACGTGCTGCTCGTCGACGAGTTCCAGGACACGAGCGCGGTGCAGCGCGATCTCGTGTACCTCCTGCGTGAGCGGGACGACGCCGCCCTCTCGCGCCCGGCCGGCGTGGCCCCGACCGCGGCCAGCCTGTCCGGTCATGGCCTGTTCCTCGTCGGTGATCGCAAGCAATCCATCTACGGGTTCCGCGGTGCCGACGTCTCCATCTTCTGCCGCGTCTGCGCGGAGCTCGCCGGCGCCGCCGCGGGCCGCGCGCTCGAGCTCGCGGCCGCGCTCTGGTCGCCGGACCCGAGCGCCGATTTCGTCGCGCTCCGCGAGAGCCGCCGGTCGACGCCCGAGCTGCTCGCGTTCATCAACGCCTTCTCCGCGCGCGATTTCGCCCAGGATCGCGGCGCGGGCGACGGCGACGCGGGCGCGCCCCCGGCCTGGCCGCGCGAGTTCGAGATCGCCTACAGCGCGGCCGAGCACCTCGTCGCGGCGCCGGGCAGGGCCGCGGAGGGCCCGACGGACGTCGTGCTCGTCAGCGACGGCGGCGGCGCTCCGGACGGGGTCGACGCCCTCGTCCGGGACGCGCGCGGGCAGCTGCGCGAGGCGCTGATCGCGGCCGCCTACATCGCGCGGCGCGTCCGCGGCGCGGGCGGCGACGGCGCCGCTGGCGGCGACGGCGCCACGGACCGCGCCGGCGCCGCGACCGGCGATCTGCGCTTCCGCGACGTCGCCGTGCTCACCCGTCGGAGGAGCACGATCCCGCTCGTCGAGCTGGCGCTCGCGCGCCTCGAGATCCCGTACGTGGTGGCCGGCCGCGCGCTCTTCGACGCGGCCGAGGTCCGCGATCTGGCCGCGATCCTCCGCCTCCTGCTCGATCCGCGCGATCGCCTGGCCCTGGCGACCGTCCTCCGCGGCCCGGTGGTCGCGCTCTCCGACACGTCGCTCGCGCTCCTCGCGCCTCCTGGCCGCGGCCTCTCGGTCCCGTTGCTCGGCCGCTGGCCCGCCGCCGCGCTGGCGCAGGGGGTCTGGTCGCCCTCCCCGGACGACGCCGAGCTCGACGACGGGCGCCCGCTTCCCGTCCTCTCGCGGCTCCCCGGGGGGGATCGCGAGCGGCTCGAGGCGTTCCGCGCCCGCTATGCCGGCCTGCGCCGCGCGGCGCTCCGCTCGACGCCTGGCGAGGCGATCCGCGCCGCGGTCACCGCCTTCGATCTCGACCGCGTCCTCGCGGCGCTCCCTCGCGCCCAGGCCCGCCTCGGCAACGTCGATCGCCTGGTCTCCATCGCCCGCCGCCGGGGCGGCTCGCTCGCGAGCTTCGTCCGCTGGCTCGACCGCCGCATCCGCGACGAGGCGGACGAGCCCGAGGCCGCTGTCTTCTCGCCCGAGGACGACGCCGTGCGGCTCACGACGATCCACGCCAGCAAGGGGCTCGATTTCCCGGCCGTCGTGCTCCTGGATCTCAACGCGGAGCCCCGCGCGGCTCAGCCTGGCCTGAGCTACGTCCCCGCCGCCGGGGACCGGCCTGCCGCCCTGCTCGTGCGCCACTACGCGCGGGTCATCGACGGGCGGTCGCGGACCGGCTCGCTCCACGACGCCGAGGCGTCGGCGCGCGGGCCGTCGTTGCCCGTCAGCACGCCCGCGCTCCAGGCGGCGCGCGCCGAGGTGCGGGCGCGGGAGCGCGCCGAGCGGCAGCGGCTCACGTACGTCGCGATCACGCGCGCCCGTCGCGAGCTCGTGCTCGTCGGCGCCGAGGCGAAGCCGCGGAGCGGCTCGGCATGGCTCACGCTGAAGGCGGCGGTCGACGCCGAGCCCCGGGCCGCGGCCGCGGTCGACGCCGAGCCCCGCATCACCGCGGCGGACCTCGGCATCGAGGCCTCCACGCTCGCCGGCACCCTCCGCGCGACGCTCGACGCCAGCTCGCTGCTCGCCGGGGCGAAGGCGCCCGCGCCTGGCACCGACGCGTACGCGCGCGCCGCGCCGGCCCCCCGGGCGCCGCCGGCGATGGGGCCTGCCCGCGCGCAGACCGTGCTGGTCGCGGCGGCGTCCCTCGCGGCGTTCCAGGCGTGCCCGCGCCGCTTCCGGCTGCGCCACCTCCTCGGGATCGGCGAGCCTGCCGGCGAGGGCCAGCTCGGCCTGTTCGACGTCGAGGGCCCGCCCGAGCTCCCGGGCGAGGAGCGCGTCGAGCTCGAGGACGGCGCGGACCCTCGCCCTCCTGGCCGCGCCGTGCACCGGGTGCTCCAGCGCTGGCCGCGCGCGCGCTGGGGTGAGCCGACCGAGGCCGAGGAGGTCGTCGCCCGCCTCGCCTTCGAGGGGTTCCCGCCGCACGGCCCCGACGTGCTGCGCACCGCGGAGCGCGTCGCGCGCTTCCTGGACGGCCCCTACGCGCGGCAGGTGCGCGGTGAGGAGGCGTCGCTCCTCCGGGAGGAGGCGCTCGTGCTCGACGTCGAGCCCCAGCGCGCCGGACGGCGGCGCGGCGCGAGGCTCGCGCTCTCGCTCGCCATCGATCTCGCCGTCCTGCACCCGGGCGGCCTCATCGACGTCGTCGAGTACAAGCGCGCGCGCCCCCGGGCGGATCTCTCGCCGTACGAGCTCCGCCTGCGCGCGTGTGCGCTCGCGCTCAGGAGGCGCCACCCCGACCGCCCCGTCCGCGCAGGCGTGCTCTTCGTCGGCGCCGAGGTCGAGCCCGTGTGGCTCGCGGCCTCGGGCCCCATGGGGACCCTCACCGACGACGACCACGCGCGGTTCGAGCGCGAGCTCGCCCGGCTAGCCGAGCGCTTCGCCGAGGCGAGGGCCGAGGATCGCTTCGACGGCGTCCCGGTCGAGGCGTGCCGCAAGCTGCGCTGCGGCTTCGCGCGCGCCTGCCACGGCTAGCGTCGCCGGGGCCCCCGGAACGCGCTCGAAATCGAACGAAGGCGGAACGGCGCTCGTGGAGCGCCCTCCCGCTACGCCCCCGCCTGCTCCTCGAGCTCCTCCTGCGACGCGCTCTGCGCCGGAGCGCGCCGCGGCGGCTCCAGCACGAGCGGCAGGATCTCCTCCATCGACGACACCATCGTGATCTTGATCTGCTCCTTGACGTCCTGCGGCACGTCCTCGAGGTCGCGCCGGTTCTTCACCGGGATGAGCACGTGCCGGATCCCGGCGCGGTGGGCCGCGAGCAGCTTCTCCTTGACGCCGCCGACCGGCATCACCCGCCCGCGCAGCGAGATCTCCCCCGTCATCGCGACGTCGCTGCGCACCGGCGCCCCGAGCAGCAGCGACGCCACCGCGGCGAACATCGTCACGCCCGCGCTCGGCCCGTCCTTCGGCGTGCCGTGCTGCGGGATGTGCACGTGCAGATCGATCTCCTTGAGCCACTCCGGATCGAGGTGCAGCCGATCGGCCTTGCTGCGCACGAAGCTCACCGCCGTGCTCGCCGACTCCTGCATCACGTTCCGCATGTTGCCGGTGAGCACCACGTTGCCCTTGCCCGGCATCTTCGTCGCCTCGATGAAGAGGATCTCGCCGCCCGCCGGCGTCCACGCGAGGCCGGTCGCGACCCCGGGCTGGAGCGTCCGCTCGGCGATCTCGGGGCGGTGCTTGTGCGGGCCGAGCACCTGCTCCACGTGCTCGGGCGTCGCCACCTCGCGCACGTCGTGGCCCTCGGCGACCTTCACCGCCGTCGCGCGGCACACCGCCGCGATCTGCCGCTCCAGGCCGCGCACGCCCGCCTCGCGCGTGTAGTGGTCGACGACCGCCTCGATGCCCGGCTCCGTGAACTCCAGGCGCTCGTCCGTGAGCCCGTGCGCCGACAGCTGCTTCGGCACCAGGAACTCCCGCGCGATCCCCAGCTTGTCCGTCCGCGTGTAGCCGGGCACCTCGATGACCTCCATGCGGTCGACGAGCGGCCCCGGGATCCCGTCCCAGTTGTTCGCGGTCGCGAGGAACATCACCTGCGACAGATCGAACGGCAGGTCGAGGTAGTGGTCCTGGAACGTCGAGTTCTGCTCCGGATCGAGCACCTCGAGCAGCGCCGCCGCCGGATCGCCCCGCAGGTCGACGCCCATCTTGTCGACCTCGTCGAGCACGAGCACCGGGTTCTTGGTCCCCGCCTTCTTCAGCGCCTGCAGGATACGCCCGGGCAGCGCGCCCACGTACGTGCGCCGGTGCCCCCGGATCTCCGCCTCGTCGCGCACGCCGCCGAGCGCGATCCGCTCGTAGCGGCGCCCCATGCTGCGCGCGATCGACTTGCCGAGCGACGTCTTGCCGACGCCGGGCGGCCCGATGAAGAGCAGGATCGGCCCCTTCTTGTCGGTGCGAAGCTGCCGGATCGCCGAGTACTCGACGATCCGCTTCTTCACCTTCTCCAGCCCGAGGTGATCCTCGTCGAGGCAGCGCCGAACGCTCTCGACGCTCAGCTTGTCCACCGTCGTCTTGGACCACGGCAGATCCGCGATCCACTCGAGGTACGTCTTGGTCACGTTGAACTCGGCCGACTGCTGCGCCATCGAGCGCAGCCGGCTGAGCTGCTTGCGGACGACCTTGTCGACCTCCGCCGGCACCTTGGCGCGCCGGATGCGCTCGCGGAGCTCCTCGATCTCGTCGTCGTCGCCGCCCTCGCCGAGCTCCTCCTTGATCGACTTCATCTGCTGCCGGAGGATGTACTCGCGCTGCGACTTGCCCATCTCCTCCTGCACCATGGAGGAGATCTCCTTCTTGACCCGCAGCACCTCGAGCTGGCGGCCGACCATCGCGAGCACGAGGCGGACGCGCGCCTTCACGTCGAACGCCTCGAGGATCTCCTGCTTGTCGCCGACCGAGGCCTGCGCCTGCGGGAAGTTCGAGGCGATCAGATCGGCGAGCGCGCCCGGCTCGCGCACGTTGTCGAGGATGCCCGCCGTGTCGCGCGGCAGGTTCGGCATCAGGCCGAGCACCTCGCGCGTCGCCTCGCGCAGGCCCGCGCCGAGCGCCTCGAGCTCCACGTCGCGCACGAGCGACTCCGGGATGCGCTCGATCCGCGCGCGCATGTACGGCTCCAGCGAGAACGCCGACTTCACCCGGAAGCGGCCGAGCCCGTTCAGCACGACCGAGTAGTTGTTCGGGCCGAGCCGGATGACCTTCACAACGCGCGCGACGGTGCCGACGGAGTAGAGCTCCTTGAACGTCGGCTCGTCCACGTCGGGCGACCTCTGGCTGATCACGCCGACCAGCGCGCGCTCGCGGCCGAGGAGATCCTCGACGAGGCGCACGCTCCGCGGCCGGCCGACGTTGATCGGCACGACCGACATCGGGAACAGCACCGAGTTGCGCAGCGGGAGGATCGGGACGCTATCCGCGTCGGGCGAGGGAGGCGTTCGCGAAGAAGGATCGCCGGTCGGCATGCAGACAACCCTAGTACAGCGCTCTTCTCGAAGCCATGACGCGGGCGCGCCGCTAGAAGTCCTTGATCTTCCAGACCCCGTGCTCGCGCGTGAAAGCGACCGTGCCGCCGGCGCCATAGGCCATGGACGCGCTGTCCCCGGTCTCCTCGATGGTCGCGGTCGGCAGCGCCGCCTTGATCGCCTGGACGACCCGGTTGATCTGCTCCTTCTGCGGCCCCTCCCAGGCGCTCTTCAGCTTCTCGGGCGTCAGCTGCGCCGCGGCGGCCGCGGCGCTGACCGTCCCGGGCCGACCGCCAGGCTTCTGCGCCGCGTCAGCTCCCGCGGTCCCCGGCGCGGCTCCAGGTCCGGCGGGCTGCGCCGGGCCCTCGCCGCCGGCGCGCGCAGCGCCCGCCTCGCCGGGCGCGCCTGCCTCATCGGGCGCGGCGCCCGCGGGCTCGACGAGGCCTTCCCTCTCGGCGTCGGGAACGTAGCGCATGATGACGTCGTAGCGCCTCCGCTCGAAGGCCCGCAGGAACCCCACCAGCGCCTGCCGGGGCGTCGCCTGACCGTAGAGATCGACCGCCGCCGCGTCGAGCCGCCAGCGGCCGCCCTCGAAGACGAGCAGGAGCTCCTCGCCGTTCGGCATGGTGACCGTCGCGGTCACCACCGGATCGGCCGCGGGCCGCGCGATGGCGCGGGCGATCTCGAGCGCGTCGTCCGGGTTGTCCCGCACCGCGCGCCGGAAGGCCTCGAGCGACATCGACCGCTTGGCCTCGTCCGAGAGCAGCCGGTAGGCCGCGTCGACGCGCCCCTCCTGGAGCGCCTGCGCGTAGGCCCGGAGCGTGTCGCTCGGGCCCTGCTGTGCGTAGCTCGATCCGCACGCGGGGAGCGCGAGGGCGAGCAGGAGAAGCGCCGTGCGTTTCACGGATCGCGCCATAGCACACGCGGCGGCGAGCGCGCAGGCGGCGCGGCGCCGCCCCCTGCGCTCGCCGCCGTCCCCATCACTTCGCGCGCTTCAGCACCGCCCCGTCCTTCACCGGCGCGCCGTCGCTGCCGTCCGGCGATCCCTCGTTGATCCAGTAGACGGTCGCCTCGTCCACCGCGATGTCGCCCGGCCGCGCCTGCCCCGAGGCAAGCACCTCCTGCTCCCCGCCCCCCTTCGGCATGCGCACGACCGTCCCCGCGTCGCGCCGCGTCCAGTACACGTGCCCCTCGTCCACCGCGAGGCCGTTCAGCTGGCCCTGATCCGACACGATCTCCTCGGGCGCGCCGGCCTCCGCCCCGCTCAGATCCGCCCGGAAGACGCTGCCGCCCTCGAAGCTCGCCCAGTAGACCGCCGCCGCGCTCCCCTCCCCGTCCACGTCGAGCGCGATCTCCCGCGGGGTGAGCTGCTCCGCGGCGATCGTCACCGAGGCCTCTCCCACGCGGCACGCCACCGCCCCGTCGGTCCTGCCCAGCGTGCCCTGGTACGTCCAGCACACGGTGTCCCCCGCGCTGGCCACGCGGTAGGGCGACGAGAACGCCGTGCCGGGCGGCGTCAGCTCCTCCGGCGCGCCGAGCGCGACCTCCGCGCCGCTGCCGCTCAGCTGCGCCCGGAACACGCCGCCTCCCCAGAGCTCGGTCCACGCGAGCGCGCCGCCCGAGAGCGCGAGCCCCTCGGGCTGCTCCAGATCCGCGAGCAGCACGCGCGGCTCGCCGCCCGCGAGCGGGACCACCCTCAGCGTGCCGTCCTCCGCGTTCGTCCAGAAGGCCACCTGCCGCACCTCGTCGATCGCGAGATCCCGCGGCGAGGCCTGCGTCGCGCCGAGGATCAGCGGCTCGCCGCCGTCCACGGGCGCCGTCTTCAGCGCCCCGTCCTCCTGCGCCATCCCCTCGCCGTCGAACGTGGCGCCCGCGATCCACGTCACGCCGCCCGCCGCCACCTGCAGCGACACCGGGTGGACCTGCGCCACCGCCACGGGGACGGGCGCCGACGCGTCGGGCTCCGTGGACTCGCCGCCCCGCAGCGCCGACCACGGGCCGCACGTCGGCAGATCCGTGCCCTTCCTGCGGCACTGCCCCTCGCCCGCCGCCGCGATCGCGAGCCCCGCGAGCTTGCCGCTCTGCGCCCGCCGGCACACCTCGACCGGCAGCCGGAGCACGTTGCCCTCCTCCACCCGGAAGCCCGCGTCGCTCTCCGCGTCGAGCGGCACGAAACACGCGCTCTCGCCGCAGATCCCGCCACCCTGCGTGAGCAGCGCGACGTTCACGTCGCCGCTCGGCGCGGCGGCCCGGCAGACGGTGCCGTCCGCGGCGAACGCCTCGAGATCGACCGGCGCCGACGCGGCGCCGGCGAAGCACTGGAGAGTGTCGAAGCAGAGCCCGTCGCCGTCGCCTGCCCCGCCGCCGAACACGGCCACGGCCTCGTAATCGGGCAGCTCGCGCGAGTCGACCTCGCGCGGCACGCACGAGCCCGCGACGCAGCTCTGGCCCTCGGGGCAGCTGTTCTTGACGAGCACGTTGCCCTCCGCGTCGCGCAGCGCGTTGCCCTGCTCGTCGCGCTCGACCTCGGCCGAGCCGTCGCACAGGAACTGGATGGGCATGTGCAGCGTCGCCGTGCGCCCCTCGGGCACGGTCGTCAGCACCTCACGGAGCAGGCGCACCCCGTCCTTCCCGCCGCGGCTCGCGATGACGCGCACCCGGAGCGCCTGCGACGGGTCGTCGGGCGTGAGGAAGCCCAGCGTCGCCGGCAGGAGGATCGACCCCTCGCTCCCGAGCCGCTCGAACGTCTCGTCGTAGACGACGGACCCATCGAGCGTCGCCTCGATCCGGACCGTATCGATGTCCTTCGGCAGCGACATGTCCGTCTGGAAGACGACCATGAGCTGCCCCTTCTCCCCGCCGCAGGCCGAACCCGCCGCCGCCGCCGCCGCGAGCGAGAGCAACACCACCGCCGACATCGGTCCCGTCCGCTTCGTCCGCTTCGTCCGCTTCGTCCGTTTCATCCGCATCAACGTCTCCCTCCGAAGCCGAGCGGGACCGTGCCCAGGCTGCCCTGCTCCGCCGGCGTCCCCGGCTCGAAGAGCAGCGAGCCCGCGACGAGCGCGCCCGCGAAGATCGCCGCGCCGCCGCCGATCCAGAGCCACTTGCTCGCGCCGCCCCGCTGCGCGGCGCGCTCCAGCGACACGTCGATCCGGCGTCGCTCGTCGTCGCGGACCAGGATCTGCGCCTCGTGCGGCGTCATCCCCGGCGCCGTCACCCGCAGCGCGTGGGTCCCGCTCTGCACCGACCCCTCCCAGCGGCCCTTGCCCACCACCTTGCCGTCGATCGCGATGAGATCGTCCTGCCCCGCCGCGATGGCGAGCCGCCCCCGGTTCACCGCCCGGTCGAGCCGCGCCACGAGCGCGACGCTGCCGCCGCCCACGACCTTCTCCTGCCGGACGAAATCGACGAAGCCCGGCTTCGACACGCGGATGCGGCGCTCGCCGATGTCGATCGGCACCGGCGCGGCGAGCGGCGTCGTCCCGACCGGCTCGTCGTCCACGAACACCGCGGCCCCCGGCTCGCTCGCCGTGATCTCGAGGAGGGACACGAACGCCCCGGCCGCCTGGATCAGGTCGGCGATGTCCTGCTTGTCGCGGGCCGACAGCGCGGCGCCCGCCTCGGCCTCCATCCGGCGCAGCGTCGCGATCATCTTCGCGTAGCGCCGCAGGTTCTTCTGGCAGAGCGCCACCTTCCAGAGCAGGCGGTGATCGCGCGACAGCTCGTAGGCGCGCTCGTACCGCGCGAGCGCGCCCGCGTAGTCGCCGTCGTCGAACAGCGCCGCGCCCGCCCCGTGCTCGGCCCTGGCCATCCCGGTCAGCGACTCCGCGAGCGGCGTCTCCGCGGGCGGCGTCGCGGCGGGCACGGCGGGCGCTGGCTGGGCCGCGGCGACGCCCGCCGCGAGCCACACGCCGAGCGCGGCCGCGATGGCGCGCCCCCAATGGCCCAGGTGCTTCCCTCGCATCGATGCTCCTTGCTGGCGGAGGCACGCCGCGATGGCCGCGCTCCGACTCTCCGACTCTCCACCTCGGATTACCGCGATGCTATCCGATGCACGCGCCGCACGAGCAACTGTTGGAAACGTCTCGGACAAATCGCCTTTGCTCCGCTTGCGGTGGCGGGGATACCATCCGGCGCCCATGAGAGGCTTCATCACGGTGGGCGCGGCGCTCGCGGGCGCGCTGATCGGCATCGCCCTCGGCCCTTCCTCCGCGCGCGCGGAGGGGCCTGGCGCCGTCGCGCTCAGCCGGTTCGAGCCGACACCCGCGGGTGATCCGCTCTTCGGTGTGCCGTCGCCGTTCATTGGAGGGCACCTGGTCCCGCGCGGGCTCGCCCTGTTCGACCACGCGGAGGATCCGCTCACGCTCGGAGGCGGTGCCTCGCCGGAGCGGGCGATCGTCGGCAGCCAGTCGCTCCTCCACGTCGGCGGCTCCCTCTCGCTGTGGGATCGGCTGCTCGTCTCGGCGTCGCTGCCGCTCGCGCTCGCCCAGAGCGGCGACGGCGCCGCGGCGGCGGCCGGCGCGGGCGCCCCCGAGGCGCCGTCTTCCCCGGAGCTCGGGGATCTGCGCCTCGGCGTGCGCGTCCGGCTGCTCGGCGACGACGGCGACCCCTTCCAGCTCGGCACGAGCGCGTCCCTGCACGTGCCCACGGGCAGCTCGGACGCGTACGTCGGCGAGGGCGCGGTCCGCGTCACGCCGCAGCTCCTGCTCGGCGGGCGCATCGCGCGCGTCGTGTGGAGCGTCGCGGCCGGCGCGGTGATGCGGAGCTCCGAGAGCCCCTCGACGCTCGCTTATGGCGGCGGCGCGGGCGTGCTCCTCTGGGACGAGCGGCTGCAGCTCGGCCCGGAGGTGTACGCCGAGACGATGCTCCAGGGCGGCTCCCTGTCGCTGACCGCGCGCGAGCGGGTCGAGGTGGAGAGGACGACGAGCGCCGAGCTCCTGCTCGGCGCCCGGCTCCGCCCCCTCGCTGGCCTCGTCGTCGGGGCGGCCGCCGGTCCGGGCATCGGCGACGCGATCGGCACGCCGTCGTTCCGCGCGATGGGGACGGTGGCGTGGGCTCCCCCGGCGCCGCCGCCCGCCGGCGCGGCGGCGGAGGCCGGCGCGAACGCGGATCCGGACATGGACGGCATCCCCGGCGCGCGGGACGCGTGCCCGTACGCGCACGGCCCGGCCAGCGCCGACGCGAAGAGGAGCGGCTGCCCCGTCGAGGACGAGGACGAGGACGGCGTCGCCGATCCGGACGACCTCTGCCCCCGGGCGGCCGCGGGCTCCGGGGGCGGCGATCCGTCGCGGCGCGGCTGCCCCGCCGACCAGGACGGCGACGGATTGCCCGACGCGCTCGACGCGTGCCCCGCGGAGAAGGGCGACGCAGCGGGCGGCGCGACGCGCCCTGGCTGCCCCCCTGGTCCTCGCCAGCCCACGGACCAGGACGGCGACGGCCTGCCCGACGACGCCGACGCGTGCCCGCGCGAGAAGGGCCCGGCGAGCGGCGACGCGCCCGCGAGCGGCTGCCCGACGCGGGTGCGTGTGCAGGGCGAGCAGATCGTGCTGCTGGAGCCCGTCGTGTTCCGCGTGCTGAAGAATGATCCGGCGCCGATCGATCCGAAGAGCGAGGCGGTGCTCGCCGAGGTGCGCGACGTCATCGAGCAGCACCCGGAGTGGGTGAAGATCGAGGTCTCCGCGCACACGGACGGCGCCGGCAACGCCAGGTTCAACGAGACGCTCTCGACCGCTCGCGCGGAGGCCGTGCGCCGGTGGCTCGTCGGGAAGGGCATCGCGGCCGAGCGGCTGGTCGCGAAGGGATACGGGGCGAGCCAGCCGATCTCGGACGACAGGAGCGCGGCCGGGCGGGAGAAGAACCGGCGCGTGCAGCTCCTCGTCCTGGAGAAGAGATAGCCGGCGGGCGACGTCGGAGCGCTGACGAGCGCGGTCAAGCCGTCAGGCGCGGCCCGGGGAGCAAGAGAGTGATGATGAAGCGAACCGTCATGGCCACAGCAGTCGGCGCCGCGCTGGCCCTCGCGGCGGCGCCGCGGAGCGCGGCGGCGCAGTGCGCTGTCACAGGGCCCGTTCAGGCGCTCGTCGATGGTCTCAACTTCCGGTGGGACGTCGGGACGGAGGGGGTGATCAGCGACGGGACCGATGACGCCTTCGACAGCGGCATGCTGCTTCGGGTGGACGGGGTCGCCTTTCCTGCCTCGGCCCGGGTGGAGGAGATGGACGGGAGGCAGTTCGTCCACGGGCCGGCGCTCCTCGGCGATCTGGAGGTCACCCGCAAGGTGTACGTGCCGACCGACGAGGGCTGGGCGCGCTTCCTGGAGATCCTCCACAACCCCACCACCCGAGAGCGGGCAACGGTCGTGCGGATCGAGACGAACGTCGGATCCGACGGCGCTACCACCATCACGCAGTCGCACACCGGCGATCTGGAGTTCACGCCGGCGGATCGATGGCTCGCCACCGACGACGCCAACGACATGGCGGGGGATCCGAGCCTCTTTTTCAATTTCTACGGACCTTCCGCGGTGATCGCCCCGGGGAGCGTCGGGATGGCCACCTTCGACTGCGCGGAGACGCAGGGGCCCGTCGTCGAGTTCACCCTGCAGCTGCCGCCCGGAGAGACGCGGGTCGTCATGCACTTCGGCGGCCAGCGCGCGAGCCGGGCCGATTCCCACGCGGGTGCGGCCCACCTCGACGCGCTCCCGGCGCCGGCGCTCGCCGGGATATCGGTGGCCGAGCGGGCCTTCGTCGTCAACTGGGACGTGGACGGCGACGGCGACGACGACGGCGTGAAGGACCTCGACGACAACTGCCCGTCCGCGCGGAACCCAGCTCAGGCCGACGCCGACAGCGACGGCGCGGGCGACGTCTGCGATCCCGACGACGACGGCGACGGCGTCCTCGACGGCGACGACGACTGCCCGCTCACGCCGAACGCCGATCAGTCGGACCTCGAGGGCGACGGCGCGGGCGACGCCTGCGATCCCGACGACGACGGAGACGGCGTGCCCGACGACGTCGACAACTGCCCGTCGGCGCCCAACGCGGGGCAGGAGAACAACAAGGACGAGTCGCCGCCGGACGACAGCGGCGACGCGTGCGACGACGACGACGACAACGACCGCCGGGGCGACGAGGCCGACAACTGTCCGCTCGTCCCCAACCCCGATCAGGCCGACGCCGACACGGACGGCCGAGGCGACGCGTGCGATCTGAACGCGCTGGACAGGGACGACGACGGCGTGGAGGACGGCGTGGACAACTGCCTCTCCATCCCGAACCCCGACCAGTCCGATCTCGACCGCGACGGCGAGGGCGACGCGTGCGACGGCGACGACGACGGCGACGGCGCGCCCGACGACGGCGACAACTGCCCGCTCACGGCGAACCCGAGCCAGAGCGACGGCGACGACGACGGCTACGGCGACCGGTGCGACGACGACGACGACGGCGACGGCGCGCCTGACGCCGGCGACAACTGCCCGTTCCTCTCGAACGAAGGGCAGGAGGACGCGAACGGCGACGACGTCGGCGACGCGTGCGACTGCAGCGCGCCGGCGAAGCCCGACGGCACGCCCTGCGACGACGGCGACCCCTGCACCCGGACCGACGCCTGCGACGGCGGCGTCTGCAAGGGCGCCGATCCGGTCGTGTGCGCGCCCTCCGGGGACGCCTGCACCTCCGCGCAGTGCCACCCGAGGCACGGCGAGTGCGCGCTCTTCCCCAACGAGGGCGCCCGCTGCCCCGGCGGCACCTGCGTGGCTGGCGGCTGCGTGCCCGATGACGCCGGCAGCGGAGGCGGCGGCGCGGGCGGCAAAGACGGTGCGGGCGGCGGCGACCCGGGCTCGGGCGGTGCCGACGCGGGCTCGGGCGGCGGCGACCCCGGGGCGGGCGGCGGCGGAGGCCACGGCG
The DNA here is from genome assembly GCF_051530145.1 of Sorangium sp. So ce302. Taxonomy (GTDB): domain Bacteria; phylum Myxococcota_A; class Polyangia; order Polyangiales; family Polyangiaceae; genus Sorangium; species Sorangium cellulosum_B. The sequence continues at coordinate 4,194,629 of NZ_CP150326.1, read as the reverse complement.
GCGAAGACGGCTCGGGCGGCGAGGGCGCCACCCTCAGGCCGCTGCGCGGCGATCCCCGGGCGCACGGCAACGGCTGCGGGCTCGCGGCGGGCGCCGACGGGGCGGCGGGCTCGGCAGCGGCGTGGCTCGCCGCCGCGGCGCTCCTCGCGCGGTGGCGGCGGCGGCGCGGGTGACGCGCGCCGACGGCCGCGTCACTCCACGGGCGGGCTGACCCCGGGCGCGCCTCCGGCGGCGGCGCCCCCCTCCCCCGCTGCCGCCGGCTGGCGAGGCCCTTCGGCGCCGGCGCTCCCGGCCTTGCCGCCGGCGTAGCGCCTGCCGGCTCGCTCGGACGCCTTCAGGACGGGGCCGCGGATCGTCTCGATGGCTTCCGCGGGAGCGCTGGAGATCTCCAGGTTGGAGAGCACCGCGGCGACGACGCGGAGCCATTGATTGCGCGCCGCCAGGATCGTCGCGTTCACGACCGGCGCGGTCTTCTCCTTGGCGGCGAGCACGTCCCGCCGGTGCTCGATCGTCGAGAGCTCCTTGCCCGACGCGAGCCACCGCTGCACGGTGTGGAGCAGCGTCGTCTTGCCCGGCGCCGGGATCGCCTTGAGGAACGCGGCGGTCGAGGGCTCCTCGTCGAGGAGCCGGGCGATCCGCGCCGTGTTGCCCGACTCCGCGGTGGGCGACGCCTTGATGATGGCGAGCCCGGTCGGGAACAGCCTGGCCTGGGCCCGATCACACGCCTCCGCCCCCGCGACGTCCGGCGGCTCCTCCGCCAGACAGTGCTCGCGGTGCGCGTCGATGCCGTACGAGACCGCCTTGGCCAGGTGATCGTGGCGCTCGTCGACCTTCGAGAGCTCGTCGTTCAAGGCCGTCATCCCGGCCGACACGCCCGTCCTGCTCGGGCGAACCGCCAGCACGGCGCCGTGGACCTCGGCCACCTTGTCGTGCAGCCCGGCGATCTCCGGGATCGACAGGAACAGCCGCTTCCGCTGGGCATCCTCGATCCACGGAGCGACGAGGGCGACCATCTCTTCAATCATCAGGTGTTTCAACATGGGACAGACCTCCACGTGGGGGACAGCGCGTCGTGCCAGGGAAGCGCCGCTCTCGTGTCCTGTCGATGACACCCGATTACAGGAGCAACCGCGGAGCGCGCAGGGCGGCCCCAAGGCGCGCCTCGGGGTGACCGACGTGACGTGACGGCCCTCACCAGCGCCCGTCATGGGCCGAGGCTCACAGGAGCCGGAGGAAGGCAGCCCCGATCTGGCGCGCAGCGTAATTTTGAAGGAAAGCCCAGGTGTGGACCTGGGCACCGCGTTCGCGGGAAGGTCGCGATCTTGCCGGCACGTCGAGCTCCGACGCTCGGGCAGATCGCGACCTGGGCGAGCGCCTGGCGACGAGCGTCAGCTCAGGTCACGTTCTCGACGGGACACCCGAGTTCGAGCGTCCTCCCAGATCGCGATCTGCCGGAGCGCCGGACGACGAGCGTCAGCTCAGGTCACGTCCTTGACGGCGGGTCGCTATCGACCGCTTTCCCACATCGCGACCTGTCGGAGCGCCGGACGACGAGCGTCAAGTCAGGTCACGCTCTCGACGGCACGTCGATATCGAGCGCTCGCCCAGATCGCGACCTGCCGGAACGCCGGACGGCGAGCGCTCGGTTGGGTGGAGGGGGATTTCGGCCAAAGGTAAGGTCTTTTGAACCGCCAAAAGACGCCCAGAATTTGAGTTTTTCTTGGCGTCTTTTGGCGTCTTGGCGGTTCCATCATCACGGATTCACGGAGCCCGACGCCGACCACGGCCCGCACGTCGGCAGGCCCACGGTCTTCTGGACGCACGCGGCCGTGACCGGCGACGTCACGACGGCCGCGATCTTGCCGGCGGCCACCTGATCACAGACGGCGGTCGGCAGCTGGATCCGCCCGTCCTCCGCTACCCCGAAGCCATCCGCGCTGCCGGCGTCGAGCGCCACCAGGCAACGTTCGGCGTCATCGCAGATCCCGTCGCCCGCCGCGGTCTCCAGCGCCACGTTCAGCGGGACCCCGCCCTCGCCCGCGATCGAGCACGCCGCGTCGACCTCCGCAGGCGTCGTGCCCTGGAAGCAGGCCGTCACGTCGAAGCAATCGCCGTCGCCGTCGCCGTCACCGCCGCCATAGACGTCCGCGGGCGCGTAGTCGGGGAGCGCGCCCGCGTCGACCTCGCTCGATGCACACGCCCCCGCGACGCAGGTCTGCCCCTCCGAGCAGTGCTTGTTCACCACGTCGCCGTTCGCCTCGATCTCGCCCGAGTCGTCGCAGAGGAAGTTGAGCGGCAGCGTCAGCAGCGCGACGCGGTTCTTCGGGATCCTCGTGACCGCCTCGCGCAGGACGCGCGGCGCGCCGAGCTCGTTCCCGATGCGGGCGCTGACCTTGATCCGGATCGAGTCGCCCCCGCCGCTCGAGGAGTAGAAGCCGATCGTCGCCGGCAGGCGCGCGGCGGCATCGGACTCGCCGAGCCGCTCGTAGGTCGCCGAGAACTTGGGGGTGCCGCCCTCGAACACCTGCACCTGGAGGGCGCCGAAGTCCTTGGGCATCTCGAGATCCGTCGAGACGGCGAGCATGATCTCGTCCGGCGGAGAGCACCCGCAGGCCGCGACAGCGACGAGCGCGGCGAGCGCCGCCCGGGCGACGGCGCTCATCGGCCACCCCCGAAGGGGATCGTGAACGTGGCGCCGCCCTTCCGGGACAGGGAGACCGAGCCGGGCGACGTGCGGCCGTCGACCGGCGGCTCCGGGCCGAAGACCCCCGTGGCGACCAGGACCGCGCCCGCGAGCACCAGCACACCGCCGCCGATCCAGAGCCAGGTCTCGACGTTCCCTTGCTTGGGCTGCGGGACCAGCGTGACCTGCACGCGGCGCGTCTGGTTGTCCTGGATCATCACCTCGGACTGGTGCGTCACCATGCCGGACGCCGTGACGCGGAGCGCGTGACCGCCGCTCGGCACGGGGCCGTCGTAGCCGCCGCGGCCGACCACGCGACCGTCGATGGAGATGACGGCGTTCGGCGCCGCCGTGACGATGAGCCGCCCTTGATGGACCTCTTTCTCCAGCGTGGCCGTGACCGTCACCTCGCCGCCGCCCGCCACCTGCTGGGAGACCTCGACGTCCTTGAAGCCCTTCTTGGTCACCCGGATCTTCCGGGTGCCGACGTCGAGCAGCACGGGCTCGCTCAGCGGCGTCTGGCCGACCTCCTCGCCGTCGACGAAGACCGTGGCCCCCGCCTCGCTGGCCTTCAGATCGAGCCGGCTCACGTAGGCCTTCGTCGCCTCGATGAGCGCAGCGGCGTCCTTGCGATCCTGCTCCCCGAGCTGGGGGCCGGCGTCCCTGAGGAGCTTCTCGACCGTCCCGAGGAGGCGCGCGTAGCGCTTCAGGTTCTTCTGGCAGAGGGCGATGTTCCAGAGCAGCCGCGGGTCGCCGGAGAGCTCGAAGGAACGCTCGAACTTGATGATGGCGTTGCGGTAGTCGCCGTCGTTGAAGAGGATCCGCGCGGCCTCGTACTCGGCCTTGGCCTCGCCGGTGAGCGTCGCGGACAGCGGCCCCTGGACGGCAGGCGCGCCCGCGGCGGGCGCCGGCTGCGCCACCGCAGGCGCCGGCTGCGCCCCCGCGGGCGCCGGCTGCGCCCCCGCGGGCGCCGGCTGCGCCACCGCAGGCGCCGGCTGCGCTCCCGCGGGCGCGAGGGCCGTCAGCACGGCGCCGCCGAGCGCGACCGCGGCGCCGACGCGCAGGCTCCTGCTGCTCCACAGCGGGAGCCGTTCGCTTCCTGGCCAACTCATCTGGGCTTACCTTTGTCGTTCAGCACATCGAAGATGCTCCCCGGCTGCGCGGCGGTCGCGGTCGCGGTCGCGGTCGGCGCGGCGGTCGCGGCCGGTGGGGCCGAGGGCGCGGCGGTGGGCTTCGGCCGAGGCCCCGTGGCGACCGGCGTCGCGCTCGCCGGCGCCTTCGGCCCGGCGGTCGACAGCGGCGCCGCGGTGGCCACCGGCGCGGCGGTCGCCACCGGGGACACCGTCGCTGACGGCGCCGCGGTCGCCGGCGGCTGCGGCTCCGCGGTCACCTCCGGAGGCGCGACCGGCGGGGGCGGGGCCGCCGTCGCGGGCGCCGAGGGCTCGGCGGAGGCGGTCGCCGCAACGGCCGACGGGTCGGCGGGAGGAGCGTCCGCGCCGCCATGGAACGTGACGAAGCGCAGGATCCCGCCGAGCACCACGGCGGCGCCCACCACCGCCAGCGCGAGCACGACGCCGCTCCGCGAGCGCGCCCCGGGCGCGGCGCCGCCGGCCGTCCAGCCAGGCGCGGTGCCCGCCGGGCCAGCGGTATGGCCGACCGCGCCGACCGCGCCGCCCGCCGTCGCGCCGGCAGGCGGCGCCGCGCTGTGCCGCGCCGTCGCCGCGGGGACGCCGCTCACGCGCTCCTGCGACGTCTGCCAGGGGGGCGGCGTGCTCATGCGCTCGCGCACGGAGCTCGCCCGGTCCCGGAAGGAGACCGCGGGGACGAGCCCCAGCGTCCGCTCGATCCGCTCCAGCGAGGCCAGCGCGAGCGGAGGCCCGAAATCGACGATGGCGCCCGCGAGCTCGGCGACCGACTTGAAGCGCTTCGCGACGTCCCTCTCGAGGCAGCGCAGGATCGCCGCCTCGAGGCCCGGCGGCAGGTCGCGCCGGAACGTGGTCGGGGGCGGCGGCGGCTCGGTGTTGATCATCAGGATGAGCTCGGACAGCGAGCTCGCGTCGAAGGGGACACGCGCGGTGAGCAGCTGGTAGAGGATGGCGCCGAGCGACCAGACGTCCGCGCGCGCGTCGACCGAGCGCGCCGAGCGCATCTGCTCGGGCGCCATGTAGAGCGGCGAGCCGAGCACCATCGCCGTCTTCGTCAGCCCGAGCTCCGGCTCGGCCCCCGCCGTCGACGGGTCCGCGAGCGCCTTCGAGATGCCGAAGTCGAGCACCTTCACCATGCCGCTGCCGTCCGCCGCGCGCGTGAGGAAGAGGTTCGCCGGCTTGAGATCGCGGTGGATGATGCCGGCCGCGTGCGCCTCGGCGATGGCCTCGCAGGCCTCGAGCACGTAACCCACGGCCTCCTCCAGCTCGAGCGGGCCGCGCCGCCGCAGCGTCTCCTGGAGGTCGCTCCCCTCCAGGTACTCCATCACCATGAACGGCGCGCCCGTCTCGAGCGTCCCGACGTCGAGCACGCGCGCGACGTGCTCGCTCTTCAGGCGCACCGCCGCGCGCGCCTCGCGCACGAAGCGCTCCACCATCTCGTCGTTGGCGCCGGGATGGAGCAGCTTGATGGCGACCCGCTGCTGGAGCTGCTCGTGCAACGCGGCGACGACGACGCCCATGCCCCCTTGCCCGAGGATGCGCTCGACCCGGTATTTCCCCGATAGAACTTGACCTTCGGTGACCGGTGAGCTCACGAACGCTCCCGCGCTGGGGCTGCCTCCAGGGCGCCACCACCGCCACGTTATCCAGGGGGCCACCTTATGCGATCCGGCGCTCGCGTCCAAGGCCATTGCCGCGTTACCTGCGACGTCATCGGGATCACGCCGCTTCCCTTGCCGCGAAGGGCGACTACCCTACGCGCCATGCCCCGCATCGCCAGTGTCGAGCGCAAGACGCGCGAGACCGACATCCGCATCGAGATCGATCTCGACGGCCAGGGCCGCTCGGAGATCAAGACGCCGCTCCCCTTCCTCACGCACATGCTCGATCAGATCGCCCGCCACGGCCTGTTCGATCTCACCATCCACGCCGAGGGCGACGTCGAGATCGACGGCCACCACACGACCGAGGACTGCGGCATCACCCTGGGCACGGCCGTGCAGAAGGCGCTCGGCGACAAGGCGGGCATCGCCCGCTACGGCGAGGCGACGCTCCCCATGGATGAGGCGCTCGCGCAGTGCGCGCTGGACCTCTCCGGCAGGCCCTACTTCGTCTGGCGGGTGCCGCTGCCCAAGGCGAAGCTCGGCACCTGGGACGTCGAGCTCGCCCCGGTGTTCTTCGAGGGCTTCGCGCGCGGCGTCGGCGCGAACCTCCACGTCCGCCTCATCGAGGGGGACAACCTGCACCACATCGTCGAGATCTGCTTCAAGTCGTTCGCCAAGGCGCTGATGAAGGCGACCCGGATCGAGCCGCGCGTCGCCGGCATCCCGTCCACCAAGGGGAGCCTCTGAGCCATGCAAGCCATCGCGCTCGTCGATTTCGGGATGGGCAACCTGCGCTCCGTGGAGCGGGCGCTCCAGAAGGCCGCCGAGGACGCCGGCGCGCCGTGCGCGGTGACGCGCACGGGCGACCCGGAGATCATCGGCCGGGCCGACAAGGTCGTGGTGCCCGGCCAGGGCGCCTTCCGCGACTGCGCCGCGGCGCTGCAGAGCGGCATCGGCGAGGCGCTGCGCGCGCAGATCCGGAAGGGGACGCCCTACCTCGGCATCTGCCTCGGCATGCAGGCGCTCTTCGACGGGAGCGAGGAGGCGGAGGGCGCGCGCGGGCTCGGCGTGTTCCCCGGCACCGTCAAGCGCCTCACCCCACAGCCGAGCGCGGCCGAGGCGGACGCGGTCGCCGGCCAGCCCTGGGTCGGGATCAAGATCCCCCACATGGGCTGGAACCGCATCGCGTTCGCGCGCGAGGTGCGGGGCCCGCTCGCGGTGTTCGCGGGCGAGCGCCCCTTCGTCTACTTCGTCCACAGCTACCACGCCGTCCCGCTCGACCCCGCGCTGGTCGCGGCGACGACGGAGCACGGCCCGCACCGCATCACCGCCGCGATCGAGCGGGACAACGTCACGGCGACGCAGTTCCACCCCGAGAAGAGCCAGGCCGCCGGCCTGCGCCTGCTCGCCCGCTTCCTGGACGGCTGACCCGCCCGCGCGCGCGTCAGTGCGGGCGCAGCAGGCGCTGGTGCACCTGCTTGACCTGCGCGAGCTTGAGGTGCGCGCCCAGGGGAAGCTCGGGCGCGCGCGCCCCGCCCGCGCCGCGCCCGCGCCGCGCCCGCGCCGGGCGCGAGGGGGGAATCGGCGAGGAGATCGACGAGGAGCGCCGCGCCGCCCTCACCCGCTGCGGCCGCCGCGGGGCGAGCGGGAGATCGACGATGAACGCCGCGCCGCAGCCGAGCTCGCTCTCGACGCGGATCGCGCCGCCGTGCGCGCGCGCTGCGACGTGCGCGATGTACAGGCCGAGCCCCAGGCCGCCGAAGCGCTCCACCGGGACTGCCCGCTCGAAGCGCGCGAAGATCCGCTCCTGGTCCTCCCGCGCGATCCCCATGCCGCGGTCGCGCACGATGAGCCGCGCCCGCGCGCGCGTCGCGCGCACCTCGATCGAGATCGGCTTGCCCTCGCCGAAGGTGAGCGCGTTCTTGATCAGGTGGAACGCCATGCGCTCGATGTGAGACCGGTCCCACCAGCCGATCACCGGGCCCTCGGCCGCGACCGAGATGGCGCCGCACGCGGCCGGCCGGTGCGCGACCGCCGTCGCGAGCACCTCGCGGATGAGCCCGACGAGCTCGACCGGCTCACGGGTCGGGGCGCCGCGGGCCAGGCCGCCGTGCCTCGCCTGGAACATGTCGTCGCAGAGCCGGGCGAGACGGCCGAGCTGACGGTCGAAGACGGCCAGCATCGCCGCCGCCCACGCCGGGGTCTTCTCCGGCTCCCGCTGGCTCATCCGCTTCGTCAGCTGGAGCTGCAGGAGGAGCGAGGTCACGGGCGTCCTGATCTCGTGCGCGGCGAGCACGAGGAAATCCTCCCGGATCCGGGCGGTCTCGTCCCGGATCGGGACAGCGGGGATACGAGGGTCGACGTCGTCCAAAAACGCGGTCATGGCAGAGCCTGCTGGGCGGAGTTGTGGTGTGCCCCCGCGCCCGCAAACGCATGGAGTGTGCCGCCCGCGAGGGCCCGCAGATTGGCACTTCTGGCGGCAGGAGAGCGCCCGATCTGCCGAGCGGACGCGCGTCAAGGCGTCGCATCGCGCCGTCCACTGCGCAAAACCCCGCGAGTGTGAGCCGAGCCGCCTGGACCGTTCTGCAGCGCGCGGCGCCTCGGGTCACGCCGGAGCGCCGCCAGGCTGCTGCGGTACACGGGTCAGGGCGCACCCCTGCTTGCGGGCCAGGGTCCGCGGAGCAGCTTTGTCCGCATGCAACACCAGAGTGGAGAGCAACACCGGAGTGTGGAGCCGGGGGCCAGGGCTCAGGTCCGCGGCTCCATGAGCGAGCTGCACGCGCTCCTCAGGGAGTTCGACACCGCCATGCTCGTCACGATGACCCCCGAGGGGCTGATGCGGGGGCGGCCGATGGAGATCCAGGAGCCGGCCGAGCTGATGGACTGCGATCTCTGGTTCGTGACGGAGGACGAGGCGGCGAAGACAGGCGAGATCGCCCGCGAGCACCAGGTGGCGGTCTGCTGCTACAGGCCGCGGGATCGGGCGTACATCTCGATCTCGGCGCGCGCGACGATCGAGAGGAACGAGGAGAAGATCCGGAGCCTCTGGAAGCCCTCGTGGAAGGCGTGGCTGCCGGCCGGCCCCTCCCACCCTCACGCGGCCCTCCTGAAGCTCTATGTCGAGCGCGCCGAGTACTGGGAGCCCGAGGGCGGGCGGCTGCGGGTCCTCTACGAGAAGGCCAAGGCGCTCGTCCAGCGGAGGTCGGCGGAAGACAAGCTGAACCCGCCGAAGCACATCTGAGCCGCGCCGCGCCTGCGGCGGCGATCGAGCAGGCGCAACCCGAGGCGAGAGGGTCCTCGGGCTGGATGAACCTCGGATGGATCAGCCAGGTGTCGGCGTAGCGTCGGCCGCGCGCTGCGCGCGCTCCCCGTCAGGGGTGCCGCTGCTCTCGAGCGCCGCGCAGATCTCGGCAAAGCCGTCAAAGGGTGTGCACGGTATCCCGTCGCGGGAGCAGAGCACGTCGAGGGCGCTGTCCCGCACCGCGAACACGCGATCGCAGCACCGCGCCGCGGGGTAGTCCAGCCGGCCGTCGCCGATGTAGACCGTGGAGGTCTCGCCGGTGGCCGCCTTCAGCTGGTCGAGCACGCGGATCTTGAAGTCCTCGCCGGGACCGAGCGGCACCGTCTCCGGCACGGTCACGCGCCAGCGCCCATCGAAGGCGGCATCGAAGCAAGAGAACGCGGTGCCCGGCGGCAGGAACTCGCGGATGTAGAACGGCAGGCCGTGGCTGATCACGTGGAACACCCACGACCGGCGGGCGCACAGGGCCAGAAGATCCGCGAAGCCCGACCGCAGCTCGGCGTGCGGGCGCAGCTCGGCCAGGAGCTCGGCGGCCGGGCGATCCACGTCGGCGTAGCCGCGGCGGAGGAGCTCGAACGGCGTGAGCTCGCCGGAGGCGGCAGGCGCGAGCAGCGCCTGCCGCCAGTCATAGCGAAGGTGGGCGTCCCAGATCCGGTTCGTCAGGTCGTCGCAGGTGATGGTCCCGTCGAAGTCGCAAAGAATGAGCACGACCGCTGATTTGCACGCCGCCACGCCGGACGCCACCGCCGTGCTGCCCTGACCGGCCCTCGCCACGGGATCGCCATCCACGGCTCGGGTGCGGTGCGCGCCCCCGAGCCGGGCCTCCGCGCAGGATCAGCCGCCGGTCGCGGCCAGGCCGCGACCGTCAGAGCGCGACAGGGAACGGATTGCGCTCCGTGAACGCGCCGACCTGGTGAAAGTAGGGATACGGCAGCTTCGTCTTGCTCGCAGCATCCAGCTTCGCGATGTGCTCTGGCGCGAGGTTCCAGCCGACGGCCCCGAGGTTCTGTCGAAGCTGCTCCTCGTTGCGAGCGCCGATGATCACGTTCGCGACGCTCGGCCGCTGCAGCAGCCAGTTGAGCGCGATCTGCGGGACGGTCTTGCCCGTCTCCTTCGCCACCGCGTCGAGCGCGTCGACCACACCATAGAGGTACTCGTCGTCGATCTGCGGCCCCCCCTCGACAGACAGCTTGTTCCGGAGCCGGCTGACCTCCGGCAACGGCTGCCCGCGCCGGATCTTCCCCGTGAGCCGCCCCCAGCCCAGCGGGCTCCAGACCACCGCGCCGACCTTCTGATCGAGCGCCAGCGGCATCAGCTCCCACTCGTAGTCGCGCGCTACCAGCGAATAATACGCCTGGTGCGCCACGTACCGAGAGAGACCATATTTCTCCGACACCGCGAGCGACTTCATCAGGTGCCAGCCGGAGAAATTCGAACATCCGAGGTAGCGGATCTTCCCCGCTCGCACGAGATCGTCCAGCGTGCCGAGCGTCTCTTCGAGCGGCGTGACCGCGTCGAAGCCGTGCAGCTGAAAGAGATCGATATGATCCGTCTGCAGCCGGCGCAGGCTCCCCTCGATCGACCGGATCAGGTGATACCGCGACGAGCCGACGTCGTTGGGGCCCTTGCCGCTCCGGAAGGTCGCCTTGGTGGAGATGATGACCTTGTCGCGCCTGCCCTTGATCGCGTGGCCGAGGATCTCCTCGGCGAGCCCGTCGGAGTAGATGTCGGCCGAATCGAACATGTTCATCCCGGCCTCGAGCGAGACGTCGACCAGCCGAGTCGCCTCGGCCACGTCGCTCGCGCCCCACCCCCGGAAGAACTCGTTGGAGCCACCGAACGTCCCGGTCCCGAGGCTCAGCACCGGTACCTTGAACCCTGACCCGCCGAGCTGTCTGAACTCCATGAATCGCCTCCGCGCCAAATGGGGACGACCTCTGAGCGCGGGGGGAGGAGCGCCGGACATCAGGCTCTCGCCCCCTTGCCGCGGTCGTGGACGGTTAGGAACTCCAAAGCGATCCGGAAGTCAAGCACCACCGTGGCCAGCGCGCGGAGCTGCGGGGAGCGCGAGCGCCGCGCTCCGCGATCACAGCCCGAGATCGAACCGGAACGCCCGCAGCGCCTCCGCGCTCGCAGAGCACCGGAGGCGCTCGTCACGCGGCATCTGCCCGAGCGTGCGCGTGTGCCCGGCCGGGATGAACATCGGCTCCCAGTGGATGCCCTCGTCTCCCCGCCGCTCGACGGCGATCTCGCCGGGGACGCTGCCCGTGTAGACACGCAGCGTCCGGCCGTCGCAATAACACACCTTCTGGACCACGTGCGCCGCGCGCGACTGCCCCGGAGGGATGAGGGAGCAAATCCGGTCCTGCAGCCGCTCCCAGAACGGCATCGCGAGCGGGCCCGGGAAGCCGTTCAGGTGCTCGATGAAGAGGCCGCCGTGCTCGACGAAGAGCGGCACGAGGGAGAGCCGGTAGGCGGCGAGGGCCTCCTCGCGTACGACGGTGTCGAGATCCGAGGAGAGGATCTGGGGCACGTCGAGCCGGAGGACGCGGAGCGGCGTCGGGGCGTCCTTCCACACATAGGTCATGTCCGCGACCTTGCGGTGGTTCGAGGAGACGAAATAGACCATGACCATCGCCCTCACCCGTCCCCTCACGCGTCCAAAGCGTCGAGCAGGTCCACGACGCTCTTCGTCTTGTCGTTCGGGTCGAGCTCGATCACGTCGATGTGCCAGTCCTCGAGCAGCGCCGGCTGGACGAGCCCGGCGCCGAAGGTCGCCCAGTAACCGCGGCGGTTCGACGCGCGCCTCGCGAGCTGCGGGCTGCCCTCGATGCGCATCTGCTCCATGCGGTACCAGATGTACCGGATGTCGACGTCGCCGAAGCTGTAGCCGAGGAAGAGGAAGCTGTTGCTGAGCAGATCGGCCCGCAGGCGCTGATCGGGGGCCGCCTCGAGCCGGAGGCGGCCGAAGTACTGCGATTCGGTGAGCACCACCGTCTCGGGCCAGTCGAGATCTCCATGAAACTTGATGACGTGGCACGCCCCCTGCGCCGGGCACCGCGCGAAGTCGTCGAACCTGGCGAGCGCCACGGCCTCTTTTCCTGCGTCCCGCAGCGCCTCCTCGATGTGGTGCTCGAAGTTGGTCGTGTAAATGGTCGAGAAGTCGCGGCGCGCCAGGGCCTTGTGCTGGCACGAGCTCCTGCGCCGCTCGTCGACCTCGCGCGCGTGGAAGCGCGCGCGCATCTCGGCGATGAAACTGTCGAGGCCGCCCGCGCACTCGCGGGCGAAGAAGCCGGCGAGCTGCGGGGGCAAGCCGTGCAGCTCGAAGAGCGCTGGCTCGAACCCGAGCGCGGCGCCCATCCACCCCATCAGCTCCTTCCACATCGGCAGCCGGAGCGGGGCAGAGAAGCCCGCGCCCAGAAAGGGAATGAGGCGACCTTCCCGGTACGCCTGCCGGAGCGGGATCGCCGCTTGCTCGAGCGTGAGTACAGCCATCTTCAGCGAGCGATGGTATCTGCCCGACGACCTCGCGCAACCAGCGCCCGCCGGGCCGGAACGCCTCGCCCCGAGCGGATGTCGGCGCGGATGTCGGCCGGCGCGCAAGGACAGAAGCCGCGATGCATCAGGACACGCGCGGCAGAGCCCGGCGCTGCGGAGGAGGGCGCCGGTCGCACCTCCCTCCCCACGGCGGCAGAGCGGCGTCGAGCGGGCCCTCTCGCGAGGCGAAATGTCAGTAGAATCCCGCGCATGGAGATTCTTGGGATGGAGGCTTGGCGTCCGCTGCGCGCGGTCCGGTCCGCGCTGGTCGAGCGCCTCGGAGCGTGGCGCTGATGCAGATCGCAGCGTCTGCCGTGACGATGTGGACGGGGGCATGCTTCGTGATCGGGGGCTGCACGGCGATCGTGGGCGTGGACAAGCCGTACCACCTGGCGGGCGGCGGAAGCGGAGGTGGAGGTGGAGCCGAGACGTGCACGCCAGAGGAGGCGCGGTGCGCGCAGAACAGGCCGCAGACGTGCGACGAAGGCGGAGCGTGGCAGGACGAACCCGAGTGCCCGGCGGAGGCGCCCCTGTGTGACGACGGGCGCTGCATCGTCCCTCGGAGCTGCGCCAAGATGGACGCGATCTGCGGGCCGCGCGGAGACGAGGGCTGCTGCGGGAGCCTGGTGGTGCCCGGAGGCACGTTCGATCGGGGCGACGCCGAGCCGCGGCTGGCGACGGTGAGCGACCTCCGGCTGGATCGATTCGAGGTGACGGTGGGGCGGTTCCGGGCGTTCCTGTCGGAGTACCCGGCGAGCTGGCCAGCGGTGGGGGCAGGAGCACACCCGAAGATTCCGGACAGCGGGTGGCGCGCCGCGTGGGACGCCAACTTGCCCGTGGACCGGACGGCGCTGTCGGCGTCGCTTCACTGCGAAGATCCCTATTTTTCGTGGACCGACGAGGTGGGCGAGCACGAGCTCCTGCCCGCGGCCTGCGTGAGCTGGTACGTGGCGTTCGCGTTCTGCGCGTGGGACGGCGGTCGGCTGCCCACGGCAGCAGAGCGGCGCTACGCGGCCGCCGGCGGGGACGAGCAGCGCACGTATCCATGGTCGAGCCCGGAGAGCGCCCCGGAGCCCGACGAGAGCTACGCGGTGTACGGTTGCGGTCTCGATGGATCGTGCGAGATCGCGGACCTCCAGCCGGGCGGGTCGAGGTCGCCGCGGGGAGACGGGCGGTGGGGACACGCGGATCTGGGGGGAAACGTGTGGGAGTGGGTGCTGGATTCGTTCGCCGCGGACGACCCGATCGCGTGCGATGACTGCGCCGTCCTCACCCCCGACACGAACCACATGATCTGGGGCGGGGGCTGGCGCAGCGGAAAGGAGACATTGCTCACCTCCGCCTTCCAGGAGCGCTCGCCGAACGGCCACTTCGCCGGCGCGGGGCTGCGATGCGCACGGGCGCGGTGATGCGCGCAGCTGGGCGTCGCGGCGTCGCGGCCGCCGCTCCGCGCAGCGCGCGCCGCCCTTCGGGGTCCCTGGAACCTTGACGCGACAGCCGCCGCGCGCGACCCTCCCGCCGTGTCGGGCACGCTCGCGGACGGAACGGTCTTCGCGCACCGCTATCGCGTGGCGCGCCTCCTCGCCGTGGGCGCGATGGGGTCCGTCTACGAGGTGGTGCACATCGAGACGAACCGCCGCCGGGCGCTGAAGGTGATGCACGCGTACCTCTTCCAGAGCGAGGAGATGCGCAGCCGCTTCAAGCGCGAGGCGCAGATCACGGCGGACATCGAGAGCGAGTACATCGTCGACGTCTTCGACGCGGGCATCGACGAGGCGACGGGCATGCCGTTCCTCGTGATGGAGCTGCTCCGCGGCGAGGAGCTCGGCCAGCGCCTCAAGCGCCTCGGCAGGCTGCCTCCCGGCGAGGTCGCGACGTACCTCCAGCAGACCGCGTCGGCCCTCGACCGGACCCACGCGGCGTCCATCATCCACCGGGATCTCAAGCCGGAGAACCTGTTCGTCACCCAGCGGGACGACGGGACGCCCCGCATGAAGATCCTCGATTTCGGCGTGGCGAAGCTGCTCGCCGAGGGCGGGACGGCGGCCGGCATCACGCGGAGCCTCGGGACGCCCATCTACATGGCGCCCGAGCAGTTCCGCACCGACACGAAGCTCACCAGCGCCGTGGACATCTACGCGCTCGGGATGATCGCGTACACGCTGCTCGTGGGGACGCCGTACTGGAGCCCGGAGGCGCTCAGCGCGAACGACGTGATCGCGTTCGCGCTCGTGGTCGTCCACGGGCCTCAGGAGCCGCCGGTCCACCGGGCGATGTCGCAGCGGGTGGTGCTGCCGCCGAGCTTCGATGGCTGGTTCGCTCGGGCCACGGCCGTCGATCCAGCGACGCGGTTCCGCCTCGCGAGCGAGGCGGCGCAGGCGCTCTCCGAGCTGCTCGTCCTCGCCCCGTCCAGCAGCGGGCGTTCGCCCCGCCCGACCACGCCGCCCTGGGCCCTGGCGAGCCCCTCGGCGCACGCGCTCGCCACGCCAGCACCCGCGCTCACCGCGCCAGCGCTCACCGTGCCGGCGATCACCGCGCCCTCGATGATGCCGCCGGTGGCGACGAGCGTCGGCCCGATGGGGCCGGAGCACCCGTCTCGCTCCCCGGTCGTGCCCCTCGCGGCGACCATGGAGACGTCGGTGACGTCCGTCCCTTCAGGGAACATCACACCGATCGCGCCAAGCCGAGCCCCGCTCGTCGCCGCCGCGGTCGTCCTCGGGCTCGGGGTGCTCGGCGCAGGGACCTGGCTCCTGATGCGCGCCGGGGCCCAGGCCGATCCGGCGGTGGCCGCGTCGCCTTCGGCCGCTGCGCCGGACGCCGGCTCGGCGAGCGCCGCCGCGACCGCTGCGCCGAGCGCGACGCTGTCGGCAGAGCCGTCGGCGCCGACGCCCAGCGCCTCCGCGCCAGCGCTCGCCGCGGAGCCCACCCAGCCCGCGACCAGCGCGAGCGCCAGCGCGAGGCCGGCCGCGCGCGGGGCGGCGGGCGCTCCCCCGAAGGCGACGCCGAGGCCCGCTTCGACCGGGCGAACAGGCGCCGCCGCTCGCCCCAAAGTCCCTTTGCTCGGACGAGATTGAGACCGATGTCCGCCGCGCTGCCGGTCCGCCCCTCGCCGACACCGGTTGACACCTTCGCCTGTGGATACCCCAGAACATGACACGTCGCCTGCGCCGGATGGCTCCTCTCGCTCTCGTCCTCTGGCCGCTCGCCGCCGCGACGCCCGCCGCGGCGCAGGACAGCGCGGCCGCGGAAGCCCTCTTCAACCGGGGCCTCGCCGAGATGGAGGCGAGCCAGTACGAGACCGGCTGCAACGCGATCGCCGAGAGCCATCGGCTCGAGCCCAAGCCGGGGGCGCTCTTCACGCTGGCCGTCTGCGAGTCGAGGTGGGGCCGCGTCGCGAGCGCGTTCGCCCACTTCGGGGAGTACCTTGCGCTCCACGAGCAGCTGACGCCGGAGCAGAAGCGCCGGCAAGGAGAGCGGCCCAAGGTCGCCCGGGAGGAGCGCGAGAAGCTGGCCCCGCTCGTGCCGGAGCTCGCGCTCTCCCTCCCGCCCGGAGCCCCCGCAGGGACGGTGGTAAAGCGCGACGGTCGCGCGGTGGACAGCGCCGCGCTGGGCGCGAGCGTGCCGGTGGATCCGGGAGAGCACGTCGTGTCGACGCAGGCGCCGGGAGGGCCTGTCCAGGAGACGCGGATCCACCTCGCTCGCGGCGAGAAGAAGCGCGTCGATCTGCAGGTGAGCGGCGCCCCGGCGCCGTCCGCCGAGAGCCTTTCAGGCCGGCGGGCGGCCATGTACGCGGCCGGCGGCGTCGGCGTCGCGGGGCTCGTGCTCGGCGGGGTGACGGGCGCGCTCACGCTCGGCAAGAAGAGCGTCGTCCGCGAGCACTGCGGCAGCGGGATCGGCCTGAGCGACCCGACGGCCTGCGACCAGACGGGCCTGGACGCGGCGGAGAGCGCTAGCACCACCGGGCTCGTGAGCACGATCGGCTTCGGCGTGGGGCTGGCCGGGCTCGGGGCGGCGGCGGTCCTCTACCTGACCGAGCCGACGCAGAGCGACATGACCGCCGGCGCGACGTCAAGGCGGATCCGCGCAGGGGTGCTCGCGGCAGGCCCGGAAGGGGTCGTGCTCGGGGCGAGCGGGTCGTGGTGACGCGGCGGGGCAACGGACCTTCGCCGCCTTCGCCGCCTCTACCCACCGGCGCAGAGGCGCGCTAGACCCGCCGCGTGCAGCTCATCCCCGCCATCGATCTCCTCGGAGGCCAGGCCGTGCGCCTCCATCAAGGGCGCTACGATCAGGTCACCGTCTACGACCAGGACCCGGCGGCGCTCGCCGCTCGCCTCCGCCGTGCCTGCGATCGGCTGCACGTGGTCGACCTGGAAGGGGCCCGCGCCGGCCTGCCCGTCCAGGCCGACGCCGTCCGCGCCGTCATCGCGGCCTTCGGCGCGGAGGGCGGCAGCGTGCAGGTGGGGGGCGGCATCCGCTCCGCCGCCGCGGCCGAGAGTTACCTCGCGCTGGGCGCCGATCGCATCGTGCTCGGGACCGCCGCGGTGAACGCTCCCGCGCTCGTACGCGACCTCGCCGGCCGCTTCCCGGGGCGCGTCGTGGTCGCCGTGGACGCCAAGGACGGGCGCGTGGCCGTGCAGGGCTGGGAGCAGGTCTCCTCCGTCACCGCCCTCGACGTCGCCCGCGCGCTCGCCGGCGCCCCCGTCGCGGCGCTCCTCTACACCGACGTCTCCCGCGACGGCACGCAGGTCGGCCCCAACCTGGAAGCCACCCGCGAGCTCGCCGCCTCGTGCGGCTTCCCCGTCCTGGCCTCCGGCGGAGTCGGATCGCTCGCTCACCTGCGCGCGCTCGCGCAGATCCCCGGCGTCAGCGGCGTCATCGTGGGCCGCGCGCTCTACGAGGGGGCCTTCACGCTCGCCGAGGCGATCGAGGCGGCGAGCGCCTGACGGCGTGTGTGCGTTTTCGTGTACGATCCCCCCGACAATGCACGAGCGCGACGACCCACGGCCCTCCACACGCGAAGTCGCGGCGGAGGAGTTCCTGTTCCACCTGCACCGGGGCAGCGAGCTCCTGCAGGACAACCGGGTCCACGCCGCGAAGGCGGAGCTCGAGCGCGCGCTGTCGCTCCAGCCGAGCGATCCCAAGGGGCAGGACCTGCTCGGGATCGTCTACTTCCGGCTGGGGCTCTACCCGCGGGCGATCGCGATCTATGAGCGGCTGATCCAGGCCCATCCGGAGGCGGTCGAGCCGCGCATCAACCTCGCGCTCTCGTACCTCAAGACCGGGCAGCCGGCGCAGGCGCGGTCCGAGCTCGAGAAGGCGCTCGAGCAGAACCCGAAGCACCAGCGCGCGTGGGGCTACCTGGGGCTCGCGTTCCAGCGCATGGGCGACTACGAGCGCGCGAGCCACGCGTTCGCGGCGGGCGGCCACGACGCGATGGCGCGCCGCCTTCTCGACATGACGGGCAGCACCACGGGCCGCTACTCGATGGAGCCGCCCGACACCGAGGATCAGCCGCCGGTCGAGGCCAAGGCCGAGGTGCAGCGCGCCGCAGGCGAGGCGGTGCAGGCGCTCGATCGCGCCGGCGCGGGCTTCCGGCACGACTCGGATCTGCCGCGCATCCCGTCAGGGACATGGTCGGCCATCGAGCCTGGCCGCGAGATGATGCCGACCATCCCGGCGCCGCCGTCGTTCAAGAGCCTCGGGGCGGACGGCCGCGCGGGAGGCCCGACGAACCCGCTCGGCGCGGGCAAGGCTCCCGGCCCGAGGGTCGGCGCGGCGCCGACGGTCCCGTCGATGCCGGCGGTGCAGGCGCCGCCGGGAGGGAGCGTGGCCCCGACCGTGCGCCGCAGCACGGTGGCGCCCGAGGAGCCCTCCGCGACGGGCCGCTTCGCGATCGCCGTCCCCGCGGCGGCGGACGCGGCGGCGGCGAGCAAGAAGGCGGCGGGGCGGCCGTCGTCGTCCTCGCTGCCGCCTCCCACGGCGGCGCCCGCCGCGACGCCGCCGGCCGCGACGCCGCCGGCCGCGACGCCGCCGCTGGAGACGCTCTCGGCGCTCGCGCGCGAGCGGCTGCTCGTCTTCCCGCGCGAGGCCGCTGTCACGCGGCACCCGACCGGCGTCGTGCTCGTGCAGTCGACGAAGGGCTTCGTCGCCCGGCTCGACGCGCTGCGCACCATGAGCGTGCACTCCGGGACCGCCACGCACGTGCTGAAGCGGCAGGCGCGCGGGCGCATCTTCGACGAGCCGCTCGGCGGGCCGAGCACGCCCTTCATCGAGATCGGCGGGCGCTGCGAGCTCGTGCTCGGCGCGCCGGAGGGGCGGCGGCTTCACCCGGTGACGCTCGGGGAAGAGTCCATCTACCTGCGCGAGGACGTCCTCGTCGGCTTCGATCTGCCGATCGGCTACGAGAACGGCCGCCTGCCGGCCGGCGAGGGCGAGGCGGTCGCGATGGTGCAGCTCCGCGGCCGCGGCCACATGGTCCTGTCGGTGCCCGAGCGCGCCGCCGCGCTGGAGATCACCCCGTCGCGGCCGACGTCGACGCGCGCGACCGCGGTGCTCGGGTGGATGGGCCGGCTCCTGCCGCGCACGCTGCCCGCCTCCGAGGCGCCTGGAGGGATGCAGGGCTTCGTGACGTTCGGCGGAGAGGGGATGGTCCTCGTCGATGGTCGCTAGCGCTGGCACGTCCTTGCGGGGCACCAAGGCGCAGCGGCGGCGCACGCTCTGGGAAGACGCGCGGAACCTCCCGAACCTGCTCACGTTCGCCCGGGTCCTCATGATCCCGGCCGTCCTCGTGCTCCTGTCGAGGGGCGCGCCGCGGGACTGCTTCTGGGCCGCGGGCGTCTACTCGCTCGCGGCGATCACCGACATGCTCGACGGCTACCTGGCGCGGCGGCAGGGCCTCGTGAGCGTGCTCGGCAAGTTCCTCGATCCGCTCGCCGACAAGCTCATCGTCGCCGCCACGCTCGTGTGGCTCGTGCCGATGGGCCGGATCCCGGCGTGGGCGGTGGTGCTGCTCATCTCGCGCGAGATCACGATCACGGCGCTCCGCTCCATCGCCTCGACCGAGGGGCTCGTCATCGCGGCGGGCGACGGCGGGAAGATCAAGACAGCGCTGCAGATGATCGGGATCGTCTGCTTGATCCTCGGCTACCCGTACCACATCCACCTCGGCGTCGACTTCGGAGAGGTCGACGTGGTGCACGTCGGACGGCTGCTCATCTATCTATCGCTCGTCTTCTCGATCACGAGCGCCGCGCAGTACATGGGCCTGTTCATCGACGCCATCGACGCCAAGAACCGGCCGGCCCCTCCGCAGTAGATGGGCAATAGGCAAGCCCGCCTGGTTCTGCTAGACCAGCGCGCGTGAAAGCCCCGAAGACATCGCGCAACGCCTTGCGCCCCGCGCTCCTCCTGGCCGCGCTCGCCGCGGCGATCGTCGCCTCAGCCGCGAGCTGCAGCCGGCAGCAAGAGGGCGAGCCCTGCGAGATCGCGAACGGCAACGATGACTGCGCCGATGGCCTCGAGTGCATGGGCATCGGTCAGCAGCAGCAACAACACCGTTGCTGCAGGCCGAATGCGATCACGCAGGTCTGCGATCCCAACCAGGATCCGACGACGAGCGGCACGACCAGCGCGAGCGGCACGGGCGGCGGCGGTGGCGACGGCGGCAACGGGACGGCCGGGGGCGGCGGTACTGGCGAGGGCGGAAGCGGGGGCGGTACGGGCGGCGCCGGTGGTACGGGCGGCGCGGGTGGTACCGGCGGCGCGGGTGGTACCGGCGGCGCGGGTGGTGCCGGCGGCGCGGGTGGCACCGGCGGCGCGGGCGGACGCTAGCGCAGCGAAGGCGGCCCCCGCCTCACACGGCCGCAAGGGAGGGCAGGCGCCGGGTAGGGGTCGACTTTGCCCAGAGAGAGTCCACATGAAGGCGGGAAGGCGGGAAGATCATTAAGGTTTTCTTCCCGCCTTCCCGCCTTCATGTTCAAATTTGACCACTACCAGGCGCCACGGCGGCGCGCGTCGATGCGCCGCCCGCCGCGTGACGCCGGCGGCCTCAGGCCGTCAGGCCCTCACTTCAGCCCAGCGCGCGACGCGCCCGCGCACGCCGCCTCAGCACGGCAGTCCCGGCGAGCGCGACCCCGGCGAGCGCCGTCCACGGCGCGACGGGCGCGCTCGGCTCGGCGGCGCGGCAAGCGCACCCCACGACCGTCTCCGGTTCGGGATCCTCGATCGGATCGGTCGGATCCGGCGTCGCTCCACCCGTGGAGCCGGCGGGCTCCGGCTCGACGGGCTCCGTCGGATCGACCGGCGGCTCCAGCCCGAGATCTTCGCTCTCCACCGTCACGGACGAGGACGGGCAGTTCTTATGGCCGATCACCAGGTAGTACGTCTGCGTGGGATCGAACGGCGGATCGGAGGTCTCGTCGATGACGATCTCGCCGTCCGTCTCCGTGATCCCCTCGACGCTGTAATCGTAATTCGTGGCCTCCGGCAGCAGCTCGCCCAGCGTGAAGCCGACGTGCCGGCCGGTCCTCACGTAGATGCTCCACTCGACGTCGTTGCCGCGGTCGGGATCGAGCTCCACGGTGAAGCGGACGCCCTTCGCGGCCCGATCCGGCTTGCTCTTGAAGTGAAAGAGGCTCTGCAGGCTGAGCTGCGAGCGGTAATCCGCGCACGACGCCCCCGAGCCGAAGACCAGCGAGTCGATCCCGAACATGTTCGTCGTCTGCGACTTGCCCCCGCTCAGATCGAGCACCTCCTCGCAGTCGTCGAGGCCCCGGCTCTCGATCAGCGCGTCGACGGCGCCGGCGTCCGCCTCCGTGAGCTCGCCGGCGGTCACCAGCTTGCCGGTCGCCCGCTTCAGCGCCTTGGCGAAATCGCCGAACGAGGCGTTGGGGGTCAGCAGCGTCACCGTGCCCCAGACGAGCTTGTCGCCCACCTTGGCCCCGAATTTCTCGCGCAAGGACCACGCGAGGCTGCCGATCAGCTCGCCGTCCTCGTGCACCTCGCCCACCAGATCGCCGGGGCACGTCTTGGTGTCCTTCGCGAGGTCGCGCGCCATGCCGAAGGGCGCCAGCGTCGCCTCGCCGAGCGTGGAGTCGCCGTTCACGGTGCAGGCGAAATAGTCCGCGATGCCCTCATCGATGCTGCCGGCCCAGGGGGAGAGCCCGTATTCGTTGATCGCGAACTGGCCTCCATTGTAGCCGACCGCGTTGGCGGAGACGTAATGGGTGAACTCGTGGAGGAACACGTCGGAGTCGTCCGAGAAATCGAAGAACGAGCCCTGGCCGATGGCGATGAGGTTCGGCGCGCGGAAGGGCTCGCCCACGCCCTCTCCCGAGAAGAACGCGTTGTCCATCGGCCGGCCCGCCTCCAGCATGTTGGCGACCGCGACGAGCTTCCAGCCAGGCGCCCCCATGTCGATCTGGTGGGTCGACACGAAGTAATCGCGCATCCGGGTGAGGTGGTAATAGATGCCGACCTGCGCGAACTGGTCGTGCGCATCCTCCGCGCTCGTGGGCGGATCGTAGAGGAAGTCCTCCCCTGTGTTCGGCTCGACGCTCTGCTCCAGGGTGAGCGGGACGCCGGCGGTGAGGTCGCCGTCCACGTAATTCACCACCTTGAAGTTGCCGTTCCAGCCGCTCAAGGTCTGGGGATCCGCCGCGTCGAGGCTGCTGAGCTCGAGATCCTGGACCTCGGGCGTGACCGCCGAGCTGATGGGGTAAACGCGCCCTCGCGCGTGCACGGCCAGCGAGCGCCTGTGGACGAGCTTGCCAGTGTGCGCGTCGACGAGGTAGCGCTCCCCGCCGCGATCCGACCGGACATCGACGACCCAGACGAGCTTGCCGCCCGTCTCCGCCTCGGGGAACACCGCGAGCGCCGCGTTCGGCCGCTCCGCGAGCGTCATTCCGTAGGTCGCCTCGACCGCGCGCCGCGCGGCCTCTTCCCCGTGAGTCGGCGTCGTCGCGACCGACAGGTCCCGCGCCACGTCGAGCACCACGACCTCCGCGCGGTTCTCCCGGGTGAGATCGATCGCCACCGCGGCGCCGAGCACGGGCAGTCCGGCGTGGACCTGCGCAAACCGGACAGTGCGGTGATCGCCATCCACGAGCTCGCTCTGGTAACGCAGCGAGACGCCCTGGAGGCGGAGGTCTGAAGCGGCGTGCTTCAGCGCCGCCTCCGCCGCGCCCCGCGCGCCATCCGTGCCGCGGAAGGACAGCGCCGTTGCTGGCGAGCCCTTCGGTAGCGTGTGCCACTCCGACGCGGCGGCGGGCCCCGCAGAGGCCAAGGCTGCGAGTGCGGTCAACGGAAGCAAGAGCGGCAGTCGTCTCATGGGTTCATCTCTCCGGCTGGATTTCTGCTGGCTTTCTGCAAGCAGCGCTCGCGTGAGGCGCGGCAGGGCCGGACCGACGAGCGCGACCAACGTAACGAGTTGCGTTGGCTCATCAAGGAGAAGCGACGCGGCGTCCTCGCGGAAAATCAAGGAGTTGTGGCCGCGATTGCCTCGTTACGTGACCTCCCTGGTCAACCTGCGTGGTATGTCTCCGGCACCTTCAACGCAGGCTGCCGTGGCTCTCTCTGAAACAAACACCTCCATTGGATTCCCGGCGACGTTCGCCCCGAGCGACATCGTCTCCGCCTGTTCCCCGCGCCCCTCCGGTCCCTCCGGTGCGCCGCTGCCCAGCAGGGTTCGCGTCGGCGGCCGCGTGCTCGAGGTCGCGGAGGGCGCGGTCGTCCTCGGCGACGCGTTCGGCGCGCTGCGCGTCGCGCTCGAGGGCGCGCTCGCGCCGCCGCTCGAGGTCGGCGATCTCGCGATCGTCGAGGGCGCGCCGGCACCGACGCCGACCGACTGCGCGCTCGCGTCCGCGCGGCTCGTCGAGCGGATCACGCCCCGGAGGCCGCCGCGGGCGCGCGCGGGCGCCGCGGCGCCGCCGTCGAGCGAGACGGAGCGCGCGATCCATCGCGGGCGCGGCGCGGCGCTCGCGCAGCGCGCGGCGGCGCTCGCCGCGGTGCGGGCGCTGTTCGCCGAGCGCGGCTTCCTCGAGGTGGAGACGCCGAGCATGGTCCCCTCCCCCGGGCTCGATCTGCACCTCGACGCGTTCGCGGTGCAGGCGGCGCGCCCGACGTTCCTGATCACGAGCCCGGAGTACCAGATGAAGCGGCTGCTCTCGGGGGGCGTCCCGCGCTGCTTCCAGCTCGCGCGCTGCTTCCGGCGCGGAGAGCTCGGGGACAGGCACAACCCGGAGTTCACGATGCTCGAATGGTACCGCGCCTTCGCCGGCGTGGACGAGGTGATGGCCGACACCGAGGCGATCGTGCAGCGCGTCGCGGGCGCGCTCGGCGCGGATGGCACGATCTCGACGTCCGGCAAGCAGGTACGTTTGGAGCCGCCGTTCCCGCGGATCTCGATCGGCGAGGCGTTCGCGCGCTGGGCGGGCGTGCCCGCGGACGACGCGATCGCGCTCGCGTCGAGCGACGAGGAGCGGTTCTTCCGCCTGCTCGTGGACGCGGTGGAGCCGGCGATCGCCGCGCTGCCCCACCCCGTGTTCCTGGTCGATTTCCCCGCGCCGTTCGCGTCGCTCGCGCGGCTCAAGCCGAGCGATCCGCGGGTCTGCGAGCGGTTCGAGCTGTATGTCGCGGGCGTCGAGCTCTGCAACGGCTTCGGCGAGCTGACCGACCCGGTCGAGCAGCGCGCGCGGCTCCTCGCCGATCAGGCCGCGCGGGCCGCCCAGGGCAAGCCGGTTTATCCGATCGACGAGCGCTTCCTCGACGCGCTCGAGGAGGGGATGCCACCCGCGGCGGGCAACGCGCTCGGGGTCGATCGCCTCGTCGCGCTGTGCCTCGGCGCCGCGTCGATCGGCGACGTCCTCGCGTTCCCTCACGGCTGGCTGTGACCGGCGCGGAGGTCCCCGACGGCGACACGCGCCTCACACCGGAGGTCCTGTCGCAGCTTGCCCGCAAGTACCTCACGCTCGCGGAGCTCCGGCGCGCGCGGGCGGCCGGGGAGCCGATCCCGGGCAAGGAGGTGTTCCGCGCGCTCGCGGGGGAGTTCCCCGGCGCGCTGAACGAGCTCGACAACCTGCCCTTCGACGAGATCGAGCGGCGCCGCGACGCGCTCTCACGGGCCCTCGCCGGGGGCCCGGAGGAGCGCTGGATGGCCTGGATGCACGGCTATCACGCGCTGATGCGGGCGGCGCTCTACGTGAAGATCCGCGTCGCGCGTCGTGAGGAGCTGTCCGACGTCGCCGCGGCGGCGCTCGCGGAGCGGGCGGCGAGGCACGCCGGCACCCCCGTCGACGTCGCGTTCGTGATCGCGGTCAAGGCGCCGCCGGACGGCCGGCTGAACCGCCTCGTCCTCGGCCGGCTCGCGACGACGTTCGGCGCGTCGATGGCGGAGATCCGGGGGACGATCTTCCCACGGCGGCGGGCGGAGGGAGGCTGAAGCGCGGCGCCCCCAGCCGAGCGCCCCCGTGACGCGCTCCGGCCATCGGCTAAGCTCCGCGCCCGATGGAACGTCTCTTCTTCCTGCTCTCGGGCGTTTACGGGTTCCTCGCGGTGGCGCTCGGCGCCTTCGGCGCCCACGGGCTCAAGGCGACGCTCGACGCGGAGCCGGACGGCGCGCTGCGCCTCTCCTGGTGGCAAACGGGCGCCCAGTACCACCTCGCCCACGCGCTCGCGCTGGCGCTCGCCGCCCACCTCGCCGCGCGCACCGGCGGCGTCGCGGCGACGGTCGCCGGCCTCTGCTTCGCGGGCGGCGTGCTCTTCTTCTCTGGCAGCCTCTACGTGATGACCGTGACCGGCGTCCGCGTCCTCGGCATGGTCACGCCGCTCGGCGGGCTGCTCCTGCTCGCGGGCTGGGGCGCGGTGGCCGTGGCCGCGCTCGGGCTCGCGAAGGGCTGAGGCGCCCGGCAGCGGGCGCCGCCGCGCCTACGTCGTCCTGCGCGCGAAGAGCCGGCCGAACCGCGCCGACGCGCGCTCGCGGAGGGATGCCATGCGGGACCGCACCCGCCCCCAGCGCTCGCTGCGCGCGAGATCGTCGAGCAGCGAGTACGAGACCGGCGTGACGATCAGGGTGAGCAGCAGGCTCAGGGACTGGCCGCCGATGACCACCACGGCGATGGTCTGGCGCTCCTCGGCCCCGGGCCCCGTGCCCAGCCAGAGCGGGAGCATGCCCGCGACCAGGGCCAGCGTGGTCATCAGGATGGGCCGCAGCCGATCGCGGTTCGCCTGGAGGATCGCCTCCTCGCGCGGCACGCCCTCGCTCCGGAGCTTGTTCATGTGATCGACCTGGAGGATCGAGTTCTTCTTCACCACGCCGAACAGCACGAGGAAGCCGAGCGCAGAGTACAGGTTCAGCGTGTTCCCGGTCGCCCACAGGCTGAGCAGCGCGAACGGCACCGACAGCGGCAGCGAGAGCAGGATCGTCACCGGGTGCACAAGGCTCTCGAACTGCGACGCCAGGATCATGTACATGAGCACGATCGACAGGAGGAACGCCCAGATGAACTCGCCGAACGTGCGCTCGAGCTCCGCGCCGCGGCCGCGCACGCTGGTCGTGTACGCCGCGGGCATGTCCATCTCCCGGGCGGCGCCGCGCAGCGCCTCCAGCCTGTCGGCGAGCGCGTAGCCGGGGGCGACGCCGGCGCGCAGGCTCGACACCCGCTGGCGATCGAGCCGGTCGATGCGCGACGGGCTCCTCGCCTCCTCGATGCGCACCAGGTTGTCGAGGCGCACAAGGTCGCCCCGGAGCAGCGGCGTCCCGGCCGAGGGCGCCGTCGCGCCGCCGGCGCCGCCCGGCGACGGCGCGGCCGGCGAGCGCGCCGTCCGGGGCACGTACAGGCGGCGGACGGCCGCCACCCGATCGCGATCCTCCTCGATGAGGCGCAG
Organism: Sorangium sp. So ce302; assembly: GCF_051530145.1. Taxonomy (GTDB): domain Bacteria; phylum Myxococcota_A; class Polyangia; order Polyangiales; family Polyangiaceae; genus Sorangium; species Sorangium cellulosum_B. The sequence goes on along the minus strand of NZ_CP150326.1, from coordinate 4,168,478 downwards.
CTGCACGTCGTAGTTCTCGTTCTCGGCCTCGTCCCGGAAGCGCGAGACCGCCTGATCTCCGCCCACCATCAGGCGCAGCGCGGTCGCGATGTCCTGCGTCCGGACCCCGAGCTGCGCCGCGCGATCGCGCTCGATGAGCACCCGGAGCTCCGGCCGGTCGATCTTCAGCGTCACGTCGGCGTCCACGATGCCGCCGAGCTGCGCGGAGCGGTCGCGGAGCTCGTTCGCGTAACGCTCGAGCTGCTCGATGTCGGGGCCCTGGATCGCGAAGTCGATCTCGAAGTTCCCGCCGCCGATGTTGAACGACGGCACGTTGCGCACCGAGATCCGGAGATCGGAGTACTTGCGCAGCTTGCGCCGCACCTCCTGCATCACGTCCTTCTGCGAGTAGTTGTCCTTGAAGGCGCGCCATGGATGGCCGGAGAACGTCTCCCGGAGCAGCCGTGTCAGGGAGAACGTGCGCTCGTCGTGCGGGGCGATCCGCACGAAGGCCTCGCCCGCGCTGACGCCGCCCACGAAGCCGCCGCCCGCGGTGGCGAGCACGCTCCGCACCCCGCGCACCCCGCGGACGTCGTCGCCGATCTGCCGCATCACGTCGTCCATCGCGCCGATGCTCGCGCTGAGCGGGGCCGTGACGCGGATCTCGAACTGCGCGTCGTCCGCGCCCGAGGGGATGTACTCCTGCTTCACGAGCCCGTAGAGCGGCACGGCCGACGCCATCACCAGCGCGCCCGAGACGGCGACGAGCGCCCGGTGCCGCATCGCGAACGCGAGGGCGCGCGTGTACCTGGCCTCGAGCCTCCCGTAGAAGCCCTCCCGCGTCGCCGCCTCGCCCCCGTCGCCCGGCCCGTGCGCGCGGGCGCCCTCCTCGCGGAGCAGGCGCGCGCTCATCATCGGGGTCAGCGTGAAGCTGACGAGCAGGCTCACGAGGATCGCGACCGTGGCCGTGATCCCGAACTGGAACAGGAACCGCCCCGAGATCGACGACATGAACGAGACGGGGACGAAGATGACGACGAGCGACAGCGTCGTCGCGAGCACGGCCAGCCCGATCTCCTGCGTCGCGGCCCTGGCCGCCTCGAAGGAGTCCATCTTCTTCTCCTCGACGAAGCGGAAGATGTTCTCGAGGACGACGATGGCGTCGTCGATGACGATGCCCACCATCAGCACGAGCGCCAGCATCGTCACGCTGTTCAGCGTGAAGTCGAGCAGCCACATCATGCCGAACGTCGCGACGACCGACGTCGGGATGGCGACGCCCGCGATGATCGTGGACCGCCACGACCGCATGAAGAGCAGGACGACCGCGCACGCGAGGATGCTGCCGAGGACGAGGTGCACGTTGATCTCGTGCAGCGCCGTGTAGATGTAGCCCGACTGATCGCGGATCACCTCGATCCGCACGTCCTCGGGCATCTGCTCGGAGAGCTTCGCCAGGTTGGCCTTCACGGCCTCGATCACCGCGACGGTGTTGGCGCCCGACTGCCGCACGACGTCGAGGACGACGGTGGGCTTGCCGTCGAGGCGGGCCAGCGAGCGCTGCTCGTAGGTGCCGTCCTCGGCGCGGCCGATGTCGCGCACCCGGACGGGCCGCCCGTCGACGGTGGCGACGACCAGATCGTTGAACGCGCCCGCGTCCTCGATGCGGCCCATCGTGCGCAGCGTCCGCTCCTCCTCCTTCCCCGTGACGTTCCCCGCGGGGATGTTCGCGTTCTGCTGCACGATCGCGTCGCGGACGGCGGTGATCGGCAGGCCGTACGCGGCGAGGCGGTCGGCGTTCAGCCAGATCTTGATGGCGCGCTGCTGCCCCCCCACGACGCGCACCTCGCCGACGCCCGACGACCGCTCGAGCTGCACCCGCACGAGCTTGTCGGCCACCTCGGTGAGCTCCCGGATCGAGCGATCGGCCGAGAGGGCGATCGACATGACCGGGGTCGAGTCGTTGTCCTGCTTCGCGATGACGGGCGGATCGGTGCCCACCGGGAGGCGGCGCAGCGCCGCCTGCACGCGATCGCGGACGTCCTGCGCCGCCGAGTCGATGTCCCGGTCGAGGTTGAACGTGGCGACGACGACGGAGGTGCCGCTCGTCGAGATCGAGCGGAGCTCGGCGATCCCCTCGACGGTGTTGACCGCCGCCTCGATCTCCTCGGAGATCTCCGACTCGACGTCCTCCGGCGCGCCGCCGGGGAGCGTGGTGCGGACCGAGACCGTCGGCAGGTCCACGGCGGGGAAGCGATCCACGCCCAGCTTGAAGTACGCCACGGCGCCGACCACCACGAGGGCGAGCGTCAGCATGGCGGCGAACACGGGCCGCTGGATGCAGATCCTGGCGAGCGCTTGCACCCTAGCCCCCTTCCACCACGCGCACCGGCTGCCCCTGCTGGAGCGACCCGGGCCGGGCGACCACGGACTCTCCCACCGCGACGCCGGACACGATCTCGACCCGATCCCCCGACGTCTTTCCGGTGGTGACCTGCTTCTCCTTCGCCTTGCCGTCCTCGACCGTGATGACCTTCGCGAGGCCGGCGAACCGGACGACGGCGGTCGCCGGCACGGTCGGCATCGGCCTCGAGCTCACGACGATCTGCGCGCTGACGAGGCTTCCCGGCCGCAGGTGGCCGGGGTTCTTGATGTCGCTCTCCACGAGCAGGGTGCGGCTCTGCGGGTCGAGCGCGGGCGCGAGGCGCGCGACCGTCCCCGGATAGGTGGCGCTGTCTCCCTGGAGGGTCACGCGCACGGGCTGGCCCGCGCGCACGCTGGCCGCCTCGAGCTCGGGGATGGCCACGCGCAGCCGCAGCGGGTCGATCCGGACGACGTCCACGATCGACGCCCCCGCGGCGAGGTACTGGCCGACGTTCGCTCTCCGCACCTGGACGACGCCATCGAGCGGCGACCGCACCAGGGTGTCGGCGAGCTGCTGCCGCGCCATGCGCAGCTCGGAGCGCCGCTGGCGGACGGCGGCCTCGCGGATGCGCACCTCCTCCCGCGCCGACTGCACGGCGGTCTCCGCGCGGACCGCCGCCGCCTCGGCCGCGTCGAGGTCCATGCCCGACATCAGCCCTTCCCTGGCGAGCCCCCGCGCCCGGACCTGGTTGGCCTGCGCTTCCTTGAACGTCGCGAGGGCCTGCCTCACCACCGCCGTGCCCTCGATATCGAGCTCGCTGTCAGGCCCGTCCGGGGGCAAACCGAGCTGGGCGCGGCTCTGCGCCAGCGCGGCCGTGGCCTGCTCGATGCGCAGCTCGTAGTCCCGCGCCTCCAGCTGAGCGATGACCTGATCTCGCTGGACCGGGCTCGCCAGGTCGACCGAGATCGAGGCGAGGCGCCCGGCCACCTTGGCCCCGAGCGTCACCTGCTCGTCGGCGTCGAGGGTCCCCGAGATGTCGACGGCCTGCTCCATGACGAGCTCCGTCACGGGGGCGAGCGTCACCTCCTTGACGCTGGCCGCAGGCTTCTCCGCCTTCGCGCCGCCGGGCTGGGACGCTCCCTGATTGCACGCGAGGCACTGCAGAGCGGCCGCGAACGCGACCGCCGATGTCCAGAGCACCCTTGGCGGGCCGGAGGCGCGGTGACGGGAGTTTTCGGGCTGGCGAAGCTCGGGAAGGACAGTCCACATGGCGGCGGCCTCAGATGACCAGGAACGCCCCCCCGAGCGCGTGTTCGCCGCAGGATATTGACGGCATCAGGGTTGGAGCGCAACGTGCGCGCGGGCACGCCGCAGCGGTGTCCGCTTCGCGAAAGCGGCTCGGATCGGGCTCTCGACGTGTCGGATCGCTCTGCCGTCCTATCGGATCGGCTCTCGGCGTGTCCGATCGCGCTCCCGGCGTGTCCGATCGCGCTCCCGGCGTGTCCGATCGCGCTCCTGCCATGTCGGATCGGGCTACCGGCATGTCCGATCGCGCTGCCGTCAGGTCGATTCAGGCTCAGGCGCTGCCGGTGTCGGGCTCGATCCAGTCGTTTCGGGCTCATCCTGCTTCACCGCGCGCCGACGCGCGCGGGCACGCGCGCTCGACGTGCGGAAGAGCGCGAGCACCTTGCGCTCGTCGCGGTAGACATAGCGGCCTGCGGCGCGGATCTCGTCCATGGCCTCGCGCAGCCACCAGAAGGCGCGATTCCGGAGCGCCATCGCGGCGTTGCCGTGGGGATCGACGGCGCGCTCCGCCGCGCCGCTGCTGAGCGCCGCGGCGAGCTCACGGGCGCGCTCCGGGGCGCGCTTCGGAAGATCGGCCCTGGCCAGCGCGTCGCGGTGCTGCTCGAGGAGCTCGGCGAGCTGGTTCAGATCGCTCACCAGATCGGCGACGCCGGCGCCAAGGACGATCCCGTCGACGCGGCGCTCCACGTCCTCGTCCGCCGCGAGGAAGTAACGGAGCGCCGCGATGGCGTCGCGCTTGAGGGCTTCCGCGTCCTTGCGCTGCGCCCGCAGGTCCGAGGAGAGCGGGAGCGTGCGGACCTCGGTCCAGGCGGACTCGGCGGCGGCGAGCAGGTCGCGCCGGGCAGAGATCGAGGTGCCGACCTCCTTCGAGAGCCTGCTCTTCTTGTAGATCTCCTTGCCGAGCTTGCTCAAGGCGACCTCGAGCTCCCGCGCCTCCTGCAACGTATCGGAGACGGGGTGGTCGATCGGCGCCTCATAGGCAGGATCGAGATCGAGCAGCTCCTGCCGCTGGGCGGCCGTGAGCGTCGACTTCTTCTTGCCGCCGCGCTGCGGCTCCGCGGAGGGCTTCTCGCCCTGCGTGTCCGCGTCCGAGGCGGCCTCGGTTCGTGACTTCTTCTTCTTTTCGCTGGCCATCGGCGTGAGCGTACGGCAGCACGCGCCGTGCGGTCGAGCGTCAAGGGCGCGTGCTGCCGGCCTGCCGAGGGCGCCGGCTACACCCGGTGCAGCAGAAAACCGCCATGACGCCAAGAGAAGAGGAGAAGATCCCGTCACGGCGTCTTCTGCGCCTACTCCGCTCGTTCCTTGGCGCCCTCGGCGTCATGGCGGTTCGCTTCGTCGCCCGACTTCCCGCAGCGATGATGGCTGGTCCGGATAGAGGGGATATCCCTGGCGTCATCGATCGAAAGGTGAACGGAGTCCATCCCAGGCTTCCTTGCTCGAGACGAGAGAGCTGGGGCCGTCGCCCTCACATCGCTGCTCCCGCGGGAGCGGACATCGCCTGTCCCGGCCCGCCCGGCGCGGCCGCGGCCACGGGCAGGAGCGGCACGCCGTCGCGGTAGATGACCACGTTCCCGAGCGCGGCCGGCACCCGCGGCCCCGGCGTGACGATGCCGACCAGGTTCAGCGGGTCGCACGCCGAGAGCTGCACGATCTCGCCGGACAGGGGCTCTCGCCGGACGGCGCGGAGCGCGTCGAGCGCCTCGGGCAGCGCGAAATGCTCGCCCACGAAGCCGGCGACGAGGTGCCCTCCCCGGAGCTGACCCGCCATCTCGAGCCGCCGGTAGACCCGGAGGAGGTCGCGCCACGCGGGCGGCCGCGGCTCGCGCGCGAGCAGCTCGCGACAGACCACGCCGTAGCGGCGGAGGTACTGGTGCGCGAGCGCCTCGACAGCGTCAGGGCCCTCGGCGCCCTCACCAGCAGCGGGCGCGAACGCGTCCGGGCGCGCTCGCAGGAGCGACCACCTGCCCGACGCGACGGGGCCACCCCGGCGCGCCCCGCCGCGCAGGCGGCCCGCGCCCAGCGCGACGGCCGCGCCGCCGCCGAGCAGCGAGCGCAGCGCCGCGAAGCCGTCGCCGGTCACGAGCCCCGCGGCGACGAGCTCCCAGAGCGCCTCCTCGACCTCGTCCCGGGAGCGGCCCGCGCCGACCACGCCGCCCACGCCGGCGGCGAGATCGTCGAAGAACGACGCGCCCGCGCGCGTCAGGAACGACAGCACGCCCTGCGCCGCCTCGGAGAGCGACGCCGGCGGCGGCGCACCCTCGGCCTCCCGCGGCGCGAGGAGCCACGGGAGATCGCGGCGCAGCGCCAGCGTGATCGGCGCAGCGCGCGTGGGCGCCGCCGCGTCGCGCGGGACCACGCGGCCCCACGCCACCTCGCCGGACAGGCAGAGCGCGTCGAGCAGCCCCTCGTCGTAGCCGGCCACGCGCGCGGGCAGCACCGCCTGCTCCCACGCGCCGGCGGCGAGCTCGAAGCCCTGCAGCTGCTCGATCACCCGCCCGAGGCCCCCCGGCCCGCGCGCCTGCGTGCCCGGCCGCACGCCCTGCCACGCCAGGAGGAACCGGAGGAGCTCCGCCGCGGTCGCGGGCTCGATCGCCCTGCGCAGGCCGGTGACGGTGCGGCGGTGGATGCGGGCGAGGAGATGGCGGTCGCACCACTCCGTCGACAGATCGCCTGCGCCGCCCGCGGCGGGCTGCGCAGGCCGCGACGGCGCGCTCGGCAGGAAGCGCCCGCGCAGCGCGCCGCCGGCGAGCTCGATCCGCGCGAGCGCGGACAGCGCCTCGTACGCGGGCACGTCGAGCCGCGACGCGAGATCCTCGGTCGAGATCGGCCCCGCGGCGCTCAGGAAGCCGCGGACGAGCGCCGTGATCGCGGCGCCGCGATCGACCGCCCCGGCGGCCCCGCGCACGGCGGGCGGCACCGCGACGTCGGGCGCAAACACCGCCCCCGGCCAGATCACCTCGACCAGCGGCCGCCGCTCGGTCGCCACCCAGCGCGGCGCGCGCGGCGCGCCGGCCCCCGCGCCCGGAGCAGCGCCCACCTCGGCCGCGCGCCCGGCAGCGCAGAGCGCCTCGAAGTGCCTCGCGAGGCCGCTCCGGATCCCCTCCTCCGCGGGGAGCGCGACCCGGTCGAGCAGGAGCTCGTGCAGCTCGTCCGCGTCGCGCACGTCCGGCCGCGCCTCGGCGACCACCTCGGCGACGACCGCCGGATCGAGCCCGCCCAGCCGCTCGGCGACCTCCGCCGGGAGCCCGCGCCGCACCCGGACCGCCCTCGCGCGGCGCTCCTCCAGCGGGGCGTCGTCGAGGAACGCGTAGGGGTTCGCGTTCAGGATCTCGTGCGAGAAGACGCTCGGCTCCGGCGTGTCGAGCGCGACGACGCGGATCGCCCCGCTGCGCAGGCCGACGAGCAGCGCGCGCAGCCCCTCGACATCCATCAGCTCGGTCAGGCAGTCGCGCAGCGCCTCGCGGACGAGCGGGTGATCCGGCGGATCGACGTGCGCGAAGAGCCCGTGGTTGTCCTGGCAGCCCTGCTGCTCGGGGAAGATCGAGAGCAGGAGGTCGTCGGCGCGCATGCGCTGGAGCGCCGGCGGCACCCGCCGGCCCCCGCGGAACCGGAGCAGCGCGAGCGCGCGGGAGGCGGCCCAGCGGAAGCGCGTGCGGAACATCGGGCCCTGGAGAGCGGCCTGGACGAGCACCTCCTCGAGGCCCTCGGGGCGGACCAGATCGAGCACCTCGTCGATCGGGAGCCCGTGCTCCGCCGACAGCGAGAGCAGCACGCCGTCGTCGGTCGCCGCCGCCTGGAGCTCGAAGTCGAACGAGCGGCAGAAGCGCTTGCGCAGCGCGAGCCCGAGCGCGCGGTTCACGCGGCCGCCGAGCGGCGTGTGCACGACGATCTGCTGCCCCCCGGCCTCGTCGAAGAAGCGCTCGACCACGACGGTCGCGCCGCCCGGGACCGCGCCGAGCGCCGCGCGCCCCGCCTCGATGTAGTCGCGCACGAGCAGCGCCCCGCGCGCGTCGAGCGCGCACGCCTCCATGAGCCAGCGCGCCGCCCGGGACCACGCCGCCCGCGCCTCCTCGCCGCCCTGACCCCGCTCGGCCGCCGGCCGCGGCCCATCGGCCCGCTCCTCGTCGAGGCGCGCGGCGACCTCGGCGCGGAGCGCGGCGACCTCGGCCGAGAGCTCCGGCGTGCGCGCCGGCGCCTCCCCGAGCCAGAACGGCACCGTCGGCGCGGCGCCGTGGGCGTCCTCGACCCACATCTGGCCGCCCTCCAGCCGGAGCACCCGCCAGGAGGTGTTGCCCAGCAGGAAGACGTCGCCCCCGGACGACTCGATCGCGAAATCCTCGTCGAGCGTGCCGACCTTGGTGCCGTCGGGCTGGAGCACCACGTCGACGGCCGCGATGTCGGGGATCGCCCCGCCCGAGGTGAGCGCCGCGAGCCGCGCGCCGCGCCGCCCGCGCAGCCGGCCGCCGATCGCGTCGCGGTAGACGAGCGACCCGGCCCGCTGCCGCGCGCCACGGGCTGCGGACGCGCCGTCGTCCGCCGCGGCGGCGCCGCCCGAGACCATGGCCACCACCGCGTCGAAGTCGCGGCGCGAGAGGCCTTCGTAAGGCGCGGCCCGGCGGACGAGCGCGTAGAGCCCCTCCTCGTCCCGCTCCTCGCAGGCGCACGCGGCGATGATCTGCTGCGCGAGCACGTCGAGCGGCCCCTCGCGCGACGCCATCCGATCGAGCTCGCCGCGGCGCGCCGCGCGCACGATCGCCGCGCACTCGACGAGCTGGTCGCGCGTCAGCGGGAAGAGCCGCCCGCGCGGCGTCGCGGCGAGGGCGTGGCCCGAGCGGCCGATGCGCTGGAGGGCGACGTTGATCGACCGCGGCGAGCCGACGAGGCAGGCGAGGTCGACCGCGCCGACGTCGATGCCGAGCTCGAGCGAAGCGGTCGCGACGACGACCCGGAGCTCCCCGGCCTTGAGGCGCCGCTCCGCCGAGAGCCGCCGGGCCCTGGAGAGGCTCCCGTGGTGGGCCGCCACGACGTCCTCGCCGAGCCGCGCGCCGAGCGCGTGCGCGACCCGCTCGACGAGGCGGCGCGTGTTGACGAACACCAGCGTCGACCGCGCTCCCTCCGCGAGCGCCGCGATGCGGTCGTAGATCTCGGTCCACTGCTCGTGCGTACAGACCGCGCCGAGCTCGTCGCGGGGCACCTCGATGGCGAGATCGAGGTCCCGCCGCTGCCCGACGTCGACGATCTGGGGCAGCTCGCGCGCGCCGGCGACGAGCCGGGCGGCGATCTCGATGGGGCGGACCGTGGCGCTGAGCCCCACGCGCTGCGGCCGGGCGCCGCCCTGGCCGACCACGAGGTCCTCGAGCCGCTCGAGCGAGAGCGCGAGGTGGGCGCCGCGCTTGTCGCCGGCGATCGCGTGGACCTCGTCGAGGATCACCGTGCGCACCCCGGAGAGCGCGCGCCGCCCCGACGCGCTGGTCAGCAGGATGAACGCGGACTCCGGCGTCGTGACGAGCACGTGCGGCGGCCGGGCCGCCATGGCGCGCCGCTCCGCCGCAGGGCTGTCGCCGGTCCGGACGAGGGCCCGGATGCCCGGCGCGGGCAGCCCCGCCGCCTCCATGGCCGCCGAGATCTCGGCGATCGGCTGCTCGAGGTTGCGGTGGACGTCGTGGGAGAGCGCCTTCAGCGGCGAGATGTATAGGACGTCCGTGCGGTCCTCAAGGGCGCCTCGCGCCGCGTCGCGGACGAGCCGGTCGAGGCAGAAGAGGAAGGCCGCGAGCGTCTTGCCGGCGCCGGTCGGCGCGCTGATCAGCGCGTCGCGGCCGGCCGCGATGACCGGCCAGGCGCGCTCCTGCGCGGGGGCGGGGGCGCCGAAGCGGTCACGAAACCACCGGTCGACGACGGGGTGAAACATCCCGTCGAGGGTAGCCCGCCGGGGGGAGAGGCGGAAGCGAGAGGGGCGGGCGGTTGGCGTGGGGGAGCGGCGCTGGGCGAAGGCCCGCGGCGACCTGGGCGAGCGCTCGACGAAAGAAATCGACAGACGCCTGTCGGGTTCCTTTCTGACCTTTCGGATGAAGGAGTGAAGCGCGCGGAGTGCGGGGTGAGACGCACCCCGAGACCGCTCATGCTGCCGGAGCGAGGCTCACGGAGGGCCTCTCTCCAACCCCGAGAGGAGAGCCCCGATGTCTACCCCCACCACCGCCGAAGTGAAGCGCCCCAACATCCAGCCCCAGCGCACCGAGGCCGTGTACCTCGCAGCCGACGAGTCGCTGATGCAGTTCGTTGTCGACTACTACTACCGGCGCTACGACGAGTACTTCGAGCAGGAGGGCACGCTGCCGGAGCTCGGTGTGAGCTATCTGTACTCCATCCCGGAGTCGCCGAGGCTCAACCTGGCGCCGCTTCCGCCTCAGGTCCAGGCCGGCAGGTCCAACACGCTCTGCACGGTGGAGACGATCCGACTCGCCCTCACCTTCCCGGACCGCAAGGTGGAGTTCATCGCCAGGGCCGACATCCTAGCGACGTGCGTTGTGGCCGGTCCGCGGCTGATCATGAAGATGGACAGGGCCGTGGCCACCACGCAGGGCCAGGTGGATCCTGTCGCGACCCAGGTGCTCGACAAAGTGGTGGTGCCGGCGCTGGTCAAGTGGCTTGAGCGCCTCCTGATCCCCGAGCTGACGCAGGGGCTCGGCGACATCCGGGCGACCTTGATCAGCGCGCAGGTGGAGGACGATCAGATCAACGGGTATGCACGGGTCTTCGGCGGGAACCAGGCCACGGCACCTGGAATGGCGATCCCGCGCACGGACCTCGCGCCGATCGAGGGGGCCGGGCGCGTGCGGCTCGTCGTGCGCGAGGACGCCATCAATGTGGCCTTCGAGGAGCTGGTCAAGGACCCCTCCTGGAAGGAGAAGGAGAAGGCCAGCTACTCGGTCTTCTCGGGCGAAGCCGAGGTGAAGGCGACCGTCTATTCCCCCAACCTCGAGATCTCCGAGGGCAAGGCCACGTGCACGCTCCGCGTCAAGGCGTACGCCAAGGTCTCGGGGAAAGTGGCCGGCATCGGCGAGTCCATCAAGCTGGAAGGAGAGTGCGTGCTCAAGCCCGTCGTGAGGTTAGAGCGCCTGGACGGAGACGCGAAGGTGGCCATCAACCTCGACGTGAAGCGCTCGGACATCGACATCAAGCTCGATGGGAGCTGGGGCCCGCTCGACTTCGCCCGCAAGTCGCTCAACAAGACCATCGACGCCCTGCTGGACGCCGTGCTGGACCAGGTGGCGCGCTTCGCCTCCAACATCCGGCTCGTCGCGTTCGACATGAACAAGCTCGCGAGATCGGCCGGCCTGGAGGTTGCCATCGGCCTGGACGAGCTGAGCTTCAAGAAAGAGATGCTCTGCGGGCAGTTCACCCTCCGCGAGCGCCCGTGATCTGATTATTGAGGAGACGTGGTGCGCGGAGCACGGCCCAGTCCGTGTCGCTCTCCATGACGAGCGCGCATGGGCTCACGCAACCCGCTCCAGATGACTTGAAAATAGACCATGGCGTGCTCCTGGTCGAGCCGGCCAAGGGCAACGAGCGCCGCCCGGACCACGGTGAGCCCGTTCGGCCCGTTGCCGTGCGCCACCGCCGAAAGCACCGCCAGCTCGGTGTCCTTCTCCGCGTCGGCTGGGTCGGTGATCTCGGGTACGACGGCCGGACCGAGCACCAGCGGCTCGACGTTGCCGAGGCCCAGGCCGAGGTCGATGTTCTCCGCCGCCCAGTCGGCCACGCCGGCGTCCGGTGCGATCACGAGGACGACCGTGCCGCACCGCTTCCTGGCGCGCACGACCGTGACGTACGTCGGCCTGCGCCGCGAAGGTTACCGCCACACCAGCCGTGCGGCGCCGTCAGCGCCCGCCGCGGCCTCGCCGGGCCGCGCGATCCGCCTCTTCCTCGCCGAGCTCCTCCGACTCGGCCTCGTCCGCGTCGAGCGACGCGATCCGCCGCCTGCGCGGCGCGTCTTCGACCGGCGCCGGCGCCGGCGGCGGCGCGCTCCCGCGGATCTCCTGCGCGATCCGCGAGAGCACCGTCGCGACCCCCTCCTCGACGGCGTGCCCGAGGTCCGCCGCGCTCTGCTCGAGGCGCTGCTTGCGCTCGAGGCGCTCGGCCCGGCGCTGCTCCTGCAGCCGCCGGTGCTGCTCTTTCCGCGCCAGCGCGGCGCTGCGCTCGAGCTCCCGGCGGATCTGCCGAGGGGGCACGTCGCTGGAGAGCGCGCCGAGCGCGTGGAAGGCGAGCCCCAGGCCACACCCGAGCAGCGGCCAGAAGAACCACCACGGCCCGTCCGTGAGCGCGTTCACCGCGAAGAGGAACGCTTGCACGAGGAGGAACGAGAACAGGTGCGTGCGGAACCCCTTGCGCCGGCGCGCGAGGATGGCCTCGCGCGCCGCCTCCTCGCCCCGGACATGCTCGATGTCGCGCGACGCGGCCTCGATCGCGCCCCGGGAGATGCCGATCTCCTCGGCCGCCGCGACCAGCTCGTCATGGCTCACGTCGCGCGTCTGCGCATCCCGGAGGGCGCGCTCCAGGATGGCCCGCACCTCGGCCTCGGTGTACTGCCGCCCGCTCGGCTTGCCCGGTTTCACCATCGCTCTCCTCGCGACCGCGCAGAGCATACGCTTGACCGCGTGCGGCCGCGCCGCTTCCATGAAGGCAAGGATCCCATGAGCAGCGAAACCGCCTCACAACGCGTGGGGACCACGATCCGCAACAAGTGGACGCTGGAGCGGCTGCTCGGCGCCGGCGGCATGGCCGCCGTCTACGTCGGCGTCCACCGGATCGGCCGCCGGGACGCGCTCAAGATCCTGCACCCGCAGGCCGCGAAATCGAAGGAGATCTGCGACCGGTTCGAGCGGGAGGCCCAGGCCGCGAACCGCTTCCGCCACCCGGGCGCCGTCGAGATCCGCGACATCGACGTCGCCGAGGACGGGGCGCCTTTCCTGGTGATGGAGCTCCTCGAGGGCGAGTCGCTCGCCGAGCGCGAGCGCCGCCTCGGCGGCCTCCCGCTGGCCGAGGTGCTCCGCTTCACCGCGCAGGTGCTCGACACGCTCGCCGCGGCGCACGCGCAGGGGATCATCCACCGCGACATCAAGCCGCCCAACCTGTACGTCGTCGGCGACGGCGCAGCGGACACGCCCGCGCACGGCGGCGTCCCGCGCATCAAGGTCCTCGATTTCGGGCTCGCGCGGATCCGCCAGGACTCCAGCCTCCAGGGGGAGCTCACGCGGATGGGCCTGGTGCTCGGCACGACGCCCTACATGCCGCCGGAGCAGGCGAAGGGCCGCGACATCGACACCCGCGCCGACCTCTTCGCGGTCGGCGCCACCATGTTCCGGCTGATCGCCGGCCGCCATGTCCACGAGGCGAGCACCGACTTCGACCTCCTGCTGAAGATGGGCAGGGAGCCGGCGCCGCCGCTCGCGCAGCGCGCGCCGCACGCGCCGCGCGACGTGTGCCTCGTCGTCGATCGCGCGCTCGCCTTCGACCGCGACCAGCGCTACCCCGACGCGCGCCAGATGCTGGAGGACGTGCGCGCCCTCCTGCGCAGCGAGCCGCCGCCGCGCGCGTCGCGGTTCGCGCACGCGCTCGCTCCGGACGCGATCACGCTGCGAGAGCAGCCGTCGCCCCGGGGCGCCGCGGACGAGAGCGGGCCCGCCACGATCCCGGTGCACCCCGCGAGCGTCTCGACCTCCATCGATGTCATCGCCGTCGACTGGAGCGACGAGCCGCCCGTGAGCGGCGGCTCCATCACCAAGGAGTGGGTGCGCCCCGAGGCCGCGAAGGAGGACTCGATCGCCGTCGACTGGAGCGACGAGCCGCTGGACGCAGGCGCGCCCGCCTCGCGCCCGGCGCGGCGCTGACCGGGCGGCGGGCGGTCCGCCTGCCGGGGCGAAAGCGCCGCTGCCGCCCGAGCAAGACGGGAGCCGCTCGGCTAGGATGCGCCGGCCATGCTCGGCGAAGCGAAGCGGATCTACCTGGCCACGCGGAAGAAGCACGATCAGCTCTTCAACACCTACCTGATGCGCCCGCTCGCCGGCGGCGTGGTCGCGCTCCTCGCGCGGACCGCGATCACGCCGAACCAGGTGACGCTGCTCAACCTCGCCGTGTTCGTCGTCGCGGCGGCGCTGCTCGTCGCGCTGCCCACGGCGGCGGGGGGCCTCGTCGCCATCGCCGTGCTCGAGCTGAGCTACCTGCTCGACTGCGCAGACGGGATGCTGGCGCGCCACAAGCAGCTCGCGTCGAAGGAGGGCCACCTCTTCGACTTCTTCACGGACGAGCTCAAGGCGGTGCTCCTCTCGGGCGCGCTCTCGATGCGCCTCTTCAGCGCCGGCGGCCTCGGGCTGGACGGCGGCCGCTGGCCCGGCGGAGACCCGCGCTTCCTGCTCGCCGGCGTCGTCGGGGTCGCGGTGATCGCCTCGGCGATCTCGCTGACGAACTTCGTCCGCCGCCCGGAGATCAGCGGCAAGGAGACCTCGGTCTCCGCCTATTACGAGACCGCCACGGAGGAGCGGCCCCGGTCGCCCGCCGCCCGGGCGGCGGCGCTCGTGATGACGTTCCTGCGCTTCCTGAACCACTACCCGAGCCACATCTGGGCGTTCGCGCTCGCGGACCGGCTCGACGTGTTCTTCTGGATGTATGTGCTGATCAACCTCCTCTACCTGGCGAAGGGCTGGCTCGGGCTGCTGCTCAGGTTCGGACGGTCGTAGCCCCTCTTCGTCCCCCACCGTAGGGCCATGTCCTAGGGCGAGTGCGTCGAGACGACCACCCTGCGTTCATGTGTGCGATGACCGAAACGCATGATCTGCCCCGACGGACTGGTGGAGATCCTGGGCCCGGTTGCGGTATGAACGCGCGATGGAGATCCAAGATCTGTCCGACTTCCTGCGCGCCGATCCTCGCTTCGCCACCCGTCGCAAATGGCTGATCCTGAGCGAGTTCGTGTACACGTCCACGGGTGAGAAGGTGGAAGAAGGCTTCCGCTACTTCACCTGCCCGATCGGAGCGCTCACCGCCGCCCTGGAGAGGCGGGACTTCGCCGCCATCGCGAAGCTCCCCTTCGCCCTGGACGGGGATGGCGACCCGGACACCTCCGCGGTGCGCCTGGATCTCGCCTACACCGCGTCCGGCGCGCTCGCCGCCTTCCAGCCCGTGGAGTTTCGCGACCACGCGCCCACACCCCTGTCGGCGCCCGTGATCCTCGAGCGTGCCGAGGCCCAGGCGCTCCGCGACGTCCTGCGAGAACTCGACCAGTCCGCCTAGTACTACAGCAGAGGTTCGAAGGCAGCACTCTTGGCACGCACGCAGCCGGGTGCTGCTCCGCTGCGCGCGCCGCGCGGCCATGCTGGCAGCCGCTCCTTGCAAGCTCCCCGGAGGCTCGGTTAAAGCGCCTCGATGCGGAGATCCCTTCCCTGGCTGGCTTGCTTCACCCTCGGCCTCGGGCCCGTCGGCTGCGGCACAGAGGGCGATGACATGACCCCGGCAACACCGTCGGAGTACAAGCACCCTTTGCCGGAAGGCGAGAGCATCTGTGGGCGAGCCGACTTCGAGGAGATGTTCCCTTTCTCCCTTCGATCCTCGACCCTCCCCGTGCTCGTGCACCATTACAAGGCGGAAGAGCGCGACACCGCGCGCCAGGTCCTCGCGTTCATCGAGGAGGGCTGGGACTATCATGTGCGCCGGATCGGCATGCGCCCGCCCATCGGCGATGGCGGAGAGTGCGGGCCGGACGACGCGTTCGATGTGTTCGTGTGGAGAGGCCACCGCAGCTGCCTCGTCGACGTCCTCGGAGGCGAGCCGTCGACCTCATGGGACGACCGGCACCCGTACATGATCGTCGATCCGTGGGGGCCTTACGGCGGCTCCGCTCTCGAGGAGACCGTGGTGCACGAGATGGCGCACGCCTCGCAGGCCGCGGACGACTGGAGCGAGAGCCCCGTCGTCTTCGAGATGTCGGCGACGTTCCTCGACCAGGTCCGCGCAGATCGCTATACGAGCGACGGCCTGGCCGATTTCCAGAGGCACCCGGAATGGGCGATCGACCACAACGACCATTACGAGACATGGTCCATGTACGGCGCCTCCATGGTGCTGCTCTACCTCAAAGATCGGTTCTTCGACGGCGATCCGCGGTTCGTCTCGCGCATGTGGCTCGGGGCGCGCGACGCCCCCGCCACAGGCGACGGCGCGCAGCCCAACGAGCCTGACTTCGTCGATGCGCTCGATGCGATGCTCCGAGAGGCGGCGGGCATGAGCTATGTCGAGGCCGTCCCCGAGCTCGCGCGCTGGCGCTGGTACACCGGCGATCACATCGACGATCGCCATTTCCGGCACTTCGCGGGCGGCCTTCAGAACCTCGCGGCGGCGAAGCTCTCGCTGGCGGCCCAGGTCGAGGCCAGGCCGGGCAGGATCGACGTCCGCGAGCGCGCGCCGATGTTGCTCGGCACCAGCTATATCGAGCTCTCGGCAGGAGCCGACACGCCACGATCGCTCCGGGTGTCGCTCGAGGCGCCCGACGACGCGAGGCGCCGCTTCGTCGTCCAGGCCGTCCCCGGTCTGACGCCTGACTCGGACGGCGAGATCCTGGACCTGTCGTCCGGCTCCGCGGAGATGAAGCTCGCAGCGGACGGGAAACGAACGCTCGTGGTGACCGCGCTGCCCACCGGGGCCTACGATCCCGACGCGAGAGGTGAAGAGCGGTATCCGTTCACCCTGATCGTGCGCGACGGCGCGGCCGCCCATCCCGGCGTGGAGGCGCAGCGAGGGCGGCTCTCGGCGCCTGATCCGAGGTGAGGCGGCGAGAGCCCGCCTCCAGCCGACTGCCGAAAACTGGCCCTCCTCCCCCTCCTGTGCACTACGGTCGGCGCGCCATGGACACGCCGCCTCGAACGCGCGCCGCAGCCACGCTCGCGGCGAGCCACCATGCGCTCGCGCTCCTCGCGCTCGCCGCGTCCCTCTCGGCCTGCGGGCGCTCCGGGAGCGCCGCCGACGCGCCCATCGAGCTCCCCGGCGCCGCAGGAAGCCAGAAGGCCCAGGGCGCCTCCGCCGCCGCCCTCGCTTCCCCCGCGGCCGTCGCCTCCCCCGCCCCGGCCGAGGATGAGCCGCCGCCCGGCCTGCCCGAGGGCCCGCCCATCGTCTCGCTCGGCGGCGTCGCCACCCCGCCGGCGCCGATCCCCGAGGGCCGCCCGCGGCTCGCCAGCACCTCGATGCTCACCCGCGTCCTTGCGCGGCCCAGCGCCGACGCGAAGCCCGTCGGCTTCCTGCGCGCCGGCGCGGTCGTGGAGATGGATCCCGAGCCCGCCGGCACGTCCGGCTGCCCCGGGGGCTTCCGCAAGGTCAAGCCGTTCGGCTACGTGTGCGTCGGCCCCGACGCGACGCTCGACCTCGACGACGAGATCGTCCGCGCCGCGGTCCGCCGCCCCGACGTCACCCACAAGCTCCCGTACATGTACGGGACCGTCACGCGCGGCGGCCCCGCCTACGCGCGCATCCCGACCGCGGACGATCTCGCGCGCTTCGAGCCGAGCCTCAAGAAGCACCTCGATCGCTGGGCCAAGGACGAGGAGAGCGGCGCCACCTACGGCCTCGACGTCTGGCTCAAATGGAGCGCAGAGCCCGCCCCGCCCGCGCTCGACGCGCTCGCGCAGCGCATCACCGATCGCGAGATCCCCTGGTACCTGCGCGACGGCCGGCGCGCCCCCAACCTCTCCGGCCTCATCAAGACCGATGACGCCGTGAAGATCGACGAGGTCTCGCGGCGCAACGGGATGGCCTTCCTCGAGTCGTTCCTCCACGAGGGCCGGCGCTACAACGTCACCACCGATCTGCGCGTCGTCCCGGCCGACAGGTTCCGCCCCATCCGCGGCTCCGAGTTCCACGGCGTCGAGATCGGCAAGGACGTCGACTTCCCGTTCGCGCTCGTGCGCCGCGCCGGGGGCAAGCGATGGCGCGTCGAGGGCAAGAAGCTCGTCGACGGCGGAGAGCTCGAGTGGCGCTCCGCCGTGCCCCTCACCGGCAAACAGCAGTTCTTCGGCGGCAAGCTGCACTACGAGACGAAGGACGGCGACTGGGTCGACGACCGCCACGCCGGCCGAATCGACCCTGCCAAGAAGATGCCTGCCTGGGGCAAGAACGGCGAGAAGTGGCTCGACGTCAACATCACGAAGCAGGTGCTCGTCGCCTACGAGGGCACGAAGCCCGTCTATGCGACGCTGATCTCGAGCGGCGAGGCGGGGCTCGATGACCACGAGTCCAGCACCGCGACCAAGCGCGGGATCTTCCGTATCCACACGAAGTTCGTCACGAGCACCATGGACTCGGACACCGTCGGTGAGGAGTTCGAGCTGCGCGACGTGCCTTACGTGCAGTACTTCGAGGAGGGGTATGCGCTGCACGGCGCGTACTGGCACGACAAGTTCGGCCGGCCCAAGAGCCACGGCTGCATCAACCTGTCTCCAGAGGACGCCCGCCGCCTGTTCTTCTGGACCGAGCCGGCCGTCCCGCCGGGATGGCACGGCGCAGCGCGCTCGCTGACCGGCACCGTGGTGTTCGTCCACCCCTGAGCCGCGCGGCGCCACGGCGCCACGACCACCACGCGCCCGGCAGCCCCTCGGCTCAGGCAGGGCAAGGGCAGCACGAACGTTCGGCGCGCTCGCACGCGAGAGGAGCGGGACAGATCGATCGGAGGTCACACGCCGTGCGACTGCCGGCTCGAACGGCGCCGGGGTCGTGGTAGCGTCTCGCCCATGCAGCTTGCCGTCGTGGGAACAGGGTATGTCGGCCTCGTCGCCGGCGCGGGGTTCGCGGATTTCGGGAATGACGTGGCGTGCGTCGACGTGTCCGCTGCCAAGATCGAGATGCTGAAGCGCGGAGAGGTGCCGATCTACGAGCCCGGCCTCGACGTGCTGATCGCAAAGAACACCCGCGACGGCAGGCTCCGGTTCTCCACCGACGTCGCCAGCGCCATCCGCGACGCCGAGATCGTCTTCATCGCCGTCGGTACGCCCCAGGCGGACGACGGCTCCGCCGACCTCTCCGCCGTCGAGGCCGTCGGCGAGACGATCGGCAAGAACCTGAACAATTTCAAAGTGATCGCCACGAAGAGCACGGTCCCCGTCGGCACGGCGGACCGGCTCCGGCAGATCATCGGCGCGAACGCCACCCAGCCGTTCGCGGTCGCGTCGAACCCGGAGTTTCTCAAGGAGGGTGACGCGGTCAACGACTTCATGAAGCCCGACCGCGTGATCATCGGCTCGGACGACCCGAAGGCGCGCGAGATCCTGCGCCACCTCTACAACCCGTTCGTGCGGGCGAGCGACCGCATCCAGCTCATGGACGCGCGCTCGGCCGAGCTCACCAAGTACGCCGCCAACGCGCTGCTCGCGTCGCGCATCTCGTTCATGAACGATCTGGCCGTGCTCGCGGAGAAGCTCGGCGCGGACATCGAGCTCGTGCGCAAGGGCGTCGGGGCCGACCCGCGCATCGGCACGAAGTTCCTGTTCGCCGGCCCGGGGTTCGGCGGGTCGTGCTTCCCCAAGGACCTCTCGGCCATCCTCTACACCGCGGGCTCCGTCGGGCACGATCTGGAGATCGTCCGGGCGACCGAGCGGATCAACGCGCGGCAGAAGCGGCTGCTCGCCAGCAAGGTGAGCGCCTACTTCGACGGCGCGCTGAAGGGGAAGACGATCGCGGTCTGGGGGCTCGCGTTCAAGCCGCAGACGGACGACATCCGCGAGGCGCCGGCGCTCACGCTCATCGACGCGCTGCTCGAGGCGGGCGCGACGGTCCAGGCGCACGACCCGCAGGCGATGCCGAACGTGCGCGCCATCTACGGGAGCCGCATCCTCCTGAGCGACGGCATGTACGGCGCGGCCGAGGGCGCGGACGCGCTGGTCGTCGTCACCGAGTGGCACGAGTACCGGCGCCCGGACTTCCACCGGCTGAAGCGCATCCTGAGCTCCCCGACGCTCTTCGACGGGCGCAACATCTGGGAGCCGGACGAGCTCCGCGGCATGGGGTTCGTCTACACGGGCATCGGCAGGAAGTAGCGCCCGACGCCGGTAGCGCGGCGCGGCACGCCACCGGCGCCGCGCCCCTCAGGCGTCGTCGTGGTCTGGCGGCGGCACCTGGCGGCGGGTGCTGGGCGCTTCCTCGCCGACGTACCGCGGCGAGCTCGCCGGCGCGTGGATGCGGTTGCCCGGCAGCTCCTCGCCGAGGTGCCGCGTCCCGTTCGCGGGCGTGTGCCGCCGGCTGCTCGGCGGCTCCTCGCCGAGGTGGCGCGCGGCCATCGGCGTCGGCATCGACATCCGCCGGCTGCTCGGCGGCTCCTCGCCGGTGTGCCGGTCCCAGCGCCGCTCGAGCATCTTCCGATCGACGCCGATGAGCCGCGCCGCGGCCGCCTTGTTGCCGCCGCAGCTCTCGATCGCGTGGTGCAGGACGGCGCGCTCGATCACCCGGAGCTTCGATCCCAGCCGCTCGGGCAGCGCGAGCAGGGCGCGCGCCAGCCGGTCGATCTCCGCGGTGGCGTCCACGACCGGCCGTTCGCGCGCGAGCTCCTCGAGCGTGGGGACGTCGATGAGATCGTCGTCCGCGAGCAGCCCCAGCCGCTCGACGACGTTCCGGAGCTCACGCACGTTGCCGGGCCAGGGCCGCCGGACCAGCCATGCGATCGCGTCGTCGGTGTAACGCAGCTTGCGCGGGAGCTCCGCGCTGAACGCGAGCAGGAGCTCGATGAGATCGGCGTCGCGCTCGGCCAGCGACGGGACGTGCACCGTGACGACGTTGAGCCGGTAGAAGAGGTCCTCCCGGAAGCGCCCCTCGCTGATGCGCTTCTCCAGGTCGACGTGGGTCGCGGCGAGGACGCGGGCGCGCAGCGGGATCTCCGACTCGGCGCCGAGGGGGCGGAAGCGGCGATCCTCGACGACGCGGAGGAGCTTCGCCTGGAGCTCGCCGGGCATCTCGGCGATCTCGTCGAGCAGGATGGTGCCCGCGCCCGCGAGCTCGAGCTGGCCGCGCATGCGCTTCTCGGCGCCGGTGAAGGCGCCGCGCTCGTGCCCGAAGATGAGCGACTCGATGAGCGTCCCCGGCAGCGCCGAGCAGTTGACCGCGACGAACGGCTCGCCGCGGCGCGAGCTCATCTCGTGCAGCGCGCGGGCGACCATCTCCTTGCCGCTGCCGGTCTCGCCGCGGATGAGCACCGTCTTGCTCGACTCGGCGACCCGCTCGATGATCCGGCGGACGCGCTCCATCCCCGCGGACGAGCCGAGGAGCGCCTTCGTGCCGAACGTGCGGTCGACCCGCTCGCGGAGCCGCACCACCTCGCCCTTCAGGAGCAGCCGCTCGCGCTGCCCCTCGATGATCGGCAGGAGCATCTCCGGGCAGAGCTCGTCCTTCAGCACGTAGTCCTGCGCGCCGAGCCGCATGGCCTCCCGGATCTCGGAGAGCTCGCTGACCGACGTGACCATCAGCGCCGGCGTGCTCCGCCCCGAGGCCCGCACCCGCCGCAGGATCTCCAGGCCGCCGCGGTCGCGCGGATCGTCCGACAGGCGCACGTCGAGGAGCAGGAGGTCCGGCGCGCTCCGCTCCACGACCGCCATCGCGTCGTCCAGGCCGACCGCCTCGAGCACCTCGACCTCGTCGAGCGCGGCCAGGATCTGCCGCAGCGTGCGGCGGCCGCTCCGCTGATCATCGACGATCAGGATCTTCACGCGACCTCGTCCTCCGCGGTCATGGAGACGTCGGCGGCGGGGATCGAGATCACGAACCGCGTCGTGCCGTCGCGCCGCTCGGGCTCGATCAACCACCCGTGGGCCCGGACGATGCGGTGCGTGATGGCGAGCCCGAGCCCGGTCCCGCGGGGCTTCGTCGTGTACCAGGGCGCGAAGAGGCGCGACGCGTCCCCCGAGATGCCGGGCCCCGTGTCCCACACGACGAGCTCGGCGCCGCTCTCGGTGGTCTCCCAGACGACCCCGATCGTCCCCTTGTCGCCGGCCGCGTCGAGGCCGTTCGAGAGGAGGTTGACGAGCACCTGCGTGGCCTGATCGGGATCGCAGCGGAGCCTCGATCCAGCGCTCACGCGCGCCTCGATCCGCCGCTTGCCGAGCTGATCGCGCAGGAGCATCTCCGCCCGGCTGACCAGCTCCTCGACCGCGAGGCGGCGGCGCTCGAGCTTCCTGTGCGTCACCCGGCGCAGCCCCATCACGAGGCGCTCGAGGCGCTCGACCTCCTCGCAGCCGATGTCGACCTCCTCGGCGTCCAGGCTCTGGTTCTTCGATCCGCGCTTGAACACGGAGCGGAAGAAGTTGATCGGGTAGCGCACCTCGTGGGTGATCTCGGCCGCGAGCGTCTCGATGAGCGCCGCGCGCTCGTCGCGCCACGCGGCGGCCTGCTCCCGCCGCCGCCGCTCCAGCTCCGCGTAGCTGTGGGCGTGCGCCATGGCGAGCGCGGCCTGGTTGCCGATCGTGCGGAGCAGATCGAGATCTTCGCTGGTGAACAGGGCGCCGCCGCGCTTCTTGCCCACCTCGAGGACGCCGAGCAGCCGGCCGCGGAACATGACGGTCAGCGAGAGCTCGCTCGCGCTCGCGCTCGCCTTGGAGGGCTCGACCTCGATGACCCGCTCGCCGCTCGACTCGTCCGCCCTCGGCGCCGGCTCGCCGGGCGCGGCGCCGGCGCTGCCCGCGCCCGCGCCGTCGGCCGCGTCGACCGCGATGCGACGGAAGGTGACGCGCTCGCAGGAGAGCCAGCGCGCCACCGTGCGCTCGACCGCGAAGGCGACCTCGTCGGGATCGGCGACGAGCGTCAGCTCCTCGCTGAGCTGCTCGACGGTGGGCTTGTACTCCGCGCGCGCCGGGAAGAGCTTCCGATCGCCGGCGCCGAGCGCGGACACGACGAGCGCCGCGCTGACGACGGCGGCCGGCGCCGCGACCTTGATCGCGCCGAGCAGCGGGAGGCCGGCGTACCCCGCGCACGCGGAGCAGAGGATCACCGTGAGCGCGACCATCATGCAGGCGATGATGACGCGCGTGAGCGGGCGCGACAGGAGCGCGCGGCTCCCCCAGAGGTCGTAGCGGATGAACGCGACGACGCTCGAGACGGGCGTGAGGGCGAGCGCGGGGATCGCGAACCACGCGAGCGTCGACGCCGGGGCGCCGAGCATGGCGAGCATGAAGCCGAGGGCGATCACCACGTGCGGCGGCGCCATCGCGAGGAGCAGCGCGCGCAGCGTGCGGCGGCGATCGCCCTCCGCCGCGGCGAAGCGGAGGATCAGCGTGGTCGCGAAGAAGAAGAACGACGCCACGAACAGGATCGCGCAGACGCTCCGGAGCGCGACGGTGGTCCAGCCCATGGCGTGCGAGGCGAGCAGCGCGGCGGCGAGCAGGCCGCCGAGCCCGTGCGCGATCCGCGCGAAGACGGGGTAGCGCGCGATGAGCGGGACGTCGTCCGGCAGCCGCAGCGCCAGCGTGAAGAAGCTCATCGGGACGAGCGCGTAGGCGACGTGGAAGAACGGGACGAGGTGGCGCGAGCTGTGGTAGTCGAACAGCGCGAACTGGAAGAGCGCGGCGAACAGCGCGGCGCTCGCGAATGCGCGGGCGAGCTTGCCGTGGGGGCTCGCGCTGAGGGCGATGAGCGCGGCGCCCACGTAGAGCGAGGCGACGACCATCAGCCCGCCGGCGTAGAACCACCAGGCGAGCGCGTCGAAGGGGACGAGGGAGAGCTCGACGTCGCGCAGCCCCTCCGCCGTCTCGACGCGGGCGTGCACCGAGCGGTGCCCCTCGCGCGCCGCCCGCTCGACCGCGGCGTCCCAGGCGCTCGCGCGGTAGCGCCCCGCGGTGCTCTCGAGGCGCCAGCCGTCGACCTCGACGACGCGATCCGGGTACCGGAGGCCCTTCTGGAAGCCCTCCCAGGACGGCAGGCCCACGCTCGAGACCACGCCGTCCGGATCGACGAGCACGCCAGGGAACGGGCGCTCGTACCAGCTCAGAGCGCTCCTCATCCCCGAGCCGCCCAGCACGAGCGCCGCGAGGACGACCACCGCGAGGAGCCAACGGCGATTCTCGATAGCTGGCATCGGGAGAGCCGACGGCGCGCAAATTGCGCCGCCAGCCGTTCACGATACGCTGGAACTCCGGGTGAACCAACGGGGCTCGCGCGCCGGACGGGGCGCAACGCGCCCGTCACCCGCGATCCCGGCGCCCCAGCGGCGCTACTACGCAATTATCATTACGTTTTCCCGTCGAGATGAGAGCGGGATCACCCCGCGGCGGGACGGCAGCGCGCTCAGGCGGCGCCCTCGTGCGCGTCGCCGTCCGTGGCATCCGCGAACACGACGTCCGCCAGCGCTCCGAAGCGCGACTCGACGTAGGCGACGGCGGCGGCGTCGGTCGCCGATCGCTCGAGCCGGTCGAGCAGGGCGGTGATCTCGTCGCGCACGCGCGGCGAGGGCGGCGGCGCCGCGCGGCTCGCGGCGAGGGCGCGGACGACGAGCGAGAGCTGCCGCAGCACGGCGCCCGCGCCGTGGGCGCGCCGGCGCCGCGGGTCGCCCGCGGTGAGGCGGGCGTGGCGCACGAGCGCGCAGACGCCGTGGCAGAGGCTCGGGTCGGCGAGCAGCGCCCGGACCGCCCAGCGCGCGAGGCGGCGCGAGTACAGGCGGCGGACGAGCGGCCCCTCGGCGCGGGCGTCGTGCCAGATGCGCGCGGCGCCGTCCTCGCCGACGGACACCAGCGCGAGCGCGATCGGATCTCCGGCGGCGAGGCAGGCTCGACCGGCGTCGATGCGGCCGTAGCCGTGCTTGGCGTTGTGGCCGTCGCGATCGCGCCCGTCGGGGAGCACGTCCCACGGGTCGGCGATCGGCTCGGCCGACGCGGGCGCCGCGGGAGGCACCGGGGCGAGCGTGCGCATCACGAGGGCGTCGAGCTCGGGCAGGCGGAGCGACGGGTTCTGCGACAGGACGAGGAGCAGCGAGCCCGCGGCGAGGGCCGAGGCCCCGCTCGACTCGGCATGGCAGAGCCGCTCGAGCGCGGGGGTCGCGCTGGACGCGGACGGCAGCGGGCAGCTGATGTCGTCCCCTGGCGCGAGCCACCGCACCGCCGGGCCGCGGTTGGCGAAGGGGCGGCTGCGCCCCCGCCGGTCCCGCCAGAGGAACCACCCGTCGCCACGGGCGCCCGGGCCGACGCAGAACACGCGCGGGTCGCTCGCGGGCTCGCCGAACCCGAGCGAGAAGCTCGCGTGCAGCGACTCGGGAGGGCTCGAGGCCTCACGGCCCGTGGGGAACACGACAGGGCAGCCCCGGCCGCGGCGCCCGAGGCGGGCGGCGAACTCGAGCGCGTCGTCGAGCATGGGCGTCGTCGAGCCCTCGACGTACGCGGCGCACACAACGACGTCGGCGCCGTCGCTGACCGCCCGGACGATCGCGACCGGCAGGGCGAGGATGCACGATCCAGGCTTCGGGATCAGGTAGAGCCGGGGCGACGCGTCCGGCGCGACGCCGCGGAACCCGCCGGGGCGACGGCCCCCCACGGCCCACGCGACCATGAACGCGCCGTGCGCCTGGCTGCGCGGCGGCTGCTCCATCATGACGAGCACCTCGCGCTC
The DNA here is from genome assembly GCF_051530145.1 of Sorangium sp. So ce302. Lineage (GTDB taxonomy): Bacteria > Myxococcota_A > Polyangia > Polyangiales > Polyangiaceae > Sorangium > Sorangium cellulosum_B. Next base: position 4,143,217 of record NZ_CP150326.1, on the reverse strand, counting down.
GAGGCCGAGCTCGTCGGCCGTCCACGCGTCGTCGTCGATGACCCCGAGGCGCGTCCCGGCGCCGCCCCCGCAGCGGCGGCGATCGACCCCGATCCCGCCGCCCTCGTCGCGCAGGAACCAGCGGCCGGGGGTGACGGGCTCGTCCTCGACCGACGCGCGGCGCGCGGTCCACCCCTCCGGCCGCGCCGCGGCGCCGGCGGCCGCGTCGAAGCGCGGGGCGACGGCGGCGCTCGGGCGCCGGGCCGACGCGACGTAGCGCACCGGCAGCGCCGCGGCCGAGAGCGCCGCGGCGACGTCGGCGCGCCGCCCGGGGTCGGGGGACCGGGCGCGGAGCCAGAAGATGGGCGTCCGTTCGATGACGCGCTCGACCGCGACGCCAGACCAGCGCGCCCCGAGCGCCGCGGCGACCGCGTCGGGCGCGACGGGGCACCGCGAGGCGACGACGACGTCGAGGGGACCATCGTCGTCGTCGCCGGCGGCGGTGGGGACCGGGGCATAGCCGAAGTCCCACGGCGGGCGCCGCGGGCGCGCCCTGGGCGTGGCGGACGACGCCGGGGGCGGCGCGCTCTTGCGACCGGGCGCCGGACGCGCGCGCGCGGACCCCTCCTCCGGAGAGCCCGCCCCCCCTCGCGCGGCCGCGCCGCGGCCGCGGCTCATGCCAGCACGGCCTTGGCCCAGGCGTTGAGCGCGTGGGCGCGGTTGGCGAAGCCGGGGCTCTCGGCCTCGCACCGCGCGAGCTCCTGGGCTTGCCCCTCCCTCCCCTCCGCCCAGGCCGCGACGCGGCGAGCGCCGAGCACCGCGGCGCGCCGCCGCGCGGCGCGGAAGCACCGGCGCTCGCCGTCGAGCATCGCCGCGAGGACGCCGGACTCGAGGACCATCCGGCGGACGGGGAGCAAGGACGAGGGCGCGTCGGGGGTCGGCGGCTCGCTCTGCGCCTTCGGCGTCACCGCGATCCCCCAGGGCGGCGTGCCGAGCGGTCCGTACGCGACCGCGCCGCGGTGGCGCGGCTCCGAGGCGCGCTCCCGATCGCGCTCCTCGGCCCGGGGCTCTCCGTGCGCGCGCGATCGGAGCTCCGAGGCCAGGACGACGGCCCAGGCGCCGCCGCGCTGGTAGTCGTCCTGCCAGTCCATGACATCGTCGTGGAGCTGCAGCCCGAGCCACACCGACGACAGCAGCCGCGCGAGCACCTCGCGCCGCTCGGCCGTCCAGCCGGCGGCGTGCGCGAGGGCGATCGACGCCGGGAAGCCGACGCTCTGCTTGCCGAGGGAGAGCGCGTAATAGCGGCTGAAGCCGGCGGGCCCGCCGCTCGCGAGGAGGCTGCGCTCGGTCTCGATGGCGAACAGCGTCGCGTCGTCCGCGCGCGCGAAATCGATGGCCGGGTCGTCGACCCCTGGCGCGACGCGGCGGAGCGCCTCGTCGCGCGCCCGCCGAGCGTGCGCCAGGATGGCCTCGAGCTGCCAGGTCGGGCGGACCTGCTTGTCCTTGATGCGATCGGTGCCGAACGCCTCGATGACGGCGAGCAGGTGCGCGAGGAGCGCGTCCTGCACCGTGGCCCCGCGGACGCCCGGCATGGCCTCCGCGAGCAGCGCGGGCGCGGCCAGCGTGATCTCGTTGCTGAACACGGCGCTCCAGGGCACGTCGCGCGACGGCGACAGGCCGAGCGTGTAGGCCAGCCCCTGCGCGTCGGCGTGCAGCATCCCGGGGAGGGTCCGCCAGAACGCCTTGTAGAGCTCGTCCACCCAGAGGGCGTCATCCATGCGCGGGCACCTCCCTCGCCCGGCGCGGCGCGCCGGGCTCGGCGCTCGCGGTGCGCGGCGCGCTCCGGGCGCCGGTAGATGGCACCGGGGCAGAGCCGCGCCGGTGAGACGTACGCCGATGGCGGTGCAACCCCGCCTGTCGCCTGCGCCGCGGCATCAATAGACGTTCGACTCCTTCCAGGGCGACAGGCACACGTTGAAGCGCTCCTCGACCACGATCGCGCGCCACTGGAGCACCTGGGAGGCGCTCAGCCCATCGAAGAAGCCGCCGATCCAGGAGCGGATGCGGCCGTTGAGCTGCGCGCGGATCCTGGCCGCGTCCACCGGCTCCTCATCTGCCTCGGGCGCGACGACGTAGAGGGCGAGCAGCTGCTTGAACTCATCGAAGTGCTCCTGGTTTCGGAGCAGGGAGATGTAGAGCGCGCGCAGCTGTGCGTGCGGGTCGATCGAATTCACCGTTTGCATGGGCCTCCGCCGCCGGTCCACCGCCGGCGTCGAACGGCACATTGCACGTCACGGGCCGCCGCGGGCCAGCGTGTAAGCCATTGAAATTACTCGATCGCCAGCGGCGGCCGGAGCGGGGCGATACCCGAAACCGACCATCATCTGCCCGAATCCGACCGCTCCGCTCGACGCGATGTCGCCTTTCCACGGAGGTGGACATAGACATGTCCAGTGCTGCTCGTGCCCGACTCGACACCAGCCGGGATCGCAAAGGACGCACCGGCACAGGCCGTTCATTTCATACGCAGCCGAATCGAGCAGTGGAGCTGGATCACTTCCCGCCGCCGAAGCTCGGGCTGCCCCCCCCGCTCGGAATGAAGATGACGCCGCCGCCGCCCCCACCGCAGTCGCTGAGCGCGATGAGAATGAGGAGGACGACGATCAGGACGACGACGATGACGACGATCCGGCCGGCTCCGGCGCCCGTCCCGTCGCCGAACGAGGGGCTCGGCGGGGGTGGCAGGTGGAAGGCGGCGGCGAGCTCCTTCCCTGGAAGCGGTGAGCAGAACGACACGCTCACCTCGGTCGGGGCCTGCTCGATGCTGACCTTGCCGCCCTCGCCCTGGTACTCCGTGGCCTGCACGGCCTCGCCGATCTCGACCTTCCAGTAGAACTCGCCGATGACGTATTCCACCTCGGCGTGGACGCTCTGCTTGAGCGCATACGTCCGCCCTTGATAGCTCGCCGTCGAGCCCATCGGCTGGACCTCGCCGGGCGAGAGAGGCGTCACGAGCTGCCACGCCCCGTCCTCTTCCATGAGCCACAGGTAGCCAATGCTCGGTCCGCCGTAGAGCAGGTACTCGCGCCAGCGGTAACGCTCGCCCTCCACGGTGCAGCCGCGGATGACGAAGCCGATGCAGAGCACGCGCATGCCGCGGAGCTGGCCCTCGGCGCCGAGCGGGACGTACGGCTCCATGGGCGGCCTGGGGACCTGGCCGAGCGCGACGAGCGCGCCCTTCGTGAGGTCGCTCGCAGTACCGCAGTACCGGCAGACGATGCGCTCCGTGGTGCCGGGCGCGGCGAGCGGCAGGTTGCCGCCGCAGCTCGGGCACACGACGGCCGACACCTGCGCCGTGGGCTGGTCCACAGGGGCCCCGGTGTCGAGCTTCATGATGGCCGGGTCGATCTGCCGGCCCAGGTAGAGCTTCGGCGGGATCGTCCGCCCGTCGCCGTAGTCGAGCGTCCCGAACTCGCCCCTCGGCCCCGCGATGTCGACGAAGCCCGTCACCACGCCCGGCGCGGCGACGTGGGGCATCTCTCCTTCGGCCGAGATCACGCGCCGGCGGCCGACCTCGACGACGGTGAACATGCCGTGCCCCTCGAGGTGGACACGGCCGCCCGGCTGGAGGGAGCTCCACTGCGGCAGCCCGTTCAGCGGGAGCGGCGCCTCGGTGGTGGCGTACCAGCGCCCCTGGGCGAACGCGACCCACGTCCAGCGGCCGCTGGCCGGGAACGCGATGAAGATCTCCTGCCAGGGCGCGCCCGGCGCGCTGGCCCGATCGAGCTGGACGCGGCCGTCGACCACGAACGGCTCGTTGCCCCAGCGCCCGGTGACGCCGAGCTGGAGGGGCGTGGGAATCTCGACCAAGTCGGCGACGCGCCCGACGGCGCGGAGGTCCCGATCGGTGCGCGCGACGACGAACTTGCAGTGCTTGCACACCTGCGCCATCGCGCCCGCGAAGCGAAACGTGATCGGCGCGCCGCAGGAGGGGCACGCGGCTGCTCGGTCGAAGGGCGTGCTCACGCGAGCACCATACTAGAAGCCTCGACGACGAAAGAGGAAGCGTTTCAGGTGCGCCGGCGAGCCCGAACAGGCTGTGGTCCAGCGCGAGCGGTGCTAGGACCGCGCCGATGCCGGCCACCGAGGAGAGCCCTGCGGGAGCTCGGGGCGCCCCTCCCGGGGACGCCCCGGCGCCCTTCCCCGCGGCGCAGCCGCTGCCCCGGCTCGTGCACCCGGCGCTCCTCGCGAGCGTGTTCGTCATCGCCACGTCGGGGCTCGTCTACGAGCTCATCACCGGCACGCTCGCGAGCTACGTCCTCGGCGACTCGGTGACGCAGTTCAGCTTCGTCATCGGCCTCTACCTGTTCGCGATGGGGATCGGCTCGTACCTCTCCCAGTACATCGAGAGCCGGCTCCTCGAGCGCTTCGTCGAGATCGAGCTCGGCCTCGCGCTCGTCGGGGGGCTCTCCGCGCCGATGCTCTTCCGGGTCTACACCGCGCTCGGGTCGTTCCGCGCGCTGCTCTACTCGCTCGTGCTGCTCATCGGGATGCTCGTGGGGCTAGAGATCCCGCTGCTCATCCGGCTGCTCAACTTCTCGCTGGATCTCAAGCGGCTCGTCGCGCGCGTGCTCACGCTCGACTACATCGGCGCGCTGGCCGCGAGCCTGCTCTTCCCCTCGCTCCTCCTGCCGCGCCTCGGGATCCACCAGACGAGCCTGTTCTTCGGCGTGCTCAACGCGGCCGTCGCGCTGACGAGCACGTTCCTGTTCCCGCTCGATCGCGCCGTCGTCGTCCGGCTGCGGGCGCTCTGCCTGATCGTGATCGCCGGGCTCGGGGTCGCCTTCGCGCTCGTCTCGCGGTTCGTCGAGCGCTCGGAGGCGCTCTATTTCGGGGCGCCCATCGTCTACGCGGCGCAGTCGCCGTACCAGCGCCTCGTCATCACGAGGAGCCCGCGCACGACGCGCCTCTTCCTCAATGGCAACCTCCAGTTCTCGTCGGACGACGAGCATCGGTACCACGAGGTGCTCGTGCACCCGGCCGTCGCCGCGCTGGGGCGCGAGCCGCGGCGCGCGCTGATCCTCGGCGGCGGCGACGGGCTCGCCGCGCGCGAGCTGCTCCGTTACCCGTCGGTCGAGCAGATCCTGCTCGTCGACCTCGACGGCGCGGTCACCGGCGCCTTCCGCGATCTGCCGCTCGCCGCGGACCTGAACCAGGGCTCGCTGCGCGACCCGCGCGTGGCCGTCCGCAACGAGGATGCGTTCAAGTACCTCGAGGAGTCGACCGAGTCGTTCGATCTCGCGATCGTCGACTTCCCCGATCCCGGCAACTACGCCGTCGGCAAGCTGTACACCGACGCCTTCTATCACCTGCTCCGGCAGCGGCTCTCCATGCGCGGGCTCGCCGTCGTCCAGGCGACGTCGCCCCACTACGCGCGCGAGTCGTTCTGGTGCGTCGTGACGACGCTCGAGGCGGCCGGCTTCAAGACCGCGCCGCTCCACGTCTACGTGCCGAGCTTCGGCGAGTGGGGCTTCATCCTGGCGGGCGGCGAGGGGCTCGCCGCGCCCGGCGCCCTCCGGATCGATCCGTCGAGGCTCCGCTACCTCGACTCGAGCGGCCTGCCGGAGCTCTTCCGGTTCCCCCGCGATCTGGGCCGCGTCGAGGCGCCGATCAACCGGCTGAACGACCAGAAGCTCGTCTCCGTGTACACGCGCGAGTGGGCCGAGTGGACCCGGTGATCCGGTGAACCGCCGCGGCTTCCTGAGCTCCGTGGCCGCGGGCTGGGTCGTGCACACGGCCTCGCCGGGGCGCGCGCCGCTCGCCGGCGAGATCGTCGGCGCGGCCCACGGCGCGGGCCACCTGCTCCGCGGCGGCCCGCTGCCCGCGGCGAGCGGCCCCGCCGAGCGCGCGGACGTCGTGATCGTCGGCGGCGGGGTGAGCGGGTTGTCGGCCGCGTGGCGGCTCGCCGGCGCCGGGCTCGATCTGCGCGTCCTCGAGCTCGAGCCGAGGCCGGGCGGCACGAGCGCGTGGGGCGACGACGGCGTCGTGCCGTACCCGTGGGGCGCGCACTACCTCGCCGCGCCGAACGTCGAGGCGCGCGCGACGCTGCGGCTGCTCGAGCAGATGGGCGTCGTCACCGGGTGGGACGCGGCGGGGCGCCCCGTGTTCGATCCGCGGCGGCTGTGCCACGCGCCGGGCGAGCGGCTGTTCTACGAGGGCGCGTGGCACAGCGGCCTCGCGCCGGTCGACGCGCTCTCGGGCGAGGCGCTGGACGAGCTCGAGAGGTTCCACGCGCTCGAGGAGGAGCTCACGGAGCTCACCGGCAGCGACGGCCGCCCGGCGTTTCAGATCCCGCTCGATCGCTCCTCCCGCGACCCCGAGCTCCTCCAGCTCGACCGGATGAGCATGGCGGCGTGGCTCGATCGCGAGGGGTACCGCACGCCGTTCCTGCGCTGGTACGTGCGCTACGCGATGCTCGACGACTTCGGCGGCGCGCTCGAGGAGATCTCGGCCTGGGCCGGGCTGCACTACTTCGCAGGGCGCAAGGCGCGCGCGCCCGAGCTCGCGGGCAGCCGCTATCTCGTCTGGCCCGAGGGCAACGGCCGGCTCGTGAAGGCGCTGATCGAGCGCGCGGCGCCGCGCGTGTCCCTCGGCGCGCTCGTCACGTCGGTGCGCCCGCAGCCGAGCGGCCGCGTCGAGATCGACTACGTCGACCTGCAGCGCGGCGAGGCGCGCCGCGTCGAGGCCCGCGCGGCGATCCTCGCGGCGCCGGCGTTCGTCGTGCGCCGGATCTTCGCGGGGAGCGCGGCGGGCGAGCTGCCGGAGCGGGTCGCGTCGGCGTGGCTCGTGGCGAACCTGCACGTCGAGAGGCCCATCGATCCCAACCACGCGTGGGATTCCGTCCTCTACGGCGCGGAGGGGCTCGGCTACGTCGACGCGCGCCACCAGCTCACCGATCTCGCGGCGGCGACGACGCAGCGGTCGCGCCTCGCGACGCCGGTGCAGCGCACCGTGCTGACCTACTACCGCGCCTTCGGCGGGCCGGACGTCGCCGCGGCGCGCGCGGCGCTGCTCCGCGCGCCGTGGGCGTCGCTCGCCGACGGCGTGCTGCGCGATCTCGCGCCGGCGCACCCGCACCTGCGCGACGACGTCGAGCGGATGGACGTCATGATCTGGGGGCACGCGATGCCGCGCCCGCGCCCCGGCTTCCTCGGCCCGCGGCCGTTCGAGCCGCGCTGCGCGCTGTCCGAGCGCGTCGCCTGGGCCCACGTCGATCAGCCGGGGATGGCGCTCTTCGAGGAGGCGCACGCGTGCGGCGTGCGCGCCGCCGAGACGATCGCGGCCTCGGCGGGGATCGCGATCGGCGAGAGCTGGCTCTGAGCTCGAGCGCCCGTCGCCTCGGCGCGCGCCGCGCGGAGCCCCACGTCCTCTCCCATCTTTCAAGAGCAAAGTGCGTCCGGCGAGCGAGCGCCTCCGGAAGGGTCCTCTACCCCTGCCGCCGGCCGCTTCCAGCGGCCATGGAGCGGCCGCTGTGGGAGATCAGGCCCAGGATTTCAGCTTTGCCCTCGCCTTGAACTTGCGCTGCCCCCCTGCTCCGCGTCTACTCTCTGCCCATGTTGCGGACCCGGTTTGCCGGGATGACGGATACCGGGCTCCTCCGGGACCACAATGAGGACAACCTCCTCGTCAGCGAGGAGTACCGTGTCGTGGCCGTGGCGGATGGAATGGGCGGACATCGCTCGGGCGACGTTGCGAGCCAGCTTGCCGTGAACACCCTCTCGGACTTCTTGTCCGTGACGGTCGGGAGGGACGCCACCTGGCCCTTCCCAGCCGATCCGAACCTGACCGAGGAGGAGAACTACGTCGTCACCGGCCTCAGGCTGGCGAACCGGCGCATCTTCGATCGCTCGCTGAAGACGCTCGCCGACTTCGGCATGGGCACGACGATCGTGGCGGCGATGTTCTCCAAGGACGCCGAGCACGTGACGGTGGGTCACGTCGGGGACAGCCGCTGCTATCGCCTGCGCGACAGCCAGATCACGCAGCTCACCCGTGACCACTCGCTCGTCAGCGACGCGGCGCACATGGCGCCGTGGATGACCGAGGAGGAGGTCCGGCAGCTGCCGGCCAACGTCATCACGCGCGCGCTTGGCATCCGCGAGGACGTCCTCGTCGATCTCGTGACGGACGAGACGCGGCACGGTGACGTGTACCTCCTCTGCTCGGACGGCCTGTCGGGGCTGGTGAGCGACGATCAGATCCTCGAGCTCGTGATGTCCAGCGGCTCGCTGGACGCTGCGTGCAAGGCGCTCATCGATCGGGCGAACTACTTCGGCGGCACCGACAACATCACGGTCGTCCTCGCCCGCGTCGAAGAGGTGCCCGACGGCAAGCGCCCCTTCAACGACGAGCCCACCCAGGAAAGCCGCTAGCCCGCGCTCCGCGCCGCTCTACGGTCGCGTCGCGCGCGAGCTCCCGACACCGACACCGACGCCGCGCAGGCCTCACCTCCTGCGCGGTGCGCTCTCGCCCGGAGCAGCGAGCGATCCCCCCTCGGGCCGGGCAGCTCGGCGCGACGATCGCGTCGAGCGCAGCGCCACCATCACCCGCGCGCACACGACGCCGCGGACGCCCCGCGCCGATGCGCCGGCTACAGCCCGCGCCGATGCGCCGGCTACAGGACGAAGTGATCCATGAGCTGAAGGACCTCCAGGTTCAGCCCCTTCAGCGCGGCGCACTCTCGCTCTACCTCGGCCTGGAAGACCGGCTTGATGTGGTAGAGCATCGTCGGCAGATCCCTCGGCGCGCGGAACTTCTGGAGCTCGAGGGCGAGCGTCTGCGGCGTGTGGTGGCCGCTCACGGTGGCGAGGCGCTGCTCCCGGTTGGGGAAGCTGACCTCCATCAGCAGCGCGCGGAGGTCCTGCTGCTGGTTCAGCACCTCCCACAGCCGCTCCGTGGGCCCGGTGTCGCCGCTGTACGCGATCGCGCCGCCGTCCCCTTCGATCACGAACGCCGACGCGTCGATCGTGTGCGTCACGTGGACCGCGCGCACGAGCCGCCCGGCGACCGGCGTGGGGCGCTCCGGCTTGAGCTCGAGGTACTGGATGGTCGGCTGCCCGGCGCTCGGGATCACCGCGAAATCGGGCCAGAGCACGTTGTTGAAGAAGTGCTTCTTGAGCGTGCGCAGCGTCTCGCGGGTGCCCGCGATCACGAGCGGCGGGCACCCGAGCTGGCAACGGTTGTCCGCGATCGTGGCCAGGTCGCGGATGTGATCGAGGTGCGCGTGGCTCACCAGGCACGCCTCGATGCGCGCCTGGTCCTTCACCTCGAGCCCGCTGGTCAGCGAGCCGGCGTCGATCGCGAGGATGTCGTCCACGACGAACGCGCACGTGCGATGCCTGGGGGTCTCCCCGCCGTGGCAGCCGATGACACGCAGCTCCACTGGTTCAGCTCTCTCCGCCGAACTTCTGCGGCATGTCCAGGAACTCGATGAAATCCCGGAACCTGCGCATGTCGGTCACCATGATCGCCGCGGGTCCAGGCGGCCCGTACGAGAGGAGCTTCAGCCGGCGGAGCCGCTTCATCACCTCGTCCACCGTCTCTTGCTCGACGTCGACCTCGCGCGCGATGTCCTCGGGAGAGGAGCGGACGCGTATGCCTTCAGGCGTCTCCTCCCCGAAGGCCTCGGCGTGGCGCGCGAGCGCCAGCATCACGCGCGCCTTCGGGTCACGGTGCATGAGGATCTCGACGAGCGAGTTCGCCGCGTCGAGCCGCTTCGCCAGCTTCTTGAGGAGACGGAGCGCTATCTCGACGTCGCGCTGCAGCATGACCTCCAGCTTCCGCGCGTCGATCACGAGGCAGCGGGACGGCTCGCTCACGGTGGCCGTCGCGTTCCGGGGCTTGCCGTTCAAGATCGCCATCTCGCCGACGAACTCGCCGGGCCCGAACACCGCGAGCACCTTGTCCTCGCCGGCGACCGACTTCGTGATCCGCACGGCGCCCGACTGGATGACGAACATGACGTCGCCGGAGTCACCCTCACGAAAGAGCACGTCGCCCGGCACATACTCGCGGCCATAGCGGGCGAACGACGACTCCGACATTGCCCTGGAGTCTAGCGCCCCACGTGACCGCGGGTCAAAAACCCGGGCAAGAGCGCTGGCGCTCACAAAACGCGAGGGGCCCCCCAAGCCAGCATGCTTTGGAGGACCCCTCGGCCCGCTTCGTCGGGGCAGCGCGCTCGGCGGGCCGGCGCCGCACGGAGGCGGCGGCAGCCCGAGAGCGGCGCGGACAGGCGATCAACCCATGTCGAAGTCGCCCATGCCGCCCATACCCCCCATGCCGCCCATACCCCCCATGCCGCCCATGCCGCCCATGCCGCCGGGAGCCCCGCCGGCCGCGGCCTTCTCCTTCTTGGGCTTCTCGGCGACGAGGGCCTCGGTCGTGAGCATCAGCGCGGCGACGCTGGCCGCGTTAGAGAGCGCGTGCCGCACGACCTTGGCCGGATCGATGACGCCTCCGGCGAGCAGGTCCTCGTACGAGTCGGTCGCGGCGTTGTAGCCGAACGTCGGCGCGCCCGACCGGACCTTCTCCGCGACCACCGTCCCGTCGACCCCCGCGTTCTGGGCGATCTGGCGGAGCGGCGCCTCGACGGCGCGGCGCACGAGCCGCACGCCGACGTCGCGCTCGTCGTTGAACTTGAGCGACTCCAGCGAGGCGGCAGCCCGGAAGAGGGCCACGCCGCCGCCGACCACGATGCCTTCCTCGACGGCGGCGCGGGTCGCGTGCAGCGCGTCCTCGACGCGCGCCTTCTTCTCCTTCATCTCGGTCTCGGTCGCCGCGCCGACCTTCACCACCGCGACGCCGCCGGCGAGCTTCGCGAGCCGCTCCTGGAGCTTCTCGCGATCGTAGTCGCTCGTCGTGTCCGCGATCTGCTTGCGGATCGCCTCGATGCGGCCCTTGATGGCGCCCTTGTCGCCCTGGCCGTCGACGATGACCGTGTTGTCCTTGTCGATCTCGACCCGCTTGGCCGTCCCGAGGTCGCGCACCGTGGCGCTCTCGAGCTTCTGGCCGAGGTCCTCCATGAACGGCGTCGCGCCCGTGAGGATGGCGATGTCCTTCAGCATGTCCTTGCGGCGATCGCCGAAGCCGGGCGCCTTCACGGCGGCGACCTTGATCGTGCCGCGCAGCTTGTTCACGACGAGCGTGGCGAGCGCCTCACCCTCGACGTCCTCGGAGAGGATGAGCAGCTCGCGCCCCTGCTTCACCACCTGCTCGAGCAGCGGCAGGAGGTCGGCCATGGCCGAGATCTTCTTCTCGTGCACGAGGATGAGCGGGTTCGTGAGCACCGCGGTCATCTTCTCGGGGTCGGTCACGAAGTAGGGCGAGAGGTAGCCGCGGTCGAACTGCATGCCGTCGACGGTCTCGAGCTCCGTCGTCATGCGCTTGTTCTCCTCGACCGTGATCACGCCCTCCTTGCCGACCTTCTCCATGGCGTCGGCGAGGATCTGGCCGATCTCCTTGTCGCCGTTGGCGCTGACCGTGGCGACCTGGGCGATCTGGTCCTTGTCCTTGGTCGGCTTGGCGACCTTCTGCACGGCCTCGATGACCTTCGCGACCGCCGCGTCGATGCCGCGCTTCAGATCCATCGGGTTGTGGCCGGCCTCGACGAGCTTGAGGCCCTCGCCGAAGATCGCCTGCGCCAGCACCGTCGCCGTCGTCGTGCCGTCGCCGGCCTTGTCGCTGGTCTTCGAGGCGACCTCGCGCACCATCTGGGCGCCCATGTTCTCGAGCTTGCCGGCGAGCTCGACCTCCTTGGCGACCGTGACGCCGTCCTTCGTCACGACCGGGGAGCCCCAGCTCTTCTCGATGACGACGTTCCGCCCCTTCGGCCCGAGGGTCACCTTGACCGCATCGGCGAGCGTGTTCACGCCCTTGAGGATCGCGGCGCGGGCGCCGCGGCTAAAAACGATCTGCTTCGCAGCCATCTATCAATCCCCTCGCGGCCGCGCGGCCGCGTGTACGAACGCTTGCGTTCGGTTGCCTCGGACCTGGTTCACGTCGCGGCGGACTCGGTCACGGCGAGCACGTCGTCCTCGCGGATGAGCACGTGCTCCTCGCCGTCGAGCTTCACCTCGGTGCCGCTGTACTTGCCGAACAGCACCTTGTCCCCGACCTTCACATCGAGCGGGCGAACCTTGCCGTCCTTCAGGACCTTGCCGTTGCCCACCGCGACGACGCGCCCCTCGATCGGCTTCTCCTTCGCGGCGTCGGGGATGATGATGCCCCCCTTGGTCTTCGTCTCGCTCTCGACGCGCTTGACGACAATCCGATCCTGCAGCGGCCTGATTTTCATGCTGGCTCCCTCGTCCTCGGCTTGTTGACTGACCATCGGCTCGCCGGAGGTCCCGTTCGCCCCCCCGCTGGGGCGTTCCGCCCGCGCGACGAGAGCTAAGTGCCCGAGATCCCAGTGTCTTGGCACTCTCCTAGGCCGGTGGCTAAACCGCGGGCGAAAGTAAATCAGTCACCCGGCGCGTCAAGGGCACGCAGCAGGGAGCCGCGACTTTTCCGGGGCCGAGAGTCCCGAGCGGCGAAGCCGAGATGCCTGGAGAAGCGACGGCGAGGGCGCGGTCGCGACATCGTGGAGCCTCCTCAGGGACGAGCCCCCCTCCGACAGCGCGGAAACAATCTGGACGGATCATGGCGAGAGCGCGGCGACAGCAGCGCGACGAGGACGAGCGACGAGCGACGAGCGACGACAACGGACGGCGTGCAACGAGGGCGGAGCGGGTTGAGCGAAGGGTTGAGCAGGGGGAGGCCTTGCTCAACCCGCGAAGCACCAGAACCACGCGAAATATGGGCGATTTTTGGCGGCGGGCATTTTTCTTTGGCGGGTCCGATTTTGATCGCTTGACAATCCAGGCAGCCCGAGTAGATTCCGCGGCCCGTGGCGCTGATGAACACGGCGCTGACCCCTTGGGGGATCGTCTAACGGCAGGACGCAAGATTCTGGCTCTTGCTATCAAGGTTCGAATCCTTGTCCCCCAGCCAGGCCGCTCAGCTCTGCTGTCGGTCTTCTCCACAGAACAAGGTCCCATCGTCTAGCGGTTAGGACATCGGCCTCTCACGCCGGTAACGCGGGTTCGATTCCCGCTGGGATCGCCACTTCACTCCCTTCGCCTCGTTCCCTGCTGCTTCCGTCCGATGTCGTGCGTCTCGCACGGAGCGAAGCACAGCGTCATCTGACGAGCGCGAGCACGCAGTTCAGCGAAGACGTCCTGCTCCGTTCACGTTGCGCTACCTTCTAGCGCATGGCGGCGCAGGACGAAGAGGAGCTCTTCGACATCCTCGATGACGGGGGCCGGTCGCTCGGCGTGCGCAAGGCGCGCAGGCTCGTTCACCGCGACGGCGACTGGCACCGGAGCGTTCACGTGTGGGTGCTCCTCGAGCGGGGGCCCGATGGTCTGGAGCCGGACAGCGGCCAGAGCGCCGCGGAGCCCTGGGTGCTCTTCCAGCAGCGCAGCCCCGACAAGGACACCTGGCCCGGCGCGCTCGAGGTCGCCGTGTCGGGGCACTACCGCGCCGGAGAGGATCTCGCGGGGGCGCTGCGCGAGGCGGAGGAGGAGATCGGCCTGCCGCTCGCGCCGCGCGACGTGGTCCGGCTCGGCACGCGCCGCAGCCAGGACGATCACGCGCCGGGCATCGTCGATCGCGAGCTGCAGGACGTGCTGCTCGCGACGACCCGCCGCGCGCTCGAGGAGCTGCGTCCTGATCCGCGCGAGGTGACCGCGCTGCTGTCGCTCCCGCTCGGCGCGGCGCTGCGCCTCGTCCGAGGCGAGGTGCCCCACGCGAGCGGCCTCGTGCGGCGGCCGCCGGACGCCGCGGGCGCCGTGAAGGTCGAGCCGCGCGACGTGCGGCTCGATGAGTTCGTGGTCGCGCGCGACGGCTATTTCGAGCGCGCGCTCGACACGATCCGCCGGCGCCTCGCGGGCGAGGCGCCGGCCCCATGGCTCCTCGGCTAGAACGGCGGCGCTTTCTCCTCGCGCCCGTGCTGTCAACCTGAGCCGCGGCGGCCGTCGGCCGGCCGCCGGGGCTTCTCGGGGGGCACCGCCGACGCGACGAGGAACCCTTCGGCGCGGTGCGGGGCGAGCCCGCAACGCGCGTTCATGCGCTTGGCGATCTCGTCGCCGGCCCTGACGAGCGCGTAGAACCACCGGATCCCGAAGCGATCATGCCCTTCCCGGAGCGCCGCGGCCTGCAGGGGGGCCCCGAGCCCCCGCCCGCGGTGGTCCTCGCGCAGAGAGGTGCAGATCGGCATGGCCGTCCACGAGGGCGCCTCGCCCACATCGGAGATCCAGAGCGGCGGGGCGCCCAGCAGCCCGAGCTGGGCGAGCGCCTCGCGCCCGCCGATCTCGGCAGGCTGTGGCCGCGTCATGACGCACAGGGTGGCGCAGCCGATCAACGCCCCCGCGCCGTCGCGCAGCGCGAGCGTCAAGGAGCGCCCCTCGCCGCCGCGCAGGTACCACCCCGGGAGCGGAGCGTGGCCGCTCTCGGCCTGAAGCTCCTGGATCGCGCGGATCGACGCCTCGTCGTCGTCCGGCGACACCCTGGACAGGCGCAGGCCCGGCGGGAATGTGCGAAACCGGCTGAGCCCCTGCACGGCGGCGCGCACCTCGCCGGCCGGGGCGCCCATCACCGAGAGGTCCTCGTCCACGGAGAGCCCCGCCTGGCGCAGCGACGCCGAGAGCGCGGCGAGCTCCGGCCGGGGGGCGTGCAGGATCACGCGCTCGAAGCAGCGCACGAGCGCCTCGCGCCGCTCCGGCGGCGTCCGCTGGGCGTGCAGCAGGATGAGCGAGCGGCCGTCGGTGGTGATGCCGTCCTGCTCGCCGATCCAGTCGCGGGCGGCGTACAGGATCCGCTGAGCACGGTAGTCCGCGGCTTCACCGAAACAACCCGGTCCGTCCGCAGGACCGGGGCCGCGCTGCTGCGGGGCGTCGTCGCGATCGAGGTCGAAGGCAAGCATCATGGCGGCATCCCTCCTGTCGAGAAGCAACGGCGGCTTCCACGCGTGGCGGCCCCTCGTGGAGCCGCCACCCGGCGCGGGACGCCCGCGCCCAGCGCCCGAGCGAGCCCCTGCCGCGCCGCGCAGGTCCACCGGCGAGATGGCCTGACACGGCGGTGCGCGAATGCGGGAGAACTCCGCTCCACCAGCGGCTGTCCAGCCCGCGTGTCGAGACTTCAACTTATCCCTGCTCGGCGATCGCGCAAGCGGCGACATGCCATGATCCGGGCAGCGCTCCAGCTGGGACACGCACGCTCATGCATGCTTACAAGCAATCGGAATCACTAACGAATCAGGCCAACATCCACTGTCGATCTCAAGGCACATCGCCGCCCGACGGGGCCGCGGCATGGACATAGAACGACCTAGCCTGGAGAGACCCATGGCCCCGGGCACCCGCGCGTCGGGGGCGGACCGGCGAGGCGCGTCGGACCAGGGTGCTCGCTCGCGGTGACCTTCGGCGGTTGAGGACGATCGCGCGCCCTGGTAGGTTGGCGTCCAGTATTGCGCGATGACCACCGCCCTTGTCACCGACCCCGACGACGACGCGCCCGTGACGCCCCGCCCGTTTCTCAAATGGGCGGGCGGCAAGGGCCAGCTGCTCCGGCAGTTCCAGCCGCTCCTCCCCGCGTCCTACGGGCGCTACTTCGAGCCCTTCATGGGGGGGGCCGCGC
Source organism: Sorangium sp. So ce302 (assembly GCF_051530145.1). Classification (GTDB taxonomy): domain Bacteria; phylum Myxococcota_A; class Polyangia; order Polyangiales; family Polyangiaceae; genus Sorangium; species Sorangium cellulosum_B. The sequence goes on along the minus strand of NZ_CP150326.1, from coordinate 4,127,503 downwards.
TCTTCTTCTGCCTGCAGCCGAAGCGCGCGACGCTGACGGACGTCAACGCCGAGCTCATCGACTGCTACCGGGCGGTGCGCGATCGGGTCGACGAGGTGATCGCCGCGCTGGGCAGCCACGCCTACGAGGAGACGCACTACTACAAGGTTCGCGACGTCGATCCCGCCTCGCTCACGCTGCCCGAGCGCGCCGCGCGGACCATCTTCCTGAACAAGACGGGGTTCAACGGGCTCTACCGGGTCAACAGCGCCGGCCGCTTCAACGTGCCTTTCGGCCGCTACGTCAAGCCGTCCATCTGCAACCCGCCCCAGCTGCGGGCCTGCTCGGCGGCGCTGCAGGGCGTCGAGATCGAGGTCCGGGACTTCGAGCGCGTGCTCGATCACGCCCAAGAAGGCGACTTCGTGTACCTGGACCCGCCGTACTCGCCGGTCTCGTCGACCGCGAACTTCACGTCCTACAGCGCGGGCGGCTTCGGCTTCCGCGACCAGGAGCGCCTCGCCGCCCTCTTCGCGGAGCTCGACGGGCGAGGCGTCCAGGTGATGCTCTCGAACTCCGATGTTCCGGAGATCCCGCCGCTCTACAAGCGGTTCAAGATCGACCGCGTCGCGGCGCTCCGGAGCATCAATGCGAAGAGCGACGCCAGAGGCCGCGTGGGGGAGATCGTGATCCGGAACTACGGGGCCAGGCGGAGCCGCAAGGCGGCGCCCGCAGACAAGGCGGGCTGAGCCCGGCGCCGCCGCGCGGCGCGCGGCTCAATCGACGGTCTTCCCCTCGCGCTTCTCCGGATCGGGGGCCGCGCGCTCCTCGGCGTACGCCATCGCCACCTCGATCTCCTCGTGGATCTCGCGCGAGGTGACCTTGTTCCCCGAGGGATCGACGGCCTCCCACACGAAGCCGCGGACCTCCCCCGGGCGCTCGGGTATCCAGCGGACCCGCAAGGTCCAGCCGTGCAGCTCGGCCGTATAACCACCTTCCTCGTGATCCCGCTGCCATGCAGAGACGGTCGGGTGCTTCACCATCGCGATGTCTCCGCCGCAGAAGGTCGAGAGGACAGAAGAACTGTTCCCGAATGGCCGCGCTCCCCCCCCGAGCAACGCCGCCGTCCGGGAACACGGGGAAGATAGCAGGCGCCCGGCGCGCGGCGATCAGGCAGGCGTGTGTTCCTCATGCGGATGCACCTTACCCGAATCCCAGCGCGCGCCGAAAGGTCCTCCCCTTCCGATGGGGCCGTCGGCGCGAGCAGCGTGAACAGCACAGGCATCGTCGCGCGGACGGGCGGCGCCTGCGACGCGCACCCCATGCTACGAAGCATGCATGGGGGCAGGAATCGTCGTCTTCTTCGGGCTCGCGCTCGTCGGCTATCTCCTGGTTGCCCCGCTCGTCGCCTTCGTGTTCGCCGTCCGGGCCAACCGGCGCAACGAGGACCTGCTGCTTCGGATCCACGCGCTGGAGCACCGGGTGGCCGAGCTCTCCGGGCTGCGCGGCCGCGCAGCGCTCACCGCAGCGGCGGAGAGCCCACGAAGCACACACGACCTGAAGCAAGAGCGGATTGCCCAGGGCGCGATCCCGCCCCCAGCGGCGGCGCACCCCGCGCTCGACGCCGAGGGCGCAGGTGCGCCGCCCGCGCTCGACATGGCGACCGCCGGCGCGCCGCCCGCGCTCGACGCGGCGACCGCCGGCGCGCCTCCCGAGATCGCGCATCCGACCGCCACCGCGCCCCCGGCGGTCGCGTCCACGGCGTTCGCCGCCGCGGAGGCCGCGGCGCCCCCCGCGATCGCGTTCCCGAGTCCCGCCGCTCCTCCGATGCCTCGAGCGCCTCGCCCCGCGGCGACGCTCGACGCGAGCGCGTCCGGCGCCGGCTCGCCCGCGCACCGCGAAGCCCCGGAGCGACCCTCCATCGAGGAGCGGCTCGGCCTCACCTGGCTCACCCGCGCAGGCGCGACCACCTTCTTGCTCGGCGCGCTCTTCTTCTTCAAGTACGCCTCGGACAACGCCTGGATCGGGCCGTTCGGGCGCGTCGCGATCGGCGCCGCGACCGGCGCCGCGCTCCTCGCGATCGCCGAGGTGCTCCGCGGGCGCGCGCAGCGTCGCTTCGTCCACACGCTCATCGGCCTCGGCCTCTCGGTCCTGATCGCGTCGGTGTGGGCGAGCGCCGCGCTGTACGAGCTCGTCCCGATCCCCGCGGCATTCGCGGCGGACACGGCGCTCCTCCTGCTCGGCGCCGGCCTCGCGCTCCGCCACCGCGGCGAGGCCATCCTGATCCTCAGCCTCGTCGCCGGCTTCCTCAACCCCGTCGTGCTGTCGACGGGGCAGGACCGGCCGCTCGTCCTGTTCGGCTACCTCCTGCTCATGACGAGCGTCGCCCACGCCGTCGCAGCGAGGCTCGGCTTCCGCGTCGCGCCGTGGCTCGCGATCGCAGGCCATACGGCGCTGTTCTGGGGCTGGTACGCCACGCACTTCGACGCCAGCGCCGCCCCGGCCGGCGGAGACCCGGACGCGGCGCCCTGGCTCGACTCGCCCGCGCAGGCGCTCCCGGGGCCCTACTTCCCGCTCGCCGCGCGCGCGGCGCCCCTCGCGTTCATCGCGCTCGCCGCGGCGCAGGGCATCCTGCGCGCGCTGTGGCTGCGGCGCGCGCCCGCCTCGAGCCCCGACCGAAGCGCCGCGCCGACCGGCGCGGCAGCGACCGGCCTCCTCCGCGTCGCGGCGCGCGCGGACGCCACGGCGACCAGCATCGCTGCGCTCGTGCTCGCCCACGCGGGCGCGACCGCGCTGCTCTTCGACGCGCCGCGCGCGCTCACAGCCACCGCCGTCGCGCTCGCGCTCGCGGCGCTGGTCGCCCTGCGCGCGCTGGAGGAGAGCGCCTGGCTGCTGGCGCCGATGGGCGCCGCCTTCCTCGCCTTCGCCGCGACGTTCGCGGACGCGCCTGCCGCGCACCGGACGACGCTGGTCGCGCTCGTCGCGGCCTGGACGCTCGTCTACCTCGCGGGGTGGCTCCGCGGCGCCGGGCTCGCGGGTCAGCTCGATCGGAAGACCGCCATCGCGTGCTCCGCCGGCGCAGCGCTCTTCGCCTGCACCGCGGGCATGCTGCTGATCGAGGCCGATGCAGCGCTCTTCGCGCTCGCGCTCGCGGGCGCGGCCGCCCTCGCGGCGTGGACGGCCGCGCGCGCCGCGCTCCCCGCCCTGCTCCTCGTCGCGGCGATCGTCTCGGCAGGCGCGCTCGCGGCGGCCGCGCATTTCGCGATCGCGCCGGCGGACGCGGGCGCCTCGGCGGCCGCCGATGCCGTCGACGCCGTGAGCGCCGTCAACGCAAGTTTCCTCGGCGCATCAGCGCTCGTCATGCTGGTGTTCCTCGGCGCCGCGGGCGCCTCGGCGCGGCGCACGCGCGAGCCCGGCGCGCCGGCGCTCTCGTGGTCCGACGCGCTCGCCGCGTGCGTGGCGACGCTCGGGTTCGTCGCGGCCGCGCTCGGCGCCACGCCGGAGGACACGCCGACGCTCCGCGCGCTGCTCACCGCGGGCGCCGGCGCCCTGGACCTGGCGCTCGGCGCCGCGCTCCTCCGCGCCGGCGTGACCCGCGCCGGCGCCGCGCCCCCCGCCGATCGCATCGCCCTGCTCCTCGGACAGGCGCTCGCCCTGTTCGCCGCGGCCGTCGCGTTCGGGCTCGGCGGCGCGACGGTCACCGTGGTCTGGAGCATCCTCGCGGCCGTGGCGGCCGCGATCGCGGCGCGCACCGGCGAGCGCGCCTGGCTCGCCGTCACCCTGCTGCTCTTCGGCGCCGCCCTCGCGCGGGCGCTCGTCGTCGATCGGGCCGAGGCCGAGGCGCTCGTGACGACCTGGTTCGCGACGCACGGCCGCGATGGGACGATGGCGGTTCCCGTCCTGCTCAACGCGAGGACCTATGCGTTCGCGGGCGTGAGCGCCGCCCTGCTCGCCGCGGGGCGGCTGCTGTCGCGCGCGGCGTTCGCCCGCCCCCCGGACGCCGCGCGCGCCGAGCTGCGCGGCGCCGCGGTGGCGGCGCTGGGCGCGGGGTATGCCCTGCTCATCACGACCGTCGTCCTCGAGGTGCGGAGCGCGATCACCGCGCTCCCCGCCGCCCCCCCTGCCCCGCTCGACGCGGCCGAGTTCGCCGAGCTCACCGTGCAGCACCGCGCCGCCCTCGAGGGCCAGCAAGGCAGCCTCGCGATGGCGACCACGCTCGTGCTCGCCCTCGCGGCGATCGCGCTGCTCACCGCGGGGTTCGCGGCGCGCGACGCCTTCCATCGCTACGCCGGGCTCTCCCTGTTCGCCGTCACCATCGCGAAGCTCGTGACCTGGGACGTCTGGCACGTCGAGCGCATCTACCAGATCGCCCTCTTCACGGGCGTCGGGGCGCTGCTCGTCGGCGGAGGGTTCCTCTACGCGCGGTTCGGCCGGCGCCTCGTGACGCTCCTGCGCGCCGGATCGCGGGGCGCGGCCGGGCCGCTCGCGCTGCTCGCGGCGATGAGCCTCGCGCGGCCCGCCGAGGCGCAGACCGGCGCGGCGCTCCCGACCGAGAGGCACGCGCTCGTCCGGCCCATCGAGGGCGTGGACGCCGCCGGCGACCACCGCGTCGACGTCGATCTCGACCTCTACCGCGAGAGCCGCGCGGAAGAGCTGCTCGCCGACGTCCGCATCGCAGGCCCCGACGGCGCCGAGGTGCCCTACGTGATCCGCGAGCCGGGCGCCGCGCACGCCTCCGGGCGGATCGCGGCCACGATGCTCGATCCGGGGGTCGACGCCGCCGGCGTGGCGCACGCGACCTGGGCGCTCGACGCGCCCGGCACGCGCCACTGCCGCGTCGAGCTCAGCGTCACCGGCGGCAGCTTCCTCCGCGAGGCGCGGGTCGAGACCGGCGCGGCTCCGAGGGCGCTCAGCGAGGTCGCGCGCGGCGCCCACGTGTACCGCATTCCCCAGGGCTCGGAGACGGTCGAGCACCTGTCGGTCCGCTATCCCCTCTCGCGCGCCGCCCTGGTCCGGATCCGCCTTGTCCCCCAGGGCGCCCCGGCGCGCGACGCGGCCGCGGACGTCCGGATCACGGGCGGCGCCGTCTCGTGCGAGCCGCAGGCCCCCACCGAGTCCCCCGCGCTCCCGCCGCTCGCGATCGTCGAGACGCAGCGGGACAGCGAGGCGAAGACGACGCTCGTCACGCTCGACGCCGGCGCCGACGGCGCGCCCCTGGAGGCCGTCCTCCTCGACGTCGCCACGCCGGAGTTCAGCCGCCGCGTCGACGTCGCCTCGACCACGTACCGCGCGGTCTGGCCGGCCGTGGGGAGCGGCATGATCCATCGCATCCGTCCGCACGGTGAGTCAGGGCCCTCGCTCGCGTCGACACGGATCCCGCTCATCCCCACCCGGAAGCGATTCCTCCGACTCACGATCCACGACGGCGACTCGGCGCCGCTCTCCCTCTCGGGCGCGCAAGGCGAGGTGCGGGCGCGCGAGGTCGTGTTCCGCGCCGCGCGGCCGGGGCCGCACCGGCTCTACGTCGGCGACGCGCTCGGCAAGCGCCCGAGCTACGATCTGGCCGACCTGCTCGACCACACCGTGCGCGAGCGTCCCCCTGCCGCGAGGCTCGGCGCCGCAGCGGCAAACCCGGAGCTCGGCGCCGCCCCTGTCGCGCGCGACCTTCCGTTCACCGAGCGGCACCGCGCGCCGATCGGGGGCGCGCTGGCCGTCGGGTTGCTGGCGCTCTCGCTGTGGGCCGCGCGGCTCCTGAAGCGAGGGGAACGGGAGCGAGGCGCGCCGCCCGACGACCCCGCGCCGCCGCGGCAGCGAACAGAAGACAGCGAGCCCGGGCCGTGATGTGCTCGCATGTTGCCGTGGGTCGCCGGGGACGCGGCGCTCCGGCGGTCCGGACCAACCATCGAGGTGGATGCACCATGAGAGGCGGGCGCTTCGTCTACTTGGGTCTCTGCGCGAGCGTCGGGGCGGCGCTCTGGGCCTCGGGCGCGTGCTCCGCGACGGCGCGCAACCAGCAGGCGCCTGGCGAGGGCGGCGGCGGGGGCGCGACCAGCGCCACGACGGCCGAGGCGGGCGCCGGCGGACGCGTGGAGTCGACGGGCTCCTGGGCTGATTTCGGCGACGGCGGCGCGCCGAAGGAGGAGGGCCCGTCGCCCGACGAGGACGGCGACGGGTTCACCATCGAGGACGGCGACTGCAACGACGGCGACACGAACGTCAACCCAGGCGCCGTCGAGGTCGTGATCACGGAGCCCGACCCGAGCGGCGCGGTGCCCGAGCCGGCCGACGAGGACTGCGATGGCGTGATCGACGACGCGCCGCCGGCCTGCGACAGGAACATCGCTCCTGCCGACTTCGACGCTATCCACGGGGCCCACGCGATCGACCTCTGCGCCAGGGCGTCGCCCGGGGACAGGAAGTGGGGCGTCCTGAGCGCGCAGTACGTGCGCGGCGACGGCTCGCCCGCGGAGCCCTCGCCCGCGGTGGGCGTGCTCGATTCCTTCGGCCCCAACGTGCACCCGCAGGGCGGGACCCGCCTGCTCGTCCTGTCCTCGGGTCGCGCCCGGATCGCCCGGTGGCCGGGCGCGTGCAACGCGGATAGCTGCAAGAACTACGGGCCGGGCGAGGCGCCGCCCGGCTTCCCGCAAGGCACCCCCGAGTGCGCTCCCTCGGCGAACATCAACGACGACATCGCCCTCGAGCTCGTCATCCGCACGCCGACGAACGCGACAGGCTACGAGTTCGCGTTCAAGTTCTACACCTTCGAATACCCCGAGTTCGTCGAGGACTGCTTCAACGACCAGTTCGTCGCCCTGGCGGCGCCGGCCCCGCCAGGGTCGCTCAACGGCAATCTCTCGTTCGATAGCCTTGGCAACCCCGTCAGCGTCAAACTCAGCTTCTTCGAGGTCTGCGAGGACTGCCCACTCGGGACGGACGAGCTCGAGGGCACCGGCTTCGGGCTCTGGAACGACGCCGGCGCGACCGGCTGGCTGCGCACGCGGGCCCCGGTGACCGGCGGCGAGGAGCTCAAGCTGCGGTTCATGATCTTCGACACCGGCGACGAAAGGCTCGACTCGACCGCGCTCGTCGACGGCTTCAAGTGGGTCGCGAACGGCGGCACCGTCCCGCTCGAGACCGCGCCCGTCGAGGATCCCCGGTAGCGCCCCGGGGTCCGGACCACCCGAGCCTCCGGATCACGCGCGCCGGCCGCGGCGCGAGGTGGACCGCGCGCCGTGGCCGGCGCGATCCCGTATTTTACGGCCGGGATTGTTGCGCAGAACGATACGATGCCGCGATGCTGCTCCCTTCCTTGGAGAACCTCGCCTGCTTCGAGGCCGCGGCGCGGACGCTGAACTTCCGGACCGCAGCGCGCGCCGTCGCGCTCAGCCCCGCCGCGTTCGGCCAGCGCATCCGGCAGATCGAGGAGCAGGTCGGCGCTCCGCTGTTCGAGCGCACCACGCGCCGGGTGCAGCTGACGCCGCGCGGGCTCGCCTTGCTGCCGCGCGCCCGCCAGTGCCTGGCGCTCGCCGAGGACTGCCTCCGCAGCGCGATGGGCCCCGCGCCCGCTCCGGTCGAGCTGACGCTCGGCACGCGGTTCGAGCTCGGGATGTCGTGGATCGTCCCCCAGCTCGGCGCGCTGACGCGGCGGCGCCCCGAGCTGACGCTCCACCTCTACTTCGGCGCCTCCGACGACCTGCTGAAGCGCCTCTACGACCGCAGCGTCGATTGCGTCGTCACCAGCGCGCGCTGGAGCGCGACGAGCCTGGCGGCGGAGACGCTGCACGAGGAGCGCTACGCGTTCGTCGCCTCCCCCAAGCTGCTCCGGCGCGAGGCGTTCGCCCGCCCGGAGCACGCGTCGCGGCACTGCCTGCTCGACATCGACCCGACCATGCCGCTGTTCCGGTACCTCGCGGATCAGGCGGGCGGCGCCGGCTGCTTCGCGTTCGCGCGGCACCGCTGGGTGGGGCTCGGCGCCGCCATCAAGGCGCTGGTGCTCGCCGGCGAGGGCGTCGCCGTGCTGCCGCGCCACATGGTCGCCGCCGAGCTCCGCGGCGGCAAGCTGAAGCGGCTCCTGCCGTCCGCGCCCCTCGCGCGCGATCATTTCCGGCTCATCTACCGGCGCGACGACCCGCGGAGCTCGCTCTACGCGAAGCTCGCCGAGTCGCTGCGCGCGGTGCCGATCCAGTGAGGCGCGCGCTCGCCAGCGCGGCGCGGAGCGGGCTGAACGGCGTAGACTCCCGCCCGAGGACCATGAGCGAGCTCCCCGGCGCCAGCGCGCGCCTCCCCGCGACGCCGATCACGGCGCAGGACATCAACGGCGGACCGGACCCGGAGCGCCGCGTCCCCTTCGTCATCACGGCGCCCGGCGTGTACACCCTCGTGGAAGACGTCGACTGGGTGGCGCACGACGCGAACGCGCGGGCCATCACGATCGCGAGCGACGACGTCACCCTCGACCTGTGCGGCAGGACGCTGCGGCAGATCGACCCTCCGGCGCCCGTCGTCGCCCCCGACCCGGGCGCGAGGTCTTGCCGGGGCGAGGTCGTCTCCGGGAACGTGGGCGTGTTCGCCGAGGGGAGGACGCGGCTCGTCCTCAGGAACGGCAGCGTGCTCGGGATCCAGGGGGTGGGGATCGCCGCCAGGGCGTGCAGCCAGCTGGATCTGCTCGATCTGTCGGTCCGGCGGTGCGGCGGCGACGGCGTGTTCGACACGGGCTTCCTGTGCCGCAACGGCGGGATCTTCGTGATGGGCGCCCGGGACGCGGCCGGCGGCGTCGCCTTCGCCGAAGGGATCCGGATGATCAACTGCGTGTGCTCGGAGAACACGAGCCGGCTCGATTTCGTCGTGACGCTGGGCGCGCTCGTCCTGTTCTGCGACGACGTGCAGGTCAAAGGGTGCGTGTTCAACCGCACGGCGAACACCAGCGCCCAGCCGAGCGGCGTGCAGTTCAACGTCGTCGGCGCCGACTTCGTCATCTGCCGCAACGTGCTCGTGGAGGACTGCGAGGCGCACGACAACACGTCGGGCGGAGAGCCGGCCGGCTTCTTCGCGTGGGGAGAGAACTACAAATTCCTGCGCTGCAGGGCGAACCGGAACTTCACGCTCACCGGGAACCGCGCGTGCGGGTTCAACATCTCGACAACGAGCAACCTGGAGATGGTCGAGTGCGAGGCGGACGGGAACTACAACGCGAACCCGGCCGCCTCCGCCGATGCGGTCAAGGACTTCTCCGCGCTCGGCTTTCGCATCGGCAGGGCGGTGTACCGCGGGCTTCTCGAGGGTTGCCGCGCGATCGGCAACCACGGCGCGAGCGCGGACGCGCCCGCCGGCGGCTTCGCGCTCCACGCGACCCGCCACGTGGTGCTGAGGCGCTGCGTGGCCGTGGGGAACAGGAACGCGAGCGGGACCGCCGAGGACGACGGGCTGGCGGCCGGGTTCATCGCGTCGACGCCGCTCGCGGATCCGCAGGGCGGCCTCGTGGGCGGCGAGGGCAACGCGTTCGTCGACTGCATCGCCGACGGCAACACGGTCCACCGCACGCCCCTGTTCGTGCAACCGCCGGCCCCGCCCGTCGACGCCGGTCCGTCGCGCGGCGATCCTCAGAAGGGCGCGGGGTTCCTGCTCGAGAGGCAGAGCGACGCGAGGATCATCGGCTGCCAGTCCGCGAACAACGACGGCAAAGGGATCTGGCTGAGGGCCTGCGCGCGCGCGCTGGTCGAGGGAAACACGCTGTCGAGGAACACGCTTTACGGCATCCAGAACGAGGATCCCGCGGGGCTCAGCGCCTTCACCGGCAACCGGGCGCACCTCAACGGGTCCCGGCACCGCCACAACTACGTCGGCCTGCCGCCGGGCACGCCGGTCCGCAAATGGACGCTCGGCTCCCCTCCCCTCGACGGCCCTTCGGACGGGATAGCCAACCTCAGCACCCGGCTGCCCTGAGCGGCGAGCGCCTCGCGCCGCCGGGGGCGATCACCGGGTACGGGCGAGGGCGCCCGGGGTGATCCCGAACCGCCGCTTGAAGAGCCGTGTCAGGTGGCTCTGGTCGGCGAAGCCGAGCGCGCGCGCGAGCTCCCCGATCGGGCGGTCGCCGGCGAGCAGCGCCTCGCGCGCGCGATCGAGCCGCCGCCGCGTCACGTAGGCGAGCGGCGGCTCCCCCAGCGCTCGCTTGAACTCCCGCGCCATGTGCGCGGGGCTCAGCCCGGCCACGCCGGAGAGCGCCTCCAGCCCGAAATCGTCGCCGAGGTGCGCCTCGATGTAGTCGAGCAAGCGCCGCAGCGTCGCAGGGGAGAGCCCGCCCCGAGCCGGCCGTTCCGCCTGGACCGCATGGCGGGCGCCGAGGCGCGCCGCGAGCCCGGAGAGCATCGCGTCCGCGAAGAGCGCGCCCGTGGCGCCGCCGCGCGAGACCTCGACCAGCAGCGCGCGGAGCACATGCTCGATCTGGGCGTCCACGAGCCCCACGCGGGGCTCGATCAGCAGCTCCCGCACCCCTGCGAGCCGCGCGAGCCGCGCGGGGTCGAGCACGAGCGCGCCATAGATCGTGGGCTCGCTCACGCGATGGGAGAAAGGGACCTCCGCGGGCTGGAGCCAGAGGCTGCCGGGCGGCATCTCCACGCGCTCGAAGCCGCGCTGGCCCTTTCGCTCGAAGCGCAGCGGCGCGTCCGCGAGGTTGATGGCGATGTAGTGGCCGGCGACGGCGAGGTGGTCTGTCTCCCAGGACGGGTTCACGCCGAGCTCGGCCACCATGCCGGTCCAGCGCAGCGAGCGGCTGGACGCGCGGATCTCCGCCTGCCGGAGCGCCTCGATGGGCTCGCGGGTGCCGGCGCGGACGAACGGGATGGCGCTGCGGGAGACGCGGGACATCATCGGAGAGCCGGCCCCAGCATGCGCCCGCGGCGCGGGGCCGGTCAACGCAGCAGCCCGGTTCCAGGGAGCGCAGCGGCGTTCTATAGCGCCCTTCCCGCCCGCCCTAGGATGCCTGTCGCCGGGCGACGACTGCGCCCGAGGAGGACGACCATGGAGATGCGTTACAAGCTGCTCGGCGGCAGCGGGCTCAAGGTCTCGGAGATCAGCCTTGGCACCATGACCTTCGGCGAGGACTGGGGCTTCGGCGCCTCGGCCGAGGCGTGCCGCGGCATCCTCGAGGCGTACCGCGCCCGGGGCGGCAACTTCATCGACACCGCCAACAAGTACACGAACGGCAGCGCCGAGCGGATCGTCGGGGAGCTCGTCCGCGGAGACCGCGGCGCGTGGGTCATCGCGACGAAGTACTCGCTCTCCATGAACGACGCCGATCCGAGCGCGAGCGGCAACGGCAGGAAGAACCTTGTCCAGTCCGTCGAGGCGAGCCTCAAGCGCCTGGGGACGGACTACATCGATCTGCTCTGGGTCCATGCGTGGGACTGGACGACGCCGGAGGCCGAGCTCATGCGCGCGCTCGACGACGTGGTGCGCGCGGGCAAGGTGCTCTATGTCGGCATGTCCGACGCGCCTGCGTGGGTCGTCTCCCGGGCGAACGCGATCGCCGAGCTCCGGGGCTGGTCGCACTTCATCGGCATCGAGATCGAGTACAGCCTGATCGAGCGCACGGTGGAGCGGGAGCTCGTCCCGATGGCGTCCCGGCTCGGCCTGGGCGTGCTCGCGTGGGCGCCCATGGCCGGCGGCGTGCTGACGGGCAAGTACACGCGGGGTGGCGGCAACGACGCCGCGCGCGCGGCGATGAACCAGGGGCGCCTGGACGAGCGGGGCCTGCGCGTCGCGCGCGCGGTCGACGCGGTGGCCGAGGAGCTCGGCTGCTCCTCGGCGCAGGTGGCGCTCGCGTGGCTCAGGTCGCGCCCGGCGCAGGTGATCCCCATCATCGGCGCCCGGAAGCCCGAGCAGATGCAGGACTGCCTGGGCTGCCTCGACGTCGTCTTGCCCGCCGCGGCCCTCGAGAGGCTCGACGCGGCGAGCCGCGTGCCGCTCGGCTTTCCTTACGAGTTCCTGGGCAACCCCGGCACCGAGCGGGTCGTCTACGGCGCCACGGCGGCGCGGCTCGACGTGCCCAACCCCGTCCGGCGGCTCGCCTCGGGCGGGTGACGCCGGCCTCGCCGCCTCTCCGCCTCACTCGCGCGCGCGCGTCAGCGATTCCCGTCCTGCGCCTGCTCGACGCGCGCCCGGATGGCTGCGACGGCGCGCGCCGAGCCGTCCAGGTTCTCCGCGTTGAGGAGGCTCTTCGGAAGCGGCAGCTTCGGCCGGAGGAACACCTCGAGGGACAGGCGCGTCGACTGGGCGTCGATCTTCTCGAGCCGCCAGATGGCCTGGAGATCTTGCACATTGCCGGAGATGAAGCGGGACGAGTACGTCTCGACGCCATCCTCGACGACCGGCTTCTGGATCTCGATGCGCGCCCACATCGTGACCGCGCCCGAAAGGGCCGAGACCTCCATGTAGAGATCCCACCCGCCCGCGGGCGTGCGCCCGAGCAGGCGGCACTTCTTGTAGTGCGGCATGAACTCCGGATAACGCTCGAACGAGAGCACCGCGGCGCGCACGCGCTCCAGCGAGCCCTTCACGACCACCGTCGACCGTCCACGCGCAAATCCGGTGCTTCCGATCGGGACTGCCATGCTCGTGATCCCGGTCGTATCGGGCGCCGGCTGCGCGCGCTCGGCCTGCTCGCCGTCGCTCGTGACAGCCGGCAGGACATCACCTCTGTCGCGCTGCGCCGGCAGGCGCGGTACATCCAGGTTGATCCCCCGTTCCCCCGTGCTGCACGCGGTGGCCGCGAGGGCGAGTCCCCCGGCGAGCGCGCGCGGGATCGATGCGTGATGGCCGGTCGTGGTCGAGCGAGTTCTCCGCATGACGGCCCAGCTTGCCAGCGACGTGCCGGCCGCCCCCATCGCCCCGATGATACCGCGCAACACATCCGCTCGGGCCGCCCCCCCACCCCGGCCACCAAGAACGGATCACCCGCCCATCGAGCGCGGAAACCACGGGCTCCTTCCCGATTCTCCACGAGAGCTCGGAAGGCCCCGTGTCTCCTCCTTCCCGCTCCTATCGGTCAGGATTCGCCAGAGAGATAAGCTGTCAGACTCGGAATGGGGATGCCTGTCGGGCGGCCGAACTGCCAGTCCGCCGACTCGACCCCGACGCCGCCGATGTCGAGGTGGATGAACGGCAGCGCCCCCCCCTTGAGCCCCGAGGCGATGTCGAGGAACGCGAAGGGGAACTGGTGCCCGCGCGGCGTGTTCACCGAGGCGAGGCGGTTCGAGGAGACCACGTCCTCGGCGCTCGACCGGGGCGCCACGAACGCGTAGTCCTCGCGCCGCGGCCGGACGCGCTCCATCGGCTCGCCCCAGCGCTCCGCGAGGACGTCGAGCCTGTCGAGCTCCGGCCGCGCGGCGGAGTTGCCGATCGCGCCGGTATAAGGCCCGTGGGCGCGGTAGACGTGCCCGGTCAGCGTCGCGACCGAGAACAGGATAGGGTCGGCCGCGCCGCTCATGGCGAGCTCCCGCCCGAGCGCGAGCAGGTCAGCCAGGATGAGGCGGCCCTCGGCGTCGGTGTTGCCGATCCGAACGCGCACGCCGGCGCGGCTGCGGATGATCTCGTCGCTCACATAGGACTCCTCGCCGATGCTGTTGCGCACGAGCCCGAGGAGCCCGACGATGCGCACGCCCTCCAGGCCGAGCGCCGCGGCCGCGCGCACGAGGCCGGCGACCGCGCCGGCGCCGCCCTTGTCCCGGGACATCCCGGCCATGTGCCCGTCGGTCTTCAGATCGACGCCGCCCGTGTCGTAGGTGACGCCCTTGCCCGCGAGCAGCACCGTTCGCCGGATCTCCCCGCGAGGCCTGTAGTCGAGCCGCACGACGCACGGCCGGTGCCGCTCGACGACCCGCGACGCCCGCGAGACCGCGCTGATGAGCGGATAGTCATCGACGTTGCGCTCGATCTTGACGAGCACCCCCGTCCTGGCGAACGCCGCCTCGCACAGCTCGGCGACGCGGCGGGGCGCCATCCGCTCCGGCTCGGTGCCCGTGATGTCGCGGCAGAGCGCCCGACCGACCTCGATGGCCGCGATCTCGCGGGCGCGCGCCTCCGACAGCCCGAGCACGGCGACCGACTCGGCCGAGCGCGGGGCCATCTCCGCCTCCCGCGCCTCGAGCGGCGTCCACTGGCTCCCGAGCGCGGCGAGCGCGCCCACCTCGACGGCCCGCGCGAACCGCGGCGCGGCGCCCACCGGAGCGCGAACGACGAGCAGCGGCCGGCTCGCCCCCGCGTCCACCGCCCGCGCGAAGCCGGCCGCCGCGGCCTCCGCGACGGAGCGGACGTCATCGATGTCCTCCGAGAGCGGCCCCATCGGCGCGAGCACCAGGCGCCCGCCAGGCACCCCCGGCGCCGGCAGGACGACCGGAGCACTCTTGCCCTCGAGCGCGGAGTCGACGCGCGCCGCAGCCTCGACCACCGCGCCCACGGCGGACCCGAGCCCCCCCGCGTACTTCGCGATGGGCGATGGCGCGACGAGGACGACAGCATCGCAAGCCGCGATCGCCGCGGTCGACTCCGCGAGGGCGTTGGCGGGCAGCCCCGCCAGGGAGGTGACATGGACCATGGCGGCGAATGATGTCACATGGGTCAGCATTTTTGCAGCACCCGTCGCCGCCGATAGGGCACCGACACGGCACCGACGTGCGCCCCGAAGAGCAGGCCTGGCGCGCGGGCATGGAGCACGCGCCGCGCCCGGCGCGCGCCAGGCCCGCGCGCCGAGCGGCCTGGCGCGCTCGTCCGCCCCTGCGGTCACGCGCGAGGCGGCCGGCGTCGAGCTCCGCGTCGCTTCAGGAGAAGAGCACGACGCTGCGGATCGACTCGCCTTCGTGCATGAGGTCGAAGGAGTGGTTGATGTCGTCGAGCGGCATCGTGTGGGTGATCAGCTCGTCGATCTTGATCTTGCCCTCCATGTACCAGTCGACGATCTTGGGAACGTCGGTGCGCCCCTTGGCGCCGCCGAACGCGGTGCCCTTCCAGACGCGCCCGGTGACGAGCTGGAAGGGGCGCGTGGCGATCTCCTCGCCGGCCCCCGCGACGCCGATGATGATGCTCGTCCCCCAGCCCTTGTGGCAGCACTCGAGCGCCTGGCGCATCACCTTGACGTTGCCGATGCACTCGAAGCTGAAATCGGCGCCGCCCCGGGTCAGATCGACGAGGTAGGGCACGAGATCCCCCGCCACCTCGCTCGGGTTGACGAAGTGGGTCATGCCGAACCTCTCGGCCAGCTGGCGGCGCTTCGGGTTGATGTCGACGCCGACGATGATGTCGGCGCCGGCCATCCGGGCGCCCTGGATCACGTTCAGCCCGATGCCGCCGAGGCCGAAGACCACGACGTTGTCGCCGGGCCTCACCTGCGCGGTGTTGATGACGGCGCCGATACCCGTCGTCACGCCGCAGCCGATATAACAGACCTTGTCGAACGGCGCGTCCTCGCGGATCTTGGCGACGGCGATCTCGGGCAGGACGGTGAAGCTCGAGAAGGTCGACGTGCCCATGTAATGGTGAATCCGCTCCTTGCCGATCGAGAATCGGCTCGTTCCGTCCGGCATGAGCCCGCGCCCCTGCGTGGCGCGGATGGCCTGGCAGAGGTTGGTTTTTCCGCTCGTACAATAAGAGCACTGCCGGCACTCGGGCGTGTAGAGGGGAATCACGTGATCGCCTTTCTTGAGGCTCTTCACGGACGGCCCGACGTCGACGACGACGCCCGCGCCCTCATGGCCGAGGATCGCGGGGAAGAGTCCCTCCGGATCCTTGCCTGAGAGCGTGTAAGCGTCGGTGTGACAGACGCCCGTTGCCTTGATCTCGATGAGGACCTCGCCCTCGCGAGGGCCCTCCACCTGAACGTCCTCGACCGTCAGCTTCTCGCCGGCCTTGTGGGCCACGGCTGCGCGCGCTTTCATGATCGGTGGTTCTCCTCCCGCAAGCGGGGCGTTCGGGGCCCGAGCGGCGCCCGAGCCCCTCCCATAGCCGGGCGGGGAAGCAGGTTTCAAGGGGAACCCCGCCGGCGCCGCCCCGCGTCGCCCGCCGTCCAGCCTGCCCGCATTGCGCCGCCCGGCCTGCCCGCATCGCGCAGCCCGCTCGCTGCCCGCGCCGCCGCCCGAGGATGGCGTTCGCGTGACAGCACGCGTACGATCACCCCGCTGTCCTTATGAACACACTCCGTTGCCCACCGGGTCTCCGCGCGCTCATCGCAACAGCCGCGCTGGTCCTCGTCGCCTGCACTGGCGGGAGCCCGCCTGCCGGCGGGGCGGCCGGCAAGGGCGCTGGCGGCGCCGGCGGCGGCGGCGGCGAGAGCGCTTCCTCCGACGGTGGCCACGGAGGACAGGGAGGCGCGCCGATCGACACCATGGAGTGTGTCGACGAGTGCCCCGCTGAGAGCGCTGGTATCACGATCGGCTGCAAGAAGCGCTTCATGTTCGGAATGAACTATGCGTGGCACAACTTCGCCGGCGACTTCGGCGGCATCGCCGCGTGGGACAAGCGCGGCGTCGCGGCCGAGGCGGAGACGCACGCGAAGAACCTCGCCGACATCCGTGCTCACGGGGCGAGCGTCGTGCGGTGGTGGATGCTGCCGGAGATCCGGGGCGAGAGCGTCGTCTTCGACACGAGCGAGAACCCGACCGGCCTCGGCGGGACGACGCGGCGCGACGTCCAGAAGGCGCTCGAGCTCGCCGAGCAGGCGGACGTCAACCTGGTGTTCTGCCTGTTCTCCTTCGACAACTTCCACCCGACGCGGCTCGACGCCGACGTGAAGACCGTCGGTATCACCCCCATCGTGAAGGACGCAAAGCGGCGCGCGAAGCTGATAGACAAGGTCGTCCGGCCGATCGCCAGGGCCGTCGCGCAGAGCCCCTACCGGCACCGGATGGTCGCGTGGGACGTGATCAACGAGCCCGAGCTGGCCATGACCGGACCGAGCCCGGACGACGGCCCTCGCTATGAACCCGACGCCCAGGTGGATCCGATCGAACACGCGCAGATGACGGCGTTCCTCGGCGAGGCCATCCGGGCGCTGCGCGCGGAGAGCACGGCGCTCGTCACGATCGGCTCGGCGTCGATGAAGTGGGCGCGGTCCTGGCGCGACACCGACGTCGATTTCTACACCTTTCATATCAACGACCGGGTCAACCTGTACTGGCCCTACAACCAGTCGCCCGAGGACTACGGCATCACGGACAAGCCCGTCATCATGGGGGATTTCCCCATCGCCGGCCTGGCGACGGCCGCTTTGCCGACGCTCCTGGAGAGCTGGTACAGCCAGGGATACGCGGGCGCGATCAGCTGGGCCTACAGCGACGCGACCACGGCCGAGCTCGAGACGATCAAGGCCTTCGCCGACGCGAAGGGCTGCGGCGTGACGTACTGAGAGCCCCTCTCACGACAGCCAGTAGTCGACGAGGGACGCGCCCGTCACGTCGTGGGCGACCCCGGCCGCGATCGCCCACTGGGCCAGCGCGCGGCCGAGCGCCGCCATGGTCGTGAAGCGCCCGTCAGGGTCCTTGGCCAGGCCGCGCTCGATGATCTCCCAGAGCCGCGGGTGCAGCTCGAGGGCCTCCGGGCGCGGCGGGGCGGCGCGCAGCACGTCGTGCACGATGGAGATGCTGCTCGGGCCGCCGAACGGGCGACGGCTGCTCACGAGCTCGTAGAGCACGACGCACGCGCTCCACACGTCGGCGCGCGCGTCCGGCTCCTGCCCGCCGCGGACCTGCTCGGGCGCCATGTAGGCCGGGCTCCCGACCAGCGTTTCCCTCCGCTCGTCGCCCGCCGCGCGCACCGCGGTGAACGCGATCCCGAAGTCGATCAGCTTGGGGACCGTGCGGCGGCCCTCGCGCACGAGGACGATGTTCGCCGGCTTCACGTCCCGGTGCACGACCCCCGCGCCGTGCGCCGCGCCGAGCGCGCCGATCACGGGAAGGAGCAGCTGGACCGCGGAGATGGGCGACATCGCGCCCGACTCGGCGAGCGCCTGGGCGAGCGACCGGCCCTGGAGGAGCTCCATCACCGCGAACGGCTCTCCCTCCTCCGTGAAGCAGAGATCGAAGATCCGCACCGCGGCGCGGTGCGACACCCGCGCCGTCGCCTGCGCCTCCCGGATCAGCCGCGAGGTGGCCTCGGGGACGGCGCAGTCGCGACGGATGAGCTTCAGCGCGACATCGAGGCTCAGGGAGAGATTCCGCGCCTTCCACACGGCGCCCATGCTGCCCTCTCCGAGGAGCTCTGTGAGGCGATAGCGCCCCCCGAGGACGTCGCCTGGGGCGTAGCGCCGCAGCGCGGCGGAGCACGGGTCGTTCGCAGGAACCGCCAGGGCGGCAGCGGAGGGCGCTCCGGCAAGCCCGGTCCGCAGCGTGGCGGGCGGTACGCTCGCCGGGGTGGCCGGAGCGTCGCTCGGCGTCTCCAGCGGCGCGACGTCCCCGCCATGACGGAAGGCCGAGCCGGACGGCCGCGACAGGCGGCCCGACGTCCGGAGGTCGACTGGCTCGAACGGAGGGCGGTGAGACGAGGGCCAGCGCGGAGACCGCGGCGAGCGGTACGCACGCTGAGAGGCTCGGCCCCCGCTCGGGGGGCGGGATCGATTCGACGCGGGATCCATCGAGCCGCCATGTGGCGTCGTGGAGCTGTCAGTTCGGTGGCTGTCCATGTCCTTGCCCACGTGTGCTGCAAGGAGCAGGCCGATGAAAATCGCCGCAGATCCGCCTCTTTCCCGCCCGCCGCGGCGCCGGGATTGCGGTGTGGAGGCATCAAATCCGGCGCCCGCGGCCATCGGCTCGCCCCGGAGGCTGCGCGCCGTCCGCCGCGACCGGCGCGCGCGTCTTCCGTGGCCGCAGCGCGTCGTCCGCCGGCGCGGTCCCGGGACGAGCGCGCGGCCGATCCGCCGGCGCAACGGTCGTCGCACGACGCATTCCCTGCGCGCCACACCGGCGCTCGACGGGTACATCGACACAGGATGTCGGTCAGGATCGCCCGATAGCCAGCGAGGCACCCACGGGGCGCGCGCCGGGATCGCCGCGGCGCGGTCGCCCCCTCGCGCCGCTCAGCGGGCGGAGCCGGGCACGACGCGCCCCTTGAACGCGATCGGCACCTCGAGGGCCCTGGCCGCCTCGACGAGCAGCGCGTGCTCGCTCTCGTGGATCACGCCGTCGGCGGCCACGAGCCGGACGGCCAGCTCGATCGCGGCCTCGCGCATCCGCACGTCGGGCAGGCGGACGCGCAGCGCCGCGAAGCGGCCGCTCCTGCCCTCGTCGCGCACCGATCGCTCGATGATGGAGATCAGCGACTCGACGAGGTCGGCCCCGAGCCGCCCCTCGCTCATGGCCGTCACGTGCCGCGCGAGCTCGGCGCGCTCGGCCTCGTTGATGGATCCGTCAGCGTATGCGGCGAGGAACATGATCTCGACCATCGCCTCGAGCCTGCTGATCTCGAGGTGACGAAACGAAAGCTGCGTTTCTTCCATCATGAGGTCCTCAGGATAGCGTATCACGGCCGCGCTTGACACAGCGCCCCTGGGCCCGCCCGGTAATGGCGCTCGCCGCGTGGCAACGGCGCGTGGCAACGGCCTCCGGCAGCGCGCGGCGAAAGTTCTCGTCGAGCGCGACGCCGGTCGGTGCTCAACTCTCCCCACCATGAGCACCACCACCCCGACCGACCTCTTCCTGTCGCTGACGCCGCACAAGGTGATCGAGGCCGTCGAGGCCGCGGGCGTCCACTGCAACCGCGTCTGCTACCCGCTGAACTCGTTCGAGAACCGCGTCTACGAGGTCGAGCGCGAGGATCGCACCCGCGTCATCGCCAAGTTCTACCGGCCGGGGCGCTGGACTCGGGAGCAGATCCTCGAGGAGCACCGGTTCCTCGCGGAGCTGGCGGACGCCGAGATCCCCGTCTGCCCGACGCGCCCGTTCCCCGACGGCGAGACGCTCAAGCAGATCGACCACATCCCCTACTGCCTCTTCGAGCGCATGGGCGGCCGCGCCCCCGACGAGCTCGGCGACGAGCTGTTCGTGCGCCTCGGCAGGCTCGCCGCCCGCATCCACAACGTGGGCGCGGCCAGCGCCGCCGAGCACCGCGTCCGGCTCTCCGCCGATACCTACGCGCGCGACGACCTCGGCTGGCTCGTCGAGCGCAAGCTCATCCCCGCGGCCGTCGAGCCGCGGTACCTCGCGGCCGCGCGCGCCGTCGCGGACGCGGCCGAGGAGCGCCTGCGCGGCGTCGACGTGCACCGCATCCACGGCGATCTGCACCCGGGCAACCTGCTCCTGCGCGACGGCGCGCTCCGCGTGCTCGACTTCGACGACATGGTCGTCGGCCCCGCCGTGCAGGACCTGTGGCTCCTCCTCCCCGGCCGCGACGAGGCCGCCCGGCAGCAGCGCGAGCTCTTCATCGAGGGCTACGAGGAGCTCCGCCGCTTCGACCGCTCGACCCTCGGGCTGATCGAGCCGCTCCGAGGGCTGCGCATGATCCACTACGCGGCGTGGATCGCGCGGCGATGGCACGACCCCATCTTCCCGAGGACCTTTCCGCACTTCGGCACGGAGGCGTACTGGCGCGAGGAGGCGAGCTCGCTCGAGGAGGTGCTCCAGCTGACGCGCGACGGAGACACGGGCGGCCCCGGCGGCGGCGCGGACGAGCCGCCGCCGAGCGGGGGCAAGTACTTCTGGGACCTGAATTAAACCCGCTCTAGGCGCTCGCCGCGGTCGCGCGCGGCGTCGATCGATCAGCCGCGCTTCAGCACCAGGATCAGCCGCCACGCCGCGGCGTGCTCGAACGGCACGTCGACGTTGAAGTCGCCGAGCGTCGCCACCAGCGAGAGCTCCGGCACCCGCTCCGCGACGCGCCGCCACCCGGCGAGGTCAGGGACGTACCACGTCGCCTCCTGCCGGATCGACGAGAGCTCCCTCGGCGCGCCGCCGTTGCGCCGGGCCGAGCACACCACCTCGAGGGTCACGGGCACCACGCGATCGGGCGTCGACCGCTCGATGTGGATGCGGAACCGCGCGTCGATCGACTGCTCGCCGCGCAGCTCGGTCCACTCCGTCCTGTTCACGCCGGACGGCGTGAGATCGGCGGGGTGGGTCGCCTCGATGACGTGGACGCCGCCAGGCAGGAGCAGCGAGGCGGCGAGCCGGAGGTGGCGCTCGAGCGCCGCCGGCGTGGCCAGCTGGTGGATCGCCGAGAGCGGCACGAACGAGAGATCGACCGGCGCGACGTCCGGGCGCTCGTCGAGCTCCGCGCACGAGAAGCGGATGCACGCCCCGGCGCCGCGGGCGCCCGCGGCGCGCTCCGCAAAGGCGATCATCGCCGCCGAGCCGTCCGCGCCGGCGCAGCCGACGCCGAGCTCCGCGAAGGCCTCCAGGTGCCGCGCGGGCCCGCAGGCCCACGAGAGGACGCGCTGCACCGGGCGGCCGCCGAAGCGGCGCGCGCACGCGAGCAGGAAGTCGCGCTCGGCGGCGTAGTCGCGGTAGCCGAACGCCGCGTCGTAGAGCGCAGGCTCGCCCGGCGGCGGCGTATCGCCGCGTGCGGGCGCGTCGCCGCGTGCGGGCGCCTCGCCGCGCGCGGGCGCGTCGCCGCGCGCCGGCGCCTCGCCGCGCGCGGACGCCTCGCCGGCCGAGGGCGCCGGCGGGGCGACCCGCTTCGTGTAGATCATGAGATCGTCGCCCGGCGCGTAGAAGTCGGCGAGGACCGCCGCCCGCGTGAACCGCACCGCGTCGTAGAAGCGCACCGCCGCGCCGTGCCCCTCCCGGCTGCCCGTCTCCACGCGCACGAGGCCGCCGCCCTCGCGCGCGATCTCGCTCTCCATCGTGGACACGAGCCCCCGCGCCACCCCCGACCGGGCGAAATCGGGCGAGGTCGCGATCCAGTACAGGTCGTACGTGGACTGCGTCATCGGCGTGCGGCCGTAGCAGAGGTACCCGAGGAGCCGCGGCGCCCCGTCGCCGCCCGGGGCGCCCTGGAAGCTCAGCACGAACCGGTAGCCATAACCGTCCGTCGAGGGCTGGCCGAGCGTCACGTCGACGAGCTCCAGCGCCACCGCGCGCTCGTCGTCGGTGAACGCCGGGACCGACTCGAGCAGCGCGGCGATGAGCGGCCGATCTTCCGCGCGGAGGCCGCGCTGGGTGATCACGGCGCCTCGGGCGCGGCGGCGAGAGCGCCGCGGGCAGCGGAGCGCGCCGCGGCGCGGCCGCGCGCCGGCGCGCGGCCCCGGGCGCGGAGCAGATCGTCGTGGCGCGCGCCGCGGGCGAGCGCCGCGCGGAGGATCTCCCAGACGACGTCGGCGTACGACAGGCCGGCGCGCGCCGCCGCCCGCGCGAAGCCGGCGTCCGGCGAGAGATCGCAGTTCGGGTTGACGTCGATGACGTGCGGCGTGCCGCGCTCGTCGAGCCGCACGTCCACGCGGCCGTAGTCGCGCAGCCCGAGCACCTCGAACGCGCGGCGGCCCACGGCGACGACCCGGCGCAGATCGAGCGGCCGCAGCACCGCCGCCGAGGAGGGCGTCCCGATCGACGCGGCGGTGTCCGGGCGCCACTTCGACTCGTACGTGACCACGTGCGGGTGCCCCTCTGGCAGGCCCTGAAAGGTGACCTCGCCGGGCGGCAGCACGCGCGGCGTCGGCCACCCGAGCAGCGAGACCGAGATCTCCCGCCCGTGCACGTAACGCTGCACCACCACCGGCTGGCGGCACTGCGCGACGACCGCGGCGACCTGGTCGCGGAGCGCCCTGCGATCGTGGACGACCGAGCCACGATCGATGCCCATCGAGCCGTCCTCGCGCTCCGGCTTGACGATGACCGGGAACGCGACCTCCGGGATGCGATCCGGGCCTTCGACCCGCACCGTCGCCGGCACGCGCACGCCGGCGCGCGCGAGGATCCGGTTCGCCTCGGCCTTGTGCAGGCAGCTCCGGAGCGCGACGTGATCGCTGCCCGTGAAGCGGAGATCGAGCCCCGCGAGCAGCCACGCGCACATGACCTCGTGGCGGCTGTCGCCGTCGAGCGCCTCGCACAGGTTGAAGATCACGTTCGGGCGATGATCGCCGATGGCCGCGAGCACCTCGCTCGGCCGGAGCACAGGCCGGTGCGCCACGCGCACGCCCGGGGCCGCGGCGAGGGCCGCGAGCACGCTCTCCGCGACCACCGCGCTGCCGTCCTCGCGACCGAGCCGGAGCCGCCCGCTCCCCACCCGCTGCGCGAGTGGCGGCTCG
Source organism: Sorangium sp. So ce302 (assembly GCF_051530145.1). Taxonomy (GTDB): domain Bacteria; phylum Myxococcota_A; class Polyangia; order Polyangiales; family Polyangiaceae; genus Sorangium; species Sorangium cellulosum_B. The sequence continues at coordinate 4,104,309 of NZ_CP150326.1, read as the reverse complement.
TCGACGGCTTCCTCCGGATCTCTGTTCGACAGGATCAGTATCCGAGGCTCAGGCACCGCACGCCTCCCGCGACGGCCGCGCCGGGCTCAGGGAGCGGCCGGAGAGAGGCCTGGCCATCGGCGAACGCGGAGAGGGTGCCCTGTCGAGAGACACGCGAACGAAACGGAATCCATGCATGCAAGTGGCCACACTTCACCAGCTTGCCCGGCAATCGCAAGGGGAGATTTGCCCTCTCCGGACGGAAAAGAAGGCGCGACGCGCCGCGGCTCAAAGCCCCCGCACCGGCTCGGATCCGGCGCGCGCGGCCGGGAAGCGAGCTTTCCGAGCACAACGTATCTCGGACAACAGGCTCTTCACTCGCCAGCCACACGCGCGGGAGCGTCGGAGACGAGAGGAGACGGCTGGGCTGCAGGGGGAAGGGTCGAGTCCGGCGGCGAGAGGGGAGAGCGGAGAGCGCCGGACGCGCTCGCGGCGAGCGGGCGGCCTGCCGCCGAGGACGCCTGAAAAGGACTTCCCTTTCCGGCGTCCTCGAGCCTCCGCCGGTCAGGCGGCCTGGCCTTCGGGGCGCGGCCTGCGATCGGCCGGGAAACAGGCCTGGATCTCGTCCATGCCGAGCGTCTCCTTCTCGAGGAGCGCCCTGACGAGCGCCTCGATCTCGCCTCGCCGGGACCTCACGATCTCGATGGCGCGCGAGAGCTGCGCTTCCGTGAGCGCCCGCGCCGTCTCGTCGACCCGGTCGAGCAGGGCCGGGCTCCGCGAGGGGTGCCCGTCGCCGACGCAGATGGGGCCGAGGTGGCTCATGCCGAGCTCCGCGACCATCTTCCACGCGATCGTCGAGGCGCGCTGGATGTCGTCCGAGGCGCCCGCCGTCATCGTCCCGAGGACGACCATCTCGGCGGCGCGGCCGCCCATCAGCATGCAGATCTGATCCTCGAGGTACTCTTTCCGGTACATCAGCCGATCCTTCTCGGGCAGCGCCTGGGTCACGCCGAGCGCGCGGCCCCGCGGCAGGATCGACACCTTGTGCACGGGATCGCAGCTCGGCGCGAGGAGCCCGACCGCGACGTGCCCGGCCTCGTGGACGGCGGTCGCATAACGCTCGTCCTCGTCGACGAGCACCCCCTTGCGCTCGAGCCCCATGAGCACCCGGTCGCGCGCGCGGTCGATGTGCGTCGGGTCCACCGCGTCGGCGCCCTCGCGGGCCGCGAGGATGGCCGCCTCGTTCAGGAGGTTGGCCAGGTCGGCGCCCGAGAAGCCCGGCGTGCCGCGGGCGATGTAGCTGAGATCGACCTCCCCCTGGAGCGGGATCGGCCCGGCGTGGACGTTGAGGATCTCCTCGCGGCCGCGCACGTCGGGGAGCGGCACGGTGACCTTGCGGTCGAAGCGCCCCGGCCGGAGCAGCGCCGGGTCGAGCATGTCGGCGCGGTTGGTCGACGCGATGACCACGATGCCGGTCTCGTGGTCAAACCCGTCCATCTCGACGAGCAGCTGGTTCAGCGTCTGGTCGTGCTCCGCGGAGGCGGAGTCGCCGTGCCCCTTCGCGCGAGCCCGCCCCACGGCGTCGATCTCGTCGATGAAGACGATGCACGGCGCGGACTTGCGCGCCTCGGCGAAGAGCGCGCGGACGCGGGAGGCGCCCACGCCGACGAACATCTCCTGGAAGCTCGACCCCGACGCCGAGAGGAACCGCACGCCCGCCTCGCACGCGACGGCGCGCGCGAGCAGCGTCTTGCCGGTCCCGGGCTCGCCCGTCAGCAGCACGCCGCGCGGCGGGCGGCCACCGAGGCGCGCGAAGCGATCGGGGCTCTTCAGGAACTCGACCGTCTCGGCGAGCTCCTGCTTGACCTCGTGCATCCCCGCGACGTCGGCGAAGCGCACCACCGCCCGCGCCGCCCCGGCCTTCACGTCCGAGAAGACCTTCGGGCTGCGCCGCCGGCTCACCGTGAAGAGCGCGAAGCCGACCGCGGCGAGCACGACCACCGGGAGCACCGCGGACGCGGCGCGCGACGGATCCTCCCGGGAGGCGAAGTCGACAGAGGCGCCGGCGCCCGCGAACCGGGAGACCAGCTCCTGCCGGAGCGTCGGCTCGTCGACGACGGCCGTCACCGCGGCGCCGCCCGCCTGACGCACGAGGAAGCGATCCCCGCTCACCTCGACCGCGGTCGCTTGCCCCGCCTGCGCGATCTGGAGGAGCTCGGTGTAACTCGCCGTGCGCTGCGCGGACGACTCGCGCGCCGCGCGCAGCGCGAGCCCCAGCGTGACCGCAAGCACCACCCCCATGAACCCAAGCACCCAGAGCCGGCGCCCCGCGGGCCCCAGCCGCTTACTCACCTGCAAGAACCAGGAATTCACTGCTGCGCCACCTTACTGCTCCGGCGTCGGGCCGGAGCGGATCTCAGGTGTAGCAAGGATACGAACCTCAGGAAGTTCCTTCTGCCATCATTCTGACGATCTGAGCCGTAGAAACCTGCGAAAGGATGGCAGCACCGCAAAACGGAATACGGAGAACGGACAGCGGCAGGACAAATGTCTCTGCGGTCTTGGGAGGATTGGGAGAACCGATTGACGAGCTCGCCGATGGCGGATTGACGAGCTCGCCTGAAAGCCCCCTTCTCGGGATGGGGTCGCCGGTGGAGCAGGAAGCAGGAGAGAGGGGCAGAGAGGGGCTGACTGCGCGCTACGCCCCGGCGGCTCGCGCGGCCTCGGGCGCGAACGGCAGCGAGAAGCGGAATGTCGTCGCGCCGCCAGGGCTGCTCTCGACGGAGATGGTGCCCCCGTGGGCCTCGACGAGGCCCTTCGTGATGTAGAGGCCGAGACCGACGCCGCGGACGCTGCGCGGATCGACCTCGGGCGCGCGCGAGAAGCGCTTGAACAGGTACGGGAGCGACGCCTCCGGGATACCACCGCCCCAGTTGGTCACCGCGATGTGCGCGCTGGCCCGCTCTGCGCTGACCGTGACCGCGATGTCGCCCTCCGGTCGACCGTACTTGGCCGCGTTGGAGAGCAGGTTGGTGACGATCTGCTCCAGCCGCCCGGGGTCCGCCAGGACGGCGGGCACATCGCCCTTCACCTCCAGCCGCAGGGCGTGGCCCGCGGTCACCTCGGCCGACTTCTCGAGGATCTCGCCGAGCTGCGCGCGCAGATTGACCGGCGAACGATCCAGCGTGAGCTGCCGCGCCTCGATCCGCGAGGCGTCGAGGAGGTCGTCGATCATGCGGCGCAGCCGCTCGATGGACGAGGTGATCCTGGCGAGCTGCTTCTGGCCGTCCGCGACAGGCTGCTCGACGGCCGCGCGACCCAGGAGCTGGCTCGCGGTCGCGATGACCTGGATGGGCTGGCGGAGATCGTGCGCGATGACGCCGATCCACTCCTGACGCTGCCGCTCCATCTCCTTGAGCGCCGAGATGTCCTGAAAGACGGCGACGGCGCCCTGGAGCTCACCGTCGTCCGAGCGCACCGGCGCGGCGTTGACCAGCACCGGGACGAGGCCCCGGTCGGGGCGCCGCAAGAGCCCTTCGGCGCCCGTCACGACGTCGCCGCGCTCGAGGGCCCGGATCAGCGGGCGCTCGTCCCAGACGAGGGGCTCTCCCGCCGGCGTCCTGTGCTCGAAGCACAGCCGGTTGCCCCAGGGATCGGGATCGCGCACGCCGCTCGACGCGTACTGGAGCGCGAGCTTGTTGCAGCTGATGAGCCGCCCCTTGGCGTCGACCAGGATCGCCGCTTCAGGCAGCTGCTCGACGACCGCCTCGAGCCGCTTTCGCTCGTTCGCCTCGGCCCGGTACAGCCGCGCGGTCTCGAGGACGCCGCAGGTCCGGTCGACGAGCAGGTCCGCGACCCGCTCGTCGTCCTCGGTGAACGGCGGGCGGCCGGGGCGCTTGCCGAGGTACAGGTTGCCCACGCTCCGGCCGTGAAACCTGATCGGAACGCCCAGGAATGCCTCGATCGGGTGGTGGTGCGGCGGCAGGCCGATATAGGCGGGGTGCGCGCGCACGTCGGCGAGCCGGAGCGTGCGGCCCTCGCGGACCACCGCGCCGAGGACGCCCACGGGCCGCGGGATCGCGCCGATCTGCGCGATCCGCTCCGCGGGGACGCCGCTCGGGACCCAGGCGTCGAACGGCCGCTGGCTGTCCTCTCCGATGCCGAGCGCCGCGTAATCGGCGCCCACGATCTCCTTCGCGTGCCGCGTCAAGACCTCCAGCACGGAGCGCACCCCCGACTCGGAGCGCGGCAGGCTCGCCAGCGCCTCCGAGGCCGCCGCGCTCGCGGCGCCGATCGCCTCGATCTGCGAGCGGAGGCGCCGCTCCGCCTCGTGCGCGCTCGCGACCTCGGCCTCCATCGCCTTGCGGCGCCCGATGTCGCGGCAGATCGTCGAGACGCCGGTGACGCGGCCCGATGCGTCGACGATCGACGACACCGTGACCTCGATATGGATGCTCTGCCCGCGCTTGGTCCGGCACACGGCCTCGAAGCGCTCGACGCGCTCGCCGCGGCGCAGGCGCGCGAGGACGGCCTCCGCCTCGCCGGCACGCTCGTGCGGGTACAGGACGGGCAGCTTCGTCCCGATCACCTCGCCGGCGTCGTAGCCGTAAAGGCGCTCCGCCGCCGGGTTCCAGCTCAGGATGGTCCCGTCGAGGGAGGTGCCGATCACGGCGTCATCCGAGGCCTGCGCGACGGTCGCGAGGAAGGCGCGCGCCTCCTCGGCGCGCTGCCGCGCCTCGTCGAGGAGGTTCATGCGCGCCGCGCTGACCCAGAGCATGGCCCCGAGCAGCAGCGTCGTGATGGCGGAGGCGAACGCGAACGACGCCGCGATGTGGTAAACTCCGAGATCCGCGCCCACCAGGAAGACACGGCCGATCACGAGCGGAATGAGGATGATGTAGGGCAGGAGGCGCCGCAGCAGGATGCCTCCGGGCCCCTTGGCCGTCAGCGTGGAGAGCGTCATGCAATCGGGCCGCGCCATGAGGAGCCCGGAGGAGAGGGCGACAAAGGCGAGCGCGGAGTGGAGCGCCATGCCCGTGAACGGCAGGAGCGGCGGCAGCCCGTAGAAGTAGCCGACGCCGAACACATAACCGGTCAGCGCGGTCATCGCGAACGCCGCGGCGAGGAGCGCGCTCCACTCCAGGAGCAGGCACGCTCGCCGCGTCTTCAGGGGCAGCGAGAGGAGCGAAAGGCCGATCAGGAAGAAGCAGAGCGCGGTGTTCGGCGACGGCCTGCCGGGGAACTTGCTCGGGAAATCCACGTGCCCCGCGGGCAGCAGGCGATCGATGCCGAGATCCCACGCGAAGACGTACTGCAGGAGGACCGCGAGGCCGAGCGCGACGACGACGCCGGCGCACGCCTGTCCCAGCCAGCGGACGGGGGCCGGGCGCTCTCGCACGCCCAGCGCCCAGAGCGACGCCCCCGACAGGACGAGGGCGACCGCGGTGTTGGGCACCATGCTCGGCAGGCCGTCCGCGATGGAGATGAGGGGGGTCGACCCGATCCACCAGCCGAGCAGGGCGACGCACCCAAGGACGAGCGGGCAGGTCGCCGCGACGGCGACACCGCGTCGCGCGCCGCTCGAAGGCACGATCGCCCCGTCTCCCATCGGGTCCTCCCGGCCAGAGCATAGTGCCGGGCTACCGGGACGGCGCGGCTCGACCTGCGCAATTCAGACGCGCAAACCGGACGGCGCACGCGCTGTCCGACGCAGATGGATCAGGCGCTCCGGGCCTGCGCCGACCTCATCCGCCGTGCCGGACGGAGCGCGCAGCGGCGCTCGGCTCGGACGCACGAGCTCTGGCGGCGATGCCCTCGCGCGGATCGCGCGAGGGCGCGCGCGAGCGCTCAGCGCTGCTTCGTCCCGAAGACCGCCGCGTCGACGGAGAGCCTCCCCGGGCCGACGAGGAGGAGCGCAACCGAGATGGCGAGGTAGACCGCCGCCGTCTCGTACGCGGGTCCGCCCATCGCGAAGAACGGATCGCCGCGCGACACGTGCATCAAGACCGCGACGACCATGGTGGCGGCGAGGCCCAGCGACGCGACCGGCGTCAGGAGGCCGAGGATCCAGGCAAGGCCGCCCCCGAACTCCGAGAGCGCGGCCAGCCCTTGCAAGAACCCCGGAACGGGCGCGGTGGGCCCCATCCAGCTGAAGGGGGCCTGGATCTTCCCCCAGCCGTGAAACATGAACGCGACGCCGATAACGACGCGCAGCGCGAGCAGCCCGACCGAGGCCGAGAACGGCACGTCGGTTACCCGCAGGAATCTCTTGAGCATCGGGATCACTCCTCTCGGCCTCGGTAGTAAGGAGGAACGCCCGGGACATCAAGCGCGTACGAGAGGACCGGAGCCGCCGGCCCGAGGCGCCGCGCCCCCGCGGCCCGGGCACGGCGCGCCGGCCCGCGCCTCACGCGCTGGTCTGGGCCTCCAGGTCGTGGCGGTGCGCGGCGGCCGCGCGCTCGTCGCGGAGGGCCTCGAGGCACCGCCGCTTGATCGCCGCGAACTCGCCGGAGCCCACGATCGCCGCGGTCCTCGGCCTCCCGAACGGCACCGCGATCTCCGCGCCGACGCAGCAGGGGCGGCGGGTCATGAGGGCGATGCGGTCGGACAGGAAGATGGCCTCGTCGATGTCGTGCGTGACGAACAGCACCGTCGTGCGCACCTGGCGGAAGACGTCGAGCAAGAGCTCCTGCATCGAGAGCCTGGTCTGGGCGTCCAGCGCGCTGAACGGCTCGTCCATCAGCACGACGCGCGGCTCCGTGATCAGCACGCGCGCGATCTCCACGCGCTGCTGCATGCCGCCGGAGAGCTGCGCCGGATAGGCGTCCTCGAACCCCGACAGCCCGACCAGCGAGAGCAGGCGCCGGGACGCCTCCCGGCGCTCGCGCTCGGGGACGCCGCGCACCTTGAGGCCGAAGCCGACGTTGTTCAGCACGGTCTTCCAGGGGAGCAGCGAGCTCTGCTGGAAGACCATGCCGCGCGCCGGCCCCGGCCCCTCGACCCGCTCGCCGCCGACGACGATGCTGCCGCGCTCCGGCGCCACGTACCCGGCGACGGCGTTCAGGATCGTCGACTTCCCGCACCCGGACGGGCCGAGGAGGCTCACCAGCTCGCCGCCCTCGACGCGGAGGTCGAGGTCGCGCACCGCCTCGACGCGGCGGGCGCCCGTCCCGAGGGCCACGGACAGGCCGCGGATCTCCACGGCGCCCCCCGGGCTCTCCCGGCGCGCCGCGCGGTTCGCGTCGAGCGTCATCGGCCCTTCTCCTTGGGCTCTTGCCACGGGGTGAGCCACGCGCCGGCCCGCAGGACGAGCGCGCTGCTGACCATGCCGAGCAGGCCGATGAGCAGCATGCCGAGGACGATGTCCGGATAACGCTGCAAGTTGTACGACTCCCAGGTGAAGTAGCCGATGCCGTACTGCCCCCCGATCATCTCGGCGGTCACGAGGCAGAACCAGGACGTCCCCATGCCGATGCTCATCCCCGTGACGATGCTCGGCAGCGCGCCCGGCAGGACCACCTCGAGGAACAGGCGGAGCGGGCGCGCGCCCAGGCTGCGGGAGCTCGCGATGAGCCGCGGATCGAGCGCGCCCACGCCGTGGATCGTCGCGATCAGGATCGGGAACAGCGCGCCCATGTACGTGATGAAGATCATGCTCAGCTCGGCCGACGGGAACATCAGGATCGCGAGCGGGAGCCAGGCGACGCCGGGGATGGGGCGCAGGATCTCGAGCGGCGGCAGCAGGGTGTCCTCGGCGAGCCGCGACCTGCCGATGAGGAGCCCGAGCACGACCCCCGTGGCGCCCGCGGCGGCGAACCCCGCGAGGACGCGGAACACGCTGTTCCCGAGGTGCTGCCACAGCTTCGGCGAGGCGAAGAGCTCCCGCGCCGCGGCGAGGACGTCGGTCGGCGCAGGCACGTTGAGGAACGTGACGACGCCGAGATCCGCGCGGGTCATCGACGCCCACTGCCAGAGGCCGACGCACGCCGCCACGGACACGGCGCGCACGGAGGCGCGGCGGAGGTCGCGGCGCGTCGTCGCCGGCGCGGGGGACGACGCGCCCCGCCGGGCCGCGCTCGCCGGGGCGGGCGCGAAGGCCGCGCCCCCGGCGAGCTCCGCCCCGGCCGGCGCGCTGCGCTCGGAGATCATCGTCATGGCGCCGCCGCCGTGAGCTTCGCGCGCTCGGCCCGCAGGGTCGCGAAGTCGACGACCGCCGCGCCGTTCTCCGCGGCCCACCGCTCCGCGTCCTCCTTCGCCAGGAACGCCGACAGGCCGCCGTCCGGGCGCCTCGCGTACCACGCGCGATCGGCCAGGAGCTTCACCCCGCTCGCGCGATCGTGCACGAACACCGCGCGGATCTCCTTGCCCTCGGTCGTCAGCTGCCCGAGCGCGGCGAGCGCCGTGCCCGGGCTGGCGTACGCGCGCACCTTCGGCTCGCCCGCGACCCAGATCTGCGCGACGAGCGTCGGCTCGGCGATCGGCTCCCCGGACAGCGCGTCCTTCCCGGACAGCGGGAGCTTCGCGTAGCTCGCGAGCCGCGCCTCGTAGTCGAGCCCGAGCTCCGCCGCCGCGCGCCGGATGTACCGGTCGTCCACGAACGTGCCGACATCGAGGGTCGTGTCCGTGCGCTTCAGCAGCGTGAGCGTGTCGACCGCCACCTGGAGGGCGCGGCGGACCTCGGGTTTGATCGTGAAGTCCCGCGTCTGGATGCCGAGCGGACCGTGGAACATGTAGGCGACCTCGGCGTCCACCCCGGTCACCTTCTCGATGAGCTCGCTGTGCTTCTCGGGCTCCTCCGCGAACAGGCGGTCGGCCTCGAGCGCCGCCTTGAGGAAGGCCACGACGATCTCCGGGTATTTCTCCGCGTACGCCTCGCGCACCAGCACGCCGTGCGCCGTCGGCACCTTCACGCCGGAGCCGTCGTAGATCTTCCGGGCGAAGCCGCGGAAGGGGAAGAGCTCCGCGAACGGGACGAAATCCGCGTGCGCGTCGATCTTGTTCGCCTTGAGCGACGAGCCGCCCACCTCCGGCGACTGCGAGACGAGCGTCACGTCCCTGTCCGGGTCCCAGCCGAGATCGCGGATCGCCCGGAGCAGCATGCCGTGGGCCGACGACCCGAACGGCACCGAGATCTGCTTGCCTTTGAGGTCCTTCAGGCCCTGGGCCGGGGAGTCGCTCGGCACGACGATCCCGTTGCCGCTCCCCAGCGCGCTGCCGGAGAGCGTGGCGATGAAGCGGCTGCGGCTCCCCTGCTTCTGGAACGCCACGCCGTTCAGAACGCCGGGGAAGTCGGCCATCGCGCCGATATCGAGCTTCTCGGCCACCATCTCGGTCGTCAGCGGCGGCCCCGAGGTGAAGTCCTTCCACTCGATCTCGTAGGTGACGTCCTTGTACTTGCCGTCCCTCGGCAGGTGCTTCTCGAGCAGCTTGAGCTCCCGGATGAGCAGCCCGCCGGTGGCGCAATTGATGGTCGTGTCCTGCGTCCCGATCGCGATCCGGATCGTCTGCTTCGCCTCGGGCTTGCACGACAGCCCGGCGACGACCGCCGCGAGGAAGCTGAGGAAGGCGAGCGCGCGGAGTGCCCTGGTCATCGGTTCAATCCCTCGCAAAGGTCTCATGTCGTTCGTTGCCTCGTCCGATTCCCGTCCGGATGGCCTCGAGCGCGCGCCCCGCCGCCTTCCGCACCTCGACGTCGGCGTCGCCGAGCAGCCGGCGGAGCGGCGCCTCCGCGGCCGCCGCCTCGATCTCGCCGAGCGCCTGCGCGGCCGCCTTGCGCAGATCCGCGAGATCGCTCCCGAGCAGCCCGACGAGGTCCTCCGTGGCCGAGGCGGCCCGGAGCCGCCCGAGCGCGAGCGCCGCCTCCTTCCGGACCTGCCAGGCGCCGTCGTCGAGCGCGCTCCGGAGGTGCGGCGCCGCGAGGCCGTGCGCCGAGCGGCCGAGCACGATGGCGGCCTCGACCCGCACCCGCCAGTCCGGATCGGAGAGCAGCCCCACGAGGTCCTGGACGAGCGCGGTATTACCCCGCGCGCCGAACGACTCGAGCGCGCCGATCGCCACCTGCCGCACCCGCGCGTCGGGATCGCGCAGGCTCGGGCGGAGCGCCGGCGCGGACTCGGGCCGCCGCAGGTAGGCCAGGGCGAGGACCGCCTCGCGCCGCACCTCGGGATCCGGGTCGCCGAGCGCCCCTTCGAGGGGCGCGAGCGCCCGCGGGTCGCGGATCTCGCGGAGCGCCACGATCACCGAGGTGCGGACGAACGGGCTCGTGTGCCCCAGCGCGTCGATGAGGTGCGTGGCGGCGTCTGCCCCGCGGATCTCGCGGAGCGCCGTGGCGGCCGCCTCCCGCACGCGGGCGTCCTCGTCGTCGAGCGCCCCGACGACGGCGGGCACCGCGCGGGCGTCGCCGAGATCCTCGAGGTGCCCGAGCGCGAGCGCCCGCACCGTCGGATCCTCGTCGCGGACGGCCGCGATCAGGGGGTGGAAGATCTCCGGATCCGAGAGATCCTCTATCTGCGTCAGCGCCAGCTGGCGCGCGCCGGGGTCGGGATCCCCGAGGATACCCTCGAGATCCTGCGCGAGCGAAGGCTGTGTCATGTCGTCTCTGCCGTGGGGTCGTTATCGGATGAGAAAGGGGATCTTCACGGTGATGGCCTCTTTGGGGCAATCGATCTCGCACGCGAGGCAATACCAGCACTCGTCGTAGGCCATTCGGGCCTTCTTCGTCTCGGGATCGATCGCGAGGCAATCGACCGGGCACGAGTCGATGCAGATGCGGCAGCCCTTGATGCACGACGCCTCGTCGATGACGACAGGCAGATCGAGCCGCACGGCGGCCTCGGCGTGGCCCACGGACCTGGCGCTCTGCGCCTTGACGGATTCGCGGTTGAGCAGGTGACCCATCGCTTGATTGACCTCGTGTTCTCGCGTTCTCGCTCGCTCGTCAGGCCGACGCGCGCTGCTCCTCGGCCGGGATGCGCAGCCGGTGGTAGGCCGCGCGCTCGCCGTCGTTGATCGGGAAGAGATAAGGCTCCACCGGCCTCTTGAAGGCGACCATCTCGCCGCGCTCGTCCTTCTTCAGGTGCACGTGCGTGAACCAGCTTCGGTCGTCCATCTCGGGGTAATCGAGCCGGTAGTGGTAGAGGCCCCAGCGGCTCTCGGTCCGGTACAGCGACGCGCGCGCCGCCATCTCCGCGCAGTCGCGGATGAAATGGCACTCCATCACCCGCATGAGCTCGTGGGGGCTCTCCGCGGTGACCTCCTCGAGCTCCTCCTTCGCCCGCAGGAAGTACTCGAGCCCGAGCGTCATCTTGTTCCCCGTCTTGGGCGGCTGGAGATAATCGTTCACCAGGCGCCGCACCTTGTATTCGTACTGGTGCGGCGCCACCCCGCTCCGCCGCGAGAGGGGGGCGAGGATGCGCTCCCGCTCGGCGTCGACCGCGGCGGCGAGCGGCTCGACCGCGGGCGCGCGCTCGAGGTAATCGAGCGCGCTCTGGGCGCAGATCTTCCCGTAGGTGAGCGCGCCGAGCAGGTAGTTGTGCGGCACGCACGCCATGTCGCCGGCGGCGTAGAGCCCGGGCACCGTGGTCTCGCCCTTCTCGTTGACCCAGACCCCCGACGCGCTGTGCCCGCTGCACAGGCCGATCTCGGAGATGTGCATCTCGACGAGATCGCTCGCGTAGCTGTGCCCCCTCCCCTCGTGGAAGCGCCCGCGGCTCGGGCGCTCCGTCTGGTGCAGGACCCGCTCGACCTCGGTGATCGTCTCCGGGGCGAGGTGGGTGAGCTTCAGGTACACGGGGCCGTTCGCGGAGTGGAGCTCCCGGTAGAACTCGAGCATCATCTGCCCGCTCCAGTAATCGCTCTCGATGAAGCGGTGCCCCCGCGCGTTGACCGTGTGCCCGCCGAGCGGGCCTGTCACGTACGCGCACGCCGGACCGTTGTAGTCCTTGATGAGCGGGTTCACCTGGAAGCACTCGATGCCCGAGAGCTCGGCGCCCGCGTGGTACGCCATCGAGTAGCCGTCTCCCGCGTTGGACGGGTTCTCGTACGTCCCGTGGAGGTAGCCCGACGCCGGCAGCCCGAGCCGCCCCGAGGCGCCGCAGCACAGGATGACCGCCCTCGCCTTGATGATCTCGAGTTGTCCTTCCCGGGTGTCGAAGCCGATCACCCCGGCGACGTGCCCGTCGGTCACGAGGATCCGCGTCGCCATCACGCGGTTGACGACCTTCACGCCGGCGCGCTTGACCATGCGCGTCAGGATCTTCTTGAGATCGTAGCCCTCGGGCATCGGGAGGACATAGCTCCCGTTGTGGTGGACCTTCTTGACGTCGAAATCGCCCGATCGCGTCTTCTGGAACTTCACGCCCCAGGAGTCGAGCTCCTGGATCATCGCGAAGCTGTTGCGCGCATATTCATAGACGGCGCGCTGGTTCACGATGCCGTCGTTGGCCACCGTGATCTCCTTCACGTACTGCTCCGGCGTCGCGTGCCCTGGGATGATGGCGTTGTTCAGCCCATCCATGCCTATCGCGATGGCGCCGCTCCGCTTGATATGCGCCTTCTCGAGGAGGACGACCCTCCCCCGGGGCAACCGCTGTTGCGCCTCCACCGCTGCAGTGGAGCCTGCGCTGCCGCCGCCCACGACGACGACGTCCGCCTCTGTCACGCGAATGTCCATTACAAGCCCTCAAGGTTTCAGGCGCGCACACACGACGACCCCACCGCCTCTCGGCCCAATGGGCCAACGGCCAGCGGCCGGGGTCGGACGCCCGGCGTCTCTCATCACAGACGCGACATCCGTTTTAACAGACGGCCTGTGCTTCGGCAACCGCTTTGTTGCTGCTGGCGCAGCACCGGCCGGGTGTCGGGCGCCGTGGGAGGGCGCCTTGCAAGCGACACGTCAGGGCCGGGGTCTGGCGGCGCCGCCATCGCGGATGTGCGGCGCGCGGGCAGGCTCACCACCGCCGGGGATCCCCGAGCCACCCAGAAAGATTCGCCTTTCCACCCTGGTTGTCTCCCCGGAGACGCGGGCGGGACGCTACGATGCGGGTCAACCCGTAGTCCTCCCATGGATCGGGGGAACCGAGCGCGGACCTCGTTCATCACCGGTCACCCGATTCACCGCGCTCGGCGCCTCCCAGCCAGGGCGCCCGCGCGCCGCTTCGCTGCATGGCCAAGCACCCGTCCCAGCTCGCCGACCTAGAGATCCAGCGCCGCCTCGGCGCTGGCGGCATGGCGGAGGTCTTCCTCGCCAAGAAGCGGGGCGCCGAGGGGACGTACAAGCTCCTCGTCGTCAAGCGCATCCTCCCCGCGCACGGGGCCTCGCGGCGCTTCCGCGCGATGTTCGTGGAGGAGGCCCACCTCGCCACGCGCCTGAACCACCCGAACATCGTCCAGGTCTACGAGTTCTCCGACCACGGCGAGGACGGGCTGCTCCTCTCGATGGAGTACGTCGAGGGCTTCGACCTCGGCAAGCTGATGCGGGCCGCCCAGCAGAAGGAGTCGCGGATCCCGCCGCTCGTGTCGGCGTTCATCGTCTCCGAGGCGGCGAAGGGGCTGCACTACGCCCACGAGCGCAAGGACGAGGGCGGCATGCCGCTCGCCATCGTCCACCGCGACGTCTCGCCGCAGAACATCCTGCTCTCGCTCGAGGGCGTCGTGAAGATCGCCGACTTCGGCATCGCCAGCGCCAACCTCTTCCGCGAGGAGCCCGGCGTGCTGAAGGGCAAGTTCGGGTACATGTCGCCCGAGCAGGCGCGCGGCGAGCGCGTCGACCGGCGCAGCGACATCTACGCCCTCGGCGTCGTGCTCTACGAGCTGCTCGCCATGCGCTCGCCGTACGGCAAGCTCGACGACGAGGCGCTGCTCCAGGCCGTGAAGGAGGGCCGCTTCGACCCGCCGTCGTCGCACGCGCGCGACATCCCCGCGGAGCTCGAGGCGATCGTGATGCGCGCCATGGAGCGCGAGCCCGAGGCCCGCTTCCAGACCGCGCGCGACCTGGCCGGGGCGGTCGCGCGCGCGCTGCTCGCGAGGCAGGAGCTCGTCGACAACGCCTCGGTCGAGCAGACCGTGGCCCACCTGCTCGGCCGCGACCGCGCGGAGGAGGCGCGCGAGGGCGCCGCGCGCCGCGCGGAGGGCGCGGAGGGCGCGGAGGAGCAGCCCGAAGACGACGGCTCCGTGGCGCAGCCGCAGACGCTCGCGGCGGTGCCGGCCGCGCGCACCGGAGGCGACGCCGAGGGCACGGGCGCGCCGCGCGCCGTGCGCGAGGTGCGCCACGTCGCCGTGGTCACGCTGCGCATCGAGGGCGTCGACGCGCTGCTCGGGGCGCAGGGCCGGCTCGCCGGCAAGCGCAGCGGGCGCTCGATCCGCACGACCCTCGACGCGATCGCCTTCAAGCACGGGGCGATCTGGTCGTGGGAGTCGCACGCGAGCGCGCGCGCGGTGGTCGGGCTGCTCGCGAACCCCTCGCGCGCCGCGGCCGACGCCGCCTCGCTGGCGGTCGACGTGCACGAGGCGCTCGCGGGCGCGTCGGAGGACCTGCCCGTCGAGCTCCGCGCCGCGATCGGCATCGTCCGCGGCATCGCGTACGGCGAGCGCGACGAGCAGGGGCACCTCATCAACCACGCGCTCAAGGAGCCCGCGAACTTCCTCGCCGAGCGCATCGGCAGCCGCACCCCGTTCGGCAAGACGTGGGTCGCGGGCGGCGTCTACCGCCTCGTCCGCCGCGACTTCCGCTGGGGCGACGCGCCCTCGCTCGACCTCGACGACGCCCGCGGCTACCCGGTCCCGCACCAGATGCGGCTCTACGCGCTGCAGCGGCCGCTCACGCGCGAGGAGCGGATGGCGGAGATCGCGCTCTCGCCGAACGACCTCGTGGGGCGCGACGCGGAGCGGGCCGACCTGCACGCGGCCTACCACCGGGCGATCTCGCCGCCCGTGAAGGGCAACGTCGAGCCGCCCGCGCGCTTCGGCGAGAGCGAGCCGCCGGGGAGCCGGCAGAGCAGGCCCCCGAGCATCTCGAGCAGGCCCTCGAGCCCGCCGGTCGGCGCGCTCCGCGGCCAGTCCGTGGCGCGCGTCATCGTCGGCGAGATGGGCATCGGCAAGAGCGCGCTCATCTCCACGTTCCTCTCGGAGCTCCCCGGCGACGCGCGCGTGCTCCACGTCGAGTGCTCGCCCGTGAAGAGCGAGCTGCCGCTCGCCACGGTCTGCGACGTGCTCCGCGACGTCACCGGGATGGGGCTCGACCACGCGATCGACGACGCCTCCCACGTGATCCGCGCCCTGCTCGGGCCCATCGCGCGCTCGCCGCTCGGCGCGCGCATCGTCACGCGGCTCGCCGAGCTCGTCACCGGCAAGCAGCTCGAGCACCCCGAGGAGGAAGCGGCCGCCTACGGCCGCGACGTGGTGGTGCGGGGCGTGAAGTACCTGCTCGGCTCGCTGGCGCGCCACCAGCCGCTCGTCGTCGTCATCGACGGCCTCCAGTGGGCCGACCGGCCGAGCCTGGAGCTGCTCTCGGAGCTCCTGAAGCAGCGCGCGGAGCGGCTCCCGGTGCTCGTGCTGCTCCTCACGCGCCCCGAGGAGCGCGTGACCCCGTTCATCGAGGGGCTCGTGCGGATCGAGCTCCGCGGGCTCAGCGCCGAGGAGCAGATGCGCCTCGTCGAGGCCCGCCTCGGCGTGCGCGACGGGGTGGCGGCCGTCTGCGGCGAGCTCGTGCCGCGCGTCGCCGGCAACCCGTTCTTCCTGCTCGAGATGATCGACGCGCTCCTCGAGCGGGGCACGCTGGAGATCGTCGAGCACCCGGGCGGGCGGCACGAGCTCGTGCGCCACGACCGGACGGGGGATCGCGGCGAGCCGCTGCCCTCGACGCTGGAGCAGCTCATCGGCGACCGCCTGCGCGAGCTGCCGCCGGCGGAGCACGACGTCGTGAACTGGCTGGCGGTCGCGGGGGGGCCGCTGCTCAAGGACGACATCCTGAACCTGACGCGGCTCGCCGACGACGAGGCGGTGACGCGCCTCTGCGCCCGCGGCCTGTGCGATCGCCGCGCCGGGGCGGTGGACTTCCGGCACCCGCTCGTGCGCGACGTGGCCTACCTCGCGCTCGACGGCGCGAGCCGCGTGCGCATGCACCGGCGGCTCGGCGAGCACCTCTCGACGACGCCGCTCTCGCAGGGGCTCTCGGCGGCGATCGTGGCGCAGCACCTCGCGCGGGGCGAGGCGCCCGGGCCGGCGGCGGAGCTCTACCTCGACGCCGCGCGGGCCGCGCGCGCGGGGCACCAGGCGCAGCTGTCGCGGCGGTACTACGAGCGCGCGCTGTCGCTCCTGCCGACCGGCGACACGCGGCGGATGATCGCGCACGAGGCGCTGGAGGCGATCTTCCGCCACCTCGGCCGCCGCCGCGACCGGCGGCGGCACCTCGCGGCGCTGCGCCAGCTCGCGAAGGAGAGCGGCCACGCCCGCTGGGCGGCGCTCGCCCTCGTGCGCACCGCGCGGTTCGACCTCGACGACGGCTACCTCGCCCGCGGCCTGCCGGTGGCGCAGCGCGCGGCCGAGATCGCGCGCATCGCGCGCCGCCCCGCGCTCGAGGTCGAGGCGCTCACGATCCTGTCGGAGGTGCTGCGCGAGCTCGGCGACATCCAGGGCGCGATCAGCGCGGCGGATCGCGCGCTCCGGGTGACGCAGGCGGGCGGGCTGACGCCGCGGGCGCGCGCGGAGGTGCTGCGCACCAAGGGGGTGCTCCTGCGCCGGGTCGGCCGCGTGCAGGAGGCGGTGGAGGCCTACGCCGAGGCGATCGCGGTGTTCCGCGCGGTGGGGGCGCGCCGCAGCGAGGCGCGCGCGAAGAACTCGCTCGCGGTGGCGATGTTCGTGCTCGAGCGCTTCGAGGACGCGATCGCGGTCGGGCTCTCGTCGATCTCCATCGATCTCGCGATCGGCGGCCGGTTCCAGATCGCCAAAACGTTGAGCAACATCGGCCACGCCTACGCGAAGCTCGGGGACGTACCGCGGAGCCTGGCGTACATGAAGCGGGCGCGCGAGGCCCACGAGCGCTATGACGATCAGGATGCGCGCGCCGACACGCTCCTCTGCTCGGCAGGGATCCTCCTCGAGGCGGGCGACGTCGACGCCGCGCACACGCTCTGCGCCGATGCGGGCGCGCTCATCGCGGTGACCGGCAGCGTCTACGACATGATCCACGAGCGCAACGTCCGCGGCCTGCTGGCCAGGGCGCGAGGCGATATCCAGGGCGCGATCGCGAACGCCTCCGAGGCGCGGCAGCTCGCCGAGTCGCAGGGGCTGATGAGCTACCACGCCCACGCGACGGCGATCGAGGCGGCGTCGCGGGTGGACGCGGGGGAGGTCCACTCCGGGGTGCTGCTCGCGCGGACGGCGCTCGGCGCTGTCGAGGCGGGCAGCTCGGAGTACGGCATCGAGGTGCGCGACCTCTGCTGCGAGGCGCTGCAGAAGGGCGCGCCGGCGAGCTCGACGGACGCGTACCACCGCGCGGCGGCGCACGTGCGGAGGGTGGCGGGCTACATCCGCGACGCGCGGCTCAGGGCGCTGTTCCTGGAGCGCACCGTGGTGCGGCGGGTCCTCGCCGCGGAGGCGGACGGACCGGCGGCGGCGCACGACCCGCTCCGCCGCGGGGAGATGGCATGACGGGAACGGGCGCGAGGACCGGGGCGAAGCCGCGGCGCAAGGTGGCGGTGATCCTCTCGGGCGGAGGCGCGCGGGGCGCGTACGAGGTCGGCGTGCTGTCGTACGTCCTCGACGCGTTCGCCCGCCTCCGCGGGGCGCCGCCGCGCATCGACATCCTGTGCGGGACGTCGGTGGGCGCGGTGAACGCGTGTTACCTCGCGGCGCACCTCGACGATCCGACGCTGGGGGTGCGGCGCCTCGTCAACCTGTGGACGCAGCTGAAGCTGGAGACGGTGCTCGGCTTCGGGGTCCGGCAGGCGATCTCGATGCCGAAGCTGCTGTTCGGGGGCGGGTCGGAGAGCGTGGGCCTGTTCGATGTCTCGCCGATGCAGCGGCTCGTCGAGCGGGAGATCCCGTGGCGCGCGATCGCGCGGACGCTGCGTCACGGCTACCTCTCGGCGGTGAGCGTGTCGGCGACGGAGATCGGGACGGGCCGCACGGTGATCTTCATGCAGACGGGCCCGGACGGGGCGCTGCCGACGACGGCGCCGCCGCGGACGATCATCCGGGGGGCGCTGATAGGCCCGCAGCACGCGCTCGCGTCCGCGGCGATCCCGATCCTGTTCCCGCCGGTGCGGATCGGCCGCGATCTGTACATGGACGGGGGCGTGCGGCAGAACACGCCGATCGCGCCGGCGCTCCGGCTGGGCGCGACGCACGTCCTGGCGATCGGGCTGTCGCGTGAGGTGCGGAGCATCGACGCGGGGGACAGCGGCAAGCCGCCGGGGATGGCGCTCGTGCTCGGCAAGGTGCTGAACGCGTTCCTGCTCGACCACATCCAGACCGATTTCGAGGTGCTGACGCGGGTGAACCACATGATCGAGGACGGGGAGCAGGCGTTCGGCCCGGATTTCCTGCAATCGATCAACGGGGCCGCCGCGCTGCGCGGGGCGCTGCCGTACCGGCGGGTGGAGACGCTGGTGGTGCGGCCGAGCGCGGATCTCGGGCGCCTGGCGGCGGAGCACGTGAGGGCGGGCAAGCTGCAGGGAGGGCCGGCGATGATGCGGAGGCTGCTCTCGCTGGTGGACGTGGGCGCGGAGAACGACGCGGATCTCGCGAGCTACCTCCTGTTCGACGGCTCGTTCACGCGGAAGCTGATCGAGCTCGGGCGCGCGGACGCGGAGGCGAGGCGGCACGACGTCGCGGACTTCTTCGGGAGCGCGGCGGAGGAGGCGGAGCCCCGGCTGTCGGACAGCGCGGAGTGGTCGATCCCGCCGCCGGTGGGGCCGGGGAGATCCGTGTAGCGCCGCGGCGGCGGAGGTCGTTCGGTCGCGCTCAGGGCCCCAAGCGCGACCCCCTCCCCCAGCGTTCACCAACGCGAACGTGGTCGTGGTCGTGGTCGTGGTCGTCGACGACACGATCGTAGACGTGAACGTTCCGCCGGTACCTTGATCGACGATTGACGGGACGAGACGTTCACGTTCACGACTGAGCCGTTAACGACCACGACCACGACCACGACCACGACCACGTTCACGACCACGTTCACGACCACGTTCACGACCACGACCACGACCACGACCGCAGGGGTGGCTGCTGGGGGCTGGCTTGGGGCCCTGAACGCGCATGGTTAACACCTATGCCACGGGGGCCTACCGCGGCTGCCGTGGATGGGGAATCAAGGAGGACCTTCGGCGACGTGGGCCCAGGACGCGGACAGTCAGCGCGCGTCGCGGCCCCGGCGGCCCCCTCAACGGTCCGGACCCATTGTGACCCCCTGGCGACGCCCCTCCCAGCGGACTCGATCCGTTGCGCCCCCCCTGGCGGCGGTAGTGGTCAAATTTGAACATGAAGGCGGGAAGGCGGGAAGAAAACCTGAATGATCTTCCCGCCTTCATGTGGACTCTCTCTGGGCAAAGTTGACCACTACCTGGCGACGCCCCCTCCCAACGGATCCAATCCGTTGCTCCCCCCCGGCGGCACCCCCAGGCCGATGGCAAAGTATCTCGGAGAACACGATCTCGACGAGATCGTCGACGATCTCCCCCTTGTGAGTGACATGCTTGTCGAGGGACATGGCCTCGGCGTGCAGGCGCTGGCCGACAGCCCGCATCGTCACGGCGTCGAGGCCGGCCTCATCGGCGAAGCGAAGCACCGCCCGAAACACCCGATCCCGCGACAGAGCGATGCGCGGGTCGGCCCCACCGCCACGCTCCTGCGCATCCATCCATCCATCGACCGAGCCTTGCGCGGCGTCCGTGGCGAGCGCTCCCGGGAGCTCGACCCAAGCCTGCTGGGTATGCCTCCATAACGCCATGACCCCTCCCTGCTTCGCCGTTGACAAGATTACATAACAAACGCATTGTCTATCGCCTCGTCACTCGAAGGCTCACACAACGCCAGCGTGCCTGTCCTTCACCAAGGCTGACGCCGCACCGATCGCCGGCATGACGGCGTTCAAAGGGCTGCACGACGTCGGGGAGAGCCGCGCTGGCGAACGCGTACTCGTAGACGTGCGCGACAAGATCGTCGTCGCCGTCATCGGCTGACGGCTCGGATTGGAGCGAGAACCATGACCATCAACTCGAAGATCCTGATCACGGCGCTAGGGGTGGGAGTACTAGGTTGGGCTTCCGTGGCGCGCGCCGAGGCTCCCTCCGCAGCACCCGAGGCGGATCGCGCTCCGAACGAGTTCGCCCCGGCCCTGCGCCGCGGGGAATGGCTCTCGTCTCTGGGGTTGCACGCTTCGCTCGGCCTCGCCTTCGGCGGCGATGAGCTCGCCGAGCTCACGTACTCGGACGGCTCCACGACCGCCGTCCACGCCGGAGAAGGGATCTCCCTCTCCGGTGGACTGACCTGGACGCCTCTCTGGCTCGGGGATCGCGTGGGACTCGGTCTCGGGCTGGACGCCGGGTGGAAGTACAAGAGCACCCTCGTCGACGCCGATGGCTCGATCAAGCTGGAGCGCATCCCATTGATGGCCTCCGTCCGAAGCCTGGTGGCAATCGACAGCTCGTGGCACGGCGTCGTGGCCGCGGGCGGGATCCTGGAGCTCAACCCGCACCTCTATGGCGACGGCGTCCTCGGCGGCGCCGGTGCTCGGTTCGACGACGCTCTGGGCGGCATGCTGGAGCTGGGCGTTCTGTGGGGTCGTCCGAAGGGCTTCGGGTTCGAGATGACCGGGCGCTGGACAATCCTGAGCTACGAGTACATGGGCGAGAGCAGCAACGCCAGCAGCGGGTCCGTCAACCTGACGGTCCACTTCTTCCTCTGAAGAGGAGAGGAAAGCGCCGAGCCCGGATTCGACCGGTTCAGGGCTCCCCGGGGCGCCCCTTCGACCGGCGCTCGATCTCATCCGCGGTCGATTCCAGCGCCGCACGCAGATCGAGCACCGCCCGCTCCAGCTCCTCGACGCGCCGGCGGCTCACCGCGAGCTCCGCTGTAAGCGTCGCCTCCGCCTGCCGTGCGAGCCGATAGGCCACGAGCTGCGGGCGATTCAATCGCAGGCAGTAGACGACGTTCGCCACATCATCGGTGCCTCCATGCGCGCGCGGGCGATGGTGGTCGACCGTCAGCGTGGCCCCGACCGCATCCTCGTGCACCCCGCAGTAGGCGCAGCGCGCTCGAAAGCCCTCCCGGACCAGCGCGCGTAACTCATCGGCCACGCGACTACGCCCTCAGCGGGCCGGGGCGAGATCGTGCCCCATGAGGCGCCGGTAGTCCTCCGCCAAGGCCGCGTTCTTCTCCCGCAGCTTCTGGAGGTAGGTGGTGGCATCTGCCAGGAGCCCTTCCTGCTCGGCCACGATGCGCGCCAGGGCGTCAGCCTGGGATTCGAGCTGTGCCTTCTGCGCCGCGAGGTGCTCCGCGCGTGCCGCTGCCAGCTCCATCGCCGGGCGCAGGGCGTCGGCCTCTTCCGCGTCGAGATCCTCGAACAGACGAGAGAGCTCCGCGCGCTCGGGGTCCGTCAACGTCCCGCGCGCCTCGGCCGCGCGGAGCGCCTGGAAACGCCGGCTCTTCTCGTCGTTCCACCGCACCCCAGGAGAATGCCACGCCGAGGACGGCGCGCCAACCTGGCTAGTTCCGCCCGGCCCGCGCCCCTCAGCGCTCCTTGTCCTTCTTGCCGCTCCCCTTCTCGCTCTTCTTCTTGGCGTCGTCGCCCTTCTTCTTCTCGTGCTTCTCGCTCTTCTCGGGCTTCGACTTCGACGCCACCTTCTTCGACTCGCCGCGGCCGAGCGCGATCTCCAGGCGATCGCCGCGCGCCTTCGCCTTGTAGGCGGGCACGCCGTCCTTGAACTGCAGGGTGACCTCCGCGCCGTGCGCGGTGTTGACCACGCGCACCGACGCGATGCGCTTGTCCTTGCGGGCGAGGCCGCTGCCCGACGACAGCGCCCGCCGATCGGGCAGCGATACCGTGAAGCCCATCGCGCCGGCCGCGCCGTTCAGCTCCTCGATCGGGCCGTCCATCTTGAGCTTCAGGACGATGGGGTTCCTCACCGACCCCTGCCCCCACTCCCGCGGCCCCTCCTGGTCGCCGTCGTCCGCCGCTTCCACCTCGTCGTCCTCGCCCGGGCCGCCCGGGACCGCCGCGCCCGGCGCGAGCGCGTCGCCGGCCAGCGCGCTCGGCTCCGCCGGCGGCGTCGGCGGCACAGGCTCCGTCGTCGACAGGGGCGTCGCGCCGAACAGCGGGACGTTCGCCGTGAGCGCGCCGCCCGGCGCTGCAGCCGGCCCCGCGGCCGCCGCGAGGGCAGGCGCGCCGGAGGACGCCGACGCTGGCAGCGCCGGCGCGCCCGCGGCCGACTCGGCCCCGGCCGAGGGCGCGTCGCCGCCCCGCAGGCCCAAGAGGCGCGCCGCCCCGAACACCACGAGCACCGCCGCCAGCCCAAGGAAGCTGCCGACCGCGGCCGCCTTCTTGTTGAAGCGCGGCGGCTCCCCGCCCTCGCCCGCCGCCTCCTCGGGCTCCTCGCGCACCAGCCGGCGCCCACCGGACTTCAGCGCGCCAGCCGGCGGCGGCGCCGTCTTGCGGCGCGGGCCGCCGTCCTTGCCCGACCCGTCGCCGTCGCCTGCGCGCGCGGCGCGCCGCGCCTTGATCCTCGCCACGAGGCCCGCCATCGCCGTGGCCGCGCGCGCCCCGGCGCCGGCGAGCGCGGGCGCGATCTTGCCCGCCACCGCCTTGCCCGCCATCGCGGCCTTCTCGCCGACCTCGCGCAGCCGGCCCGGCTGCGCGTCGGCAGCCGCCTCGGCGCCCGCGTCCTCGGCCGCGCTCCCCGCGGAGGACGGCGCTCCGTCGTCCGCGGAGGGCGGGGCCGCCTCGGCGCCCGCGCGCGCCTCCCGGGCCGAGAGCGCCGGCGATACGTCGCTGTCGTGGTCGTCGTCCGCGTGGGCCGCCGCGCCGCCGCTCGCGCCCGAGGGGGCGCGCTCGCCCCGAGGCTCGGCCGGCGGCGCCGAGGACGACCGCGCCGTCGCGCGCTCGCCCTGATGATCACGCGCCGGAACCGTCGGCGCCGTGGAAGGCCGCGCAGCCGCGCGCTCGCTTTGATGATCGCGCGCCGGGACGGTCGGCGCCGACGACGGTCGCCCAGCCGCGCGCTCGCCCTGCGGCGGCGACGAGGGCGCCCGCGCGCCGGCGTCGTGGGACGATCGCGCCGGGGCCGGGGGAAGCGCCTCGGGCGACGAGGGCCGCGGCCGCGGCGCCCTGGCCGCGCGGGGCGCCTCGTAGGCCAGCGTGACCACGAGCTGCGGCACGCTCGTCGCCGGGTCCACCTCGACCCTCACGTGATCGATGTACGCCTCGCGGCGCGTGCCCTGATCGACCTCCTCCAGCTCGAGGGAGCGGCCCACCTTGAGGAACTCCAGGTTGGAGCCGACCTCCAGGTCGTCGAGCCCGCCGCCGCGCACGCGCGCCTTCATGGGCGAGCCCAGACCCTCGATGTGGAGCCGCACGCGGGAGCCCCGCTGCGCGGCCCCGGGCGACGCGGCCGCGGCCTGGACGGCGAGCGCCGGCGCGGGGCCCGCAGCGCCCGCGTCGATCGACGAGCACATCGCGCGCACCGCCTCCTCCGACCCGGCGTCGAGGCCGGTGAAGCGCAGGCCGAACTCGCCGCCGCGCGCCTGCTCGGCGCGCCAGCAGACCTCGCCCTCGACGACCAGCTCCTTGCCGAGCCCGTCGAACCGGCAGATCAGGGCGTCGCCGACCCGCGGCAGGTACGCCGTGCGCAGGCGCATCCCCTCGGGGGACATGTCGATCGACTCGGCCTCGAAGCCGCCGCCCGACGTCTCGCCGACCGCGACGAGCGCCTCGACGCGGACCCGCTGCCCGGCGCCAGCGCGCCGCTCGCCGCCGCCCTCGCGCTCCCTGTCCAAGGATTCCGGCGCCTTGCGAACGCCCTCTCCCTCTGCGCCTCGACCGTTCATACGCCCATTCCTCCGCCGCGAAGCCGCGTCCGCCGTCGCGGGCCCTCCGCGGTGCAAAGGGCCCATTGGCCGGCAGTACGGCGTAAGCCCCGCGCTGGCCAAGTTTTGGAGGCCCCGGCCACGCGCCATGCGCCACGTGGCACGCGCCACGTGAATACGCGCCGCCGTGATGCGCAGCGTTGCGGCGCGGCGAGCGACGGAGCAACGGGGGCGGCGGAGGCGGTGTGCGATGGGCGGCAGGCGGTGACAGGCGGTGACAGGCGGCGATCGAGCGCTCGCTTCACCTGGCGCTCGGGGGGGCAAACGTGGGAAACTCTCGCGATGGGCAAGGACGAGCCCCCGCAGAACCAGGACACGCCCGCGCCCGCCGCGAATCAGGATGTCGTCTTCATCCATAGCCCCGTCGAGCAGGGAGAAGGCTTCCGGGTCATCCGGAGCCGGGAGGACCGGCTCGAGATCGGCGAGCTGCGGCCCACCGAGCACGGGCGCCCGCTGAACGGGGAGCTCGTGAAGCTGACGCAGCGGTCCGAGCACGCGCGGCTCTTCGACGTGGAGGTGCTCCTCCCGGCGGCGCGCGAGTCGTCCCGGTCAGGCCCCGCGCAGGTCGCGACCGACGCCTACCGCTCGAACTGGGAGGCGATCTTCGGCCCGCGAGAGGCGAACAAGCTCGCCAACTGAGCGCCCGCGATCGCGGGCCGTCAGCGAGGGGCCATGGCGGCGAGCTGCCGCGCCTGGCCGGTCTTCCGGAGCGCGTACGCGATCCCGCGCTGGAGCGTCCCCTGGACGACGGTCTCGCGGAGGTCGATCCCGAGGCTGACCAGCGTCTGCGACACGTGGCCTCGGATCCCGGTGATCACCGCCTCGGCGCCGAGCAGCCGCAGCGCGGTCGCGGCCCGGACGAGCGTCGCGGCGACGCTGTTGTCCACGCCCTTCACGCCCGTGATGTCCAGGATGACGACCTGCGCCGACGTGTCCGCCACGCCGTGCAGCGCCGTCTCGAGCGCCTCGTCCGCCCGCTCCGCGTCCAGGGTCCCGATGAGCGGCATGACCATGATCTGGTCGGTGATCGGGATGAGCGGCGTCGACAGCTCGGCGAGCCGCTCGCGCTGCACGCGGATGAGGTCCTCCTGGAGGGCGGCGCGCGCCCGCTCGGCGCTCTCCCGCTCGACGAGCTCCGCCTCCAGCTGCACCTTCGCCGCGGAGAGCTCCGCGGTGCGGGCGGCGACGGCCGCCTCGAGCGCGTCGTTGGCCCTGCGGAGCTCGTCGCTCGCCGCCTGGACGCGCGCGTAGAGCAGCGCGTTCTTCACGGCGATGGCGGCCTGCGCGGCGACGAGCTCGAGCACGTCGAGGCGGGCGGGCGAGAACACCTCGGGCGCGGCGTTGTTCTCCAGATAGAGGACGCCCGAGATCTCCCCCTGGCTCACCATGGGGAGCGCGAGCACCGATCGCGGCTTGCGCGCCGCGACGTAGGGGTCGCCGTCGAACCGCCCGTCCTGCGCGGCGTCGGCCACGACGACGGCGCTCCCGGTGCGCATCGCGAGCTCGATCACCCGGGCTGCGGCGGCGCCGCTCTCGCGCACGGGCGTGGACGGGCCGACGCGCACCTCGCCCTCGTCCTCGGCGACGGCCTCCACGCGCGGCCCGCCCTCGTGGTCCAGGACCAGCGCGCCCCGCTGGGCGCCGACGCTCTCGACGGCGAGCCGGAGCAGCCGCGTCATCACGCGGCCGAGGTCGATCTCGCGCGCCACCGCCTGCGCGGCGCGGATGAGCGCCGCCGCGTCGAGCAGCGCCACGCGCCGCGCGACCGTCTCGATCGTCGACGAGGCGACCGAGGTCAGGTTCGACAGGACGCTCGCGGACGCGGGCTGGCCCGCCGCCGCGCGGGGGAGCAGCTCGACGTACGCCTCCTCCATCTGCCGCAGCTTGGCCGTGGCGCCCCAGCGCGCGTAGGCCTGGTAGGCCTCGACGAGGCACGAGCGCGCGAGCCACGGCATGCGCCTCGCCGCGAGGAACCTGCCGAAGAGCTCGCTGACGAGCGCGCGGTAGCGCACGTACCCCGCCTGCTCCGCCGCGTCGCTCGCCTGCTGGTAGAGCTCGAGGATCGGCTCCAGCGCCTCCCCGGCGACGCGCGCGCGCTCCGCCCGGACGAGCAGCTCCAGGTGCCGGAGCTCGGGGCAGTCCCGCGCGAGGACGGCGAGCTTGTCGTGGCTCGACGCGAGCATCTCGGCCAGCGCGCCGCCCTCTTCCCCGCTCGCCCGAGGGCCGAGCGCCAGGATGGTGAGGCAGGTGTAGAGCGGCAGATCGACGATGCCGATGTACTGGCCCGTCACGGCGCGGGCCCGCTCGTGCGCGCGACGCGCCATCCGCAGCGCGCCCTCGTGATCGCCGTAGAGGTACGCGAGCGCGAGCTTGTTCGTGTAGTAGAAGCCAGCGACGATCGCGAAGCCCATCCCATCGAGCTTCGGCACGAAGGCGTCCTCGTCGAAGCCGGCGTCGCTCAGCGTGCCGCGGTCCAGCGTGCGCCCCTCGAGGTTCTGGATCACCTGCAGCGCGACGGTCTGGACCGCCGTCGACAGCGCGTCCTTCGTGCGGGAGGTGAAGCGCAGGAACCCGCCGACGTCCTCGCGCACGCGCCGGAGCTCGCCTTCCAGGCTGAGCTTCATCTGGGCGACGATGTTGGAGGCCGCCGACGCGAACATGAAGTCGCCGGTCTCCATCCCGGCGACCCGCGCCCGCTGGAGGACCTCGAGCGCCTCGCGCTGCGGCCTCGAGTGGTTCATGACGACCCCGTAGTTGAAGTCGACCTTCGCCCTGATGGCATCGACCCGGTACCTCTCGTTCAGGGCGACGCCCATCCGCACGATCCTGTAGCCCTCGTGCGGCTGGCCCCAGAACGCGGCCAGGTAGAAGCCGTGGAGCGCGTACGCCACGCTGGCCATCGGCGAGATCCCGTGCCGGAGCGACAGGTTCGCCATCCTGACGGCGAGGAGCTGGGCCAGCGGCAGGTTGACGATATACGCCGAGGGCGAGCCGTAGCCGAGCATCTCCACCACGATCCTGACGCGCGGATCGGCGAGCTCCGGGCCCGCGCCGACGTCCTCGCCCCGCCGGGCGGCGAAGCCGCGCTCGGCCTCGGCGAGCTCCGCGCGGAGCGCGGCGGCGAGCGCCTCGCCCTCGGTGGGCACCTCCATGCCGAAGAGGCGCAGGCCCTGGAGCGCCACCGCGAGCGAGCCCGCCCAGCGGTGCTGCGCGTTGTAGAGGACCATCCGCATGCAGTAAACGCGCGCGCGCTGGACGTCCGAGGTGGCGCGCTCGAGGAGGGCGTCGAAGAGCGCCTCCGCGTCGTCGCAGCGGCCGGTCAGGTACGCGCACTCGGCCTTCGCGGCATGGATGTCGAAGACGTCGAAGGCGAGGCCCGGCTCGCCGGCCCATGGATCCGGGCCGAGCGCGGACGCCGCGGCGCTCAGGTAGCCGAACGCGGCGTCGTACGCGGTCGCCGCCTGCGCGCGCCGCCCCGCGGCCAGGTTGAGCCGCACGAACTCGCCGCGCTCCGCCGGATCCTCGATCGGGGCCGGGGCGAGGTTCAGGTGGCCGACGACGACGAACAGATCCTCGTCGCTCGGGTCCTCGCCGAGGCTCGCCGCGAGCAGCCGGCCGATGCGGTGGTGCAGCCGCTTCCGCTCCGGCTCGTCGATGAGCGCGTACGCCGCCTGCTGGACGCGATCGTGCAGGAACCGGTACGAGACGCGGAACGAGGGGTCCTCGAGCAGCCTGCCCGCGACCGCCGCGTCGCCGGCGTGGACGAGGCGGTACTCGGGATCGAGGGGCACGACGAGGCCCGCCCGCAGGGCCTCCCAGAGGGCCGCGGCCACCTCGCCCGGGGGCTGCTCGGCGACGAGCGCGAGCGTCCGGAGGTCGAAGCGGTGGCCCACGCAGGCGGCGAGCCGGAGGGCGCGCTGCGCGCCGGGCGCCAGCCGCCGGATCTTCGCGGCCATCAGCTCGACGACGCCCTCCGCGCCCTCCGCGCTCCGGGCGCGATCGAGGCTCCACGCCCACGCCCCCGCGGCCGGATCGAAGCGCACGATCCCCTCGCCGGCGAGGGCGTGCAGGAGCTGGTGGATGAAGAACGGGTTGCCCGCGGTCCTCTCCAGGATGAGCGCCGCGAAGGCGTCCGTGTCCTCGAGGCGGCAGCGCAGGGCGTCGGCGAGGAGCCGGCGGATGTCCTCGATCTCGAGCGGCCCGAGCCACACCTCGGAGGCGGACGCGCCCGCCGCCCGCAGGCCGCCGACGAACCTCGCCAGCGGGTGGGCGTCGTCGACTTCCTGGTCGCGGTAGGCGCCGATCACGAGCATCCCGCGGACGTCGGGATCGGCCATGAGGAGCTCGAGGAGCTTCAGCGAGGCCGGGTCGGCCCACTGGAGGTCGTCGATGAAGAGCGCGAGGAGGTGCTCCTCCGTGACGGCGCGGACGAAGGTCTGGAACGCCAGGCGGAAGCGGTTCTTCGACTCGTTCGGCCCGAGCGGCTGCACGGCGGGCTGGGGTCCGACGACGCGCTCGAGCTCGGGGATCACGTCGACGACGACCTGCCCGATCGAGCCGAGCGCGGCGCTCAGCCGGGCCTTCCAGCGCGCCACGGACTCCTCGCCCTCCGACAGGATGCGCTCGCACAGCTCGCCGAACGCCCGCGCGATGGCCGCGTAGGGGGTGCGCTGCTTGAGCTGGCCGAACTTCCCCGAGACGAAGTACCCGGGCCGCCGCGCGAGCACCTTGTAGACCTCGCGGACGAGGGCGGACTTGCCGACGCCGGCGTGGCCGGAGATGAGGAACAGCTCGACGGCGCCGGCCGCCGCGCGCTCGCACGCGGCCACGATCGCCTGCGCCTCGGCCTCGCGCCCGTAGAGCTTCTCCGGCAGCCAGAGCCGGCCGCCCGCGTCGCGCTCGCCGAGCGGGAAAGGATCGACGCGGCCGTCGGCCTCGTACCTCCGAAGGCACTCCTCGAGATCGGCGCGCAGCGCCTCGGCGCACGGGTACCGATCCTCGGCGGCCTTGGAGAGGAGCTTCATGACGAGATCGGAGACGACGCGCGGGATCTCGGCCGACGCGGCGTGCGGCGGCGTCGGCGTCCTGGCCAGGTGGCAGTGCACGAGCTCCATGGCGCTCGGCGCGGTGAACGGAGGCGCGCCCGTGAGCAGCTCGTAGAGGGTGACGCCCAGGGAATAGAGGTCCGTCCGGCAATCGAGGCTGCGGTTCATCCAGCCCGTCTGCTCGGGTGACATGTACGGAAGGGTCCCCTCCGCGGCGCCCGGGTTCTCGGCCCTCGGCGCCTCCTGCGACAGGCGCGTTGCGATCCCGAAGTCGGCGAGCTTGACCACCAGCGGATCGAGGCGGACGAGCAGGTTGTGCGGCTTGACGTCCTTGTGAATGATGCCCGCGTGGTGCAGCGACGCGAGGGCGTCCGCGACGTGGATGCCGATCCGCAGGGTCGTGGCCAGGCCGAGCCTCTCGCTCCGCAGGACGATGTCGAGCGACGCGCCGCCGAAGTCCTCCAGGACGAGCACGGGCCCCCCGTCGCTCTCCTCGACGTCGAGGACGCGGAGGACGCCCGGGTGCGCGATCTCGCGCGTGATCACCTGCTCGTGGCGGAGCCTCGCGATCGCGCGCGGCGACGCCCGCCCGGCGCTCGGTCCCTTCAGCACGACGGGCTGCCCGTCCGACGCGCGGCGCGCGCGGCGCACGGTGATCATCGTCCCCTCGTGGAGGATGGCTTCCGCGGCGTAGCCCTGCAGCGGGCTCGCGGATCCGGTGGCATGGTCCGCGCCGAGTGTGGTCATGCGCACAGGTTACAACTGATACGGAACCTACCGTGACGGCGTTCGACGTCGCGTCGGAGCCGCCGTGACCCAGATCGGTAGTCCAGCGCACATCCCATCGATGGTCCTCGTCGTTCCTTGTCTCGAGCTCCGCCGGTGCGCGGGCGTGCCGAATCTTGAGCCGCGGAGGCCTCCCGGGGAACACTGCTGGGCGTGGTCCAACCCCGCCGGTCGACCGTCCCGCCCTTGACAGCGGTCGCGCCCTTCACGCAAAGGCGAGGCGTGCAGGCGCTACCGCTGACGGCGACCGACGACGAGGCGCTCGCGCGCGCCGCCGCGCAGGGACACCCGGGCGCCGCGCCCATCCTCTGGCAGCGGTTCGCGCCGCTCGTGCGCCGGATCCTGACGCGCACCCTCGGGCCGGGCGACGAGGTCGACGATCATGTGCAGGACACGTTCCTGCGCTTCTTCCGCGTGGCGAAGGACCTCAGGGACCCTTCGCTGCTCTCGAGCTTCATCGTCGGCATCGCGGTGCGCGTGGCGCGCGCCGAGCTGCGGCGCAGGCGCGTGCGGCGCTGGCTCCAGCTGTCGCCCTCGGGCGAGCTCCCGGACATGGGGGGCGCGCAGCAGGATCCGCAGGGGCGCGCGGCGCTCACGCGGCTCTACCGCATCCTCGACCAGGTCGACGACAGGTCCCGGGCGCTCTTCGTGCTGCGGTTCATCGAGGGGCTCGAGCTCACCGAGATCGCCGCCGCGCTCGGCTGCTCCCTGGCCACGACGAAGCGCCACCTCGCGCGCGCGTCCCACCGGATCCTCACCGCCGCGGAGCGCGATCCCGCGCTCTCGGCCTACCTCACCAAGGCCCCGCAGGACCTCGATCGGCCCGGGACCCTCCCCGCCGACGGAGGAGATCGCGATGAATGAAGCGGAGAAGCTGAGCCGGCTCGCGGACCTCGTGCGGAGCGGCGTCCCCGCGGACGTCGACGCGGCGCACGACGCCGCCGAGCGCGCCCGCTTCGTGGAGGCGGTGAGCCGCGGCGCGGGCCGCGCGGGAGCCCTGGGCCGCGTGGGCTCGTGGCTGCGCGCCTCGCCCCTGTGGAGCGCGCTCTCCGGGTGGCCTCGGTGGAGCTTCGCGCTTGCCGGCGCGGCGGCGCTCGCGCTCGCGCTCGTCACGCTCTGGCCGGCGCGGCCGCTCGACTACGCCGTCGAGGGCGCGCCTTCCGCCGCGGGCCGGTACATCGCCGCGACGGCCGGCGGAGAGGCGCGGCTCCGCTTCACGGACGGCACCTCCGTCGCGCTCTCGCCGGGCAGCGCGATGCGCGTGGTCGACGTCGACGCGGCCGGGGCGCGCATGCTGATCGAGGACGGCCGCGCGTCGCTGCGCGTCACGCGGCGGCCGAAGGCGCGCTGGTCCGTCGAGGCGGGGCCGTTCGCGGTGCTGGTCACCGGCACGGCGTTCGACGTGTCCTGGAGCCGCGGCGACGGCACGCTGCGCGTCGATCTGCACGAGGGGAGCGTGACCGTGCGCGGGCCGCTCGCGCCCGACGGGCTGCCGCTCCGCGCCGGGCAGCGGCTCGTGGCGCGGATGCGCGAGGGCGACGTGCAGATCTCGAGCGGCGACGCCGCGAGCGCGGCGGACCCGGCGCCGAAGGCGCTGCCGCCCGCGGGCACGGCGGCGCAGCCCCGGGAGGAGAAGACCATCGGACCTGGCGGCGCTGGGGGCGGCGACGCCGGGGCCGTACGGCCGGAGGGCTCGCGGGCAGAGGGGGCGCCCGCGAGTCCTCCGACGGACGGTGCGGGGCCGGCGGCGCCGGCCGGCGCGGCGGCGGCGGCGCCGAGCTGGGCCCAGCGCGTGGCGGCGGGGGATTTCCGGGCGGTCCTGGCCGAGGCGGAGCAGCGCGGCCTCGGGGGGGTGCTCGAGCGGGGCTCGCTGGACGACCTTGTCGCCCTAGGGGACGCGGCGCGGTACGCGCGGCGCGGCGACGTGGCGCAGCGCGCGCTCTCGGCGACGCGCAAGCGGTTCCCGGGGACGAGCCAGGGCAAGGCGGCGGCCTTCCTGCTCGGCCGCCTGATCCACGACGGCGGCTCGCCCGAGGCGGCCGTCGCCTGGTACGACACGTACCTCGCCGAGTCGCCGGGCGGCCCGTTCGCGGCCGAGGCGCTCGGCCGCAAGATGGTGGCGGTCGAGCGCACGGCCGGCCGGGCGGCGGCGCGCCCCATCGCGGAGCTCTACCTGAAGCGCCACCCGCGCGGCGCGCACGAGCCCGTGGCGCGCGATCTCCTCACGCCGTGACGCCCGGCGGGTGACTCACCCGTTCTGGCATCCATCGTTTGATCCGATCGGGAGAACGTTCGGGTGGTGGGGGGGGCTTACCCCACCCTGCCGGAACGATGGATCCGTCAGGACGCCACAAGACGCCAAGATTCGGAGACCAGGAGCGCGCTCTGGCGAGGAGGTGTCAATTCGAGCGGCTCAGCGGGTACTTGTAGAAGTTCTGCGCCCACTCGATGGTCCAGATCGTCGGCTCCACGTACACGTTCTTGTCCGCGCCGAGGATCATGCCCCGCTTCATCTTCGCCATCGCCGTCAGGAAGACCTTGCGATCGTCCTCCATGCGCGGCCGCATCACGGTCGACGGGGGATACAGCTCCTTGACCTGAGCCACCGTCGCCGCGTCGTTGATCCACCCGTCGACCCCGTGCTCGCCCTTCGGGAGGCGCGAGCCGCCGGCGTCCAGCCAGTCGCGCAGATCGTTGTTGCCGCGGTTCATGCCGTCAGCGTGGCAGCCGATGCAGGAGCTGCCGGTGTTCAGGCGGCGATCCTGGGTGGCGAAGCCCAGCGTGCTGTTGATCTGCGCGTCCGAGGCGGTCTTCTGGAGGCGCGGATCGCGCACGATGTTGACGAACGCGTCGACGCGGCGCTGGTTGATGCCGCCCCAGAGGGAGTACCCCTGCAGGCCGTTCGGCAGATCCCAGATCACCTCCTCCGCCGACTGCTGGAGGCCGTCGGTCCCGGTGTAGTAGCGGCAGTTGATGTAGCTGCCGCCCGCGTAGCTCGGCGCCCCGTCGCACCCCGCCGGCTCCGTGCCGTTCGGCTGAGCCAGCGTCGCGATGAAGCTGTAGTTGCTCGCCGAGCCGCCGGCCCCGCTGATGAACTTGGGGATCGGGTGCGCCCAGAAGGGGAACCGGATCTGGCCCGTCTCGTACGCCTGCTCGATGGTGGTCACGCCGTCGAGCTGCCCGGAGAAGACGTCCCACGTCTTCCAGTAGAACCCGCCGCTCTTCGTCCTGGCCCTGTAGTACATGCGGGAATCGACGGTGATGGCCTGCTTCGTGAGCATGTACTCGTACGACTTGATCCCCGCGTCCTTGATGACGCCGAGCTCGGCCTCGAGATCCTGCGCGTACCAGGGGATCGCCATGATGGCGTTGTAGACGTCCGGGCGTGTCAGCGTGTAGACGAGCTGGCTCGCCTCGATGTAATCCGTCTTGAAGCCGTTGACGTTGGGCGGCAGCACCTGGCTGTCCGTGGCGCCCTCCACGTTGCCGGCGAGGACGCGCCCCCAGACGAGCCTGGCGAAGCTCGGATCCACCTGGACCGTCGAGGTGTATCTGTACCGCTCTCTGAACGTGACGTCGGAGCCGACGGGCTCACCCAGGTAGTTGACCGAGGTCCTCCCGAAGAAGACGTCGTCGTCCGATCCGCCGAAGTGGAGCTTCGTGACCCCCTTGTTGTAGCCCCAGTAGTTGCGGGTATCGAAGCGGTAGACCATGCCCTTGCCGTTGATGTCCACCGGGTTGACGATCGTGGGGGCCCAGCGCGCGGTCGAGTTCAGGGCCTTCGACAGCCCCACGCGGGCCACGTTGAGCTCCTCTGCGCTGACGCCCGCGTTGTGGAGCTCGTGCAGCGAGGCGTACTTGATGAACTCCGCGTCCGCCGCGGCGACGGTGGCCTTGTCCGTCGCGATCCACGCCTTGACCTGGTCCTCGGTGACCTTCTCGCCGGCCGCGACGGGGCGCGGGGTGGCCGGCAGGGTCGGCGCGACGGCGTTCGCCCACGCCGTGACGGCGTTGAGCATCTGCGTGTTCGCGTCTCTGCAGCTCGTTCCGAAGCAGTTGTGCCGGTCGATGCCCATCCGGACCACGAGCTTGGAGTCCGCCGGCTTCTTGAAGTTGACGCGCGTGAGCGCGTACTCGTGGGCCAGCGCCGGATCGACGTCGGAGTGCATGGGCGCCTGGGCCTTGCCCGTCGAGCTGTGGCAGCCAGAGCAGTTGGCGGTCAAGAGCGGGTAGACCGTCGTCTTGAAGGCCTCCAGCGACGCGGCCATGTTGAAGTTCATCTCCTTCGGAAGGCAGACGGCCTCGACGTTCTTGCCGCCCTTCCCGTCCGGGATCTGGCTGTAGCCGAGCGTGCAGCCCGACGCCGGGTTGACCCCCGTATCCGCGTCGCCGCCGCCCGAGCCGCCCGCACCGCCGGAGCCGCCCGCACCGCCCGAACCACCGACGCCGGTGCTCGCGCTGCTGGAGCTGGTCGCGCTGCTGGAGCTGGTCGAGCTGCTGGAGCTGGTCGAGCCGCCAGCGCCACCAGCGCCGCCGGACCCGCCCGAACCACCGACGCCGGTGCTCGCGCTGCTGGAGCTGCTTGAGCTGCTGCTCGCGCTGCTTGAGCTGCTGCTCGCGCTGCTTGAGCTGCCCCCCACGACCTTGAACGTGAACTTCTGGTTGTCGCCGTTCGCCCAGCTGTACTGCTGGAGGCCGGCGCCATCTGCGGTCGACCGCCCGATGACGTCGAGCGCCTTGTTGCTGTTTCTGGCCATGATCCGCTGGGCGTTGTTGCCGACGTCCACGAACGAAAATTGCTGGCTCGTGGCGTTGCCGCAGCTGGATTGGACGACGGTGGCACCGTTCGCCGTCGATCCACCGTTGATCCCGAGGCAGAGGCCGCTGTTCACGTTCCGCAGCCGGAAGTATCCACTCCCCGCGGACTCCGCCCGGAACTGCTGTCGCGTGGAGCCGTTGCACGTGGCGATCTGCGCAGCCGCCGAGCTCGCCGTGCTGCCCCCGCGTATCTCGACGCACTTGTTGCTCTGCACGCCGACGAGCGTGTAGGCCGCGTTCGGGTCGATCGTGAGGCTCTCCTCGAGCGCGTCGCCTTGCTCGCTGCCGGTGTCGTCCAGACCAGCGATGCATGAGACGGCGAGAAGGCTCGTCGCGGAGGCAAGCAAGGCGCTCCTTGATGCGAATCTCATGTTGTTCTCCTCTGTCAAGTAAGAAGTACGGTCTATCTACAGCTCGACGCTGCCCTTGCGCTGGTCAGGGGCTCTCGACACGCAATGCGCGATGGAGGCTCCGGAGGGACGGCCGCGGTGGTCATCGGTCATCGCCCCCCCAGGGGATCTCGTTCACGAGGTGCGGAGCTGGAGGACTCGTTCGACAGGCGGTCAGGCACCGCTAAGAGGATTACTCTTGTCTCGTATCGTGTTGCGAGTCAAGCCAATCATGCGTCCCGCCACGTCATTTGCACGTTCGTTTGCCTGATCGTTCACATGGTCATTCACGTGAGCGTTCACATGTTCGAACACAGGATCGTTCGCGCGATCGTTGATAAATCCGCGCAAAAAACGCACGAATTTGCGCATCTCCGCGCCGGTCTCCCGTCGTCGATCCTCTTCACTTTGCCGCGCACCTGTCCATCTTGTTCAGTTTGTCGGCATTTATGAACGACTATTTACGAAGCCACGACCACGACAGTTGATGGCCAATGACCTGTGCCGCAATGTCCCACATTGACCGAGACATTTGGCTTCTCTCGCCCTCTTCGCCCGTGCCACTGAACGGGTCGAGTCTCGCCTGAACGAGAGTTGCCGCGGCACCCCTGGATCATCGGATGACCAGGGATTCGCCGTGCGTTGATTCCTGCACAAATCCAGGCAGGTCGCTCCCCCGAGGCGGTACCCGGCGGGGCACGGGGCGGATCGCCAACGGGCCAGGGCAAGGAGAAAGGGTCAGGCGATGGTCAACATTGACAAGTTGAGAACAATTTGTCAAGTTCAGGCCTTGACGGTCTGCGCGCCGATCACAAAGCTCGTCCGGTGCGTGAGCGAGCCACCCTGGCCGAGCGCGCGCTCCACCCGGAGGAGCCCACGCCTCCTCCGGCGACCAGGCCGCGGAATGGTCGCCTTCAAGGTCGTGTTCTGTCTCGCCAGGCACCGCGCCTGGCAGGAGGTCGTCCCCTCATGAACGATTCACGGCGTCGCAAAGGGCTGCGGCTCGAGCGGGCGCGCGCTTCAGCCCAGTTCAAGGACGGCAAGTTCGAGAACCCGTCGGGCGCCGGCCCCACCATGACCAAGGGCTCGACGCTGCCCGTGCTCGGCGAGTTCTTCTTCCGCCGCGGCCAGCGGGAGCCGCCCGCGCCGCTGCCCGTCGTGCGGCCCCACGAGACCTGGACCCGGCAGAGCGACACCGGACTGCGGGTCACCTGGCTCGGCCACAGCACCGTCCTCCTCGAGCTCGATGGCCGCCGGATCCTCACCGATCCGGTGTTCGGCGAGCGCGCCTCGCCGGTCTCCTTTGCCGGCCCGCTGCGCTTCCATCCGGTCCCGGCCGCGCTCGACGAGCTGCCGCCGCTCGACGCGGTCCTGCTCTCCCACGACCACTTCGATCACCTCTGCGCGCCGACGATCGAGGCGCTGGCCCGCACGCGCGTCCCCATCGTCACGCCCCTCGGCGTGGGCGCGCTCCTCGAGGCGCTCGGCGTCGACCCGGCCCGGATCACCGAGCTCGACTGGCACGAGCGCGCGGAGATCGGCGGCGTCCGCTTCACCGCGACGCCCTCTCAGCACTTCTCGGGCCGCGGGCCGACGAGCCGCAACGCGACCCTCTGGGCTTCATGGGTCATCGAGGCGGAGCGGCGCAAGGTCTTCTTCTCCGGCGACACCGGGCTGTTCCCCGGGTTCGAGGACATCGGCAAGCAACACGGCCCCTTCGACCTGGTGATGCTCGAGGTCGGCGCGTACCACCCTGCGTGGGGGACCATCCACCTCGGCCCCGAGAACGCGCTGACCGCGTTCGAGATGCTCGGCGGCGGCACGCTCTTGCCCGTCCACTGGGGCACCTTCAACCTCGCCCTCCACGACTGGGACGAGCCGGCCGAGACGCTGCTCTCCCTGGCCACCGAGCGCGGCGCGCGCGTCGTGACCCCCGGGATCGGCGCCGCGTTCGAGCCCGAGCGCGTCGGGGCGCCGACCCCGTGGTGGCGGGCGGTCGCGGGCCCGCGGTGACGGACGGCGGCCAGCCCCGTTCCGCCGGAAGGCCGCGCCGCGCCTCGCGCGGTCACGCCGCCCGGGGCCTCGTCTCGGGCGAGAGCGGCGTGAGCTGCTCGACGGTGTAGGCGTATTCGTAGGTCTTGCGGAACTCGCGCCAGCTCCGGAGCTGCGGCATCCACTCGTCGTCCCGCAGCGCGCTGAGCAGGAGCAGGATGCGCGACTCGGAGGACAGCCGTATCACGGCGTCGCGCGTCTCCTGCGTCGCCATGCAGAGCTCGAGATCGGTCGCCGTGCGGATCCCATGCGCCTTCAGCCTCGAAAGGATGCTCGACGGCGCGTTCCGGGCCGGCTCGGCCTCGTCTCGCGCGTGGAGATACAGGATCGCCTGATCCACGAGGTCGACCAGGCGCGGGGCCGGGATGCGCGTGCGCAGGATCAGCTCGATCAGGTTGTGGTGCGCGAGGTTCTCGATGTTCTCGATGCCCTCCTCGAGCAGGCGCGCCTTGTCGTAGAGCGTGATGCCCTCGAGATGGGTCAGCGGGTCGCGGTCCTTCAGGGTCGGGACGAAGAACGTGACCATGCGCGTCTTGAGCAGGTCATGGAGAACGGCGAGCCCGGTGTCCGGGACGATGCCAATGAAGAAGGCGAGCACGAGCAGCTGCCAGGGCGCGTTGTCGATGGGCGCCGCGCCGCCCGACGGCGAGGCGCCCTCGAACGTCTTGCTCATGACCCAGGCCAGGATCGTGGCGATGATGATGCGCACGGAGATGTGGCTGTACGCCTTGGGCCCGAGATCCGCCCGCACGTAGCGGCGGAATACCATGTTGAGCGCGAAGAAATACGTCCCGAGGAACGCGAACGTGAAGGCGGTCCGGTTGGGGATGAACAGGGAGTGAAGCTCGACCGGCTTGTCCCCCAGCGTCTCCGCCACGGACGCCACCGTCGGCAGCGCCGAGATCACCCAGCCGACCGAGAGGAGGAACGTGCTGAGGATGATCGGGACGAAGAACAGCGGACCGCGCCGGGTGTCCAGCGCGTCCTTCATCAGCGGAGAATAGGCCCGCTCCGCCTCGTCGATCGTGCGGAGCGCGGGGTCGAGCCGCAGCACGTCGCGGTGAAACTGCTCCTTCACC
The DNA here is from genome assembly GCF_051530145.1 of Sorangium sp. So ce302. GTDB lineage: Bacteria > Myxococcota_A > Polyangia > Polyangiales > Polyangiaceae > Sorangium > Sorangium cellulosum_B. Next base: position 4,066,086 of record NZ_CP150326.1, on the reverse strand, counting down.
ACGTTCCGGCGCTGCTCCGCGAACAGAAAGAACAGGAGCGCGGGCAACGTCGCCGCGGCGCCGATGAACAGCGCAAAGAGGAGCAGCAGCGCCATGCTGCGCATCGATAACGTGAAGATCTCGTGAAGGCGCGTCTCGGCCTGCAAGAGGACCGTGGCGGCGGGGATGCCGAACCCCACCAGGCACACCGCCAGCATGCCGATCGCGCGCCAGAACTGGTCGCGCAGCATCAACGCGGTGCTGCGATGGCGATGCCGGGCCCAGCGCTCCAGCGACGGGAACACGGTGAACGCGATCATCCCGACGCCGACCGTGCCGAAGGCCAGGCGGGCCCAGCCGTCCAGCGTGACCATGAACAGCGACGTGAGCCCCCCGAGGACCAGCACCCCCGCGATGGCGGCGGCGTCGAGGCTCGGCTCCTCGGCGTGGACCGGGGCGCGCTTCTCCACATAACCACGCTCGAGCCAGACGCTCAGATCCAGCCCCTGCGCCGCCGTCTCCGTCGTGCGCACCACGTCGAAAGGCGCCACGACGAGATCGCTGCCATCGCGCCGGATGCAGATCCGGCGAGCCGTCTTGTTGACGAGCTCGATCTCCTCGGCGGGCGGCGCCTGCCGTGCGTCCCCTCGCCCGCAGGGCGGCCGCCGCGCCCGCTCTGGCCTGGAAGGAGCCTGCCCTGCCTCCGGCGAGGCCTCCTGATGGCCTGACTGCCCCTGCCGCCCCCCGGTCGTCGGGCTCACGAGCACCAGCGGACCGCCGTCGCGCTTCGAATCCGAGCCGCTGTGCTGGCGCGACGGCAGCTGCTGCAGATCCTCGAGCTCCCCATCTGCCATGGCGTTTCCCCTCGATCGGCGCGGTCGCCCCTGATCCCTGCGGCGGCGACTCGACGACAGGTTGGGGCCCAGTCGAGCTTATGCCCATCGACGCTCCTCCGCGAGAGCGCGCCGCATCGTGGAGGTCTTCCCGGTCGTGGCCCGTCCGGACGGACGCTGCGGGATCCCGTGGCTCGGCTCCTCGGGTACGTCACGGGGCCCCATGCCCCCTGCCCCTCCCCGTTCGCTGCGATGCGCCTCCACCCCCGGCTGCGATCTGATAGAGCCCTGGCGCGTGCGCTCCCTCACTCTCCTGCTCTGGCTCCTCCTCGCGTCGGCGCCCGCCGCGGCGCGGGCCGACGCGGCGCCGCCCGGCGCGCCCTCACGGAAGGCCGAGGCGGCCGCGTCACGGGTGGTGATCGTCGAGGCCGGCGTGGACGACCCGCTCGTGCTCGAGGCGGCGACGCGGCTGCGGGCCGAGCTCGGCGCGGCGGGGTTCGACGTGGTGCGCGTCATGCGAGCGCCCGAGGGCGATCTGCGCGCAGGGCTGGAGCGCGCCGCGAAGGAGGCAGACGCGTTCGCGGCCGCGACGATCGTCCGCTCGCGGACGGGCGCGACCGCCGACCTCTGGATCGTCGATCGGGTGACGCAGAAGACGGTGGTGCGCGCCGTGGAGGCGGCCGGCGCGGCGGCGCCGTCGGTGATGGCCGTGCGCGCGGTCGAGCTCCTGCAGGCGAGCCTGCTGGAGGCGAGCCTGCAGGAGCCGCACGGGCGCGCCGCGGAGGACGGCGGCGCCGCCGTTCCCGACGACGTGCGGCGGTGGATGGCGCCGGTCCGGCAGCGGGCCGGGATGCCCCCTGCGCCGGAGCGGGCCGGGATGCTCGCGGGCGTGGGCGTGGAGGCCGGCTTCGTGGCGCTCCTGAGCACAGACGGCGTCGGGCCGGCGCTGGGGCCCGCGCTGCGGCTGTCGTACGGGGTCGGCGCGGACGGCCGCGGCGGCGCGCTGCCCGCGGGGCTCGCGGCGCGGCTGACGTTCGCCGGGCCGACGCTGGGGCCTACGCTCGAGGGCGAGTTCGGCGCGGTGTCCGTCCGTCAGGAGATGGCCTTTCTGGAGGCGGTATGGGCGCTGGACACGGGCGGCGCGATCTCGCCTGTGCTCTCGGCCGGCGTGGGCGGAATTCACCTGTTCGTCAGCGGTGATCCCCTGCCGCCGCTGCGGAGCGCGACGGGCGATGTCTGGTCGGTCGCCGCGGCCCTGGGCGGGGGCGCCGGGCTGCGCCTGACCGACCGCGCAACCCTCCTGGTGGATGCACACGCGATCTTCGCCGAGCCCCGCGCCGTCGTGACGCTCGGCGGCGAGCGGCTCGGCACCGCGGGGAGACCGACGTTCGCCGGGTTTCTGGGGCTGCTCGTGCGGCTCTGAGCGGGCCGCGCCCGGGTGGGCCGGCGGGGGGCAGCGAACGCCGGCACAAGGCGGTTTGCCGATGTTGGAGAGGCGCCGATTCCGGTACCGTCTGTGAATCAGTCGATGGCGCGCCCGATGGGGGCACGGCCTCCTGGTTCGGGTGACAGCGATGAGAGTGCGAAGAATTGCGGCGGCTTTGCTCACCACGGTCGCCTTTTCGACGGGATTTCTCGGCTGCTCTGACGATTCCGACGACGGCGCGGGAGGCACATCGACGAGCGACGGCGCGGGCGCCGGCAGCAACGGCGCGGGCGCGGCGGGCCATGGCGGCTCCGGCGACGGCGGCTCCGGCGACGGTGGCTCCGGCGACGGCGGCTCCGACGGCAACGACGGCGGCTCCAGCGCCCAGAGCGGCGCCGGGGGCGGCGACGGCGGCTCCGGCGACGGCGGCTCCGGTGACGGAGGCTCCGGCGAAGGGCGGGGGCTCGGCGCCCGGTGCGAGAAGGACACGGACTGCGGCCGGCGTGGCCTCTGCTTCACGGAGTCGGGCGACGAGTTCCTCGGCGGAGGCCCGGCGGGCGGGTACTGCACGACCACGTGCACCGGAGACAGCGATTGTGAGGGCGAAGGCAGCGCGTGCTTCGACGGCCTCTGTCTTCTCGGCTGCACCTCGGGCGAGCCCCCGCTCGAGACCATCGTCGACGAGCTCGATCCGGCGAAGTGCCGCGGCCGCGAGGAGCTGCGCTGCGAGGACATCGAGGATGTGTCCGTGTGCATGCCGAACTGCGGATCGGACAGCCAGTGCGGCGGCCGGGTGTGCGATCCCCGCATGAACTTTTGCGTCGACGAGCCTACGCAAGGGCTGCCGGCAGGCGCCGCGTGCGCGCTCGAAGCCGACGGCACGGATCCCTGCGCGGCGTGGTGCATCGACATCGGCGCCGACGTCGGCGTGTGCGCCGAGCTGTGCGGGATCGGCGGGGACGTCGCCAACGAGGACTGCGGAGGGCTGGAGAACGGCCTCTGCGTGTATCCTCTGGCGGAAGATCCCGGGGTTGGTGACCTCGGTCTGTGCGCGCCCGCGTGCAACAGCCACAGCGACTGCCTGCTGCCGCACGCCTCGTGTGTGTTCCTCGGAGAGGAGACCAACGGATTCTGCCTCTTCGGAGTGACGAAGTGCCCGAAGGGCCAGAGGGCCTGCGCGAACGGCGAGGTCTGCACCTTGACGCCTGAAGGCCGTTTGTGCCTCGACGAGAATTTCCCCCTGGAGGACCCAGGGACAGGTGGTGCGGGTGGTGGTGGCGGCGCCGGTGGAACGGGCGGCGCGGATGGCACCGGTGGCGCCGATGCAACGGGCGGCGCCGATGCCGCGGGCGGCGCAGGCGGCACGAACGGCGCAGGCGGCACGGATGCCTCGGGTGGCGCAGGCAGCACGAGTGGCGCGGGCGGCGCAGGCGGCACGAATGGCACGGGCGGCACGGATGGCGCGGGCGGCGCAGGCGGCACGAATGGCACGGGCGGCACGGATGCCTCGGGTGGCGCAGGCGGCACCAGTGGCGCGGGCGGCACCAATGGCGCGGGCGGCTCCAATGGCGCAGGCGGCACGGATGCCTCGGGTGGCGCAGGCGGCTCCAATGGCGCAGGCGGCTCCAATGGCGCAGGCGGCACCAATGGCGCGGGCGGCACCAATGGCGCAGGCGGCACCAATGGCGCAGGCGGCTCCAATGGCGCAGGCGGCTCCAATGGCGCAGGCGGCTCCCTCGATGGCTCGTCGGTGTCTGCCGGGGGCGCCGAGTAGCGGGAAGCGCGATCAGGGCGCTGGCCGCTCCTGTCCAAGCAGCAGCGTTGTCGCTTCGGGCGCTCGCCAGTCCCTCGCGCCCGTGAAGCGGAGGGACATCCTGCCGTCCGCCTCCACCAGGAAGGTGTCGGGCAACGTCGAGACCCCGAACCGCTGCTGCACCGCAGGGGATCCGGCCCGCACGACGCCGGGAGGGACCTCGCCGCCGAAGAAGGCGCGCACGACTTCCCAGTTCTCGTCGACGCTCACGGCCACGACCTGGAGCCTCCCGGCCTTCTCCAGCTGCTGGCCGAGCTCCAGCAAGCGCGGGAGCTCGGCGCGGCAGGGGCCGCACCAGGTGGCCCAGAAGTGGAGCAGCACAGGCCGGCCGCGCAAGGCGGCGGCGCGAAGCGAGGTCCCGTCCGGTTGCTCGAAAGCAGCGTCGGGCACGCGCTGGCCGTCGTGGAGCCGCTCGACCGCGAAAGGGCGACCTGGCCGCTCGGCGCCGCGGCGGCGCTCCACGGCCCAGTAGAGCCCCACCGCGAGCGCCTGGACGAGGATCAGGACGCCCGCGGTGACGGCGATCGTGCGGAGGCGGGAGCGCGCGCGCACCGGCTACTCCGCCGCAGGCGACAGGGCCGGGCCGGCGCGCCGCGGAGGCTCGGAGGCGCCCGCCTCGCCGGCGGCGTCCGCGCGGAGCCTCCCGCCGACCACGCTGTAGAGCGCCGGCAGGACGAGCAGCGTGAGCAGCGTGGACGAGATCACGCCGCCGATCACGACGGTCGCGAGCGGGCGCTGGACCTCGGCGCCGACGCCCGTGTTCAGCGCCATCGGCACGAAGCCCAGGGAGGCGACAAGCGCCGTCATGAGGACCGGGCGGAGGCGCCGCTCGGCCGCGAGCTCGATGGCGTCCCGCACGGGCATCCCGGCCGCGGTGAGCTGCCGGATGGTCGAGACGAGCACCATGTCCCCGAGCACCGCGACGCCCGACAGCGCCACGAACCCGACGCCCGCGGAGATGCTGAAGGGCAGATCGCGAAGCCAGAGCGCGACGACGCCGCCGATCGCGGCGAACGGGACGCCCGTGAAGACGCGGACCGCATCCAGGAGCCGCCCGTACGTGAAGTAGAGCAGCAGCAGGATCAGCCCGAGCGCGATGGGCACGACGACGAGCAGGCGCGCCTGCGCCCGCTCGAGGTGCTCGAACTGCCCGCCGAAGCGGACGTAATAGCCGGGCGGGAGCTCGACCTCCCGATCGAGCCCCGCCCTCGCCTCCTCGACGAAGGTGCCCACGTCGCGGCCCCGGACGTTCGCCTGCACGACGATCCGGCGCTTGGCCCACTCGCGGTTGATCGCGGCCGGCCCCTCGGTCGCGCGGATCTTCGCGAGCCGCGCGAGCGGGATGCGCTCCCCGCCGGCCGCGGTGACCAGGATGCGGCCGATGGAGGCAGGGTCCTCCCGGTAGCGATCGTCGATGCGCAGCACCACGGGGAAGCGGCGCTCGCCCTCCTGGAGCTGCCCCACTTCCCGCGCGCCGAGGGCCTCGACGACATCCAGGACGTCGGCGGCCGCGATGCCGTGGCGGGCGATGGCGGCGCGGTCGACCTCGATCTCGAGCACGGGCTGACCCGTCACCTGCTCGGTCACGACGTCCGCGGCGCCGGGGATCTTCTTGAGGGCGGCCTCGATCTCGCGCGCCTTCTGCTTGAGCGTGTCGAAGTCGTCGCCGAACAGCTTCACCCCGAGATCGGCCCGGATCCCCGCGACCATCTCGTTGACCCGCATCTCGATCGGCTGCGTGTAGATGACGCGCATGCCCGGCATCCCCGCGAGCTCGGACTCCATCGCCTGGACGAGCTCGTCCTGCGTGGCGGCGCGCTTCCACGCCTCCCGCGGCTTGAGCGTGATGAACATGTCGGACAGCTCGAGCCCCATCGGGTCCGTCGCCACCTCCGCGGTGCCCGTGCGCGTCCAGACGCGCTCGATCTCGTCCGGGAACCTCTCCAGCAGGACCCGCTCGAGCCGGGTGCCGTAGCGGATCGACTCGCCCGCCGAGACCCCCGAGAGCCGCACGGTGTTGGCGACGAGGGTGCCCTCACGGAGCCGCGGCACGAACTCGGCGCCGAGCCGCGTCGCGAGGAAGGCCGCGTTGCCGAGGAGCAGCGCGGCCCCGGCGAGCACCGCCCAGCGCCACCGCAGCGCGAGCTGCAGCGCGGGCCGGTAGGCCCGCTTGAGGAGGCGCACGAGCACGTTCTCGCGCTCCTTCATGCGGCGCGGCAGGAGCAGGCTCGCGAGCGCCGGCATGAGCGTGAGCGACAGGATCATCGAGCCGATGAGCGCGAAGATCACGGTGAGCGCCATCGGCCGGAACAGCTTCCCCTCCGCCCCCTCGAGGGCGAGGATCGGCAGGTAGACGATCATGATGATGAGCTCGCCGAACATCGTCGGCTTGCGGACCTCGATCGAGGCGTCGCGCACGACCTCTGTCGTGCTCCGGTCGCTCGTGTCCTCCGAGAGCCGCCGGACCGAGTTCTCGACCATGATCACCGAGCTGTCGACGACGAGGCCGAAGTCGATCGCGCCGAGGCTCATCAGGCTCCCGGCGACGCCGGCGCGCAGCATGAGGTCGAACGCGAAGAGCATCGACAGGGGGATGGCCGAGGCCACGATGAGCCCGGCGCGGAGGTTGCCGAGGAAGACGAAGAGCACCGCCACGACCAGGAGCGCGCCCTCGAGCAGGTTCTTCCTTACGGTGCCGAGCACCTTGTCGATGAGCTCGGTGCGGTCGTACACGACGGCGACGTCGACCCCTGGCGGCAGGCTCTTCTCGACCTCCGAAAGGCGCGCCTTGAGCCGCGTCGTGACGTCGTGGCTGTTCTCGCCCATCAGCATGAAGCCGAGGCCGAGCACGACCTCCCCCTTGCCGTCGGCGGTGACCGCGCCCCGCCGGATCTCGCGCCCCTCGACCACCCGGGCGACGTCGCGCACCCGGATGGGCGCCCCGCCCTTGGCGGCGACCACGATGTCCTCGATGTCGCTCACGCGCGTGGCGATGCCGATGCCCTGGATCAGGCTGGATTCGCCGGCCTGGTCCAGGTTGCCCCCGCCCACGTTGGCGTTGTTGCGCTCCAGGGCGTCGGAGAGGTCGTGGAGCGAGAGCCCGCGCGCGGTGAGCTCCGCCGGGTCGACGAGCACCTGGATCTGCCGCTCATCGCCGCCCCACGCGTTCACCTCGGCCACGCCGCGCACCGAGCGGAGCTGCGGCGCGATGACCCAGTCGTGGACCGTCCGCAGCTCGCTCAGCGACTTGCCCTTGCCCGTGACCACGTAGTGGAACACCTCGCCGAGCCCGGTGGCGACCGGGCCGAGCTCCGGGCGATGGATCCCCGGCGGCAGCGTCACGGTCTGGAGCCGCTCCATGACGACCTGGCGGGCCAGGTAGATGTCCGTGTCGTCCTCGAAGCGGGCGGTGACCTGAGAGAGGCCGAAGCGGGAGAGCGAGCGGACCTCCTCGAGCCTGGGCAGGCCCGAGATGGCCTGCTCGACGGGGGCCGTGATCTGGCGCTCGATCTCGACGGGGGAGAGGGCCGGGGCGACGGTGTTGATCTGCACCTGCACCGGCGTCGTGTCCGGGAAGGCGTCGATCGGCAGCTGACGGAACGCCAGGACGCCCGCAAGGGAGAGGCCGATCGAGGCCAGGATCACGAGGAAACGGTGGCGGAGCGACCAGGTGATGACGGCGTTCAGCATCGCGCGCGCCTCAGTCCTCGCCGCAGCAGCCGGCGCCGATGCTCTCCTTGAGGGTCTCGGTCTTGAGCAGGAAGCTCCCTTCGGTCGCGACCTCCTCGCCCGGGCGCACGCCCCTGGTCACCTCGACGACATCGCCCTCGGTCGCCCCGATCTCGACCCGCCGCGCCTCGAACTGGTCGTCCGCGAGCCGCACGAACACGAGCTTCACCGTCCTCGCGCGCTGCACGGCCGCGCGGGGCACCACGACCGCCGCGCGGGATGGGGCGAGGATGCGCGCCCTGCCGAACATGTTGGCCCGCAGCGCGCCGCCCGGGTTCGCGAGCGGCACGCGCGCCTTGGCAGTGCGCGTGGCCGGGTCGATGGCCGGCGCCACATAGGTGATCTCCCCCTTGAGCTCGCGCCCCGCGATCCCGTCGACCTCGATGACCACGGGCTGCTTCAGCGAGACGGCCGGGAGGTCGGTCTCGGGGACGTCGAGCTCGGCCCACATGCTCGAGACGTCGACCACCTCGAACAGGGTCTCCTCGACGCCGACGAGCCTGCCCACGGTCGCCTTGCGCTGGGTCACGATGCCGGCGAGCGGCGTGGTGAGCGTGTAGCCCCCGCTGCCGCCCGCGCTCGCGCCCACGACGGCCAGGGAGGCCGCGAACGAGGAGCGCTCGGCGCGGGCGGCGTCGAGCTCCTGCTGCGCGGCGAGGACGCTCCGGCGCGACGAGATCCCCTCCTTTTCGAGCTGCTCCTCTCGCTTCAGGTTCTCCTCGGCGATCGTGAGGCGCGACTGCGCGCCGGCCAGCCGCGAGCGATCTGCCCCGACCTCGGCGCTGTCGATGACCGCGAGCGGCGCGCCCTTCTTGACCTCCGCGCCGACGTCCACGTGGAGCTGCCGGACGACCCCCGCGGCGCGGGCGTTGATCTCCGCGACCTTGAGCGCGTCGTAGGCGATCCTCGCGGTCACGGGGATGCCGCCGCCGCCCTGACGCTCGACCGCCTTCGCGGTGAGGATCCCGGCGAGCCGGGCCGTGTCCTCGGTCTTGAGCTTGACCTTCGTCCCGTCGGCAGGCGCGCCGTCGCTCGCCACGTCGGCCGCCGGCTTGCCTCCGCGCTCGGGGTGGCAGATGGGGCAGATGGACTCCGGGAGCTCGTGCTCCTTGCACCAGTCTCCCTTGGCCTGGAAGATCGGGACGAGCTTCGGGTTGCATTTCGTGCAGAGCGCCTGCAGCACGCCGTGCTCCTTGCACATGGCGCCCTCGACGGGCGCCACGGCCTTGGGCTTGGCCTCCGCCTTCTCCTGAGCGGCGCGGTCGGTCCCTTTGGCCCCGCACCCCGACAGAACGGCGAGGAGCATGAGCAACACGATGTGAACGCGGCGGGGCATGTCAGCTCCCCTTCGGCGGCCTGACGATCTTCAGGTCGGGGTTGCACTTGAGGCACTGCGACTCGGGCAGCCCGTGCTCCGCGCACCAGTCGTTCGTGGCCTTGAAGGCCGGGATCAGCTCCGGGTTGCAGCGGGTGCACTGCGACTCGGGCACCTGGTGCTCTCCGCACCAGTCCTCGTGGGAGCCGGGCTTCACGTCGGCCGGCGCGTGCGCCGCCTTCGCCTGCGTCTGCTCGGGCGCCGCCTTGCCGGCGCTCGGCGCCTCCTTCGAGCACGACACGGCACCGAGGGCGACGACGCAGAGCACGAGCGAGATGGAACGAATTTTCATGGGTGTATCCTTCCTTGTTGTTCGCAACGTCACGTGACGGACGAGTCTCGGGCACGCCGTCGCCCTCACGCGCCAGCGCGCCGCCGCTCAGCGCAGTACCGCTATCACCGCCGCCGACTTGCCCGCGAGCGTGATGCGCGAGCTAGGTCGAGCAGCGCTGAACGGACGCGCTGGAGCGGGCGCGCGACGACGCGTCGCGAGCATGCCTTCCGCTCGGACCTGGCAGGGCGCTGAACCACGCCGCGATCGCCTGAGGCCATCGAGGGCTGACGGGGCCCACGTGGAGCTCACAGGAGCGCGATCGACGGCTCGGGCCGCGGAGCGGCCATCAGCGCCGTGCCTAGGCGACGGGCCTTGGGACGTGGAGCACCTCGCGCGCCTCGGGCGACGGGGGCGCGCGCTCGGGCACGAGCAGCAGGAGCTCCACGGAGGAGGGCGCGAGCAAGACAGGAACGATGGGCGAGGGTGGGACCGCCGGGGCTCTCGCCGCGCAGCACCCCGAGGCGCAATCCAGGGGACAAGGGCAGTCCCCCTGGTCGTCATCGTCGGGACACGACTCGCCGCAGTCGTCGACGGCCACGAAGGCGTACGCCACGGTCAGCTGGCTCATGACCAGGGCGAGCACGATCACGGAGAGCAGCCGGACGAGCCGCCGCGTCCATCGGGAACGGGGATGTTGCCTTTGCTGCCGAGTCACGAGCCGACAGAGCCTACCATGTGGACCGAGGGGAGCGAGCACCAACAGCCGCAGGGCCGGCCAGGAGACACCTTCAGCAGCAGCCGTGCTCGCCGCGCCACGTGGCGACGCCCTCCTTGGCGACGAGCGCGGCGATGACCAGGGCAGCGATCGGGTCCGCCCACCACCAGCCGAGCGCCCCGTTGAGCCCGATCCCGGCGAGCGTCGCGAGCGAGAGCCAGGCGCCCCGCCACGGCCAGCCATCGTCACGCGCCTGCAGGCTTGTCCGACAGCGATTGGATGCACATCCGCAGCCCCTCGCGGAGGTTCCGCAGCGTGGTCACGGCGGACAGCTCGAGGCCGAGCGACGTGATCAGCGCGGCCACCGCGGGGCGCACGCCGGTGATGACCCCCTTGGCGCCGAGCAGCTCGACCGCGCGGATGATCCGGATCACGTGATCGGCGGTCTCGCCGTCGATGCTGTCCACGCCGGTCATGTCGAGGATCGCATAGCGGGAGCCTGTCCTGACGATGGCGTCGAGCAGCTCCTCGGTGATCACCCCGGCCCTCACCCCGTCGAGCGTGCCGATCAACGGGAGCGTCAGCACGCCGTCCCACACCTGGATGATCGGGGTGGCGAGCGCGCGGAGCTCGTGCTGCTGCCGCTCGATCAACGACAGCTTGTCGCGGAGCTCCTGCTCGGTCCGCTGGAGCTCCTCGGCGATGCGGGCGCGCTCCTCGACCTCGCGCTTCAGCTTGTGCAGCGCGATGGCCAGATCCGTCTTCGTCGCCCGCTCCTCGTCGAGCAGGTGCTGCAGCCGGTCCTCCAGGCTGGTCGTGGCGGGGCGCACCGTGAACTCGTCGTGGGCGTCGCCCCGGGCGGCGAACGACGTCTGCTCGACGTCGCACTCCTCCCCGAAGAGCCGGGTGCAGTATCCGGCCAGCTTGCCCGCGATCATGCTGCTGCCCCAGCAGACGTCGAGCTCCTTCTGGTAGACCGACTCCCACCCGTTCACCACGCGGAAGCGGGCCTCCTTCCGCTCCCGGTCCAGGGAGAGCACGTGCCACACGCCCCAGCCCGCCGTGGCCGCGCCGACGCCGAGCGCCTTGAAGCCCTCCTCGAACGTCGGATAACCGGAGATGTAGGTCCAGTCGTCGTCGATGCTGAGCCGCCCGCCGCTCTCCACGGCGAGGTTGAAGCGCTCGGTCCCCGCCATCCGCTGGAAGCCGGACATCAGCCCAACCACGCTGCTCGGCAGGAACATCGACACCGAGGGGACGCCGGCCCAGGTGCACTGCCCGTTCTCGATATCCCACTCGATCGCCATCCCCCCGACGACGACGCGGATCTTCTTGTCCAGAAGCTCAGGGCTTGTGCTCATAAATTCTCCGAGTCCACGAGCGCACCCGCCCGCCTGCCGCAGTGTACCGGCTCGACCCGGCGCGCGTCGCCCTCGACGGGCGAGCCACGACTTGGCCTCGATCCGGCCAAGACGGCGCTCTGGGGCTCGGGACGCGCTGCCGCCGCCCCACGCGCTCGTCCCGCAGAACCCCCCGCTCGTGGCCGAGAACCTGGCGCTCGTCGGTTCGTCCCTGATCTTCGCGAGCTCGGCTGGCAGTCTGGCGCGGCATGAAACCAATCTCGCAATGGCTGATGGCAGCCGGCCTGGTCACGCTGGCTGTCCCACAAACCGGGTGCAGCGGGGAGTCGCCCGCACTTCCCGAGCGGGACGAGCTCCGCGAGGAGCTCGAGCGTCGCCTCTCGGACGCGGCCGCGGCCGGGTTCTCCGGGTCGGTGTTGGTCACGGTCGACGGGGCCGAGGTGCTCGCGAGCGGCTACGGCTTGGCGGATCGAGACAACAACATCCCCAACGTCGCCGGCACGGCGTACGACTTCGGCTCCGTGATGAAGGACCTGACCGCGACGGCCATCTTCAAGCTCGAAGGCGACGGCGCGCTCGCGGTCACCGACTCGCTCGCGACCCTCTTCGATGACGTACCGGCCGACAAGGCCGAGATCACGCTCGTTCAGATCCTCCAGCACCGCGCCGGGTTCGACGAGTACCACGACACGGAGGGTGACTTCGAGCCGATGACGCGGCTCGAAGCACGCCAGCGGATCTTCGCGCAGGAGCTGCTGTTCGAGCCGGGAAGCAACGAGGAATACTCCAACTCCGGCTACACGCTGCTCGCCGACGTCGTGGAGACCGTCTCGGGACGAGCGTTCACGGACTACGTGCGTGACGAGCTCTTCGCTCCCGCCCACATGCGACAGAGCGGGTTCTTCGGTGACCCGATCTGGGAGCAGGTCGACACCGCGATCGGATACGACGCCTCGACCTTCGAGGAGAACGACCCCGCCGGATGGCCGTACACCTGGTCGCTCGTCGGCAATGGAGGGCTGGTGACGACCGTCTCCGACCTCGATCGCTGGCTGGTCGCGGTCTGGAAGGGGGAGGTGCTCGGTCCGGCCGCATTCGAGTCGTACGAGACCCATTACCTCTCGGGCGGCGCCCACGACCTGGAGGGCAAGACGGTCTACGCCGCGGCCGGCGCCGGGGACTATGGCCTTGGAGGGGTTGCGGTCGACTGCCCGGCGGCGAACACGCGCGTGATCCTCGGGACGAACACGTACGATGTGTTCGACATCGAGGGATTCGGGATCGAGCTGGCGAAGCTGGTCCTCTCGGCCGACAGAGGCGAGCTCAGTCGGGCAGAGTGATGCCGACGGTGTTCTCCAGGAGCCGCTGCCGGACCTCTCGCGCGCGATCGCGCGAGACGGGCACGCGGAGCCCTGGACCGACCTCGAGGATCAGCTCCCCGTCGAGCCGGCCGAGCCCGTGCACGTGCGCCGGAGCGACGAGCCAGTTGCGGTGCACGCGAAGGACACGGTCGCCCAGCGTGGCCCCGAGCGCGTTGAGCGAGAGGTCCACCGAGAACACGCCGTCGACGTGGTGGAGATAGGTGAGCCGCTCCGCCGCCTGAAACGCCAGCATGCCGTCGAGGTCCAGGAAGACCAGGCGGTCGTCTCTTCGCGCGACCAGGCGCGGGTTTCCTGCGCTCGGGGACGGCGCCCGGCGTCGCTCGAGGAGCCGCGCCACACACGTGGTGACGCGGTCGAGCGTGAACGGCTTGAGGAGATAGTCGACCGCGCCCATCTCGAACCCATCGAGCGCGTGCTGCGCCAGAGCGGTGGCGAGCACCACCGCCGGCGGGCTCGCGCGATCCGAGAGGGAGCGGGCGAAGTCGAGGCCCGACGTGTCTCCAGGGCGATCGACGAGGCGGATATCGACGAAGACGGCGTCGATGCCGACCTCGATGCGATCGAGCGCCTCTCGAGCCGCCTCGACGCTCGTCACCGCGGCGATGGTCCCGAAGCTCCCGGTATCGCGCAGCAGCTCCACGAGGAAGTTGCGCGCCGGCCACTCGTCCTCGACGACGAGAGCAGAGAGCTGTTTCATGCGGTCCTCCTGGGCAGCGTGACCTCCAGGCGCGTCCGGCCGGGCTTCGAGTCGATGCGCAGCGACGCGTCGGCCGATTCCAGGGCGACGCGGCGCCGCACCAGCGCGAGCCCCCGCCCCTCCGGCGGGACAGCGGCCAGGTCGAAGCCGGGGCCCTCGTCCTCGACGGCGCAGCGCAGGTGTCCTGCCTCCCCGGTGATCTGCAGGACGACACGGCCGCGCTCCCGTCGGCGCAGCGCGCCGTGGTGCACCGCGTTCTCCAGCAGGGGCTGAAGCAGCAGCACCGGGAGCACGCAGCCCTCCACCGAGGCGTCGACGTCCCATTCGAACGCGAGCCGCCCGAAGTGCCGAGACTCCAGGATGCGCGCGAAGCCCCGCAGCCAGCTCACCTCCTCGCGGACCGTGTGATGGGATCGGCGCGATCCCTGCATGATGTCCCTCAGCAGGTCGCCGAGCGTCGCGATCAGGGCGCGAGCCTCGGCCGGCTCTTCGGTCACCAGGCCGGCGATCGTGTTGAGCGTGTTCAACACGAAGTGAGGCTCGAGCGCAGCGCGGATGTGCGCGAGCTCGACCTCCTGGCGCAGCGCGCGCCGCTCGTGCTCGAGCCTCCGCTCGACGCCGATCTGTCGAGGCAGCTCGATCAGGAGGGCCCAGAAGCCGAACAAGGCGTCGCCGTCGAAGAAGCCCACGACGGCGGTGGCCACGAGCGGCCGTCGCGGTCCTTCTGGAAACACCTCGGGCAGCGCCGTGGCGACCAGGAAGAAGATGGTGTTGGTGATGGAGCTGGCGATCCCGGCGGTGAACGCGAGCAGGACGAGCTGACGCCAGATCGGCGCGCGCTGCGGTTCGATGCGGCGCGCCACCAGCGTGAGCGCGCCGAGGACCGCCGCGACCCACACCGCGGTGCCCAGCCCGCGCCAGGGCTCGAAGCTTCCATGGTCGATCCAGTCGAGGAGCCAGAGCACGGCCGTGGTGATCACCACGGCCTTGCCGACGTGGGCCTTTCCCTCGCTCGCGGGCTCCTGCGTCACCCGTTCAACGCTAGCAGCGCCGGGCCCCCGGTGTCGGGGAAGCCGCCTCCGTGCGGTCGCGCGCCGCTCGCGCGCGATCTCGCTCCATCGCCGGCCCCCGCGCGGCGACAGATCCCCCGTCTGCCGCGCTCGGGAGCGGCGCTCGCCGCGCGCGGGCGCACCGCGGCCGCGATTGTGGCGAGTCGCTCCGCTCACGTAGACTGCGGCCCCGATGCTCCTCACGCTCACCACCACGCACCGGCCGGCGACCGACCTCGGCTACCTGCTCGTCAAGAACCCTGCGAACACGCAGTCGTTCCCGCTGTCGTTCGGCAAGGCGCACGTGTTCTATCCGGAGGCGACCGAGGAGCGGTGCACCGCCGCGCTCCTGCTCGACGTCGATCCCGTGGACCTCGTGCGCGGGCGCGGCGCGGGCGAGCCCGGGACGCTCGCGCAGTACGTGAACGACCGGCCCTACGTCGCCTCGTCGTTCCTCTCCGTGGCGATCGCGCAGGTCTTCGGCTCGGCGCTCGGCGGCAAGTGCCGCGACCGCCCGGAGCTCGCGGACGCGCCGATCCCCCTCTCCGCCACGATCGAGGCGCTGCCGTGCCGCGGCGGAGAGGCGCTGCTCCGGCGGCTCTTCGAGCCGCTCGGCTACGAGGTCGCGGCCGAGCGCCTCCCGCTCGACGAGGCGTTCCCGGAGTGGGGCCAGAGCGCCTACCTGCGCGTCTCGCTCGCGAGGACGTGCCGGCTCAGGGAGCTGCTCGCGCACCTCTACGTGCTCGTGCCCGTGCTCGACGACAAGAAGCACTACTACGTGGGCGACGCCGAGGTCGACAACCTCCTCGCCAAGGGCAAGGGGTGGCTCGCGGAGCACCCGGAGCGCGAGGCGATCGCGCTCCGCTACCTGAAGCACAGCCGGCCGCTCTTCCGGGCCGCGCTCGCGCGGCTCGTGGCCGACGACGAGGCGAGCCCCGAGGAGGCCGAGGACGAGAAGGCCGCGCCCGAGGACCGGGGCGAGGCGCGGATCAGCCTCGACCAGGCGCGGCGCGAGGCCGTCGTCGCGGCGCTCCGCCGGGCCGAGGCGAGGAGCGTGCTCGACCTCGGCTGCGGCGAGGGCAAGCTGCTGAAGCGCCTCGTCGACGAGCGCGTGTTCGAGCGCGTCGCGGGCGCGGACGTCTCCGTGCGCAGCCTCGAGATCGCCAGGAACCGGCTGCGCCTCGACGACCTGCCCGACAAGCAGCGGCGGCGCATCCAGCTCTTCCAGGCGTCGGTCACCTACCGCGACGCGCGCTTCTCGGGCTACGACGCCGCGACCCTCGTCGAGGTCATCGAGCACGTGGACCTCTCGCGGCTCGGCGCGCTCACGCGCAGCGTCTTCGAGCACGCGCGGCCGCGCGTCGTCCTCGTGACCACCCCGAACGCCGAGTACAACGCGCTGTTCGAGGGGCTGCCGCGCGGCGCGCTCCGCCACGGCGACCACCGCTTCGAGTGGACGCGGGCCGAGTTCCACGCCTTCTGCGAGGGGGTCGCGGCCGCGCACGGCTACGCCGTCGAGCACCTGCCCATCGGCCCGATGGATCCGTCGCTCGGCGCGCCGACGCAGATGGCGATCTTCACGCGCGAGGGCAGCGCGGGCGGCACGAGCAGCACGAGCGGCGCGGGCGGCGGAGAGGCTCAGGACGGCGGCGCGGGCGGCGCGGGTAGCGCCCTCGCGCAGGCGACGGAGGTGGCGTCATGAGCGAGCAGGCCCCCCTCATCGTCCCTTCCCTCTCGCTCGTCGTGCTCATCGGCGCGTCCGGCTCCGGCAAGAGCACGTTCGCGAGGGCGCACTTCAAGCCGACCGAGATCCTCTCGTCCGATTACTACCGCGGCGTCGTGTCCGACGACGAGAACGATCAGGCCGCCAGCGGGGCCGCCTTCGAGGTCCTGCACTTCATCGCGGGCAAGCGGCTCGCGTCGGGGCGGCTCGCCGTGGTCGACGCGACCAACGTGCAGGCGGACGCGCGCAGGCCGCTCGTCGCGCTCGCGCGCGAGCACCACGTGCTGCCGGTGGCCATCGTGCTCGACATGCCGGAGAAGCTCTGCCACGCGCGCAACGCCGGCCGGCCGGACCGGCAGTTCGGCCCGCACGTCGTGCGGGGCCAGAGCCGGGAGCTGCGCCGCTCGCTCAAGGAGCTCCGGCGCGAGGGCTTCCGCTACGTGCACGTGCTCTCCTCCCCCGAGGAGGTCGCGGCGGCCACGATCGAGCGGCAGCGCCTGTGGACCGATCGCCGCGACGAGCGCGGGCCGTTCGACATCATCGGCGACGTCCACGGCTGCTTCGACGAGCTGGTCGAGCTGCTCGAGGCGCTCGGCTACAAGCTGGAGGGGCTGCCGGACGCGCCGCGCGCGTCGCACCCCGAGGGCCGGCGCGCGATCTTCCTCGGCGACCTCGTGGACCGCGGGCCGCGCTCGCCCGACGTGCTGCGCCTCACGATGGCGATGGTCGAGTCGGGCGCCGCGCTCTGCGTGCCTGGCAACCACGATGTGAAGCTGCTGAAGAAGCTGCGCGGGCGCGACGTGAAGCCGACGCACGGGCTCGAGCGGACGCTCGAGCAGCTCGAGGCGGAGACGGACGCGTTCAAGGCGAAGGCGGCGGACTTCATCGACGGGCTCGTCAGCCACTACGTGCTCGACGACGGCAACCTCGCGGTCGCGCACGCGGGGGTGAAGGAGGCGTTCCAGGGCCGGGGCTCGGGCGCGGTGCGCGAGTTCTGTCTGTACGGCGAGACCACGGGCGAGACCGACGAGTACGGCCTGCCCGTGCGGTACAACTGGGCCTCGGAGTACCGCGGCAAGGCGATGGTGGTCTACGGCCACACGCCGACGACGGTGGCCGAGTGGGAGAACCGCACGATCTGCATCGACACGGGGTGCGTGTTCGGCGGCGCGCTCACGGCGCTCCGCTACCCGGAGCGCGAGCTGGTCGAGGTCAAGGCGCGCCGCGTGTACTACGAGCCCGTGAAGCCGCTCGCGCCGCTCGCGGGCGAGACGAAGGCCGAGCCGCGCGGGCAGGCCTACGACGTGCTCGACATCGACGACGTGCGCGGCCGGCGCGCGATCCGGACGCGGGTGCACGGCATGGTGACGATCCGCGAGGAGAACGCGGCGGCGGCGCTCGAGGCGATGAGCCGCTTCGCCGTGGATCCCCGGTGGCTCATCTACCTGCCGCCGACGATGTCGCCGAGCGAGACGGCGAAGGACGGGGGCCTGCTCGAGCACCCGCGCGAGGCGTTCGCGTACTTCCGGCAGAACGGCGTGGGCCGCGTCGTCTGCGAGGAGAAGCACATGGGGTCGCGCGCGGTGCTGGTCGTGTGCCGCGACGAGGCCGCGCGGCGGCGGAGGTTCCGCCTCGACGAGGGGCCGCTCGGCGTGTGCACGACGCGCACGGGCAGGCCGTTCTTCTCGGACGAGGCGCGGAGCCGGGAGCTCATCGACCGGGTGCGGGCGGCGATGGATCGGGCGGATCTGTGGGCCGAGCTGCGCACGGACTGGGTCTGCCTCGACGCGGAGCTCCTGCCCTGGTCGGCGAAGGCGCAGGATCTCCTGCGCGGCCAGTACGCCGCCGTGGGCTCGTCGGGCCGCGCGTCGCTCGACGCGGCGGTGCGGGCGCTCACGATGACGGCCGCGCGCGACGAGAGCGCGCGGGTGCTGCTCGAGCGGCACGCGGCCCGGAAGGCGGCGATGGACGGGTACGTGGCGGCCTACCGGCGTTACTGCTGGCCGGTGCGGTCGCTGGCGGACCTCCGGCTGGCGCCTTTCCACCTGCTCGCGAGCGAGGGCGCGGTGCACGCGGCGCGGGACCACGGCTTCCACCTGCGGCAGCTCGCGCGGCTCGCCGAGGTCGATCCGGCGTTCTTCGTGGAGACCCCGCACCGCGTTGTCGACCTCTCGGACCCGCAGAGCGAGGCGCAGGCGGTGGCCTTCTGGACGGAGATGGTCGAGCGCGGCGGCGAGGGCATGGTGGTCAAGTCGTGGGAGTGGGTGGTCCGCGGCCCGCGCGGGCTCGTCCAGCCGGCGATCAAGTGCCGCGGGCCGGAGTACCTGCGCATCATCTACGGGCCGGAGTACCTGGCGCCGCAGCACCTCGCGCGGCTGCGCCACCGCAGCGTGTCGGGGAAGCGCGCGCTCGCGCTGCGGGAGTACGCGCTCGGCCTGGAGGCGCTCCACCGCTTCGTGGAGGGCGAGCCGCTCCATCGCGTGCACGAGTGTGTGTTCGGGGTGCTGGCGCTGGAGAGCGAGCCGGTCGATCCGCGGCTGTGACGGGGGTCGGCCAGACGTCTGGCGGTGAATAGCCAGACGTCTGGCCGTCGAGCTCGGCGGCGACGATCCCGAGGGAGGCGCCGCGCCGGCGAGGCTCAGGGCACGGCCATCTCGAACGCCACCGCGTAGTTCGGCTGCGCGGTCCCCGTCATCGAGCCGACGAAGGGATCGGAGTCGCGCAGCTGGCCCGAGCGCCACGTCCGCCCCGAGAACGCCGTGCCGTCGCTGGTCATGGCGTAGCCGACCCAGACGCCCGTCGCGGGGAGATCGCTCCCGACCGTGATGCGCACCGTGTCGCCCGAGATCGCGACGGAGCTGATCGGGATCCTGGTGCTCGCCGTGCGGACCTCGAAGCCGCGCCCTTGCGCCCACTCGGTGAGCGCGCTCTGGTGCGGCGCGGGGAGCGAGCTGTCCCAGGCGAGCGGCGGCACGGGCACGTGGAAGTGCACCGTGATCACGCGACCGCTGCGCTCGACCCGCGTCGGCTGGAGCGGCTGCCAGTCGCGGCCCTGCACGACCTTCTCGCTATAGATCTGCCCGAGCTTCTCTCCGAGCCGCTCGTAGCCGATCGCGGTCATGTGGATGTTGTCGCTCGCGTACGGGTACTGGTACTTCGGCCCCGAGCAGATGATGTCGCCCGGGCGGTCGATCCCGGCCTGCCACTGCGCGAGCGTGGCTGCCGACCGCTGGTTCGAGCCGCTCGGATAGGCGTGCTGCTGGGACACGAACATCGGGATCGACCGGGTCTGCCCGGTCAGCGGCTTGAGATCGGCGTTGTAGTCGGACCAGAGCTTGATGAGGTCGTTCTTGTAGCTGGAGCTGCCCGCGTCCGACTCGCCGTGGGTGATCACGATCGCGCCGACGCCGTACGTCTTGCCTGCCGCGCCGGCGAGGCGGGCGATGGCGGCGGCCTCGAACAGCGACGCCGCGTAGGCCCGACCCGTCGAGCCGGTGTCGGCGGCGCCCTTCCGGATGACCGACATGGCCTGTCCGCTCTCGCCGACGACGGTGTGAACGCTGATGTAATCGCCGCCCGTCGCTGCCTGCACCAGCGCCGTGATCTGGTCCCCCATGGCCGTGTGCGGGGACTCGCCATAGATGTTGCGCGGATACGCGCTCGGGTAGCCCGTGGCCAGCGCGCGGATGGGCTCGACGAGCGGCACCATCGAGAGCGAGCCGTTCCTCGGATCGAAGGGCGGCACGGAGGCATTGCCCAGCGAGAGCTTGAGGTTGTGACGGCGCTGGGTGGTCGCCCTGGCCGGCGTCCCCTGCGCCCCGACCGACAGGCTCTGACCGGTCCCGATGATGCCGGCCCAGTCCCAGCCAGGGCCCGCGCCTCCGCCGCCCGAGCCTCCGCTGCCGCCTGAGCCGCCGCTGCCGCCTGCGCCTCCGCTGCCGCCCGCGCCGCCTCCGCCAGAGCTGGCCGAGGAGCTGCTGCTGGAGCTGCTCGAAGCGCTGCTGGAGCTGCTCGAGGCGCTGCTGGAGCTGCTCGAGGCGCTGCTGGAGCTCGCCGACGTCGAGCCGCCGTTCCCGTTGCCGTTGACCGACGTGATCGAGGGCTTCCCCGTGCCGTTCGCGCAGAACCCCCAGGTCGTCGACGCTCCTGCTCCCGTCGACGCTGCTCCCAGCGAGCCGTTGTAGCTCTCGTTGGTGGCGTTCAGCTGCCCGTTCGACTGCGTGATCCGCGCGTTCCACGAGCTGGACAGCGTCGCGCCGTTGAGCGCGATCGAAAGGCCCCAGGACGTGCTCGGCTTGGAGCTCATGTTCTTCACGGTCACGTTCGCGCAGTACCCCGTCGACCACTGCGACTGGTACGACAGCTCCGCCGACATCGTCCCGTCCGAGCTGAGCAGCTCGCCCTCCAGCGACAGGATCTCTTCGTCGTCCGGAGACGCAGCGATGCAGGCGGCCAGGCAGCAAGCGATCGAGACTGAGCCCCAGCTCAGCAAGCTAGCAAAGCGCATGAATTTTCTCCTGAAAGCGGCCGAACGGGCCGCAAGCAAACTCCCTAAGATACCACGTTGGAACCGCGGAGGACACAGAGCTCCTTCGCGGGGGGCAGGGAATTCCCCCCAACCACCGAGTCGCGCTCTCGTCTGTGCCTTCTGCGCCTCGTTGATTCCTTCTCTCACGAGGCCAGGAACGAGCTACAGCCGCTCGGCGACAGAGCGCTCCGCGGCTGACTCGGGTCCGGGTCGCTCGGGCCGCGCGCGTCGCGGCGGGAGGGGGCCCGCGGGGAGCGGGCCCGCTTCGTCACGGCGACAGCGTCACGGACTTCGCGTCGAGCGCCACTTCGTAGTAGCCGTGCGGATCCCAGCTCAGCGGAACGCCGTTCTGCTTGAGCGTGCCGCCGGTGACCGTCACGCGCAGGTACCTGCCCGGCGGGAAGTTGGCGGGGAGCTGCCACGTGTAGGTCGTCGCGCCGCCGGACGTCGAGGTGGTGGCGGAGGAGACCGCCTTCTGGCCGCGCCAGTAAGCGCCGACGTTGACCACGCTGTCGAGCCACATGTCGCCGAGCGCCTTCGAGTGCTTGACGTGATCGACGAAGGCCTGGAGCCCGATGGGCTGATAAGCGCCGTCGGAGCCGCCGGTGAAGCCGTGCACCAGGACGGTGCGCCACTTCTTGGCGTCTCGCGCGCTCGTGACCTGCTGGTCCAGCACCGTCGTGGAGGCGCCGGTCGGGGGGATGTAGCAGGGCAGCGTGAACGGATCGGTCGAGTCGTTCGGCCCGATGAGGTTGTTGGCCACGCCCCGGTTGATGAGGAAGCGCGTCCTGGCGATGCTCGAGTACACGGACGAGCCGTTCGGCGCCGCCATCGTCCACACCTTGGTCCCGAACCTGCTCTCGATGAACTGCGTCGCGGCGTCCGTATCGGAGCCGCTGTCGTTGCTCGAGTGGCTCTTCGTGTGGTTGCCGAGCTCGTGCCCGTCGCTCAGCGCCCTTTGCCACACCGAATTGGTCGATTCGGTCTTGCCGGTCTGGAGGTAGAAGGTGAAGGGAACGTCGAGCGCGTTCAGCGTGTCGTAGTTCTGGATCTGGCTCGAGTTCGAGTCGTCGAACGTATACGACACGGCGCCCGTGAAGCCGGCCCAGTTGATGACCCTGAACCCGCCGGCCGCGCCGGACGGCTTCGCCACGTTGCTGGGGCCTGGGGGCGTCGGAAGGCCGGAATTGACCACCGGGCCTCCACCGCTGCCGCCCGCGCCTCCGCCGCCTGAGCCTCCGCTGCCGCCCGCGCCGCCTGCGCCAGAGCTGGCCGAGGAGCTGCTGCTGGAGCTGCTCGAAGCGCTGCTGCTCGAGCTGCTCGAGGCGCTGCTGGAGCTGCTCGAGGCGCTGCTGGAGCTCGCCGACGTCGAGCCGCCGTTCCCGTTGCCGTTGACCGACGTGATCGAGGGCTTCCCCGTGCCGTTCGCGCAGAACCCCCAGGTCGTCGACGCGCCCGCTCCCGTCGACGCTGCTCCCAGCGAGCCGTTGTAGCTCTCGTTGGTGGCGTTCAGCTGCCCGTTCGACTGCGTGATCCGCGCGTTCCACGAGCTGGACAGCGTCGCGCCGTTGAGCGCGATCGAGAGGCCCCAGGACGTGCTCGGCTTGGAGCTCGCGTTCCTCACGGTCACGTTGGCGCAGTACCCCGTCGACCACTGCGACTGGTACGACAGCTCCGCCGACATCGTCCCGTCCGAGCTGAGCAGTTCGCCCTCCAGCGACAGGATCTCTTCGTCGTCCGGAGACGCGGCGATGCAGGCGGCCAGGCAGCAAGCGATCGAAACCGAGCCGAAGCTCAGCAAGCTAGCAAAGCGCATGAATTTTCTCCCAGGAGCGGCCGGAGGGGCCGCAAGCAATATCGGTAAGATGCCACGCCGACGCGCCGCGCGCAAAGCATATGACACGGCGCGATCAACCTATCTTTGTTTCATGTTCCGCTTCGTGTTCCGCTTCGTGGTCCCCCGATTTCCGATTTCCCATTCTCATGCCGACCAGCGACCCTTCGATCACACCACGTACCGAGTCAAGAACAATTGCTCTCTCAGCCCGCGACGGATCAAACACCATGCTGTAGTTCAATGTAACGAAGCAGCACAGGGCACATCGGCGAGCCCACAGCCATCAGTGGCAACAAAACTATTCATCGACGCGATTCGCCGACATCGCGTCTCCCATGGCCACCCGGGTTCCTTGAAGAGAAACTATTTGAACCACAGGCGCACAGAGCACACGGATGCTCCTCTGTGCCCTCGCTGCCTCTGTGGTTCGTGCGCGACATCAGGGCCGCGCATCGAGTGATGCGGTAACAGAGCACCCCTCAGCGCCGAGGTCGCCGCGCGCGCCGGCTCGACTGCCGGGCTGACAGGATTGTTACGGCGACAAGGTGAGCGCGCCCGCGTCGAGCGCGATCTCGTAGTAGCCGTGCTCGTTCCACGCCAGCGCATTTCCCCCCTGCGTCAGCGTGCCGCCATCCACCGTGACACGGAGGTACTTGCCCGTCGGGAAGTGCTCCGGCAGCGTCCACGTCCAGGTCGTCTCGTCGCCGGACGTGTCGCTCGTCGCCTCCGCGAGCACCCTCTGACCGACCCAGTAGGCCCCGACGTTGACGGCTCGTTCCAGCCCGCGTCGCCGAAGGGAGAAGCCATCGTCCAGACGTCGCTCTGGCCGTAGTTCGAGACGAGATCGCGCTGCCGTGAGCCCGATTGGTATGTTGCTGTCCTGCCGCGCGGGAGCTCGGTTTGTGATGACGGGGCACACCGGCGTGCCACTCTACGGGCTGACGAATCCCCTCATCTTGTTGGCATTTTTAGCGGAGAATTGAACAGGGAGGCGGGGAGACAGGGAGATCGGTGGGATTCCACTCCCCTCCTCCCCGCCTCCCTGTGAATTTTTCCGGGATTCCGAGGGAGGTTTCAGCTCTACGGGCTCATCCGCGTCGTTCGGCTCGCTGCGGCGTACCTTCGTATGCCTCCGCTTCATTGCCTGACGGCTGAGCCCGTATCCCGCGAATCTGCAAGGAGCACGAGGCGGCGGACGGCGCGCGAGCAGCGCTCCGTCCGCCGGGAGATCGCCGTCAAGCCGGGCGATCGAGCTCGTCCCAGAGGCGCACGTCACTGCGCTCTTTCAGGAAGATCCCGCCGACGACAACGGTGATGAGCGCCACCGCGATCGGATAGAGGAGCCCCGCGTAGATGTTGCCCGTCGCGACCGTCACCGACGAGGCGATGAGCGGCAAGAGCCCGCCGAACACGCCGTTGCCGACGTGGTACGGGATCGAGAGCGACGTGTAACGCACCTTCGCAGGGAAGGCCTCGACGAGGTAGGCCGCGATCGGGCCGTAAACCATCGTGACGAACAGCACGAGCACGAACACGAGCGCGGTGAGCACGACCGGGTTGTCCGCGTTCTGCTTCATCGCCCAGAACACGGGGAAGAAGCCGATCGCGCCGCACAGGTTGCCCGCGAGCATGATCTTCTTCCGGCCGATGCGATCCGAGAGCGCGCCGAAGAACACGAAGAACGGCATGCCGAGGGCGAGCGCGGAGGCGATCACGATCGTGGCCGTGATGAACGGGACCTTGAGCGTGTTCTGCAGGAAGTAGAGGGCATAGAACTGCCCCGTGTACCAGACCACGCCCTGGCCGGCCGTGGCGCCGAAGAGGGCGATCAGGATGACCTTCCAGTTGCGCTTGTTGCCGAGGCTGTCCTTGATGGGAGCGGTCGACGTCTTCCCCGCGGCCTTGAGCTTGCTGAAGATCGGCGACTCCTTGAGGCGGGCACGCACGTAGAAGGACACGCCGACGAGGAGGACCGACAGGAGGAACGGGATGCGCCAGCCCCAGTCCTTGAAGGCCTCCTCGCCCACGAGGAGGCGGGTGCTGAGGATCACCGCCAGCGAGACGAACAGACCGAGCGTCGCCGTGATCTGGATGAACGAGGTGTAGAAGCCGCGCTTCTCGTCGGGCGCATGCTCGGCGACGTACACCGCCGCGCCGCCGTACTCGCCCCCGAGCGCGAGGCCCTGAACGAGGCGGATCAGGACGAGCGCGATCGGGGCGAGGAGCCCGATCTTGTCGTACGTCGGCAAGAAGCCGATGAGCGCCGTCGCGCCGCCCATGAGCAGCAGCGTCACGAGGAACGCGTACTTCCGACCAACGATATCGCCGATGCGCCCGAACACGAGCGCGCCGAACGGGCGGACGACGAAGCCCGTGGCGAACGTGCCGAGCGTCAGGAGGAAGGCCGCCGTCGGGTTGTCCTTCGGGAAGAAGTGGCTCGAGATGATCGCGGCAAGACTCCCGAAGATATAGAAGTCGTACCACTCGATCATCGTGCCGCCAGCGGACGCGAAGATGACCTTCCAGAGCGTGGAGCTGCTGACAACCTCACGCTCGGCCGCGGGGGCCGGGCTCGTGGGCGTCACGGCGAAGGTTTGGGGAGACGTCTGTGCCATGAGAACGGTTCCTCGGAGGAGCTCCAGCGCTTGTCGAGAGGGCCGGAGACGGGCTTGGAGGCGCGCCGAGCGGAAAGAGGCAGCCAGGGTGTTCTTCATGGCTCCTCCTACCCCGCACGCGAGGGAGGAGGAGGGGCCGGGCAGCGTGTGGGTCGATGCCCTGTCACCCCCGGCTCGCGGAATGCTGCTCTCTTTGATCTGAATACCACGCAAGCAGCCTTGAGAATACCTGTTCGTCCACGGGGCAAGCACGTTGGCGGGCTCGTTCGGCGACGTCTCGTTACGATCGGTAACACCCGACGTCCCGCGCCGACCGCTTCACCCCGCGCCCGCGAGCGGCAGCCGGACGACGACCGTCGTCCCCCGCCCCACCGCGCTCCGCAGCGTGAGGGCGCCGCCGTGATCCTCGACGATCGAGCGCGAGAGCGGCAAGCCGAGCCCCGTGCCGCTCGGGTCGCGCTTCGTCGTCACGAACGGCTCCAGCACCGCGGCGAGGAGCTCCTCGGGGATGCCGCTGCCGTGGTCCTCGACCTCGACCACGATCTGGTCCGCCTCGATCCACCCTCGGACGGCGATGAGCGCGCCGGCCTCGGACGCGTCGCGGGCGTTCGCGAGCAGGTTGACGAAGACCTGGACGAGCTCGCGCCGGTCGCCGATGACGACGAGCGACTCGGGGCAGGCCTGATCCACCCGGACGTGGGGCGCCGCGCGGTCGAGCCGGATGAGCCGCACGGCCTCGGCGACCACCTCGGCGAGCGCCACGCGCCCGACCCGCGCGCGCGCGCCCTCGCCGGGCTTCGGCACGGCGCCGGTGCGGCTGTGGTCGA
This sequence comes from Sorangium sp. So ce302, assembly GCF_051530145.1. GTDB lineage: Bacteria > Myxococcota_A > Polyangia > Polyangiales > Polyangiaceae > Sorangium > Sorangium cellulosum_B. The sequence continues at coordinate 4,039,923 of NZ_CP150326.1, read as the reverse complement.
GCAGGGAGCGCAGGATGGCCTCGATACGCGCCGCCTCGCCGAGGATGAGGCCCGCCCGCGCGCGGATCTCGTCGCTGTCGGACTCGGCGCGGAGGTTCTGCGCGAGGCAGGCGATGCCGGTGAGCGGGTTGCCGACCTCGTGGGCCACGCCGGCGGCGAGGCGGCCGAGCTGGGCGAGGCGGTCGCGGTGGGCGAGCTGCGCCTCGAGCGCGCGCTGCTCGGTGCGGTCCTCGACGAGGAGGACGACGCCCCCCGAGGCGGCGCGCGCGTCGAGCGGGTCGAGCGCGGCGCGGTGGACGCGCAGCGAGCGCGCGCGGCCGGCCACGTGCGCCTCGATCTCGTCCGCGCCGGCCTCGCCCGCCGAGGCGGCGCGGGCGGCGCGCGCGAACAGCTCCGCGAACGGGGCCGGCAGCCGGTCGAGCGGCGCCCCGACGAGGTCGCGCTCCTCGGCGCCGACGAGCGCCTCGAGGCGCCGGTTCACGAGGCTGATCGCGCCGTCGGAGCCCACGGCGCAGACGCCGAGGGGGAGCTGCGCGAGCACCGAGCGGAGCCAGCGCCGCAGGAGGTCGAGCTCCTTTGCGGCGCCGACGAACGTCGTCGTGGCCTCCCCGCGCGCGAGGCGCCGCTCCAGCCAGCGGAGCTCCTCGGTCAGCGCGCCGCTCGCCGCTCTGCTGCTGAACGCCCCGGGGGCGGCCTGCGCGTCCGCCTCCGCGACGGTCCTCGCGAGCACCGGGCCGACGAGCGGCGACAGGTTGCGGTGCAGGCGCTCCTGAAGCGCGTGGAGCTCCGTGGGCCGCGTCTCGTCGCGCGGGATGTCGAGTTCGATCCGGGCGCGCGTGACCTCGAGCGCGGCCGCCTCGCGGCCGAGCAGCCGCGCGAGCCGCTCCTCGAGCGCGCCCACGCTCGAGGCCACGGTCGCGCGCTCGACCGACGGGCCGATCTCGCGGCGCGTGCACAGGCGCGCCGCCTCGCGTTCCTCCTCGGCCGGGGGGCGCAGGAGCGAGACGAGCCCGAGCGTGGCGCCGTTGACGGCGAGCGACACGAACGTGGGCAGCGACCAGGTGTCCATGGCCGCCGCGTGCGCCGCGGGGCCGGCCTGCCCCGCGCCCTCGCGCAGGAGATCGAGCCACCCCGGGTCGAGCCCGGACAGCTCGGGCAGGAAGGGCGCGAGGCAGGTGGCGGTCCACGTGCCGATGCCGGCGAGGAGCCCGGCGAGGAACCCGGCGCGCGTCGCGCGCTCCCAGAAGAGCGCGGCGAGCAGCCCCGGCAGGAACTGCGCGAAGGCCACGAACGACACGATGCCGCTCTCGACGAGCAGCCCGCGGTGCGGCTGCGCGCGGTGGAAGAGCCACCCGCCGGCGAGGATGACGATCAGGAGCCCGCGGCGGAGCCACAGCACGCGCGCGTAGACGTTGCGGCGCAGCGTCCTCCGGGCGAGCGGCAGGAGCAGGTGCGTGGCGCTCGTGCTCGCGAGGGCGACGGCCGTGACCATGACCATGGCGCTCGCCGCGGAGATGCCGCCGATGAACGCGGCGAGCGCGAGCCAGCCCTGGCCGAGCAGCTGCGGCACGAGCAGCACGTAGCTGTCGGCAGGCTCGGCCGGCGCGAGGCGGGTCCCGGCCCAGAGGACGGGCAGGACGGGCAGGTTGAGCGCGAGCAGGAAGAGCGGGAAGGCCCAGGCCGCCTTGGCGAGCGCGCGGTCGCCGGCGCCGCCCGCGAACGCCATGTGCCACTGCCTCGGCAGCAGGAAGGCGGCGGCGAAGCTGATGACGAGCATCGACGTCCAGCCGCTGTCGTCGCGCACGGGGCGGCCGAGCGCCTCGACCTCGGCGGCGTGATCGCCGAGCCAGTCCGCGAGCCCGCCCGCCCCGCCGAAGGCCCCGAGCACGGCGACGAGGCCCACGGCCACGAGCACGGCGAGCTTCGCCGCCGACTCGAACGCGACCGCCGCCGCGAGGCCGTCCTCCCGCCCCTGCTCGGCGGCCGGGCGGGCGCCGAAGAACGCCGTGAAGAGCGTGAGCAGCGCCCAGAAGACGGCGCCCACGGCCTCCTCGTGCCCGGGCCCGGAGAGCACGCGGACCGACTGCTCGGTCGCGCGGAACTGCTGCGCGACGTAGGGCACGCTGGCGACGACGGAGAAGGCGGCGACGACCGCCCCCGCCGCGGGGCTCTGGAAGCGGAAGGCGAAGAGGTCGGCGAGCGAGGAGAGGCGCTGCTCACGCGTGATCCGAAGGACGCGCGACCAGAGGAGCGGGGTGGCGATGCACGCGAGCGTCGGGCCGAGGTAGACCGCGAGGAAGACGAGGCCGTGGCGCTGCGCGAAGCCGACGCCGCCGTAGTAGGTCCACGACGAGGCGTAGACGCCGAGCGAGAGGGCGAGGACGAGCGGGTGACGCGCGAGCGCGCGGGGGATCCGCTCGCGCTGCGCGGCGAGCGCGATCGCGGCGAGCACGGCGAGCCAGGCCACCGTGGCGAAGAGGAGGACGCCGACGTCGATCACGGCGGGCCTCGATCACCGGCGCCGGGCGCCGGGTCGCCGCGCTCGCGCTCGCCGCGGGCGTGATCGCCGTTTGGTAGGTCGCCGCGGTCGCCGCGGTCGGAGCGCGTCGCGAGCAGGGCGAGCGCGATCAGCGCGGCCCAGACCGCGAAGACAGCGGCCACCGCGAGCAGGCCTCGGGCCCAGAGCAGCCGCGCCGGCGACACGAGCAGCACCGTGCCCAGCAGCATGAGCACGAGCGCGCGATCCGCCGCGCCGGCATCCGCGCCGTGTCCTCCGGTCATGCGGAGAGGCTACTCAGGGCCACAGCGGCTGAACATGCGCTGGCCCACAATGCAACGCGTCATTTCAGTGGATGATGGGGTGCGACGCGCCGGCGCTCACCCGCTCTCGGCCACGATCCCTGCGAGCAGGTTGCGCGCGTGGGCGATCACGCCCTCGTCGCCGGACTCGACGCCCCACTTCGCCGCGATCGCGGGGAACGCCGCCCAGCGCTCGCCGGCGTGGGCCGCGAGGCCCGGCCACGTCGTGCCGCCGGCCGCCTCGAAGCGCGCGATGCACGCGTCGAGCGCGGCCTTGCCGAAGGCGCCGACGAAGAGCGCGAAATCGACCGAGGGATCGCCGATGTGGGCCTCGGTCCAGTCCAGGATCCCCGTGAGCCGGCCGCCCTCGTCGAGGAGCATGTGGCCGGGGTGGAGATCGCCGTGCACGAGGGCGAGGTCGCGCGGCCAGATCGCGTCGTTCGCGAGCCAGCGCTGCCATCGGGCCCACAGCGCCTCCGGCGGCGCCAGCGCGGCGCGCGACTCGTCCATGGCCCGCGCGTGGAGCTGGCGCGCGTCGTCGATGGACTTCACGGGGACGCCCGCCGAACGGGCCGCCGCCGCGTCCACGCGCTGGAGCGCCGCGAGCGCCTCGGCCACCGACGCGATGAACACCTCGGACGGCGCCGCCGGATCGACGCGGCTCCAGCGCGGGCCCGCCTCGGGATCGAAGGAGACGGCGGGCACGTCGCCGAGGCGCGGATAGGCGATCACGTGGTCGGTGTGAACGCGCCAGTCGGGCACGGCCACCGGCAAGCGCTGGCGTACGAGGGCCAGCACGCGCGCTTCGACGCGCGCCGACGCGACGACCGCGATGCGGCGCGGCGTGCGCACGACCCACGGCACGCCCTGCTCGTCGTGGGCGTGAACGACGAGAAAGGCGAGCCCGCTCCGGTCGAAGTCGGCGTGGGACGTGACGAGACGGAGCCCCTCGCGGCGCGCCGCATCGAGGAGCGCGCCGACCGTGTCGATCGGCGCGAAGGTGGAAGAGCTCAGGGAGGAGATTTCGTTGCTTCCGGTCATGAGAGCGAGCCTCTTCGCGCGCCGCCTTTCCAGGGCGGCGCGCGCGGATGGGGAAGACTCGCGGCGCGAGCTCACGGCCGGCGGGGCGTGCGTGACGTGAACGTTCCAGGCTGCCGGGCGTGAGTCACCGCGCCCCGGTCTTCCACGTTGCTGGGGAAGACTGGGCACGGACGGGCACCCGCGCGCTCACCACGTCGCCCCGGCCGCGCCGGAGCGAGAGGGAGGACGAGGATGCCGAGCTCAGCGCAGCCGGATGAACGCCACGGCAGGAGCATCTCACGCGGGGCGCGGCGCCGCAACGGCGTTCAGGGCGCTTGGCTCGACGCCGGCCCAGCGGCACGGCGGCGCCGCGAGATCCCGGCTCGGCCTCGAGCCAGGCGGCGAGGGTCCGCCTCCGCCTGGCTACCCCCTCGCCTCTCTCCCCGAGAGCTTCGCCTTCACCAGGAAATGCGAGAACGCCCCGAGGAACTCGCTCACCGACACACTGCCGTTCCTGTCGAGGTCGCAGACCTGCAAAAACTCGTCAACTTCGCCGTCGCGGAAGCCCTTCTCGCGAAACTTCGCCATGATCTCGGCCACGTCCAGGGCGCCGTCCCGATTCGTGTCGATCTCCTCGAAGACCTGGAGCATCGAGTCCCGCATCATCGCTTTGAAGATCGCATCGCGAAGCTCGATCTCCAGCACATCCAGGATGCTCCCGTCAGGCGACTCCAGGAGCCAGGGCGCCATCATCGTGGACCTCAGCACCGTCACCGTCGAGCCCAGCGACGCCGAGACCCCGAGGCGCCGCTTGTAGTCCTCGATGAAGACGTTGCCGTAGTGCTCCTCGCTGAAGTCCGTCGTGCTCACGATCATCCGGTAGTGATAGATGTCGTCCCCGGGGGCGATGCTCAAGAGATCATAGATCGCCTTGTTCAATCGGTTCATCATTTCGAGGCTGGTGTTGATCGAACCGTCTGGATGCTTGAAGTTGACGGCGTAGGTGAGGATGTTCTGATCGGGACCGAGCTCCGGCAGCACCGCCATCGCCTCGGGGTCGGCCAGGAGCTCCTCGAGACTCGGTCGGTCGATGCGCTCGCGGATGAACTGCAGATCGCTCTCCACGTCGCCGCCCCCGATCTCGGCTGGAAGCCGCGGGACCGGGACGATGACGAACCGATCTTCCGGGCGAGCCAAGCAGAGGAGCCGCGCGTAGAACCTCTTGCAGTTGAACAGGGCCTTCCGGTGGAGCTGCCCGTACCCGCTCCGGGTGGGCCGGATGACCTTGTGGCTCAGGTAGACCGCCGCCACCGCGGCTCCTGGCTTCGACCCTTCGAGCCCGTAGATGCCCACGGTCGGCTCCGCGTCCCCGTGGACGATGTAGGGGGCCTTGAACGTCACCATGTCGCGCATCGCCGAGTTCCGGTAGCAGAGCGCCCCGGCCGGGTACGGGACATAGCCCGACTTGTGCGGGTCCACCGTGATCGAATCCGCCCGGCCGAGCGCCGAGAGCTGCGCCGTCACGTACCTGCTCATCCCGATCTCGGCCGCAGGCCCCGAGGGCGCGTCCTTCGCGCGCGGCCCCTCGTCAGGGCGGAGGATCGAGGCGAAATAGCCGCCCCATGCGGCGTCTGCGTGGACCGTGAACGAAAGCCCCTCCTTCTGGAATCGATGGCGCAGGTCGAGGATCGCCTTCAGCGGATCGACCGCGCTCTCCTCCGTGCTCCCGACGACGCTCACCACGGTGTAGACCGGCCGCCGCTCGTCGAGGCAACGCTTCAGCGTCGCCTCCAGCGCGGAGAGGCTCATCCGCGCGTCGCAGTCCACGGGGATATCGAGCACGTTCGCCGAGCCGATGCCCAGCACGGCCGCTGCCTTGGGGAAGGAGTAGTGCTTCGTGGCGGGGACGAGAAACACAGGCGAGCACGGCAGGTCCGCCCCACATCGCCGGTAGAGCTCCTGGATCCCCAGGTGCTGGAGGGAGTGGCCCGCCATCGCCGCCGTGATCGTATCGCTCGAGATGCCGTACTCCTGCGTGAGGCGCGCGGGCAGCGCGAGAATCTCGTCCACCTTGAGGTTCAGGAGCGACCAGGCGTCGAGCGCGCCGAGCAGCGCGCGCCTGCCGTCGCAGGTGGTCACGACGAGCTCACGCGCCGCCGAGAGGCTCGGCTCGGATTTCAGCGCGTCCCGGAGCGACAACGGGTAGAATTTCAAGTTCCTGGAAGACCAGATCGCCTCGATGTTCGCGACCGTGCCGCCGCAAGTGATGTGTCCCCAGGGTCGAACGGCCTTCTCGCCGGCGCCCTCGTCCGGCAGCGGATAGCCGAGCATCCGGCAGAGATCGTCGCCCACGAGCATCTCCAGGATCGTGGTCGCCGTGGACCCTTCGAACGCGACGTTGTTGGGGTTGTAGAGCATCGCAGCGAAGTAGCCGAGCACGCTGGGGATCGAGGTGTCCCAGTTCATGTGCCCCTGGTACCGATCGCTGAAGAAGGGCACCGATTTCTTGAGGAACGACATGAGCGACCGAAAGCTGTCCTTCAGCGAGTCCATCGCGTGGAGGTAGGACGGGTGCCGCTTGGACTGCTCGGTGATGTGCGTGGGATCCTGAGGGTGGAAGTTCCGTCGCCAGAACGAGTGATCCCGGATGGCCTCCACGATGAGCCTCTCGAGCTCGTCAGCGTTCTCGGCCTTCGGGCCCAAGAACCACGCCTCCGGCGACCTCGTCCCGGCCCCTTTGAGGAACGGCCCGTCGCCGAATTGGAAGTATTGTTTCATCCTGGATCTGTCGTTCGACGCCCGCCCGTCCATAAGGATTTCGCTCCTCTTCGCTCGCCGTCTCGAGGGAATCTCGCAACGAAGGTGGCCAGACGGTACAGGTCACCTTGGCCACGGTCAAGCCGGCGCGATCCGTCCGTGCGTCGCACTTGGGGCGTTCGGACGCCCGGCACCCTCTCTGGCCATACTGACGCGCGCAGCGCTCCAGCGCGCGTATCGAGATAGGAGGGGAAGTGCCGGGACAATCCCTCCCCTCTCCTCTCGGCGGCCCCGGCGCCGTGGCGGTTTTTCTGCTGATCCGGGGCGGCTTCCGGTCGTGGTGCTAGAGCGCTGATCAGCTTGGAAACCAGAGAATTGAACCGCCATGGCGCCAAGAACACATTAAAACCTTGGCGTCCTTGACGCCTTGGCGGTTCAATTTCTTGCTGTTTGCAGGCGGTTTCAACCCGTTTGTCTCTCTAGCTGTCTGGTGCCGAGTCCTCCCCCGCGAGGTAGAGCAGGCGCGCGAGGACAACCTCGAGCCAGCCCACGTTGCGCCCGGCGCGCCCGTATCCCCGCGCCGTCGGCTCGGCGGCCTGGAGCGCCTGCGCCCCGTTGGCGATGCCGCCGGGCCGCCGCCCGAGGTGCCGCGCGCAGAGGTCGCGCAGATCGACGCTCGGCGGGCGCCCGAAGCCCTCCTGCACGAGCAGGTCCGCCGTGAAGGAGCCCCAGGTGCCCAGCACGCCGCGATCGCCGACGAAGGCGCGGAAGCGGCTCAGGGCCGCGCCAGGGTCCTCGCCGCCCCGCAGGTGGGCCTCGGGCACCTCGAGCTGGTGCGAGACGCTCGGGCCCAGCGGGCGCCGCGGGCGCAGGAACGCCTCGAAGCGCTCGCCCGACGCGCGGCAGGCCACGAGGTGAACGAGCTCGGACGCCGGCTCGGCCGCGCCGGCGCCCGCCGGCCAGCCGGAGCTGGCCCCGCAGTCGGCGAGCACCAGCCTCGCCGGCTCGGCGAGGTAGGCGCGCAGCGGCGCGAGCGGCGAGGCCGCCTGCGCGCGCCGCCGTCGCGGGGCCTCGCTCCTCGCCTGGTGCTCGATCTGCCGGTCGACCATGAACGTGAAGGCCCGCAGCATCTCGTCGAAGCGCGCGGGCTCGCCCTCGAGCGCGGCCAGCGCGCTGGCCACCGCCTCGACCGTGGCGAGGCACTCGGGCCGGGGCTCCTTGCGGATGCGGTAGTTGCCCGGCGCGCGGGGCGTCACGCCGATGCGCCGCAACGAGGCGAGGCGCGGGTTCAGCGCGAGCATCTTCTTCGCCTGCCACCACGTGCCGTCGACCACGATGAGCGAGCGCACCGGCGCCCCGCCCGCCGGGTGCGCGTCGCCCCCGGGGAAGAGCACGGCCGTGGTCGGATCGCTCGCGAGGGCGGCGATCCGGGCGTCGTCCTCGAAGACCACGCCCTCGTGCAGCTCGGAGTTGGGCAACGCCAGGTGGGTCATGCGCGCCGTGCCGATGCCAACCTTCCGCTCGCGCGGGTGCTGGAGGAGCACGACCCGGGTCCTCGTCGGCAAGGAGGGCAGGAGCGCGCAATAGCAGACCGGACGGGGGCGCCGGCAGCGCCAGCAGACGTCGCGCATGGGAGGCCCCTTGTACCGCGTCCGCGACGGGTGAAGGACCGGACAGCTACGGCGCGTCACGGAATGCAGAAGGCCACGCGGTGCGCCGGCCCCGCTCGGCCGTGGCGCAGCCGGCCGAACGACGCGGATGAGCCCGTAGCGCACGAAGATGTGCGCCGCCTCAGTCCGGGAGCCACTCGCCGTGGAGCCCCAGCGGGACGCGGCACGGCAGGCGGACGCGGGCGACGGGCGGCGACGCGAACCTCGACGCATCGAGGACGACGAGCTCCGTCGCGGAGCCGTCGCGGCGGTGGACGAACAGGATCACCCAGGCGCCGTCCTCCGCGTCGCTGCCCGGCCTCGGCGCGACGACGCACTCGCCGGGCATCGCGTCGCCCCCGAAATCGTGGGCGACGGCGGCGCATGTCTCGAGATCGTGCTGGCGCGCGATGGTCCGCGAGACGCGCGGGGGGCGCTCGGCGCGGCAGGTTCGGCTTGCCCGGAGGCGCCTCGGGCCGCTTCTGGCTCGACGTGCCTCCGGCTTGACGTGCTGCGGGCCGGGCCGCAGAGCCTGCGCACCGAAGGCCATGGGGAGCCGCCTACTCGTCCGCAAGCCGATATCGGTCATGAAAGAGGAGCTGGAGGGGGAGCACCGCCTCCGGCGCGCCCTTGGGCCGCTGCACCTGACGAGCCTCGGGATCGGCGCCATCATCGGGACAGGCATTTTCGTACTCACCGGCCAGGCCGCGCACGACAAGGCAGGTCCTTCGCTGATGCTGTCCTTCGTGGTCGCGGGGATGGCCTGCGTGTTCGCGGCCCTCTGTTACGCGGAGTTCGCGGCGATGGTGCCGATCGCGGGCTCGGCCTATACGTACGCGTACGCGACGCTCGGCGAGCTGCCGGCGTGGATCATCGGGTGGGATCTCGTCCTCGAGTACGCCGTCGGCGCCGCCGCCGTGGCGCACGGGTGGTCCCACTATGTCCAGGACTTGATCGGGATCTTCGGGGTAGAGCTGCCAAGAGAGCTCAGGAGCGCGCCGTTCGACTACGATCCGGCGCTCGGCGAGCTGGTGTCCACAAGGGCGATCCTCGATCTCCCGGCCATCTTCGTGACGGCCGCGGTCACGATGGTCCTGCTCAAGGGCATCCGCGAGAGCGCGACCATCAACGCCGTGATCGTCGCGCTCAAGCTCGCCGTCGTGCTCTTCGTCATCGCGGTCGGCGCGTTCTACGTCACCCCGGACAACTGGCGGCCGTTCGCGCCGTTCGGGCTCGGGGGGCTCAGCGTCTTCGGTCACACGCTATTCGGCGAGATCGGCAAGGGGGGAGAGCCGCTCGGGATGCTCGCCGGCGCCGCTACCATCTTCTTCGCCTACATCGGGTTCGATGCGGTATCGGCGCACGCGGAGGAGGCGAAGCGCCCGCAGCGCGATCTCCCCATCGGCATCGTGGCCTCGCTCGTCATCTGCACCACGCTGTACGTCGCCGTCGCGGCGATCCTGACCGGCATGGTGCCCTACGCCGAGCTGAGCATCGACGCGCCGGTCTCCGACGCCTTCGCGCGCGTCGGCCTCCCGTGGGCGCAGTTCATCATCTCCCTCGGGGCGGTCGCCGGAATCACCTCCGTCCTGCTCGTGCTCATGAACAGCCAGCCGCGCGTGCTGCTCGCCATCGCCCGCGACGGGCTCCTGCCCAGAGGCTTCTTCGGCTCGGTGCACCCGGTCTTCAAGACGCCGTGGAAGTCCACCCTGCTCACCGGGTTTGTGGTCGCCACCCTCTCGGCGCTCCTCCCGCTGCGGATCCTGGCGGAGCTCGTCAACATCGGGACGCTCCTTGCGTTCCTGTTCGTATGCGCGGCGGTCCTGATCATGCGCCGGACGGCGCCGGACGCGCCGCGCCCGTTCCGGGTGCCGCTCTATCCGCTCACTCCGATCCTCGGGATCGTGATCTGTCTCATCCTCATGTTCTCGCTGCCCACCGAGAACTGGCTGCGTCTCGGCGCCTGGCTCCTCCTCGGGCTCGCGATCTACTTCGGCTACAGCCGCAAGCACAGCGCGCTCATGGAGAGCCAGTGACGCCGCGGCGCTCGCCGCGTTCGGCCCCCGCCCGCCGGCGCGAGGCAGACGGCCCAGCGGGCGGACGCCGCACGCCCCGGGGCTGCAACCCGGCCCGCCGTCACCCCTTCCCGGCCGGATCCCAGGCCTCCAGCAGCTGCCGCGCCGCGCGCAGCGGGCTGAGCGATCCCGCCTCGACGAGGGCCTCCACGCCAGACAGGCGCTCCCGCACGCCAGCGCTGCGCAGGAACGCCTCCCGCAGGTGCCCCTCGATGAGCTCGAACAGCCAGCGGCGCGCCTGCCCCGCGCGGCGGCGCAGGAGCCAGCCGCCGGCCTGCATGTGCGCGCGGTGGCGCAGCACGATCTCCCACGCTTCGCGGACGCCGCGGCCCTCCTGGGCCGAGCAGACGGAGGCGACGGGCGCCCAGCCGTGAGGCGCCGGCGGGAACAGGTGCAAAGCGCTCTCATAGTCGCGGCGCGCTCGCGCGGCCCTGTCGACGTTCCCGCCGTCGGCCTTGTTGATGATCACGAGATCGGCAAGCTCCATGATGCCCCGCTTCACGCCTTGCAGCTCGTCGCCGGCCCCAGGCAGCATGAGGAGCAGGAAGCAATCCGTCATGTCGGCGACGGCGACCTCGGATTGCCCGACACCGACCGTCTCGACAAGGATGTTGCGGTATCCGGCCGCCTCGCAGAGCAGGATGGCCTGGCGCGTGGCCCGCGCCACGCCGCCGAGCGAGCCGCCCGACGGCGAGGGGCGGATGAAGGCCCGCGGGTCGCTCGCCAGCCGTGGCATCCGCGTCTTGTCGCCGAGGATGCTCCCGCCATGGACAGGGCTGCTCGGGTCGACCGCGAGCACGGCCACCGTCTCCTCGCGATCGCGCACGAGGTGAACGCCGAGGGCGTCGACGAACGTGCTCTTGCCGACCCCGGGCACGCCGGTGATGCCGAGGCGCGTGGCGCCGCCGGCGTGAGGCAGGCAGCGCTCCAGGACCTCCTCGGCGAGCTCCTGGTGGCGGGGGAGCGAGCTCTCGGCCAGCGTGATCGCGCGCGCGAGCGCCGCCCGGTCGCCCGCGAGCAGACCGTCGACGAGCTGCCTCGGGCTCGACTTCAACCTAGCGCGCCTCCTGCGACGAGAGGCTCCCGAGGAGCGTCCGGACGATCCGCGCCGCGGCCTCGGGAATGACCGTCCCGGGCCCGAAGATCCCCGCGACGCCGCGCTCCTCCAGATACCGGTAGTCCTGCGGCGGGATCACGCCGCCCGCCACGACGAGGATGTCCCCGCGGCCGGCCTGCCCGAGCGCGTCGATGAGCTGCGGCACCAGCGTCTTGTGGCCGCCGGCGAGCGAGGAGACCCCGACCACGTGCACGTCGTTCTCGACGGCGTGGCGGGCCACCTCGTCCGGGGTCTGGAAGAGCGGGCCGATATCGACGTCGAACCCGAGATCCGCAAAGGCGGTGGCGATGACCTTCATCCCCCGGTCGTGCCCGTCTTGACCCATCTTGGCGACCAGGATGCGCGGGCGCCGGCCCTCGAGGGCCGCGAACTCGCGGACGAGCGCCTCGACCTCTCGGCCAGCGCCCGCGTCGCGGATCTCCGCGCCGTACACGCCGCTCACCGTGCGCACCGGGGCCTCGTAGCGGCCGAAGACGCGCTCGAGCGCGTCGGAGATCTCGCCGAGCGTCGCGCGGCGGCGCGCGGCGTCGACCGCGAGCGAAAGCAGGTTCCCCTCGCCCGTCTCGGCAGCGCGGGTGAGCGCGGCGAGCGACTCGCGAACAGCAGCCTCCGCGCGGGCGGCCTTCACCTCGCGCAGCCGCGCGAGCTGGTTCTCGCGAACCGCGGTGTTGTCCACCTCGCGGAGCGCGATCGGCGCCTCTCTCTCCAGCCTGTACGCGTTGACCCCGACGATGATGTCACGGCCGGCGTCGATCCGGGCCTGCTTCCGGGCCGCGGCCTCCTCGATGCGCAGCTTGGGCAGGCCGTTCTCGATGGCCTTGACCATGCCGCCCAGGGACTCCACCTCCTGGATGAACTGCCACGCTCTCCGCGCGAGCCGGTCCGTCAGGCGCTCGACGTGGTAGGAGCCGCCCCACGGGTCGATGACCCGACAGATATCGGTCTCCCGCTGCAAGAAGAGCTGGGTGTCGCGCGCGATCTTCGCCGAGAAGTCCGAGGGGAGCGCCAGCGCCTCGTCCAGGGCGTTCGTGTGCAGCGACTGCGTGCCGCCGAGCACGGCCGCGAGCGCCTCGATGGCCGTGCGCGTGACGTTGTTGAACGGGTCCTGCTCGGTGAGGCTCCAGCCCGACGTCTGGCAGTGGGTCCGCAGCGCCATCGTCTTCGGGTTCTTCGGGTGGAACCCTCTCACGATCTTCGCCCACAGGAGCCGCGCGGCCCGCAGCTTGGCGATCTCGGTGAAATGGTCCATGCCGATGCCGAAGAAGAACGAGAACCGCCCGGCGAAATCGTCGATATCCATGCCCGACGCGATCCCGGTGCGCAGGTACTCGAGGCCGTCGGCGAGCGTGTACGCGAGCTCCAGCTCGGCGGTCGCGCCGGCCTCCTGCATGTGATAGCCGCTGATGCTGATCGAGTTGAACCTGGGTGTCTTCTCGGCGGTGTAACGGAAGATGTCGGCGACGATCCTCATCGACGGCGCCGGAGGGTAGATATAGGTGTTCCGGACCATGAACTCCTTGAGGATGTCGTTCTGGATGGTCCCGGAGAGCAGCTCGGGGCGCACGCCCTGCTCCTCGGCGGCGACGATGTAGAACGCCATGATGGGGAGCACGGCGCCGTTCATGGTCATCGACACGCTCATCGTATCGAGCGGTATCTGGTCGAAGAGGATCTTCATGTCCTCGACGGTGTCGATGGCCACGCCGGCCTTCCCCACGTCGCCGACCACGCGCGGGTGGTCCGAGTCGTAGCCGCGGTGGGTCGCGAGGTCGAAGGCCACCGAGAGCCCGGTCTGCCCTGCGGCCAGGTTGCGGCGGTAGAACGCGTTCGACTCCTCGGCCGTGGAGTACCCGGCGTACTGGCGGACGGTCCACGGGCGGACCACGTACATGCTGGTATACGGCCCGCGCAGGAACGGCGGCGCGCCGGCGGAGAAGCCGAGGTGCTCGAGCGACGCGACGTCCGCCGGGGCCGCGCCCGGCTCCGGGATCTCCGTTGTGTCGCCGAGCTGCCGCATCGCCGCGCGCGCGAGGCTCCGCGCGAGCTGCTCGATGTACCAGGAGCCGGCCGCAGGGCTGTCTCGCGCGTCGAAGCGGGCCTCCTCGCGGAGGATGACCCGGGCGTTGCCGAGCAGGCGCTCGGGCGGCGTGACGACGATGTCGTCCGCGCCGCCCGCGATGGCCGCCATCATCCCGACGATGCCGCGGAGGAGGTTCTTGTGCTCCTCGTCGCCGGGGACCACGGCCGACGGGATGACGGCGGTGATCGTGGCGCCGGGCCGCAGGCGCTCGGCCACGAGGCGCGCGGCGCGGAGGCGGGCGATCTCCAGGAAATAGCTGCATCCCATCGTGAAGCGCAGCTCCGGCGCGCCGCTCCGGAGCTCGGCGACCAGCGACGCCACGAGCGGGCCGCCCGCGGCCGGCGGGAGCGGGGGGCTGTCCGGCGCGAAGATCGGCGGCACGAGGAGCCCCTCGGCGCTCGCCCAGGAGAGGTCGTCCTCGGTCTTGCCCTTGAGATCCCGGTGGAGCGCCTGCTTCCACGTCGCGAGCGCGACCGGCGCGAAATCGGCGAAGAGCCTGTCATCCATGGGCCTGCACGACCTCGATGAGGTGACCGAACGGCGCGTCATCGCGCGATCGGGGGTGCACGAAGAAGATCGTCGTGCCCCGGGAGCCCGGCCGCGGTGCCGCGTCGATGATGCGGAAGCCGCGCGCCTTGAGCTCGTCGAAGGCGGCCTGGACGTCGCTGACCCGGTAGGCGACGTGGGCGAAGCCCCCGCGACCGCCGTTCTTCTCGATGAGCTTCTGGACGGGAGACTCGGGAGAGAGCGGCTCGAGGAGCTGGACGTGGTTGTCGCTGTCGCCGATGCGGAGCATCACCTCGCGGACCTGATCCGTGCCCCGCACCTCCTCCCGGTGCACCTCGCGGAAGCCGAGCATCTCGTACGCCTTCACCTGCGCGTCGAGCTGCCCGGCGGGCACCGCCATGGCGATGTGGTCGATGAACAGAAACCCGGGAATCTGGTCCTTCATGGGCTCTCGTTGGATCGAAAGGCCGGTCGGGGCTGCAGGGGCCGGCGGTGTCGAGGGGGGCGCCATGCGGGCAGCTTGCGCCGCGAAGCGGGGCTGCGGCAAGAGCCGCGTGACGGGCTGCGGGCGTGGGCCGGCGTCGTTATAGACTCGCGATGACGCGCGAGGGCGCGATAGACTCGCGATGGCGCGAGCGCGCCCGGGGCAACACAGGGGGGGAGCGTACGACATGCAGGGACGGGGGCACGACGAGCTCGTCGCGGAACTCGAGCGGCTGCGCCTGCGCGTGAGCGAGCTCGAGAAGGACAGGAGCCGTCGCGACGCGGGGGTGGAACGGCTCGAAGACTACGTGCGACTCCTGACGAGCTACATGCCGGCGGCGGTCGCGCTGTTCGACCGCGACATGCGTTACCTGCTGACGAGCAGGCGCTGGCTCGATGACTATGGCCTCTCGCCGCGCGAGATCATCGGTCTCTCGCACTACGAGGTCTTCCCCGAGATCCCGCAGCGATGGAAGGACATCCATGCGCGCTGTCTCGCAGGGGCGAGCGAGCGCCACGAGGAAGACCCGTTCCAGCGGGCCGACGGGCGCATCGAGTGGGTGCGCTGGCAGGTCTTCCCGTGGCACGACGAGCGCGGCGAGATCGGCGGGATCATGATGTTCACCGAGGTCATCACCAAGCAGAAGGAGCTCCAGGATCGGCTGCGCGTGCAGTCTGCCGCCCTTCGCGAGCTCTCGACGCCGATCATCCCGATCTGCGACGAGGTGCTGGTCCTGCCGCTCATCGGCACGCTGGACGAGCGCCGCTCGCAGCAGCTGACGGAGGCGCTCCTCAACAAGATAGCCGACAAGGGAGCGCAGATTTGCATCGTCGACCTCACGGGCGTCTCCGCCTTCGATACGCGGGCAGCGAGCGCGCTCGCGCGGATCGCCCAGGCGGTGCGGCTGCTCGGCGTCGAGGTGGTGTTGACGGGCATCCGGCCCGAGGTCGCTCAGGCGCTGATCGGCCTGGAGGTGGAGCTCAGCAGCATCGTCACGCGCCGCGACCTCTCGCACGGGATCGCGTTCGCGATGGCGACCAGGAAGCCGTGACCGCCCGACCCCTCCGGGCTCACCGGACCCGCCACGCCGGGTGCTCGTCCCCGATGGCGGGCGCCTCCACCAGGCCGTTCTCGACCGCCCCGTCGTCGCTCTCCGGTTCACACAGGTACACGGCGATCGCGCCGAGCGGCTGCTCGGTGTCGACCCGGAACCAGCCCTCGGGGGCCCGCCGGGCCTCCTCGCGCCACCGCACCGACACCTCGCCGACCCGGGCCGCCTCCAGGATCGCCCGTCCCCCCTCGGCGCCGAGCGACGCCACCCGGGCGACCTCGACGTCGTGGACGCCCCCGGCCGGCTCGACGCGGAGCCCGTGCCGGCGCAGGGCCTCGGCGATCGCCGGCGGCACGAGGTAGGCCCGCGGCCGATCCACCACCGTGGTCCCGACGAACCGCGCGTGGTGCGCGATCCGCAGGGTGACCGGCTCGCCATCGAACGCCCGCGGGCTGCGCGTCAGGATGTCGATAGGGGTCCCGGTCGGCTCGAGGCGGTACCGGACCGCGACGCGCTCCGGCGGCCGGGCGCTCGCGGCCACGACCTCGCGGACCGCGTCGGCGTGGGCGGCGACCCAGGAGAGGGCCTCGATCTGCCACGCCGAGGCGGTCTGGACGCGCTCCTCGAACGGGAGATAGCTATAACACTCGAGCAGCAGGTCGAGCCGCCCCGTGAGCCCGCGGTAGTTCGAGCCGAACCGCGGGTGATGCGGGTAGGTCATCCAGCCGAGGCCGACGGGCGACGCCGGGTCGACCTCGCCGTCCGCGTCGAGCACCCGCTCGTCCTCGACGAAGTTGCCGTACCAGCCGCTCTCGAAGCCGCGCCGCCGGACCGCGGAGATCACGTCGGGGACCAGGCGGTCGCGCACCATCGCGATCGGCTCGGGCCGGCCGGACTCGATGGTGTGCGGCACGTCGACCGTCATGTGGAACCGGTGCACCGACCCGTTGGTCGCGTGGTTGTCGATCGTGAGATCGGGCGCCCAGGGGATGCACACGCGCTGCTGGAGCAGGCGCATCTCGGGCGCGGCCTGGCGGAGGTAGTCGCGGTTCAGGTTGATGCCCTGGCTCTGGGTGCGGGTGCCCACGACGGGACCTGGCTGGCCGGTGAGCTTCTTCAGGTCGAGGCGGCGGTTCCGCGGGTCGAGCGCGTCGTTGCCATCCGCGTTGAACAGCGGAACGACGAGGAGCACGAGCGCGTCGAGCCAGTCGGGGTGGCGGCCGTCGAGCAGATCGCGGACGAGGGCGAGGCTGGCCTCCTTGCCCTCCACCTCGCCGGGGTGGATCCCGTCGAGCATCAGCACCACGGGGCGCCCGGCGCGGCGGGCCTCGTCCGGGGATCGCACGCCGTCCTTGGACAGCACGAGCAGCGGCAGCTCCCGCCCGCCCGGGCTGGTCCCGAAGGTGTTCACGTGCAGGCGCGGGTCGTTGCGGCCTTCGAGCGCGCGGACGAACCGCATGACGTCGGCGTGCAGGGAGGTCTCCCGGAATCCGGTGGCTTCGGCGCGGGTGAGCAACATGGGCCCGATCTCTACCCCGCCGCCCGCAGCAGGGGGCAGCGATCGGCGACGACGGCGCGACGACGACGCGCCCCGCCGGAAGAGCCCGCACGTGTGGTGGTGTGGCGGGTGTGGTGGACGAAGCGACGGAGTCCTCGTCCAGGTTGGTCAGATCGACAGGACAGGATGCGACCCGAAAGCGTGGAAGGCTCGGCAGGCGCGTCAGACACGCATGTCTTCCCTGCGCCACGGTCGCCGGCGCGCGCGGTCCGCGCGGTCCACACGCGGCGCGCAACGCGGTCCATGCGGTG
Organism: Sorangium sp. So ce302; assembly: GCF_051530145.1. Lineage (GTDB taxonomy): Bacteria > Myxococcota_A > Polyangia > Polyangiales > Polyangiaceae > Sorangium > Sorangium cellulosum_B. The sequence continues at coordinate 4,022,575 of NZ_CP150326.1, read as the reverse complement.
ACCAAACGCTCAAAGAACGGATTGTCATTTTGGCAGGATGAGCCATTGTACAGGTGGCGGACGTGTCAGCTTTGGCAGAGCGGCGCAAGAAGCCCCTCGATCCATGCGCTGGTTCCAGCGGATGGCTGCTGGCACGACGCTCGCATTCGCAGGAGATGTCCCACAGACGCTGGCAGCGAGCGGGCGCTCGCGAACGAGGCAGGTAGCACCATGCTGAAGATCCTCCGGAAGTTGAATGAAGGGAGCCTCCTCCAGCGCACAATGATGCATATCGCGGTGCTCGTCGCCGGTTCTGCGAGCGTCGTCGCGCTGACCAGCGTGCTGCTCGTATCGACCGCGAGGACCGTGCTGCCGCGCCACGACGCGACCGAGGCCGACACCGACAAGGCGGATGAGGAGCAGAGCGCGGACTCGGATGCTGATCCGAGCTCGTCGGAGGCGGCGGCGAGCCCCGCCGGCGCGAAAGGCGCGCCGAAGGCGCTGGCGCAGATGCGCATGGCGAATCGACGCGAGAGCGCGGTGGCGCGGTGATCACCGCATCACCGCATCACGGCATGGCCTTGGCGCGAACACGCGGTGGCCGTCGCCTCGCCCCGGGGGCGTGAGCGCCCCCAGGTTCGCGACAGGACCTACGAGGGGACGACCCCAGACTGCATGAAGCATTCGCTGTCGATCCTTCACCGGGCGCGCGGCTGGTGCTTGACACGCCCGAACGCTTTTCGGTCTCCTTCTCTCCTCCGTGCGCCTCGTCATCACCCACCGCTGCCCGAAGCCCTGCGAGACCCCTGACCCGCGGCTCACGCCGCGCTCGGAGGAACCGGCGCGGATCACGGCGCACGCGTCGTGACAGCGGCGCGCTGGCCAGGCTGGCTCACGCCGGAGCGGCGCGCCGCCGCGGCGCTGGTCGGGCTGGGCGCCGCCTTGCGGGCCGCCCTGTTCGCGGCGCAGCCGGAGCCGAGGGTCTGGTTCGACACCGGGACCTATCTCTTCTGCTCCCTGCCGGGCGCGGCTCCGGCGTTGGACCGGCAGCAGGGCTACTCCTGGTTCCTGCGTGGGCTCCGGGCGATCTCTCCGGATCTCCGGCTCATCCAGGTGACGCAGCTCGCCCTCGGCCTGATCACGGCGCTGCTGTTCTACGGGATCGCCCGGCGGCTCGCGCCGCGCCCGGGCTGGGCGCCGCTCGCGGCGCTCGGGCTGTGCCTGTTCTGGCCCACGAACCTGCTGCTCGAGACCCATGTGCTCTCGGAGGCGCTGTTCCTGTTCCTCGTCGCCCTCGCCGGCTACGCCGCGGCCGAAGGAGCACACCGCGGCTCCCCGTGGCTGCTCGGCGCGGCGGGCCTCGCGGCCGGCGCGAGCGCCTCGGTCCGGGTGGTGGGCCTCGCGGTCTGTGGGCTGCTCGCCGCACTGACCCTCGCCGCCGCCCTCCGCGGCCCGGCCTCCGGCGCCGGCGGGCGCGCGCGCCGCCTGCTCGCCCCCTGCGCCTTGGTCGTGGCGGCCAGCCTGATCGTGGTGGCTTACATGGGCCATTACCGGAGTCATCGCGGCGCATGCGCGATGGAGAGCTGGGCCGGAATCAACCGCTATTGCATGCTCGCTCCCCTCATCCGACCCGAGCACGCCGCCCCGGACGAGCGCTCCGTCGCTTTCCTCCGGGAGCACGGCGACGGCAACCTGCGCGGCTTCGATTTCGTGATGTGGGACGATGAATCCCCCCTGGCCATCGCCGCCCGCGAGCTCCACCTCCCGCCGCCGGCGCTCGATCGCTGGGCGAGCCGCGTCGCGCTCAGCGCGGCGCTCGACAGGCCTGCCGACGCTGGACGGGTCCTTCTCCACCACCTCCAGGAGGCAACCCTGTCGGTGGGCACACTGGACCGGCACGTCAAGCTGACCCCGGCGTCCACCGCGCACCAGGCGGTGAAGCAGATCTACGGCATCGACGTGTCGACCTGGCACGAGACGCGCTCATTCACCCTCCCCTACCGCTGGCCGCTCGCCCTGCTCAAGCCGATCCTCGCGGCGGCCGCGCTCGGGGCGCTCGTGTTCCAGCTGTCGCGACGGCATCGCCGCGGTGTTCAGCTCGCCCTCGCGGGGAGCGCGCTGCTGTTCACGGCGGCGGTGTCGATATCCATCCTGCCAGAGCAGCGGCACGTGCAGCTGGCGGAGAATCTGATGCTGCTCAACGCCGCTCTCCTTGCGGGGCAGGTGATCGAGGGGCGGCGGGCGCACGAGGGCACAGCGCGATGAACGCCCCGACCACGGGAGCTCCGCGCCAGGACGCCCGCGGCTGGATCCGCTCGGCGCGTCCGTGATAGCACCTCTGCCGATGACCCAGCCCCCGAGCCCCCTCGCCACCCCCGTCGCGTGGAACCTGGTCGCCGACGACTACGCATCCGACATCGTCCCTCACTTCGAGAAATACGCCGCCGACGCGCTCCGGCTCGCCAGGGTCGGCCCGGGCGCCCGCGTGCTCGACGTCGCCGCCGGGCCGGGCACCCTGTCCCTCCTCGCCGCCGGGGAAGCGCGCGTGACCGCGGTCGATTTCGCACCCGCGATGGTCGAGCGGCTGCGCGAGCGCGCCGCGGCCGCGGGGCTCGCGGTGGACGCCCGCGTCGGCGACGGCATGGCGCTGCCCTTCGAGGAGGGCTCGTTCGACGCGGCCTTCTCGATGTTCGGGCTGATCTTTTTCCCCGACCGCGACCGCGGCTTCCGCGAGCTCCTCCGGGTGCTGCGCCCCGGCGGCCGCGCGGTCGTCGCGAGCTGGGTGCCGATGGACAGGACGCCCCTCCTGGGCGAGCTCTTCTCGGCGATCGGCGCCGAGCTCCCCGGGCTGCCCTTCGGCGAGGGCAAAGCGCCGCTCGGAGACCCAGGCGAGTTCCGCGCCGAGATGGAGGCCGCCGGGTTCCGGGACGTCTCGGTGCACGAGGCGGAGCACTCCCGCGAGTCGCCCTCGACCGAGGAGTTCTGGCGCTCGGTGAGCAGGAGCAACGCGCCGCTGGTGCTCCTGCGCGACAAGCTGGGCGACGAGCGCTGGGAAGCGCTCGGCAAGGCGATCCTCGGCAGGCTGCAGGCGCGGTTCGGCGACGGTCCTCAGCAGCTCTCGATGACCGCCCTCCTGGGCGTCGGCGTGCGCTAGCGACGCCATCGCAAACCGCGCCATGGGCCGCGTGGCGCGGTGGGCCCCGCGAGGGCCCACGACGACCGCCCATTCCAGCGACGCGGACTACGGAGCGACGCGGAGCGTCCGCGACGCCACGAGCGCCCGGCAGAGGGCGATCCGGTCGTCCAGGTCGAGCCCGGGCAGCTCGCGCACGTAGAAGATGCCGTGCCGGGCGATGAAGCGCAGCGCGGGCTCGCCCCAGGCGTCGACGCGGACGAGCACCGCGTCGCCGTCGACGAGCTCCGCCTTGCCGTCGCTCAGCCGGACCGACACCTCGCGGTCGCGGACCACGCGGCGCGGGCCGCAGACGGACGAAGCGTCGCTCCACGGCTCGGGCGGCGGCTCGCCGTACAGGGCGCTGTACGCGGCCGCGAACTCGTCCCACGTCGCCTCGCGGCAGGCGTGCGTGACGGGCGCATTGCCCGGCGCGTGGTGCAGGAAGCGCCCGAAGAAGCGCTGGCAGAAGTCGGCATATTCGATCGTGAAGAGGACGAACTGGTGCCAGGCCTCGTCGACGCGCAGCGAGAACATCGGGTAAGCGCGGGAGCGGTCGGAGTCGACGAGCCAGAGATAGCGCACGAGCTCCCGGAACAGCGCCTCTGCCTCGCGCTCGGTGGCCACGGTCTTGTTCATGAGCAGCTTGCTGATGACGAACGGCGCCCGGTAGGCAAAGAGATCAGGCCGCCTGGGCGCGCCCGGTGTCACGGCGTCTGTTTGCGTGGGCTGCGTGGGCTGCGTGGGCTGCCTGAGCTGCGTGGATTGCATGGGTCAGTTCTCCTGGGCTTCGAAGGGCTGAAAGGTCCCCCAGTCGACGAGGGCGCGGGCGAGCGCGAGCTGCTCTGCCTCCGCGAGGCCGGGGATGTCGCTGGGGCGGAGCTCCCGGGCGGTCGACGCCGCGCGGAGCGCGGGCCCGGCCCACGAGTCGACGCGGAGAAGGATCTGGGCACGCCCGCCGCACCGCGCGACGAGCTCGGCGCGGCCCGCGCGGGGCGCCACGTCGAGATCCACGCCGGGCCAGCGGCGCGCGAGGACGGTGTGCGCGCCGAGGGCCTCGGTCCGGCCGAGCGCCCGGGCGGCGCGCCGCCGGGTCCCCGCGTCACCGCGGGCGTGAAGGCGCGCGAGGAGCGCGGCGCCCTGGGGGCCCCGGCGCTCGAGGGCGTCGATCTGCGCCCGGCGAACGCACTCCCGCTCGTGCGCGAGGAGCGCCGCCGAGAGCGCGTCGTCCGGCTCGGCCCGGGGCGCCATGGGGGTCAGGCCCTCGATGGGGCCCACCTGCGCCTCGATGACCGGACCGTCGTGAGGGCCGAACAGGTGCAGCGAGATGGACCAGCTCCCCGTCGGGTTCCGCGGGTCGTGGATGCACGGCCCGTAGATGTGACCGACCCGCCCGGCCTCCGCGGAGAACAGCCGCTTCGGCACGAGCCGCCGCGCGCGGGCCGTCGCGTCCCAGTCGAAGGTCGCGACATCGAGCGTGTTGTGGACCACCGCCGTGACCGTCCAGTCCGAGTGCTCGTGAGCGCCGGCCGCGCGCCCGGGCCGCCAGTACGCGAACGCGAGGCGCACGCCGAGCTCGGGGAGGACGTGAAACGGCGCGAGATCCGGCGCGCCGTCGCGACGCTCGATCTCGAGCGCGAAGAGGTCGAGCAGGAGCTCATCGTCCGAGAGCCCGGCGCGGACCGCGCCCTCGACCGCGCGGACGTGATCGCGCGGCGGACGGCCGCGGCCCTCGGGGCCCGGAAAATCGAGCCGCCCGAAGAGGGCGGTGAGCTCGGCGAGCCTCATGGCGCGACCCGGAGGAAGTCGCCCTTCACGAGCGGACGGCAGAGCGCCACGCGCTCGCCGTCCTCGAGGCCGGGGAGCTCGCGAACATAGAAGTGATCGCAGTCGACGATGAACTGCAGCGCGTCCTTCGCCCACGCGTCGATGCGCAGGAGGACGCGCGGCGGCTCCAGCGACCACACGAGCTCTGCCCTCCCCTGCTCGACCCGCACGAAGATGGGGCGGCCGAACGTGACGCGGATGAGCCGGGTGTCGGGCGTCACGGCGAGCTCGTCGCTCCACGCCGCGGAGACGGGCCCGAAGAGCGCCTCGTACTCGGCGCGAAACTCGGCGCGGGTCATCTCGGGGCGCGATCCGGGGCCGCCGCGAGGAGCCGTGTTGGCGGTGTGGTGGACGAACTCGCCGAAGAAGCGGTGTCCGAAGGCCGCGTACTCCTCGGTGAAGAGGACGAGCTGGTGCCAGACCTCGTCGATCCTCCGGGAGAACATGGGGACTTGCCGGGTCCGGTTCGCCTCGCAGAGGAAGAGGTATTTCTTTACCTCGTCGAGGAGCCGCGCCGCCTCCTCGCAGGAAGGGACCACCCGGTCCTTGACGAGCTTCTCTTCGAGCCACGGCGCACGGAAGGAGAGCAGTTCGGGGATGATTGACGTGTCCATCACCGCCCGTGCGTTGCGAACCTCGTGCCGAGCGGCGCTCACCCGCTTCGGATACGGGCCCATCTCGACGTTTTCGGTGCTCAGCGCACCGGAGTGCGCTTGCGCGCCGAAAACGCCGATCTGGGCCCATCTCCTGTGCGGGTGAGCGCCGCTCGGGGACGCCATCGCGTGCACCGGGGCTGACCCGATCGGGAAGGGTGATGCCAGACGGATTTCCCCAATTGGGAAAGGGGTTGCTCAAGCGCGGCCGATACCGCGCCAAAGCGGCCGATACGGCGGCAAAAACGGCGTGGCACGGCGACTGCAATAGCCCTCCTCGCGGGACGTCGAGTCCCCGAATGAAATAACCAACCCATCCACGGAGCAATCGCCATGAACGAGCAGATCAAGGTCGAGGTCGAGGTCGAGTCGAAGCAGGAGACCGTCGAGGAGCGCCCTGCGCGCCTGACGGTGGAGGTCCCCACGGAGCTCCAGGCGGGCGTCGGCCCGGCCGTTTGCACCTGTCCGCCCGGCTGCTGCGGCAGCGGCAACTGAGCGGCCGTCGAGGCGCCGAATGCCGCAGCCCGCGGCGACCGGCTCCTCGAACCTGACGACACGATCGCGGAGGCCCGCGCTGCGATGAGCAGCGTCGGGCCTTTCGCGTTCAAGACGCACGATGCGCTGGCGAGGCCGGCCGTTCAGGCCGAAGGCTCACAGATCGAAGCGACCCGACGCCTCGGGCTGCTCGGGCTGATAGACGATGCGCTCGATCCGGAGCCGCCGGGTGCGGCTCGGCGTGGGCCACTCCACCTCGTCGGCCTCTCGACAGCCGAGCAGCGCGAGCCCCATCGGCGCAAGCACCGAGATGCGGCCGCTCTTCACGTCGGCGATCCCGGGAAACACCACGGTCACGCAGAGCCGCTCCTCTGTGTCGAGATCGAAGAGCTCGACCCTGGAGTTCATGGTGACCACGTTCGGCGGGATATCCGCCGGTTTCACGACGTCGGCGCGCTCGATCTCGATCTCGAGCGCCTCCAGGTTCGGGGAGTCTCCCCCGGGCCGCGCGCGCAGCGCCTCGAGCAGCCGCGCGAGGCGATCGCGGTCAAATTCGGTGAGGACGATGGGGTTCGTGTGAGGTGCCATGAGCTGGGATCTCCTTGTGTCGTCGGTGCGATCCGGGCTCGGCCGAAGGTCCGCGCCGGCGAGCTGGACGGCGTGAGTGCTCGCCCAGGTCGCCCGCTCAGGCGCCCTCGACGCCAGGCCCGCTTCCTTCCGGGAGCGGCCAGCGAAAGACGCCGGAAGGCCGCTCCCCTACGAGCGTGCGGGCGACCTCCGGCAGAGGAGCCGGGATCGCAGGGGAATGAGCGCGCTACGCGCGCCGCGGCAAGGCCACGAACGCGACGCGACGGGGTGCAGGCAGGCGCTCATTCCATGGCATCGTAACACGACGGTCCCCCCCAGCGCCATGACAAGGGGAGGCGCGCCCGGGAAGCGGTCCTCATTTGCCGCTGTCGTTCCCCCCGACCTTGCATCACCCCAGGCGGGCTCGGCCATTGACCGGGTTGGTGCTGAGCTGGTCGAAGCACCGATTCGCCTCGCCCTCTCCCGCCGATTCATCGCAGATCCCACCCACGGGCTCGGAGACCTTGTCGATAAAGCGTCACTTTTCCTGGAGGGATGCGGATCGCGCAAGGTTATCTATGTCAACCAGCGCGCGCAGCGTGGCTGTGCGCACGGAACTAGCGATGTGCCTGCCGACCAGCGCTCACGCTGGCGACAACACCCCTAGGTCGAGGCCGTCCTCCGCTCCCTCACGTTACGCTCACGGGTGCGCGATGACGATCAGCGCCGGCGCCCGCTCCAGCACGGCGCCGACGCACTCGCGGGCGGTGAGCGGATCCAGCGCGCCGAAGCTCTCGTCGAGGATCACGGCGTCCGAGCGCTGGAGCAGCGCCCGCGCCAGGAACAGCCGGCTCCGCTCGCCGTGCGAGAGCTGCCACCCCGTCTCGCCCACGACCTGATCGAGCCCCGAGGGCATCCTGTCCAGCAGCGGCCCGAGCCCCAGCTTGCGGCACACGACCTCCGCCTCCCGCCGGTCCTCGGGCGACGCGGGCCACGCGCGGCCCATCAGCAGGTTGAACGCGAGCGTCCCGGAGAGAACGTGGTTGTCGTGGAACTGCGGCGCGCTCGCCACGCGGCTGCGCCACGCCGCCCCGCCCAGCGTCCGCCGGTCGAGGCCGCGCAGCAGCACGAGCCCCGACGACGGCGCGTGAAGGCCGCTGAGCACGGCCGCGAGCGTCGACTTGCCACCTCCGGAGCGCCCCTCCAGCAGCAGCCGGTCGCCCTTCGAGAGGACCAGGTCGCAGCCGCGGAGGACGGGCTCGCCGCGCTCCCCGTCGTAGCGGAACGACACGCCCCGCGCCTCGATCACGACGTCCGACGCCGCGGGGCGCCCGAGCACGGCCTGCGGGATCCCGGCGGGCTCGCGCCCCTCGGCCGCCACGAAAAGCCGCGCGATCGAGCGCCACGAGACGGCGGCGGAGAGCAGCGCGCCGAGGCTCGTCGCCAGCGTCGCGAACGCGGCCTGCGCCTGGAGGATGCCGCCGGTCGCGACGACGAGCGGACCCGCCCCCACCCCGCCCAGGACCGCCGGGACCAGGCCGAGCAGCCCGAGCGCGAGCCACCCGCGCGCCGGGAGCGACGCAAGGAGATCCCCCACGCGATCCATCCCGCGCGCGGCGCGGTGGTAGCGCTCGAGCGCCGCGTCCTCCTCGAGGTGGTGGAGGTGCGAGGCCTGCTGGGCGACGCGCGTCCGGTGCCCGACGACGTGCTCCACGAAGCCGCTCGTGATCGCGAACCGCTCGCCCGTCCACGCCGCCCGCTCCCGGGCGAAGCGGCGCCCGAGCAGCGCCACGGCGAGCGTCCACCCGAGGAGCAGCGCGACGTGGAGGCCGCCTCCGGCGCCGGCGGCGAGGACCGCCGCGGCGCTCGCGAGCTGCACGAGCGCGACGATCGCCCCGAGCGCGCCGCCGAGCCCGGCCGTCTCGACCGCCTCGGACTCGGAGACCATCGCCAGCAGCTCGCCCGAGCCGCGCGCCCGGATCGTCGCCGGATCCAGGCGGAGCGCGCCGCACAGCAGGCGCTGCTTGAGGAGCGCGGCGACGTCGATCGTGAGCATGCCCCCCGTGAACGAGGCAAACAGCTGCACGAAGAGCGCCGAGAGCGACAGGAGCACCCACGCGAGCAGCCACCCCGGCTGCACGTCGCCGTCGAGCGCGCCCGCGCCGATCAGCCACCAGGCGAAGACGCCGAGCGCGATCTGCAAAGCGGCGGCCCCGAGGAAGATCGCGCCCCGGCGGAGCACCCCGCGCCTCGAGAGCAGGCGCCGGAAGCTCGACCCTGGGTCGGGGCGCAGCAGCCACACGCCGTCGATGGGGCGATCCGCGACGAGCTGGGCGAGCAGCTCGTCGCGCGCCCGCGCGGCGCGCCGCGGCGGGACGCGCGCCGCGGCGAGCCACTTGTCGACGTGCGACGCGGGGCGATCCTCGAGGTGGGCGGTGAGCGCCCGGCGCACGGTCTCCAGCGGGATCCGCATCGGCCTGAGCGCCGGCGTCAGCACCGAGAGCCCCCGCCGGCCCGCGGACATCACCGCGAGGTAGCCCTGCTCGACGCGGACGATCGAGGGGCCGAGGGACGGGAGCGCGCGCGCGAGCTCGGCGAAGCTGCACTGGACGGCCTCCGCCTCGACGCCCATGCACCCCGCGTACGCCTCGATCCACGCGGTGGGGTCGCCCTCCGGCGGCGCGCCGGGCGACGGCGCCGCGCCGCTCCCGAGCCCGCACGCGGCCGTGAGCGCGCTCATCGCGTGGCCGAGCGCGGACGGCTGCCACGCGAGCCCGCCCAACGTTGCGGCCTGTCCGGCCTCGCCCGCCTTCACGCCGCCCCCTGGAGGAGCCGGCCGCCCTCCATCGTCGCGCTCCGGAAGCGCTCCTTCGACCAGACCTCGTCGCGCGCCCGCGCGTCCGCCTCGGCGAGCGCGCGGTAGCGGCTCCGCGGGTCGTCCATGAGCTCGCGCGGCGCGCCGTCCTCGACGACCCTGCCCCCCTCGACGACCAGCACGCGGTCGAAGCCGAGCGTGTCCATGACGTCGTGGCTGACGAGGACGAGCGTCGAGCGCCCCCAGTGCTCCCGCGCGCGCGCGAGCAGCTCCCGGCGCCGCTCGCGCTCGAGCCCGCGGAACGGCTCGTCGAGGAGCACGAGGCGCGCGTCGCCCTTCATGAGCGCCCGCGCGAGGCGGACGCGCTGCCCCTGCCCGCCCGACAGGCGCGCGCCCCCCTCGCCGATCGCCTCCTGCAAGCCGTCGGGCAGGCTCTCCAGGACGCCGGTGAGCTCGGCCTGGCTCATGGACAGGGGCACGCGCGCGAGGGCGTCGCCGGCGTGGCCGAAGGTGATGTTCTCGAGGAGCGTGCGGTTCCAGAGCTGGATCGCCGGGTCCACCCACGCGGTCGCGCGGCGCAGGCGCTCGACCGCCGCGTCGTCGAAGGGGCGCCCGTCGACGAGCACCTCCCCCGCGGACGCCCGCAGCCACCCGAGGAGCAGCGAGAGAAGCGACGATTTCCCCGCGCCCGACGCCCCCACGATCGCCACGTGCGCCCCCGCCGGGACGCTCAGCGAGACATCGGACAGGAGCGTGTGCCCTCCCGCCTTCACGCTCACGCCCCGGAGGTCGATCGACGTGGCGCACGCGGCGGCCAGCGCGGCGCCCTGCGCGGCGCGCGCCGCGTCGACGACGTCCTCGGCGGGCGCGCGGGGCAGGTCCATCTCCGGCGCCGCGAGCGGCGCGAAGAGGCGCACGGACGCGTTGCGCACGTTCTTCCAGCCGAGCAGCGCCGCGACGAGCTCCTGCGCCGCCGCGGGGAGGCGGAGCGACCAGAACACGAGCAGGAGCAGCGCCGCCGCCGGGCCGCCGGAGGCGACGTAGCCGCCGACGATCGCGACCGCCACGGCCGTGCTCGCGATCCCCTGGGCGGCCTGCATGGCGGTGGACTGCGCGTGCACGAGCCGGCCGGTGCGCGCCCACTCGACGAGCAGCGCCTCGTGCTCGCGCCGCACCGCCCGCTCCGCGCCGTGGACGCGGATGGGCACGACGCCGAGCAGGGCATCGAGGTAGAACCGCTCGAGCGACGCCGCGTGCGTGCGCAGGCGCATGAGGCTCTCCACGAGCGGCCTCCGCGCGAGGTACGGCGCGGCGAGCGCGACCGCCGCCGCCACCAGCGACAGCCACGCGCCGCCCGGGTAGAGCCAGACGACCCCGAGGAGCGTCGCGGCGAACGACAGCGCCGCGCGCGCGATGCGGGCGAAGAGCGCCGGGGCCTCGCGCATCAGGTGCATCGCGTGGCCCCGCGCGGTCATGTCCGAGGTCGGCCGGCTGCGCAGGTAGCGATCCTCGAGCCGCGGCAGCTTCTCCAGGAACGCGGCGCGGAAGCGCACCTCGAGGGCGCGCCCGAGGCGCGAGACGGCGTGGGCCACGAAGATCTCGAGCGCCAGGCCCCCGGCGGCGAACGCGACGAGGGCGAGGAGCCCGAGCGCGCGCTGGTACTCGACGGTGACGCTCTTCACCGCGTCGAACAGCCCGCGGAGGATGACCACGTCGATCGCCGCGATGGCCGCGCTCGCCGCGAGCGCGACCCCGACGAGCGCGAGCGCCCCGCCCGCGTCCGCGCGCAGCATCCAGAAGAACAGGCGCGAGGGGGACGGCGTCGGCAGCTCGAGCTCCCGGCGAACCGACGCCGGCAGCGCCGCGGTCGCGGTCGCGCGCGGCGCGGGCCGGTCCGGCGCGGCCGCGCGCGCGGCCTCGGGCGCGGCGCTGCCGCGGTAGCTCGGCGGCGGCGCGACAGCCGAGCACGCAGGCGCGGGCGCGGCCGCGCTGGCCCGGCTCGCGCCGCGCTGACGCGGGCCGACGTGGACGATGACCGCGCCATGCACGAGGAGCTTCCCCGGCGCCTTGCCCTCCGTGGCCCAGAAGAACCCCTTCGGGATGGCGCCCGCCTCCCCGGCGAGGGCGCGCTCGAAGACGCCCTCGAGCACGCGCTGCGCCTCGCCCCCGCGCGCGATCGCGCCGCCGCGGACGAGGCGCGCCACCATCCGCACGGCGGCGTCGAGCGCCGCGAAGGGCCGCCACCCCGGGTCCGCGTCGGCCCGGGCGATCAGCGCCTCCCCGTCCGCTCGCAGCGCGCGCAGCTTCGCGCGGAGCGGGCCGAGCGAGTCCGCGGACGACGCCCACCGCCGCCACCGCTCGATCGAGATCGGGATCGGGAAGTGCGGCATGTCCTCCATGAAGCGCGCTGAGCGCACCCAGCGGCGCCCGCTGCCGGGGTCGAGGATCTGCACGAACGGCCCGAGCCGGCGCCAGACGACCACGAAGTGGAGCGCGCCGCCCGCGCCGCGCTTGACCACGATCGCGGGGAGGCAGTCGGCCTCTGGCAGGAGGAAGCTGTCGTGGGGGACCACCACCTCGGCGGTCGCGAGCCCGAGCTCCTGCCCGAGCGCGGCGAGCGCGTCGATCGACGTCCCGTCCACGTCCGTCTGGCAGCGGTCGCGGAGCCACTCGTAGTGCACGTCGACGCCGAACCCCTGCAGCACCGCCTTGAGCGCGGCGGGGCCGCAGTCCATGAGCGACGCCTGCAGCACCTCGGGGACGAGGAAAGCGCGCTTCATCGCGCACCTCCCGGCGCCACGGCGCGCAGGAGGAGCGCCCACGGAGAGACGCGCTCCACCTCGACCTCGGCGGTCCCAGGCATCCCGTGCTGCACCGGGATCGACGCCGCGCTCTCCGGCCGCACGAGCAGCTCGACGCGGATCGCGCCGTCGTACGGCTCGCTCGCGACGTGGGAGACCTCCCCCTCGATCATGCCGAACTGCGTCCACGCGAACCCGTCGAGGCGCATCCGCGCCCTCTGCCCGGGGACGACGCGCCCCACCGCGTCGGACGGCGCGAAGAGGGCGACGGCGTGGAGGTCGTCGCCCGGGACGACCGTCGCCACGAGGTCGCCCGGCTTGAGCACGTCCCCCACCTGGAGCGCCGCGATGTTCCCGAGCTTCCCCGCGATGGGCGCGCGGACCTTGCGCCGCTCGATCTGCGCGAGCGCCGTGTGCACCGCCGCGTCGGCCGCCTGCTGCTCGGCCACCAGATCCCCGAGCGCGCGCCCGAGCTCGGCGAGGCGGGCCGCCGTCTGCCGCTCGTCGTGGCGCCCCGCGACCGAGAGCCGCCGGAGATCGGCGCGCGCCCCCTCCGCCTTGAGCTGCTCGTCGGCGGCGCGGCTCTTCGCCTCGAGGTGGTCGGCCGTCGACGCGAGCCGCTCGTCGTGCAGGCGCTCCGACATCGCGCGCAGCTCCTCGCCGTGCGCGGCGGAGAGATCCCGCTGGCGCAGGTCGATCCTGGCGCGCGCGACCGAGGCGTCGGACAGCTTCACCTGCCACGCGCGCACCTCCTCCTCGACCGCGATCTGGTGCTGCAGCGCCTCGATCTTCGGCGCGAGCGCGGCCGCCCTCGTGCGCTCCTCCTCCAGGCGCCGCTCCTCGACGGCGGCGTCCAGCTCGACGAGCACCTCCCCTTGCTCCACGTGGCGGCCGAGCGAGACCTGCACCACCGACACGCGCCCGGCCTCGACGGCGGCCACGCGGTGGGCCATCCGGCTGACCTCCAGGCGCGCCTTCCCGGTCGTCGCGTAGACCGAGACGCGCGCCGCGTGCATCCAGACCGCCCAGGCGCCGAGCACGGCGAGGATCACGGCGAGGCGGATCCACGTCCTCGGACCGCGCTCGATCTCGAGCGACCGCATCGTGCGGAAGAACGGCGAGGCCACGTCAGCACTCCTCCAGCGCGACCTTCTTGCGGGGCCGCGCGATGCCGTACGTGTTGAGCTTGTTGGTGAGCGTGCGCCGCGACACGCCGAGGAGCTCGGCGGCCCGCGTCTGGTTCTGGCGGGACTGCGCGAGCGCGGCGACGATGCGGTCTCGCTCGAAGGAGCGCAGATCGCCCTTGATCCCGGCCTCGACCGGCGCCCGCGGCGCCTCCAGCATCAGGTGGTCCGCGCCGATCGGCCCGCCCTTCGACATCACGACCGCGCGCTCGACCACGTGGCGCAGCTCCCGGACGTTCCCCGGCCAGGCGTGCGAGAGGAGCGCGGCCGTCGCCTCCTTCGCGAGCGGCGGCGCCGGGCGCGCGAGCCGCTGCGAGAGGCGCGCCGCGAAGAGCGCCGCGAGCGGCAGGATCTCGGAGGTGCGGGCCCGGAGCGGCGGGATCCGCAGGGTGATCGCGTTGAGGCGGAAGTAGAGGTCCTGGCGGAAGCTCCCCTCCCGCACCATCTGCTCGAGATCGCGGTGCGTCGCCGCGATCACCCGGACGTCCACGCGCCGCGGGCGCGTGCTCCCGACGCGGACGATCTCGCCGTACTCCAGCGTGCGGAGCAGCTTCGCCTGCGTGCGCGGGGACAGCTCCCCCACCTCGTCGAGGAAGAGCGTGCCCTCGTGGGCGGCCTCGAACAGCCCTTCGCGCGGCGCCACCGCCCCGGTGAACGCGCCGCGCTCGTGGCCGAAGAGCTCGCTCTCGACGAGCGACTCCGACAGGCTCGCGCAGTTGACCTTCACGAAGCGCTCGCGCGGGTGCCGCGACATGCCGGCGATCCACTCCGCCACCACCTCTTTTCCCGTCCCGGTCTCGCCGAGGATCAGGACCGGCAACGGCGTGGGCGCCACGGTCTCGAGGGCCTCGCGCAGGCGCCTCATCTCCGGATCGAGCGCGAGAAAACCGCTGGAACAGCCATCCACCATGTAAGCTCCCCCTCGCGCCGATGGCGCGGGACGGCGTGTCGCAGGTGCGACCGAGTTCAGGGGCGAGCCGAAGCAAGTCGGTGGCCAACACGCCGATCCATCGATGAACGGACTGGCCTGGATGCCCGCGTGCTCCGTGGCGGCGCGAGGCACCGCCGAGGAGAGCGAGCAGGACGCGCAGGATGTCCCGCGCGGAGGCTGCGCGTCGAGGCTCGCCGTGCCGCCTGGAGGCCGGAGCCTCCACCTGATGGCGGGAGCCGCCATCAGGAAGGAGCGAGGCGCTCACGGCGCGGGCGCGCCGCTGTCATGGACTGTCGTTGCGTCGAGCGTCGATCTGGCCGGCCGGCCAGCGCGGGCGCCGACGTCGAGGGCAGCCGCGCCACGTCGGCGCGACTTGCGCAACATCGGCACGTCGCGCGCCACGCCAACGCGGGCACCGGGGCGTGTGGTCCTCGCCGGAGACCGAGCGCGTGTTCGTCCGCGCGGGGGCGCCCCGTGGGCCGCCAGGGTACCGCCAGCAGCCTCCGGCCGCGGCGGGTGTTATCGCAGGATGCCGAGGGCGGTCTCGATCTGGTTGCGGGCGACGACGCCGTGATCGTCGATCGAGTAGTCGTCGGCCTCGAGCCGGAAGGTGCGCGTCGCGGTGACGTCCGCCCGGCCGCTGAAGCGGTACGGGATGACGGGCGACGAGAGCGTCTCACGGAGCAGCTGGAGGCCGAGATCGACGGGGACGCTGACGGGGACGCGGACCTGGGTCGTGCGGTCGGAAGCGAGCCATACGCCGTCGCCGTCGGCCCGGAAGTCGACCGCCAGCGGGTAGCGGCCGGCGAGCACGACCTGACCGCGCACCGCGCGGACAGCGACGTCGTACGAGTTCGGGTTGTGGACGTTGACGACGATCGTCATGAGGATGCCGAGGCTCGGCGGGAAGGCGATGCGGATCCCTGTGATCTCGGCGTGGTCGAGCTGCATCGTCGGCTTGCTGACGCACGCGGCGCCGGCGATCGCCGTCAGCGCTGCGAGCGCGAGCGCGGGCAGGCGGCGCACGGGGTTGGTCTTCCGGGGAAACGGCACGAGCGCGAGCTTAACCGCGCAGGGCCGCGCCGTCACCTCGCGGCGTGGCGGGGCGGGCGCGGCAAACGACGGCGGGCCACCGCGCTCCGCTCGCGCCGGCGATGCCCGTCGGCGCGCCGGCCCCGCGTTCGCCGGGATCGTCGGACGCCGGTCAGGACGAGCGGGAGCTGGCGGAGACGCTGTCGTGCAGCACCTCGCGTGCCCCGGCGCCGGCGACGAGCAGCCATGTCTGGAGCGTCTTCAGGTCGTGCGTGGCCTCCACGGCGGACCGCAGCGCCGGCGGCATGAGGCCGAATCGAGCTTCATAGAGCTCGATCGTCGCCTGCGCCATCGCCTGCGCCATCCCCTCGGCGCACCCCTGCTCGATGAACTGGACGAATTCCTTCGTGGCCATCACGGACTCCCCTTCCTCCCGCGTCGCCGGCCCGTGCTCGGCGACCTCCGCCCGGCATCGTAGCAGCGGACCGAGCGCGATGTCGCGCCCCGGCGCCACCTCCAGCGGCCGCCGGGGGTCGTCGATCGCCTGTCGGAGCGCGCGTCCGCCGCGCGCCGCCCATAGGCCGGATCGGCAATCCCTGACGTATTGGGGCCCTCGCCTGAGCGGTAATGCATGCAGGGAGTAGGCGCCGCGAGGCGGCCGCCGGCTATCACGTCGCGGGCTTTACGGCTGCTGCGCCATTCGCGGCGGTCATGTCGCCAGCCAGGCGGGCTTGAGCAGCAGGAGGAGACCGAGCAGCACCATGATCGCTCCGCTCAGCAGCTTGAGCCATCGTCCCTCTTTTTCCTGCAGCTTGCGGCGGCTCAACGTCGCCACCGCGATGCCGATCATGACCATGTCGTCCGCCATGTAGGCCACGTTATAGAGCCCGAGATAGGCATAGTGCTTCCACGCGGGGAGGCGCGCCTCGGCGAGGAGCTGGGTGTAGAGCGCGGGCAGGCCCGCGGTGCAGAGGAGCTCGACGACGTTGACCATGACGGCGAGGAGGCATGCGGCGGCGAGCGCGGAGGGCAGGCTCTCCGCCCTGACGACGGCCCGCATCCTCGCGTAGATCCCTGGCTTCACCGACTCAGGGATGCTGAGCGACACGCCCCGCTTCCATGCGAAGAAGTCCTTGACGTGGACCGAACCGGCGAGAACGGCGATCGCTCCCAGCGCGATCTGCACGGCACGCGAGGCGCCGACCAGGAGAAAGAAGTTCAGCCAGGCGGCCATGAAGGAGAAATAAGCGAGACCGCTCACGAGCACGAAGATGCCGGCAATCAGCAGCATCTTGGCCCGGCTCCGCAGCGTGGCGAGGAAGGAGAGGAGAAAGAGGAGCACCCACGTGGCGCACGGGTTGAAGCCGTCCACGAGCCCCAGGAGGACAGTGAACGCCGGCAGGCCAAGATCGCGGACGTCCAGTCGCCCGAAGACGGGCACGTCGACAACCCCCGCGCTCGGCCCGGCGCCGTCAGCCGGGCACGGTGGCTGCTCCGGCGCGAGCGGACACGACGCATCAGACTCGCCGGCCGCGGTGGGCGGCGGCGGCGCGTTGTCGAGCAACGCCTCGATCCGCCGGCCCGTGGCGTCGCGCCCCGCGTACCCAACGACGAGCATCCCGCGCACATAGAACGCGGGGACGCTCACGGCAGCGGTCGACTGCCCCTGAGCGATCGCCCTCAGCCGGTCGAGCGCCGTGCGGTCCTCGACGACATCCGCGACGATCGTGCGCAGGCCGGGTCGACGGCCCTCGAGCTCGGCCATGAAGCGCTTGGCCTCGTCGCAGCGAGGGCACCCCTTGCGCGTGAACAGCTCCACGTCGGCGCGCGGCTCGATCGGCGCAGCTCGCCCGGAATCGCTCCAGAGCAGCGAGAAGGCGAGCCCCTCTCGTATTGACCCAGGCGCGACACCGGGGCGGCGGTCGCCGCGCGCTCGGCGCGAGAACCATCGCTCGCTCAGCTACTTCTCCGAGCCTCCGCGTGCACCGCGTCGTCGCGGCGATCGACTGCGGCACGCTGGTCAACCTCGATCCGGCTCGTCCTCTGGGCGTGGGGCGCGTGGAGCCCCGCCCCGGCTGGATGACGCCGGTGGCCGCGCCGTCGCAGGCATCGGGGCTGTCGGCCCTGGCGATGCTCACCGTCGACCCCTCGAACGACGGTAAGACGTATGTCGACGGCGACCTCGTGGCCGACGCTGCAGCGGTATTGCCGGGGTGCGCGAGGCCCTGCCGCGCCCGGACGGAAAGCCCATGTCAGCGGACCTCGTGTCGGCCTCGACGACGAGAGTCGCGTGGTAGGACATCGTGGTTGCGTCGAAGGGAACAGCCTCTATGCTTTCGCGCCAGTGTTCGACACGGGGGGTGGGGGGATGTTCACACGACGTCAGTTCTTCAAGATCGGAGCGGGGGGCACGACCCTCCTCCTCCTCGACAGGGTCGGCGGCTCCGTTCGCACGGCGTGCGCGGCGATCCCCGGCGGCACGCTCGACCCGCTGGGCGTGGACAAGTACGTGACGCCGCTGCTCGTCCCGCCCGCGATGCCGCGAGCCGGCAAGATCACGCTCCACGGCGGCCGGTTCATCGACTACTACGAGATCGCCGTGCGGCAGTTCGCGCAGCAGATCCTGCCTCCTCCCTACCCGGCGACGACCGTGTGGGGATACGGGCCGAAGGTCGCCCAGGGCGGGCCCCGGATCTTCCACGCGCCGTCGCTCACGATCGAGGCTGATCACGAACGACCGGTGCGGATCAAATGGATCAACGAGCTGGTGGACGCCGGCGGCAACTACTTGCCTCATCTCTTGCCGGTCGACCAAACCTTGCACTGGGCGAATCCGCCGGGAGGCAGGGAGGGCCGCGACATGCGCCCAGAGTTCGAGGAGACGCCGGGACCTTACACCGGCCCCGTGCCCATCGTCACCCACGTGCACGGCGCCGTGAGCGTCGGCGACGAGAGCGACGGTTACGCCGAGGCGTGGTATTTGCCCGACGCCGCCAACCTCCCACCGGGGTACGCGACCAGGGGGACCTGGTACGATTTCTTCGCGGCGAAGGCGCTCGCCAAGTTCGGCGTGACCTGGGGGCCTGGATTCGCGATCGCCCAGTATCCGAACGCTGGTCGGGCCTCCACCGAATGGTATCACGATCACACCCTGGGGATGACGCGCGCGAACGTGTACGCCGGTCCGGCGGGCTTCTACCTGGTCCGCGGCGGCCAGAGCGACCTGGTGCTCGACGCGCGCACCCACAGGCCGGCCGTGCTCCCCGGCCCGGCCCCTTCGCGGGGCGACGCCCCCAACACCCACTATCGCGAGATCCCGATCGCGATCCAAGATCGCTCGTTCAACTCGGATGGGTCGCTGTTCTACCCGGACACCCGGGCCTTCTTCGACGGCATCAAGGGTCCGTTCATCCCGCAAACCGACGTCCCGCCGATCTGGAATCCCGAGTTCTTCGGCAACATGATCATGGTGAACGGCAATACCTGGCCGTTCCTGGCGGTCAAACAGCGCCGCTACCGCTTCCGCTTCCTCAACGGCTGCCAGTCGCGTTTCTTGATCCTGGATTTCAATCAGATCCCGGGTGTAGAAGTCTGGATGATCGGAAACGAGGGCGGCTTTCTGGATTCGCCGGTGAACCTCACCGCGACCAACGGCAACAGGCTGCTCATGGCGCCGGCCGAGCGCGCGGATCTCATCGTCGACTTCGGCCGTGTCCCGAAGGGCCGCCACATCCTCGCCAACGTCGGCCCGGACGAGCCGTTCGGCGGCGGCGCGCCAGGCGTCGATTTCGACCCGGCGGACCCGGCCTCCACCGGGCAGATCATGGCCTTCGACGTGATGCACACGCGGGGATGTGATCACAGCACACCGCCGCGCTTCCTGCTGTTGCCGCCCGCTCCGCCGCTGCCGCCCGAGGACAGGACGCGACCGCTCGTCCTGAGCGAGGTCATGTCGGCGCACTTCCCGGATGCGCCGGCGGCGGCGCTGCTCGGGAGGATCGAGGACGGCGAGGTCGAGCTGCTGGCGTGGGAGGACGATGTCACCGAGAATCCGCAGGTGGGGGACACGGAGGTCTGGGAGCTCCACAACTTGACGGGCGACGCCCATCCCATCCACATCCACGAGACCCTGTTCGAGGTGGTCAATCGGCAGGCCCTGGACATCGAGGCCTCGCCGGGAGGGCAGATGCCGCCGCTCGTCGGCGCTGCACGCCCGCCGGAGCCGTGGGAGACGGGCTACAAGGACACGGTGATCGCCTATCCAGGCGAGGTGACGCGCATCCGGGCGCGGTTCCTCACCGCCGGCCAGTACGTGTGGCACTGCCACATCCTCGAGCACGAAGACAACGAGATGATGCGGCCGTACCGCATCGGCCCCGTCCAGCCGGGACAACCGACCTGAGGGACGCGACGAGGGGCGATGCCTTCCGCGCGCGGCCGCGGGATCGCAGAACGAAGAGCGCCGCGGCTCATCGCGAGAACCATCGCTCGCTCAGGTATTTCTCCCCTTCGTCCGGGAACAAGGTCACCACGTTCCTCAGGGCAGGGCTCTTCTCCTTGACCCGCCTGGCGGCCAGGAGGTTCGCACCGGAGGAGACCCCGACGAAGCAGCCGTGCACACGCGCGATCCGCCTCGCCTCCTCTATCGCCTCTCCGTCCTCGACCCGGATGACGTCGTCGATGAGCTCGATGTTGTCCTCGATGAGCGGAGGCACGAACCCCTCGCCGATGCCCTCGATCCGGTGGGGCCGGCACACCTCGGGCTGGCCGTGCAGGCGCCCGTAGACGAGGGCGCACCGGGCAGGCTCGACGCCGAAGACCTGGACCTCCGGGTTGACCCGCCTGAAGGCCCTCGCGAGGCCGATCAGGGTCCCTCCGGAGCCGATCGCGGCGACGACCGCGTCGATCCGCCGGCGCCCGGAGGCGCGAAGGATCTCCCCGCCGAGGTGCTCGTCGTGGTCGTCGGCGTTCCAGGGGTTTGCGAACTGGTTCACATGGAAATGACCCTTTTCCTTCCCCAGGGCGCTCGCCCTTTGCACGGCGATATCCATCCGATCCCGCGGGACGGTCCGCACGTCGGCGCCGAACGCCTTCATCATCTTGTAGCGCTCCTCGGAGAGGCCCTCGGCGATGAAGATCGTCACCTTGTAGCCTTTCACGGCGCCGACCATGGAGACGGCAGCTCCCGTGTTTCCGGACGATGCCTCCACGATCGTGGCGCCCTTCTTCAGGAGCCCTTCCTTCTCCGCCTTCTCGATGATGTACCTGGCGAGCCTGTCTTTGATGGAGCCAGAGGGGTTGAGGTACTCGCATTTTACGTGAACGCCGTCGAACCTCAGCAGGGGAGTTTCGCCTATCGCATCGAGTATCGTCTTCATGTCCACGGCCCCGCGTTGTCCAGCGCGTGTACCGGCGCGACGGCCTCGCGCCGCGCTCCCCTTGCGCCGCTCTGCTGGCTGGCGGTGCACGAGCTGGGCCGCTCGGCTGCGTCACCGCCGTAATCGCTCGCGAGGCGTGATGTCTCCAGCCGCGGCGCGTCGCGCCGCGTCATGCCTTCTCGTCGGCCCCGCGGCGAGGCCCTCAGCCGCTCGAGCGCCGTCGTGTCCGCGGGGCGCTCACGGCGCCTCCTCCCCGGCCGTGCCGGTCGCCCCTGTGGCCGCCTCGAGCGTGGACAGGTCGCCCTCGGGCAGACCGAGCTCGCGCGCCCGGAGCAGCCGCCGCATGATCTTGCCGCTGCGCGTCCGCGGCACCGAGCCGGCGAAGGATCTCGCGCGGCGCGACCGCCGGCCCGAGGTGCTTGCGCGCGAAGCCGATGAGCTCCCGCTCGATGTCCGGGGACGGAGCGTGCCCGGGCTTCAGCGCGACGAACGCCTTGACGACCTCGCCGGCAATCGGATCCGGCCGCCCGATGACGGCGGCCTCGGCCACGGCGGGGTGCATGAGCAGCGTGCTCTCCACCTCGAAGGGACCGATGAGGTGCCCGGCGCTCTTGATGACGTCATCGTCGCGCCCGACGAACCAATAGTATCCATCCTCGTCTCGCCTGGCGAGATCTCCGCTCAGGTACCAGCCGCCCGCGAAGCACTTCGCATAACGCTCGGGGTTGTTCCAGTAGGCGCGAAACATCGATGGCCAGCCGGGGCGCAGCGCGATCTCCCCCTCCACGTCGGGCTGCTCGATCACCTCGACACCCCCCTCGGGTGTGCGGCGGACGATCGCCGCCTCCACACCAGGCAGCGGGCGCCCCATGGATCCCGGGCGGACATCCACGGAGGCGAGGTTGGCGATCATGATCCCCCCCGTCTCGGTCTGCCACCAGCCGTCATGGAAGGGGCGACCAAACACCTCGTTGCTCCATGACACCGCGTCCGGATTCAGGGGCTCGCCCACGCTGGCCATGAAGCGGAGCGCGCGGAGGTCGCGGGCGCGAAGCGGCTCCACGCCGGCTTTCATGAGCATCCTGATCGCCGTCGGCGCGGTGTACCAGACCGTGACGCGCTCTCGCTCGAGGATCTCGTACCAGCGCTCGGCGTCGAAATCGGCCTCGTCGACGACCAGGGTCACGCCGTTCGTCAGCGGCGCGAGGATGCCGTAGGAGGTGCCTGTCACCCATCCCGGGTCCGCCGTGCACCAGAAGATGTCGTCCGGATGGAGGTCGAGGGCGAGCCTCCCGGTCACATGGTGCATCAGCACGGCCGCGTGGACGTGGAGGGCGCCCTTCGGCGTGCCCGTCGTCCCGCTCGTGAAGTGCAGCAGGGCCGGCGCTTCCGGGTCGGTCGGCGGGACCAGCGCCGCGGCGGGCGCCCCGTCGAGCAACCTCCGGTAGGAGAGCGTCCCCGGCGCCTCGCCGTCCACGAGGATCACGTGCTCGAGCCACGGCAGCTCGCCGCGGATCGGCGCGACCCTGCGCGCGTAGAGCCGCGAAGTGGTCACCAGCACGCGCGCCTCGCCGATGCTCATCCGCGCGCGCAGCGGCTCGGGGCCGAAGGCCGAGAACAGCGGACAGAAGATCGCCCGGTGCCTGAGCGCGCCGAGCGCGGCGACGTAGAGCTCCGGCGTCCTGCCGAGCAGCGTATAGACGCGATCTCCCGGCCGGACCCCCAGGCCGGCGAGCGCGCCGGCGAAGCGGGCCGTGAGCTCGGCGAGCTCTCCGTAGCGGATGTCCACCCGCTCTCCGTCCTTGCCGAGCCAGCGGATCGCGACGCGATCCCTGCCGGCGCCCGCGGCATGGCGGTCCACGGCTTCGTAGGCCATGTTGAGCCCCTGTCCGCCGGGCAACCCGGTCAGCTCGGCCCGCGCCTCCGCCCACGAGAAGCGGCGGCACGCCTCCGTGTAGTCGGCGAGGTTCGGCGGCGGCTCTCCCGCGCCGCGAAGCTTCGTGATCGGTCTGGGCGCCTGCATCGTCGCCTCCCTGACCGGCACGCAACGACCGTACCGGCGCGGGCTCTTGCCGTCGGCGCTGAAGTGGCGACAAAGAGCCCGCGCCGCCCAGGCGGCCGCGTCTGCTCCGCGCGCTGCTCGCGCAGCGCACGCACTCGGGCGCGGCTGACGCTACGCCGCGCGCTGCGCGAGCGTCTTCGCCAGGTGGTCGGTGCACCCGCGGACCGTCGCGATCCGCCGGTAATCCGACTCGGGCACGCCCACGCCGAGCGCCGCGTCGAGGGCCGTCACGAAGCGCAGGAAATCCATCGAATCGATGTCGAGCTCCTCGCGGACGTCACGGTCCGGGCCGAGCGCCCCGATGTCCGCCTCCGGCGCGATGCGCTGGAGCTCCCGGCGCACGACGGCCTCGATCTCGTCCTTGTTCATCGGTCAAAGTCCCTCCGGTCGTTGCAGGAGCGCGTCGAGCGAGGCGAGGTAGGCGGCCGCGCGGTGGCCGTCCGTCACCCGGTGGTCCGCGGCGAGCGTCGCGTTCACGAGCGGCCGCGGCACCACGCGGCCCTCGACGACCCACGGCCGCTCGGCGATCTTGCCGAACCCGACGATGGCCACCTGCGGCGGAAAGATGACGGGAAACACCGTCTCCACGCCGCGCTCCCCGAGGCTCGTGACGGTGATCGTGGGGTCGCTCATCTCGGAGCTGCGGAGCGTCCCGGCCCGGGCGCGCTGGACCAGGTCCTTCAAGGCGGCCATCAGCTCGTCGAGCGGCAGCCGGTCCGCGTCGTGCAGCGCCGGCGCCACGAGCCCGCCGCCCCGGAGCGACACCGCCACGCCGAGGTGGATCCTCGGGGCGGGCGGCGCCTCATCCCCCTCCCAGCGGGCGTTCAGCTCGGGGACGTCGCGCAGGGCGAGCGCCGCCGCTTTGAGAAGGAGCGCGCCCGGCAGGAGCCGCCCGGCCACGTTGCGCTCCGCGTTCTCCCGCTCGACCCAGGACATCGCCGTGCGGAGATTGATGGTCGTGCCGAGGTAGAAGTGCGGCGCCTCGCGCTTCGATCGGGCCATCGCCGCCGCGATCGCCCGGCGCATGCGGGCCGACGCCTCCTTCGTCATGGAATCGGCCGACGCCTCCTTCGTGCCGGCCGCCGCCGCCCGCTCGATATCCACGGCCTCGACGGCGCCGTCCGGTCCCGTCCCCTGGACCCGCGCAGGGTCGACCCCGAGCTCCTGCGCCCGCCGCCTCGCGCGGGGAGACACGCGCGGCCCCTGCGCGAGGGCCGCGGGCGGCGGCGCGGCCTCCTGCGGCGCCGCGGCGGCCGCCGGGGGGGGAAACGGCGGCGCGGGCGCGGCGGGCGCGGCGGGCGCGGCGGGTGGGGGCGCGCCGGCCGCAGCCTCACGCCCCTCGAGGATCACGGCCATCGGCGTGCCGACGGGCACCTTCTGCCCGGGCTCCACGAGGAGCCGGTCGATGACGCCGCTCGTGAACACCTCGACCTCCACGAGCCCTTTCTCTGTCTCGACCTCGGCGATCACGTCGTCGCGCGCGACGCGATCCCCCACCGCGCGGCGCCACTTCACCAGCGTCCCGGCCTCCATGTCCGCGCCGAGCGAGGGCATCAGGAACTCAGACATCGCGCCGCACCGTCCTCTCCACGGCGGAGACGATGCGCGGGACCTGCGGCAGCGCCGCCTCCTCGAGGTGGCGCGCGTAGGGGATCGGCACCTCGGCGCTGCACACCCGCGCGACGGGCGCGTCGAGCTCGTAGAACGCGCCCTCCATGATCCGCGCGCTCACCTCGGCGGCGAGGCTCCCGCTCCGCCACCCCTCGTCGACGAGCACCGCGCGGTGCGTCCGCCGCACGGTCGCGAGGATCGCCTCCTCGTCGAGCGGCCGCAGGCACCGGAGGTCCAGCACCTCGGCCTCGACGCCGCGGCCCGCGAGCTGCTCGGCCGCGGCGAGCGCCTTCGGGACCGAGCCGCCGTGCGCGATCAGGCTCACGTCACGGCCCGCGCGCCGCACCTCCGCGCGGAAGGGAGCCGCGGGGGGCGCCTCGTCGTCGAGCTCGCCCTCCATTGGGTAGAGGTACTGGTGCTCGAAGACGACCACCGGGTCTGGATCGTCGAGCCCGGCGAGCAGCATGTCGCGCGCGTCCTGCACCGTCGCGGGCGCGAGGGCCTTGAGCCCGGGCACGTGCGCGTACCAGTTCTCGAGGCTGTGCGAGTGCTGCGCGGCGAGCTGGCGGCCGCCCCCCGTGGCCATGCGCACGACGAGCGGGATCGTGAACTGGCCGCCGGACATGTGCCGGAGCGTCGCCGCGTTGTTCACGATCTGGTCGAGCGCGAGCAGGCTGAAGTTGACCGTCATCACCTCGACGATCGGGCGCGCCCCGCCGAGGGCGGCCCCGATGCCGGCGCCGACGAAGGTCGACTCGGCGAGCGGCGTGTCGCGGACCCGCTCCGGGCCGAACTCCTCGAGCAGGCCGGCGCTGCACGCGTAGGCGCCGCCGTAGCGGCCCACGTCCTCGCCCATCAGGAAGGCCCGCGGCTCGCGCCGGAGCGCCTCGCGCAGCCCGGAGCGGACCGCCTCGCGGCAGGTCGCCGTCCGCTTCACGTCACGGCGCCTCCCGGGCGTAGACGAAGCGAGTCAGGTCCTCCACCGGCTCGAGCGGCGCCTCCTCCGCGGCCGTCACGGCCGCCTCGACCTCGGCCGCGATCTCGCCCAGGATCCGGGCGAGCGCGCCGTCGTCGAGCAGCCCCTCGGCGCGCAGCCGCGCGACGAACAGGTCGATGGGGTCGCGCTCCCGCCAGGCGGCCACCTCGCTTTTGTCCCTGTATCTCTCGGCGTCGTACATCGAGTGCGCACGGAACCGGTACGTCAGCAGCTCGAGGAAGCGGGGGCCGGCCGCCTCCCTCACGGCCGCGGCCGCTCGCCGCGTGGCCTGCTCCACCGCGAGCACATCCATGCCGTCGACCTGCTCGGCCGGCACGTGGTGAGCCGCGGGGACGTCGATGAGCCGCGGGTTGGCGGCGTGGCGCGAGCGCCGTCCCCATCGCGTACTGGTTGTTCTCGCAGAGGAAGAGCACCGGCAGGCTCCAGAGCGCGGCGAGGTTCAGCGACTCGTGGAACTCCCCCTCGTCGGTCGCGCCGTCGCCGAAGAACACCGCCGTGACCCGCCGCCGGCCGGCGAGCTTGTCGGCGAGCGCGAGCCCCACCGCGATGGGCAGGCCGCCGGCCACGATGGCGTAGCCGCCGTAGAAGCGCCGCTCGCGCAGAACAGGTGCATCGACCCGCCGCGCCCGAGGGCGCAGCCCGTCGCCTTCCCGTACATCTCGGCCATCGCCGCGGCGGGCGAGACCCCGCGCTGCAGCGCGTGGCCGTGCTCGCGGTAGGCGGCGACCACGGCGTCGTCGTCCTCGAGCGCCCGCATCGCCCCGACCACGACCGCCTCTTCACCGATGTACAGGTGGAGGAAGCCGCGGATCTTCTGGAGCGTGTACAGCTCGGCGCACCGCTCCTCGAAGCGGCGGATGAGCAGCATCGCCCGGAGGACGGCGAGCGCCTCGGCAGCAGGGATCCCGACCGGGCTCACGCGGGCTCCTTCGAACATCGCAGCCTCCTGCTCGGCACGGGCGCCTCCATCCAGCAAACCTCCGCGACAGAGCTCGGCTCGAGCAACGATCGTACCGGCGCGAGAACCGGGGCTCAGGGGACGAGCCCCTCGCGGCGCCGCACCTCCGCGGCGGCGGCGCGCTGTCGCTCGGCGAGCACGGGAGAGCGCTCGACCGGATAGGACGGCGTCGCGCCCAGGCCCAGGAGCTCCGGAGGCAGCGCCGCCATCTCCTCGCGGTGCAGGGCGCGCAGCTCCGCGAGCGGGGGCATGGGGAGCGCGCGGCCGCCCGAGAGGAGCGGCTGGAGCAGCGGCTCCCACGAAGGGCCCGGCGCGGGCTCGTCGCGCGCGGCGATGCGATCTCCGAGGTAACGCCCGTCGGCTCCGCGGCGCCTGTACACCTGCTTGGGCCCCACGAGCGTCTCCTTGCCTTCGCTCAGCTTGAGGCAGGGAGCCCCGTCGTGCTCGACGATCTTGTAGGCCATGTCGAGCACGGGCGCGTCCGCCGACATCCCGAGGCGCGTCCCCACGCCGAAGGCGTCGATCGGCGCGCCCGCCGAGCAGAGCGACGCCAGCGCCTCCTCGTCGATCCCGCCGCTCGCGACGACGCGCACCGCGTGGAGGCCCGCGTCGTCGAGCAGGCGCCGCGCCTCCCGGCTCAGCGCGAGCAGATCGCCGCTGTCGAGGCGCACGGCGGCGACCTCCTGCCCCCGGGCCGCGACCTCCCGGGCGACCTCGACGGCGTGCGCGACGCCCCGGAGCGTGTCGTACGTGTCCACGAGCAGCGTCACCGGGCCGGGAAAGGTCGCCGTGAAGGCCCGGAACGCGTCGATCTCGCGCGGGAAGATCTCGATGAACGCGTGGGCCACGGTGCCCGAGACCGGGACGCCGAGCCGCGCTCCGGCCAGGAGGTTGCTCGTCGCGGCGAAGCCGCAGAGCCAGGCGGCCCGCGCCACGGCGACCCCCGCCTCGACGCCGGGCGCGCGCCGCAGGCCGAAGTCGACGAGCGCCTTGCCGCGCGCGGCGGCGACGCAGCGCGCCGCCTTGGACGCGACCAGCGTCGGGAAATGGATCGCGTTGAGGAGGATCGTCTCGACGACCTGCGCCTCGACGAGGGGCGCCTGCACTTCGAGGATCGGCTCGTCGGCGAACACGGCCCGGCCCTCGCGCACCGCCCACACGTCGCCGGTGAACCGCAGGCGGCCGAGCGCGTCGAGCGCGTCCTCGCGCACGACGCCGGTCGAGCGCAGGTAGTCGAGCGCGGCGCCGTCGAACGCGAACGCGCGCAGGCGGCGGGCCGCCTCCTCGATCCCCGCCGCGATCAGGTACGCGCGCCGCGGCGGCAGCCGCCGCGCGAAGAGGCTGAAGGTGGCCGTCCCCCCGACGCCGAGCGCGAGGTAGCTCGCGGCCATGGTGATCTCGTAGAGATCCGTGCAGAGCGCGAGCTCCGCGCCCTCGCCGCTGCCCGTCCGCGCACTCCCGTCGTCGATGCCGCTCATGGGTCCTCCTGCTCGGGTGCCGGCTCAGCGCGGAGGGCTCGCGGCCTCGCCGCGCGCGAGCAGCGCCTCCAGCGACCCGCCGTCGTGGAGGAGCCGGATGGCCTCGGCCAGGAGCCCGTCCAGACGGACGAGCTTGACGGGGATGGCCGCGCCCGTGGCGGCAGCGACGCTGTCGGTCACGAGGAAACGGCGCACCGGGAGCGCGGAGAGCCGGGCCATCGCCGGGCCGACGAAGAGGCCGTGCGTCGCGATGACGGCGATGTCCGGCGCGCAGCCCGCCGCGAGCAAGGCGTTCACGGCGGCCTCGATCGTCCCGCCGGTGCTGATCATGTCGTCGACGAGGAGGGGCGACCGTCCCCGGACCTCGCCCGAGATGGCGTGGACGCTGACGTCCTCGCCGCTCAGGCGGGTCTTGTGCACGACGGCGACCGGCAAGCGGAGGAGCCGGGCATGGCGATCCGCGAGCTTCGCGGCGCCCAGGTCCGGCGCCACGATGACGCTGCGTTCGGAGACAAAGGGTCTCGCTGCGTCCGAGAGCAGCGGCGCGGCGCTCAGGTGCTCGAGCGGGATGGAGAAGAACCCCTCGAGCGCGGCGTTGTGGAGGTCGACGGCCACCACGCGCGAGAGGCCCGCCGTCCTGAAGAGATCGGCGACGAGCCGGGCCCCTACCGGCTCCCTTCCCGAAGCGCGGCGGTCGTGGCGGGCATAGCCGAAATACGGCACGACGGCCGTCACGCGCGGAGCCCCTGCGCGGCGACACGCGTCCGCGAGGAACAGGAGCTCGGCGATGTGCTCGTCGACCGGTGGGCTCGTCGGCTGGAGGAGAACCACGTCCCGCCCTCGCACGCTCTCCCGGATCTGCACGTGAAGCTCGCCGTCCGCGAAGCGGCGCACCAGGGCGTCGCCCAGGCCGACGCCGAGGCGCTCCGCCACGGCCCGTGCGAGAGGGAGGTTCGCGTTGCCCGCGAAGAGGCAGATCTCCATGGCTGCTCCGCTGCGCCGCCTTCCGTGTCGTGGGGGCTCATGGCGCTGCTCATTCGAGCTGTGACCGCTCTCCAGATGCAACCCCAGGGCCTGATCTGTCCAGTGACGTCCGCCCGCCTCCGCGTCATCACGCCTTTCCGCCTGATCTGTCTGATCTGTTTGCTCGCCACGTGCCATAGGAGCGCACCGGCCTCCATGCCCCTTCGGGCATGGGCTTCCCGGAGCCGACGCCGGCTCCATGGAGCGTTCGTTGGGAGGAATGCCGTGACAACTGCGGGGGAGCTCTGCAATCGGCGCGTCGTCACCATCGGCAAGACCGAGACCGTGATCGAGGCCGCCCGCCGCATGCGGGCGCATCACGTCGGCAGCCTGGTCATCGTCGACGAGCCCGCCGGGAGGACCGTGCCTGCCGGTATCATCACCGATCGCGACATCGTGGTCGGCGTGGTGGCGAACGCGAGTCCCTACCTGGAGTCTCTCCAGGTGGCGGATGTCGCGACCGAGCCGCTGATCACAGCGCGAGAGCAGGAGGACCTCCTGGACGTCCTCGGTAGGATGCGCGCCGAGAGCATCCGCCGCGTGCCGGTGGTGAACGACGAGGGGGTGCTCCAGGGAATCATCGCCTTCGACGATCTCCTCGAGTTCCTGTCGGACGAGCTCTCCGAGCTGAGCGCGCTGGTGACGAGGCAGCAGCGGAGGGAAGCGCAGAGGAGGATCTGAGGGCCGGGGAGGATCTGAGGGCCGGGTGTGTCAGGGGCGAGGACGTCACGGTCAGCACGCGACCGGAGGAGGGGCTTCATGCTGTTTCGAGATCGCGTTGATGCAGGGCGCCGCCTGGCCTTCGCGCTGGGTCGCTACCGCGACGACACGCCCCTCGTGCTCGGGCTCCCGCGCGGCGGCGTCCCGGTCGCCTACGAGGTCGCCCGGGCGCTCAAGGCGCCGCTCGACGTCTGGGTGGTGCGCAAGCTCGGCGCTCCGGGGTACGAAGAGCTGGGCATGGGCGCCATCTCGGAGGGGGGAGAGGTGTACCTCAATGAGGAGGTGCTCGCGGAGCTCGGCGTCCCCCAGGAGGAGGTCGCGGAGATCGTGGACCGCAAGGCCGCCGAGGTCGAGTCGCGCGTGCAGCGCTTTCGGCGCGGCCGGCCGCCGGTCGACGTCGAGGGCCGCACCGTCGTCGTCGTCGACGACGGCATCGCGACCGGCGGGACCGTGCGCGCCGCGCTCCGGGCCATCCGGCGGCGCGGACCGAGGCGCCTCGTCCTCGCGGTCCCGGTCGCGTCGGCAACGACGCTCGAATCCTTGCGCCCCGAGGTCGATGAGGTGGTCTGCCTCGACGCGGATCCGCAACTGCTCGCGATAGGCGCCTATTACCAGGACTTCCGCCAGACCACGGACGAGGATGTCGTGGAGCTGCTCGAGCGGGCGCGCACCGGCGGCGCGGGCGCGGAAGGCGAGGAGGGGCCGGCGGGCCCGCCCGAGCCGGCAGAAGACCTCCCCGTCGAGCTCGCGCTCGATGACGGCGCGCGCCTTCAGGGCAGCCTGACGATCCCCGCCGGGGCGACAGGCATCGTCCTGTTCGCCCACGGGAGCGGCAGCAGCCGGCATAGCCCGCGCAACCGGTACGTCGCCGAGGTGCTCCAGAGCGCCGGGCTGGCCACGCTGCTCTTCGACCTCCTCACCGGCGAGGAAGAGGCGGTGGATGAGCGGACTGGCCACCTCCGGTTCGACGTCGAGCTCCTCGCGGGGCGGGTCATGGGCGCGGCCCTGACCACGCGCGAGCAACCCGAGACGAGCGCGCTCCGGATCGGCTACTTCGGCGCGAGCACCGGCGCCGCGGCCGCGCTGATCGCCGCGGCGAGGCGGCCGGATCTCGCGGACGCCGTGGTGTCGCGGGGCGGGCGCCCCGATCTCGCCGGCGCGTACCTCGAGCAGGTCCGCGCACCCACGCTGCTCATCGTCGGGAGCGCGGACACCGAGGTGCTCGCGTTGAACCGGCAGGCGCTCGCGCTCCTGCGCGGACCGCGACAGCTCGCGATCGTGGAAGGAGCGACGCACCTGTTCGAGGAGCCAGGGACGCTGGAAGAGGTCGCGCGCGCGGCCAGCGCGTGGTTTGCTCGCTACCTGGTGCCCCAGGTGCTCGAGGCGACCGCGTAGCTGCACGAGGGCAGCGGCGCGGTGCTCGCGGAATCAGCTCCAGCGCAGCAGCAGGCTGCCTTCCTCCCCGAGCTCGACGCTCGTCCCGAACCGCGCGCCCTCTCGGCTCAGCGCGTCCCTCAGCCAGAGCGCGTCCTCTTGCGCGGCGCGGTGGAGGCGAAATTTCCTCATCCGCAGCGGCACCAGCTCCAGGCGGGCGAGCTCCCCGGTCCCCGCGCGCAGCGTGGCAAAGTACATCATGGCCAGATCGCCTCGATAGGCCTCGTGTCCGCTGATGCCTTCATAGTCGTTCACGAAGTCGCCACAGCCGTAGAGGATCAGCCGCCCCGCGTGGACCTCGATCGCCTTCGGATGATGCGAGGAGTGCCCGTGAACCACGTCGACGCCGGCGACGTCGACGAGGGCGTGGGCGAGCGTGACCTGCTCCTCCGGGACCTCGTACCCCCAGTTCGGGCCCCAGTGGATCGAGGCCACGACGATGTCGCCCTCCCGCCTGGCCGCCCGCACCGCGCCCAGCACGCGACCGACCTCCGCGGGAGACGACTCATCGACCAGGTGAATGCCCGGGCGGTCCACCGAGGCGCCCCAGCGCCGCGGGACGCCGCTGGTCTCCGAGCCCAGCGAGAAGATGAGGACCCTCCCCTCGCCCTCGATCTCGATGAGCGCCGGCGCCGCCGCCTCATCGAGGTCGCGGCCCGCGCCGGCCGTCGTCACGTTCGCCGACCGGAGCGCGGCGATCGTGTCGATCAGCCCGGCAACTCCCCAGTCGAGGACGTGGTTGTTGGCCAGCGCGCAGCAGCCGATCTGCGCCGCGGTGAGGCACGAGACGTTCCCTGGGTGCATCCGGTAATTGATACCCTTGAGACACGGCTCATCGCTGGTCGTGATCGCCGTCTCGAGGTTGACCAGCCGGACGGCGGGCGCCCGCCGGCTCCACGCGTCGAGCGCGGCCCCCCAGACGTACGAGGAATCGACGGGCCGGGGAATGGGGCCGCTCGTGCGCTCGGCGAGCTCGATGTAACCCCTCGCGTCCTCCACGGCCAGCTCGTACAGCACCGGATCGCTGGGGCACGGCAGGATCTGATCGATCCCCCGGCCGGTCATCACGTCACCGCAGAGAGAGAGGATGACATCACCCGCAGTCGACGTGCCCTGGGGCCGCTCCCTCGCCGCGTCTTGCATCATGGGTCGCCGCTCCATCGAGCTGCACGAGCTGCAAGGGAGAGACCAGGTGGCTCACGCGGGTGGCGCGGCGCATCGAAGGATCCACTGGTCCGCGAGTTGCACCGAGCGCGGAGCGAGATGCCGTTGCCCAGGATCCGCGCCACCAAGCTCATGACCGAGAGCCCTCGGACCGTGCGGGTCGACGACCCCATCGGCGAGGCGGTGGACGTGCTCCAGACGACGGACTTCCGCCACCTGCCGGTCGTCGACGAGCTGGGTGAGCTGGTCGGGATGCTCAGCGATCGCGACCTGCGCGCGCTATGGGTGCCCTACGCGGAGGACACCGCGGCGGTGGACGCAGCGCTACAGAAGGCCCGCGTGCCGGTGTCCGTGATGATGAGCAGCAATATCGTGAGCGTCGGCCCGGACGCGGACGTGACCGAGCTCATGGAGCTCATGCTCGACAACAAGATCGGCGCGGTCCCGGTCGTCGACGGAGAAGGTGTGTTGCTCGGTATCGTCAGCTATGTGGACGTCTTTCTCGGGCTCCTCGGGGAGGCGTGACCCGTCTCCCGTTGCTGCGGCGGCCGCCTCGAAGCGCCGCTGCGGCCGAATTCGAAGTTCCCAGATCGATGCCAATGATCGCCATGGTCGACCTCCGCGGGCGGCCCGCTCCTCGTCCGCCCGCCGGCCAGCCGCCGAGCCTTCGCCGGTGAGGACCGCGAGGCGTGCGTCGGCGACTTCGTCCCCGACCCGAGCGCGCCGGCGCCCGGCTGGAGCGCGCGGCGTAGGGGGCGCTCATCCAGCCGACGACAGCGAGGCGTCGCGCCTGCGCCGGCCGATGAGCTCGAGGAACTCCGCGCGAGGCGCCGTGTTCGCGATGTCCGCCCCGGCGCACCAGCCCCGCCGCGCCTGATCGATCCCGTGGCGCATGAAGTCGAGCTCCCCCACGGCGTGCGCGTCGGTGGCGACCACGAGCTTCGCGCCGGCCTCACGCGCGAGGCGGATGTGGACGTCGCACAGGTCCAGGCGCTCGGGCTGCGCGTTGATCTCGAGCAGCACGCCGAGCTCGCGCGCGGCGCGCGCGATCCGCGCGACGTCCAGCGCGTACGGCTCGCGCTTGCCGAGGAGGCGCCCGGTCGGGTGGCCGAGGGCCGTGACGAACGGGCTCTCGAGCGCGCGGAGGACGCGGCGCGTCATCGCGGGCTCCGGCATCGTGAGCTTCGAGTGCACGCTGGCGACGACGTAATCGAGCGCCGCCAGCGCCGCGTCGTCGAGGTCGAGCGACCCGTCCTCGAGGATGTCGACCTCGGCACCGTGCAGGATCGCGATCCCGCCGATCGTCCGGCGGAGCCTGTCGACGGCCCTCGCCTGCTCGCGGAGCCCGCGCGCGTCGAGCCCGCGCGCCACGCGGACCGCCTGCGTGTGATCGGTGATCGCCACGTAGTCGTACCCGCGCGCCTTGCACGCCCTGACCATCGCCTCGAGCTCGTCGCGCCCGTCCGTGTACGTCGTGTGCACGTGCAGGTCACCCCGGATGGCGCCGACCTCGACGAGCTCGGGCAGCCGGCGCTCGCGCGCGGCCTCGATCTCGCCGGCGTCCTCGCGCAGCTCGGGCGGGATCCAGGGCAATCCGACCGCGCGAAAGACGTCCGCCTCCGCCCGCCCCGCGATCCGCCGATCGTCCCGGAAGATCCCATATTCATTGATCTTGAGCCCGCGATTCACGCCCAGCGTGCGGACGGCGATGTTGTGGGCCTTCGAGCCCGTGAAGTAATGGAGGGCCGCGCCGTAGGACTCCGGCGGCACGACGCGGAGGTCGATCTGGAGCCCGGACCGCAGCACGACCGAGCACTTCGTCGCGCCGTGGGCGAGCACCTGCTTGATGTCCGGATACGCCATCAGGCGCGACGCGACGGGCTCGCCCTGCCTCGCGGACACGAGGATGTCGACGTCGCCCACCGTCTCCTTGCGGCGCCGGAGGCTGCCAGCCACCTCGACGGCCAGGGCCACGCGCGCCGCCCGGAGGTGCTTGAGCAGCGGCGCGACCTGCGCCTCGGCGTCCGCGAGCCGCACGCGCCCGGCGGTCGCCCGCCGCTTCACGCAGCCGTCGAGGATCGTCGCGGCGAGCTTCTCGCCGAAGCCGCGCACCTCGAGGAGGCGACCCGACCGCGCGGCCTGCTCGAGCTCGTCCGCCGTCTCGATGCCGAGCCTCTCGTACAGCAGCCGCGCGCGCTTCGGCCCGAGCGACGGGATCCGCATCATCTCGACGAGGCTCTCGGGGGTCTTCGCCGCCAGCTGCTTCAGCAGCGGCAGCTCGCCGGTCTCGAGGAGCTCGACGATCTTGCCCGCGAGATCCTTGCCGATTCCAGGCAGCGCGGTGAGCGCGCCCGCGCCCTCGCGCTCCACGAGCCCGGCCACGGGCTCACCGAGCGCCGCCAGCGTGCGCGCCGCGGTGCGGTAGGCCCGCACGCGGAACGGGCTCTCGTCCTGGATCTCGAGCAGATCCGCCACTTCCTCGAAGATGCGCGCGATGTCGACGTTCTCCATGCGCCCCCCGTTCACGCCTGGACGAGCTTCCGGAACTCGCCCTCCGTCAGCAGGGCGACGCCGAGCGCCCTTGCCTTCTGGAGCTTTTCGCCGGGGCTCTCGCCCAGCACGACGTAGTCCGTCGACGCTCCGACGCTTCCGGACGCGCGCCCGCCGGCGCGGCGGACGAGCTCCTCGGCCTCGGGGCGCGTCATCGACGAGAGCGCGCCGGTGAACACCACGGTCTTTCCGGCGAGCGGGCTGGCCGCTGCGGCGGGCGCGGCGCCCGCGCGGCGGGGCCGGTGCGCCGGACGGACCCCGCGCTCGAGGCAGCGCGCGATGACCCGCCGGTGCTGGGGGCGCCCCAGGAAGCCGGCGATGCCGGCCGCAACGTTCGGTCCGATCCCCTCGACCTGCTGCAGCGCGCGCTCGTCGGCCGCCATCACCGCCTCGATCGATCCGAAATGATCGGCGAGATCCTGCGCCGTGCGCTCGCCCACGCCGGGTATGCCGAGCGCGTGCAGGAAGCGCCACAGCTCGGTCTGCTTCGCGCGCTCGATGGCGCGCACCAGGTTCTGCGCGGATCGGGCCCCGAAGCGCGGGAGCCGGAGCAGATCCTGCTCCTTCACCGCGAAGAGGTCGGCGACGCTCTCGACGAGGCCGCCCTCGATCAGGGCCGTCACGGTCTCCCGCCCGAGGCCGCGGATGTCGAGCGCGCTGCGCGAAGCGAAGTGGCAGATCGACCGCTCCAGCTGGGCACGGCAAGCCAGGCCGGCAGGGCACCGATCGAGCGGCCCGTCCTGCTCCACGACCGCCCCGCACGCAGGGCACCGCGCCGGCATCGCGAACGGCGGGCCCCGCCGCTCGCCCGCCCGGGGAATGCGCTCGATCACCTCGGGGATGACATCTCCGGCGCGGATCACGCGCACGGTATCGCCGACCCGCAGGTCCTTGCGCCGGAGCTCCTCGCGGTTGTGGAGCGTCGCGCGCGCCACGGTGACGCCGCCGATCGAGATGGGCGCGAGCACCGCGACCGGCGTGAGCACGCCCGTGCGGCCGACCTGGACCACGATGTCCTCGATCGTCGTCGCCTCGCGCCGCGGCGCGAACTTGAACGCGAGCGCCCAGCGCGGGTGACGCGCCGTCGTGCCGAGGCGCTCGCGCGCGAGGAGGTCGTCGAGCTTGACGACGATGCCGTCGACCTCGACGCCGAGCGCGTCGCGGCGCCGATCCATCTCGCGGTGATACCGGAGGATCTCCTCGTCGCTCTCGACCTGGCGGTTGTGCGGGCTGACGCGGAGGCCCCACCCGCGGAGGGCCTCCAGCCGCTCCCAGTGCCTCGTGAGCGCCGGGCCGCCCGCCATGGCCAGCACATCGTAGAAGACGATCTCGAGCGGGCGCGCGGCGGTGACGCGCGGATCGAGCTGCCGGAGCGACCCCGCGGCGGCGTTGCGCGCGTTGGCGAACAGCGGCTTTCCCTCCCTCGCCAGCTGCTCGTTGAGGCGGCGGAAGGCGGCCGTGGCCAGGAGCACCTCGCCGCGCACGGACAGCCGCTCCGGAGGCGGCCGGCCGTCATCGACGAGCCGGAGGGGCACGGAGCGGATCGTCTTCACGTTGGCGGTGACGTCCTCGCCGCGCTCGCCGTCCCCCCGCGTCCCGGCGCGGACGAGCGCGCCGCGCTCGTACACCACCTCGATCGACGCGCCGTCGAGCTTCGGCTCTGCCACGAACGTGGGCCGGCCCTGGCCGAGCGCCTGGCGAAGGCGGTCGACGAAGCGCAGCACGTCCTCCTCGTGGACCACCGAGTCGAGGCTGAGCATCGGCGCCAGGTGGCGGACCTCGGGGAACGCCGGCAGCGGGGCTCCGGCCACGCGCTGCGTCGGCGAGTCCGGGGTCACGAGCTCCGGATAGAGCCCTTCCAGCCGCTTCAGCTCGTCGAGCCGGCGATCGTACTCGGCGTCCGAGACGACCGGGCGATCGAGCACATAATAGAGGTGGTCGTGGACCCTGATCTCGCGGCGCAAAGCCTCGATCCGACGGCGCGTGTCCTCGCGCGGTTGGCGCGTAACCCCGGCCGGCGATGCCGTGCTCATGCGTCGGATCCCTTCCAGCCGGCGGCGCGCTCGATCGCTCTCGCCGCCGTGCCGTTCACGGAGGCAGGCGGTGTGCCACGAGGCCGGCCCGCGCGGCCGCTGCGCCCTGTCGCCGGGGCGGTTCCGAGCTCCTCCGGCGGCGCGGCTCATCGCGGGATCCGCTGGTCCGCGAGTTGCCCTGAGCGAGGAGGAGATGCCGTTACCCAAGATCTGCGCCGCCGAGCTCATGACCGAGAACCCTCGGACCGTGCGGGTCAACGACCCCATCGGCGAGGCGGTGGACGTGCTCCAGACGATGGACTTCCGCCATGTGCCGGTCGTCGACGAGCAGGGTGAGCTGGTCGGGATGCTCAGCGATCGCGACCTGCGCGCGCTCCAGTTGCCCTACTCGGAGGACGCCGCGGTGGTCGACAGGGCGCTGCGGAAGGCCCGCGGGCCGGTGTCCACGATCATGAGCGGCAATGTCGTGAGCGCCAGTCCGGACGCGGACGTGACCGAGCTCGTGGAGCTCATGCTCGACAACAAGATCGGCGCGCTCCCGGTCGTCGACGGAGAAGGTGCGCTGGTCGGCATCGTCAGCTATGTGGACGTCTTTCGCGGGCTCCTCGAGGAGGAGTGACCCGTCGTCTCCTTGGCGCGCAGGACGCGCACAGACAGCGCGAGGTGCGGGTGGGGTGAGGCCAGGCACGGCGATTGCTGCGATCGGTGGATACGACGCGCACAGCGCCGGTCCCACGGTTATGGGACATGGACCAGCGGAGGCAGCATGCAGCCTGTGCAGCGGATCCTGGCCGCCACGGATCTCTCGGAGCTCTCGATCGCGGCCGTGAGGGTCGCCCTGGAACAAGCGCGCTCCTGGGGCGCCGAGCTCCGGATCCTCCACGTCGCAGCGTCCGCGCAAGCGCAGCCGAACGCGGCAGACGCGCTGCGCCGTTTCGCGTCGGAGCTCGGCAGCGGGGTTCGCATCGTCCCGCTCGTCCGGGTGGGGTCTGCAGCGGAGGAGATCGTCAGGTGTGCTGAGGAAGACGAGGTCCAGCTGATCGTGATGGGCCGCCACGGGCACACCGGCACCACGGGCGTGCTGCTGGGCAGCGTCGCCGAGCGCGTCGCGCGCACCGCGAGCCGCCCCGTGCTGATGGTGCCCCCGGAGAAGGAAGCCCGCGGGACGGGGGTGATCATGGGTCCGCCGCCGTACGCCTCGCGGTTTCGCTGCCTGCGGTGCGGCGTGCGCTCGGAGTACCAGTTCTGCGCCGCGTGCCGCGCCGAGTTCCGCATGTTCGATGTGCCCGCAGGAGGGGGGCCTCCGGAGGCTCCTGCAGCGGGCCCCCTCAGCGCGGAGCGGATCGAGGCGCTCCTCGAGCGCGGCGCATTCGGCCGGCTGGGCTGCCACGCCGAAGGACGGACGTACGTCGTGCCGATGGGCTACGCGTACGAGAAAGGCCGCCTCTACCTGCGCTCGGCGGAAGGCACGAAGGTCCGGATGATGCGTATAAATCCGGAGGTCTGCTTCCAGGTCGATCACATCCAGAGCCTCGCCGACTGGGAGAGCGTCATCGTGTTCGGGGTGTTCCGCGAGCTCACGGCGCAGGAGGCGGTCGAAGGCCGACAGCGCATCCACGCGCGGCTGGCGTCCCTCCTCGCCGAGGAGGACGCCTGGCCCCGCCCGTCCG
The DNA here is from genome assembly GCF_051530145.1 of Sorangium sp. So ce302. GTDB lineage: Bacteria > Myxococcota_A > Polyangia > Polyangiales > Polyangiaceae > Sorangium > Sorangium cellulosum_B. The sequence goes on along the minus strand of NZ_CP150326.1, from coordinate 3,984,041 downwards.
AGGCGTCCGCCGACGACAGGCTTGGCCACCGGGCCTACGTGGGGGCGCGCGGCGCGGTCGTCGGTTGCATCGAGCCCGTGGAGAAGACGGGGCGCTATCAGATGCGCTGAACCTCGGCGGTCGAGGCTACCGCCGGCCGCGCACGCTCTTAAGTAGCTCGGAAAAGGCAGGCGTTACCACACCGACCCGAGGCATTCATCCCAAACGATCATGCAAGCGCTCATCCAAGACGACGTGGCAATCCAGGAGCTTCTGCTCGATCCCTCTGCCTACTTCCGCCGCTGGCGCCACGATGAGCCGGTCCGTTGGTCTGAATCGCTGCACGGCTGGGTGCTGACGCGCTATGACGATGTTGTCGAGGCATTCCGAGACCCGCGCCTGCGCCAGAGGCCGCCGCAGGCGATCGTCGACGCGCAGCTACCGCCGGGGAAGCGCGAGGTCGCCCGCGACTTCGTGCGCCTCTTCGAAGGCATGATGCTGATGAAAGATGGCCCGGAACACGCCCGCCTGCGCCGTGTGGGCAGCCAGGGGTTCACACACGGCGCTCTGGACGGGTTCCGGCCGATCCTCCAGCGCGTGACGGACGAGATCCTCGACAAGGTAGAGCCGCTCGGTCGCATGGATATCGTGCGCGACCTGGCTCAGCCATTGCCAGCCACGGCGATCGCCCACATGTTCGGCATCCCTGACGCAGATCGGGGGTCGTTCCAGAAGTGGTCTGAGGACGCCGCGCGGTTCTTCGGCGGCACGACTCTGGACGTCGAGGAGGACGCCAGATCAGCCAACGAAGCGATATGCAATCTGGAGCGCTATTTTCTCGCCATCGTCGACGGGCGGCGCATGCGCCCGAGCAACGACCTGGTGAGCCTCTTCGTGGCCGGGCAGCAAGAAGGAAAGCTGTCGGCGGAGGAGATCACGGCTCAGTGCATACTGGTCCTCGCGGCCGGACACGTCACGACCATCGACCAGCTTGGCAACGCGGTCCATGCGCTCCTCATGCACCCAGACCAGTTGAATCAGCTGCGTGAGGACCCGGCGCTCATCAGGTCCGCTGTAGAGGAGTGCCTGCGCTACGACGGATCGGTGCCGTTCGTTTGCCGGGTCGCGGCAGAAGATTTGAAGATCCGCGACAAGCGCATCCAGCGACACCAGTCGGTCTTCCTCGGCATAGCATCGGCGAACCGGGATCCAGAGATCTTCGACGAGCCCGATCGTTTCGACATCACGCGCGCGCCGGGCAAGCACATCGCGTTCGGTTTTGGTCCGCACGGGTGTCTGGGTGCCGGCTTGGCGCGCCGGGAGATCGAGATAGGGCTCGTCAGCCTGATTCGCCGCATGGCAGGCCTGAAGCTCGACGAACAGAGCCCGCCGGTGCGGAGATGCGAGAGCGTCATGTTCCGCGGTTTTCGTAGATTGCCGGTCCTCTTCTCGAGAGCTCGGATGGACAAGGTCGCCTGACGGCTGATGAGCCCGACGCTTGACCGCGACGCACGCGAGCGTGCCGCGCAGCTTGTTCACGACGAGCGTGGCCAGCGCGTCGCCCTCGACCTCCTCCGCGATGAGCAGGAAGCTCTGCCCCTCTTTGGCGACCTGCTCGAGCAGGGGGAGCAGGTCTTTCATCACGCCGATCCGCTTCTCGTGGATCAGGATGAGCGGCTCCTCCAGCACGCACTCCATGCGCTCCGGGTCGGTCACGAAGTAGGGTGAGAGATACCCGCGGTCGAACTGCATGCCTTGCACGACCTCGACCGCCGTCTCGGTCCCTTTCGCCTCCTCGACGCTGATGACGCCCTCCCCGCCGACCTTCTCCACCGCGTCGCCGACGAGCTCGCCGATGGCCGCGTCGTTGTGCGCCGCGACCGTGGCGACCTGGATCTTCTCCTGGCGGCTCTGCACAGGGCGGGAGAGCGACCGCACCGCGTCGACGGCCGCGTGAAGTCCCCGCTCGATGCCGCGCTTGAGGTCGATCGCGCTCGCGCCCGCGGCGATGTTGCGGAGCCCCTCCGCGAAGATCGCGTGAGCCAGCAGCGTGGAGGTCGTCGTGCCGTCGCCGACCGCGTCGCCCGTGCGCTCGGCCGCCTCGCGGATGATCTGTACCCCGACGTCCTCTTCGGGGTCCTTCAGGCTCAGCTCCTTCGCGATCGAGACGCCGTCGTTGCACACGGTGGGGCGCCCCCACGCGCGCCCGATGAGCACGCTCTTCGACTTCGGGCCGAGCGTCACGCGGACAGCGTCGGCGAGCGCCGTGGCGCCGCGAAGGACCTTCTCGCGAGCAGCGGCGTGGAAAAGGAGTTGCTTGTGGGGCATCGCGGAAGACCCCCTGGACGAGCGCGGCCGACCTTCTGTGGCCGCCCTCCAGGATGCAACCTCAGGGCCTGCTTTGTCGGGTGCCGGTCGCGCGCTCCGATCGTCGTCTCCCGAGAGATCCACGGCTCGCCTGCGCCCGCGGCGCCGGCGGCCGTGATTCCGGTCGGACGCGCCATGAGCGCACGGGCTCATCCTCGGACATCGCGACCCGGCCCACCCTGGTACACGCCTCCCGAGCACGGATCCTGCACCACCATGCTCGGCAACAACCGCGCGAGCCGCCGTCCAGCATGAGCCTGGCTCTGTCGCTCGGGTGAAGGCGCTCCGGGCGTGTGAGGCTCTGCGTGTTGCAGGTTAATGAGGAAGGTCGTCTGAATTTCGAAGGAGGTCACCCATGACGCTGCTGGCACGTTGGCGAGAGCCCCGTAGAATCGCATCGATGATGCGCGCGCTCGACCCGGAGCGCATGATGCGCGAGATGTTGCAGTGGGATCCATTTGCGGAGACGGCTCCTATCGCCCAGCTCCGCCAGCCGGAGGGCTGGTTCTCACCGGATATCGATCTCCGAGAAACGAAGGACCGCTTCGTGTTCCGCGCCGACCTGCCGGGCGTGAAGGAGAGTGACGTCGACATCTCGGTGAGCGGGCGCCAGCTGACGATCAGCGGCAAGCGCGACGAGGAGCGGGAGGAGCGGGAAGGCGATCGCTTCTACACGTATGAGCGCGCGTACGGCAGCTTCTGCCGCTCGTTCATGCTGCCCGAGGGCGTCGATCTCGACAAGATCCAGGCAGAGCTGAAGCACGGCGTGCTCGAGATCGTCGTACCCAAGGCAGCCGGGGTCCAGCCGAAGCAGATCCCGATCAGCGCCGCCAAGGAGCCGAGCGCCGAAGGGGCGGCCGAGGCGAAGAAAGGCGAGGGCAAGAAGGCCGCCTGAAGAGCCGTCCAGGCGACGGCCGCCGGCGTCCGACTCGCCAGGCTGGGTGGTGTCCGCGCGGTCACGGTGGGCCTGTCCGTGTCCTCGGCGCTGCTCGGCGCGATGCTCGCTGGCAGGCTGGCCGACCGCGCTGGTGTTCGTCGTGGCCTCCTCCTCGAGACGAAGGGCAAGGAGCCCGCGAGATGTGATGTGCGCCCGCCTGGCGAGAGGAGATGTGTGTCAGCGAGGTGCGGGAATCTCCGCGCCCAGCCGATCGAAGCAGCGGAACGGGTCCTCCAGCATCTCGCGCACGGTGCGCGCCAGCACGCTCGCGTGGAGGCCGTCGATGAAGCGGTGATCGAACGTGGCGCTCACGCGCATCACCTTGCCGGGCACCACCTTGCCGTCCTCCACCACCGGCTCGTCCCTCACCGCGCCCGGGACCACGAGGATCGGCGTGCGCGTGTAGGGCACGAGCGGCACGTAGGCGCTCTCCAGGCCGAGCGAGCCGATGTTGGTCACCGTGACCGCGCCGAACGGGTCGCGGGGCAGCCCCAGCTTCGACAGGTCCAGGTTGAGCGTGTACATCACGAACGAGAGCAGGCGCAGAAAGGCGTTCATGAAGAGAAACGGGATGTGCCGGATCGCGCGCTTCGTCTCTTCCACCGCCCTGTCGCGCCGATGGCGCGCGCGCTCGATCGTCCGGTCCAGCTCGTCGACGATCTGCACCAGGTTCTTCTCATGGGCCCGTTCGATCGTGGTCACGGTGAGATCCACCTCGCCGTCGCCGCCGCTGATCGTCTGCACGACCAGCACCGAGACGGTGACGCCGCGCCGGAGGTAGATCTTGTTCCAGCGCAAGATCGCGTTGGCGTCGGGGCAGCGGCGCAGCGCCTCGGCGCAGGCCTTGGCCACCAGGTGAGTCACCGTGAGCCGGCGGCCGGTGCTGTGACGGAACGCCTTGATGTAGTCGAGCGCGCGATCCATGCGCAGGGTGAGCGTGCCGTACACCGATGGATCGTACGCGGTGTGCCAAGTGCCGATCGCCAGCTTGCGGAAGCTGGAGATCTCCTGTTTTGGCACGAGATCGAGGTTGGGCATGATCCACCCTGCCATGGCTTCACGGGCTGCATGGCTCGGGCCACCGAGGCGTGCAGCGCGTCCCGGCTCCTCGTGCGAGCGGAGCAACGGCGCCGGAGAGTCAGCATCCAGCGCAGCTCACTGCGCCTCCTGCCCGGCCTTGCCGGTCGCCCCGTGCCCGCCTCGAGCGCGTGCAGGTCGCCCTCGGGCAAAGCGAGCTGGCGCGCCGGAGCAGCCGCCGCATGAACGAGGCATTCGGGACCGAGCGGGCGGGACAGCTCCGACCGCGTCGCCAGAGGAGGCGGACTGGACTACTGCGGCTGACGGGCCAGCAGGCCGATGATGGGGAGCGACAAAAGGACCGAGAAAGCAATTCCCATCGTCCATCGTATCCACCGCTTCTGCGGATTGTTCACCCAGTAGTACAGCAGCAACGACAGGAACAGGGACTGCAGGAGAACCTCTGGAAGACCCCTGAGATGGATCCATGTCGGCAATGTCGTATAGAGCATCCCCTCGATCGAGCCCGGAGCTGGTCCAAACGTGCCGAGGATTCCTACCGCCACGAGGACGATCCACATCACCAGCCAGCCGTTGTTCTTCCCGAAAAACGGCTCGCGCAGCATGTGGAAGACCCCCCCGAACATGATCCCCCTGATGGGCTGAAACAGCGGTCCGGCCATCACCCAGGGATCGCTCGTCGGCCGCATCAAGAGGTTCAGGCTGGACTCTGCAAAGAACCGCGTGTAATCGAGCAGCGACGACGCCAGGAGGCCCACGATCGTGTATGTGACAGAATGGGTCACGACCGTCTTGACCACGATCTCGAGAAGCGTTGGTCGCGCTGGGCTCATGGAATGCCCCCTGTGAGACGAGGTTGTGGACACGGTGTGGTGTCGATGGTTACAGTTGCACGATGTGGCGTTCGCGGTCACGCCATCGGCATCGCTTGAGGGTCTCGTGCTGCTGGCGAGCCGTCCTGAGCGTGCAAGGCGCGCCAGCGAGCCTGACGCCGCGCCCACGCGAAACGTGGTGGTCCGTACCCGTATTTCCGTATCGTCGTGTTGCATGTTGCAGGGCACGTGCCAGCGACGGCCCCGGCCACATCACGCCACGCCCGGGGTACCTGACCCCGGCCGTCCGGAGCACGCACGCTTGGGTTCCCTGCCCAACTCCTGGCCCGGGCAACCCGCGCGGGGACCTCCCGCCGGGCTTCATCGAGATCTGGCGCGGCGGCGTCGCCGAGGATCCGCAGCGGCGGTCATGGGCAGCGAGCCTGCAGTTCTTGCGTCGATGCGAACGATACGCGCCGGTGTTTCACCAGCAGTGTCCGGACACTCCGTCGTGCCATCTTCGCGGCTGCATCGAGCGATACGATGGATCAACAGGCACGCGCTTCGGCGCCGGGCGCGCCGCACTTGGCCGCGTTGGACAGCAGGTTGGTGAGCACCTGCTCCAGGCGCCCGGGATCGGCCAGGAGCGGCGGGACCCCATCGAGCACCTCGACGTCGACCCGATGTCCCCTCGTCGCGTCCGCCGTCCGCTCCACCGTCGCCCGGATGAGCGCTGGCAGATCGACCTCGACGTGCCTGAGATCCAGCCGGTGCGACTCGAGGCGGGAGACGTCGAGCAGATCGTCGATCATCCGGTTGAGCTGCGTCGCGCTGGCCAGGATGTGCTGCGCCTTGTCGCTGCACTGCGGTTGCTTCGCGAGCACGGCGGCCTTGAGAACGATCGTGGTGACCGGCTGGCGCAGATCGTGAGCGATGATGCTGGTCCACTCCTCGCGCATCCGCGCGAGCTCCTTCAACGGGCTGATGTCCTCGCCAGCAATGATCGCCCCGGTGATCGTCCCCGCGCTGTCGCGGAGCGGCGCGGCGGCGACGAGGAAGGTCCGGCACGAGCCGTCCGGCTTCGCGACGATGAGCTCCTCGCCGGGGATCGTCTCGCCGCGCATCGCCCGGCTCGACGGCAGCTCGTCCAGCGGGAGGGCGGTGCCGTCCGGGCGGCGCAGGCGATGTAGTGAATGGGCTCGCCCTTCTCGTCACGCACCACGGGGGTGCTCGGGAGAGAAGCCATCGAAGCGCTCATCTTCGCAGAGCTCCGCGAGGCGCAGCGGCGTCCTGTCTCGGTGGACCGCCCGGAGTCGGCCGCGCGGGCGGGGAGCTTGCGCCGATGATCTCTCCCACTCCGCCGTGGCGCTGCTGCAGATCCAGAGCTCGAAGGGCGCGTCGTCGCCGGCGTAGACGCCGAGGGCCGCGTACTCCGCGCCGGAGATGTCGCGCGTCCGGTCCACGATGCGCTGGAGCGCCGCGGGCAGATCGAAGCTGTCGGCGATGTCGGCAATGGACCGTTGGACGGCCTCGATCTGGGCCTCGGCGCGCGCCTTTCCCTGGCGCGCGAGGGCGCTATCCGAGATCGGCGGCGCGCGCCACGCGGAGCGCAGCGGACTCCACGAGCTCGCCCGGCGCCGGACAGAGCTCGCGGCGCCCGCCCTGGCACGGGGAGACCATGCAGGCGACCTCCTCGTCGCGGCCGCTCGACGCCTCGATCTCGATCTCGATCTCGATCTCGATCTCGATCTCTTCTGGCGACACCGTGGCCCTCACCCTGATCGGCCGATTGTTGCACGAGAGCCACGCGGCCTGAGGCGCCAACGTAGACAGGTCGATGGGGATGACCTCCCTGAATGCCGATCTGTTCATGATCGCCAGCGACGGGAGCTCGGCGCGGCGCTCTGAGCCGCTCGCCCCGGCCGCTCTCCTCAGCGCATGCTCGGCGCGCGGCAGGTGGCGATCTCACCATCGAGCGGCGGACCCGGGGCTTGCTACTTGCTACTCCGTTGCCGAGTGCCGAGGCCCGCGGATGTGAGTCGCTCGTCTCCTCCTGTTCCTCCTCTCGCCGCGGCCGGACATGCACAGCCGTCGCGCGGCGCCGGCGCCCAGCCGCGCATCCGTCCCTCGGAGCTCGGCGCGCTCTCCGTCGAAGGGCGAATTCAGGCATTACGATCCAATCCGACCGGTTTGACGGACGTCGACGCCGCGAGGAGGCGGCTCGCTCACGGCGACAACGAGCTCGCGCCGCCCCGGCGTTCACGTCCGCTCCGGACGCTGCTCGCGCAGCTCACCCATACGCTCGCGTTGCTGCTCTGGCTCGGCGCTGGGCTGGCCTTCGCCGCGGGCGCCCCGGAGCTAGGGTTCGCCATCATCGCTGTCGTCGTGCTCAACGGCGCGTTCGCGTTCATCCAGGAGCACCGCGCCGAGCAGGTCGTGAGCAGCCTGATGCGCCGTGTGGCGGTGCGCGCCCGCGTCGTCCGGGCAGGCATCGAGCGGCGTGTGCCCGCGCGCGAGCTCGTCCCGGGCGACGTGGTCCGGCTCGCGGCAGGTGAGATCGTGCCGGCCGACTGCATCTTGCTCGGCGCAGACAGCCTCTCGCTCGACCTCTCGATGCTCACGGGCGAGACGGCGCCGGTCGATCGCGACGCCGCGCCGATCGCCTCGCCGGGCCGAGGCGCGGAGGAGCTCACGCTCCCGAGCCTGCTCCCGAGCGGCGGGTCCGTGGTGACGGGCGCGGGCGAGGCGCTCGTGTTCGCGACGGGCGCGGAGAGCGCGGCGGGCAAGATCGCCAGGCTCCTCGAGCAGGGCGGGCGCGAGGGCTCGCTGCTCGAGCGCCAGGTCGCGCAGCTCTCGCACGTCACCGCGGCCATCGCGGTGATCGCCGGCGCGGCGACGCTTGTGCTCGCGCAGGCGTTCCATCGCGTCGGCCCGCTCGGCGCGCTCACGTTCGCGATCGGCGTGATCGTGGCGCTCGTCCCCGAGGGGCTGCTCCCGACGCTCAGCGTGTCGCTCGCGATCGGCGCGCAGCGCATGGCGGCGCGCGGGGCCCCGGTGCGGCGCCTCTCCGCGGTCGAGGTGGTCGGGTCGGTGACGACCATCTGCACGGACAAGACGGGAACCCTCACGCAGAACGCGCTCTCGGTGCGCGGCTTCATCCCCGCGCGCGGCGCGCCCCCGGACGCGGAGCAGGCGGCGCGGCTCGCGGCCGCGCTGTGCAACAACGCGCGTCCGGCGCCGGCGGGCGGCGATTACGAGGGCGATCCGGTGGACGTGGCCCTCGCGCGCTGGGCCGCGGCCGGCGGGGTGGAGCTGGCCGAGGCGCGCGCCCGGTGGCCTCGGATCGCCGACACCGCGTTCGACGCGCGCCGGCGCTACATGGCGGTGACGTGCGCGGAAGGCGGCGCCACGCGGGACTTCGTGAAGGGGGCGCCCGAGGCGGTCATCGCGCTGACCGGCGCGCCGGCGCCCGCAGGTCTCGACGAGACGGTGGTGAGCGCGGCCGAGCGCGGCGAGCGCGTCCTCCTGCTCGCCGTGAAGGAGGCCAGCGGCCTGCTCACGTGCCTGGGCCTCGCCTGCCTGCACGACCCGACGCGGCCGGAGGTCCCCGCAGCGATCGCCGCGTGCAGGCGCGCGGGCGTGCGGGTCGTGATCCTGACGGGCGATCACCCCGCAACCGCGCGCTCCGTGGCCGCCGCCATCGGGCTGGATGCGGCGGACCGCATGGTCGAGGGGCCCGAGATCGACGCGATGGACGACCGGGCGCTGCTCGAGCTGCTTCGGGCCGGCGCGAGCCTCGCGCGCACGACGCCGGAGCAGAAGCTGCGGGTCGTGCAGGTGCTGCGGCGGTCCGGCGAGGTGGTCGTGGTGACCGGCGACGGCGTGAACGACGCCCCCGCGCTCCGCGCCGCCGACGTCGGCGTGGCCATGGGTCTGCGCGGCACGGAGGTCGCCAAGCAGGCGGCGGACATCATCCTGTCCGACGACAACTTCGCCACGATCGTGGCGGCCATCGAGGAAGGCCGGGCCATCAAGCAGAATATCCGCCGCTTCGTGAGTTATGTGTTCACGAGCAACGTCGCGGAGCTCGTCCCGTTCCTTCTCTATATCTTCTTCCCGATCCCTCTCCCGCTCGCGATCGTGCAGGTGCTCGCGATCGATCTCGGGACCGACGTGCTGCCCGCGCTGGCGCTCGGCGTTGAGCCGGCGTCGCCCGCGACGTTGCTCGTCCCTCCGGAGCCGCCCCGCAAGCCGATCCTCACCCGGGAGCTCGCGCTGCGGACGTTTTTCCTCTACGGGGCCGTCGAGGCGTTGCTCGGCGTCTTCGCGGGTTTCGGTTATTACTGGGCGCACGGCTGGAGACCTTTCGCGTCGCTCGATCCGTTTCGTGCGCTGGAGCGAGAGGCGGCGACGATGACCTTCGTCGGGATCGTCTCGGGCCAGATAGGGTGTCTGTTGGCGCAGCGCGACGGGCCGCTCTCGAAGCGTCTCGCGTTCTGGTCGAACCCGTGGGTGGCCGCGGGGCTCTCGATCGAGGTCGCGCTGGCGATCGCGCTTCTCTATGTGCCTGGACTGAATCGGATGTTTGCGATGGCCCCGGTGGGGCCGGCGTGGCTCCTCTGGCTGCCCGGGGGCGCCGCGGTCATGGTGCTCGTCGATGCGCTGCGGCGCGCCGCGCTGGCGCGGGGCGCGGGGCGCGGCGGCGTGAGGTGAACCGCGGCTGCCGAAGAATTCTGCTCGGACGCTACTTCTGGGTACCCGACAGGAGGGAGCCGATGTTGAGGCTCATGCTCAGGAGCAAGTGATTGCCGCCCCGCAGGTCGTTCTCCCAGAATGCACCGGCAGTGAGCTTGGTCCCGAGCTGGCTCGAAATGTCGGTGACCAGCGGGAAGGTGCCGGCCACTCCGAGCACCGTTGACATCCCGACGTTGCGCTCGCCAAGATCAAGGAAGTGAGCGCCGAACTGGATCGCGGGATTGGCCGGCCAGGCGTTGACGCCCTCGTCGTAGTTCCAGGGCTCGAGCGTAGCGAGTAGACCGAGGCGGGGCGGCACGTATTGATAATCTGCCGGTTGGCTGGTGTTGCGAAGATCGCGCGGTGAAGCCGGGAATCGGAAGCCAGAGAAGGCCAGCGAAGCCGTGACGTAGCTTCGCAGGCAGAGCGGGCTCTTGTAGATGAGCCCGTTGCGATCGCCGCGGCAGCGCCAGCCGAAGAGGCCGCGAGGGCGAAGCCGGGCTACGTAACGCAGATCGCTGTGCTCGCGCGTATCAAGCTCGTTCACGATCTTGTCCCTCGTGGCGCCCCGGTACACTGCGTCCGCGTTCGGCCGCGCACCGAGCCTGACCTCGACCGTGTAGAGCCCCCGGCCCCCGTCGTCCGCAGGCGGCACCGGCAGCGTGAGCGAGGCGGCGTTCGGCCTCGAGTTCACCGACGACAGGGACAACGGCCAGACACTCTGCGCCTTCTCGGTCCCGTCACGCTGCACGGTGACGACCACCGTCTGCGGGCCATACAGCTCCATCGGGCCGACTATGCCGCCGTTGTTGGCACGCACCTTGAGCTTACACTGGCCGAGCCGCACTGCCTCGTCTCCGATGGCACGCGTCTCTCCGTTCCAGATGCCCGTCTCATCGCCGTCGCAGATGATCTCGAGGAGATCGCGGACAGGCACCGGTACGCTCTCGCGCCGCGCCTCGGCCGCGAGGGGAACGTCGACCTCGAGCAACACGTCACGGCGCCATTCTTCCGTGGTCTTCGGCGCTGCACCGTCCTCCTGCGGGCGCTGGACGGACTCCCGGACGAATCGCACCAACGAGAGCCGCGGCCGGATCGGCTGCCCGGTGTGTTGCGCCACATCGAAGCTGATGGTGTCTGGGCCGTTCAGAAGTGCGCAGTTGCCGGAGGCGGACGGCGCATCCGTCGATGTCGCTTGGTCGATTGGGCGGCAGTTGCGGAAGCGGATCTTGCCACCGAGAGGGGTGGACGCCACGAGCCAGACAAGCTGTTGGTCCTTGGCCATGCGGTACGCGTCGTCCGGGTCTGAAGAGGGCCGGCGTTCAGTTGCTCCAGAGAGGATCGACGCGATATTGGCGGGAGCCCGCGGCAGCGGCGATGGAATATTGAGCGACGACGTGTTGACGATGCTCCACCGCGGCCTCTCCACGGGGCTGACTACCGCGATGCCCTCGGCGCTCTCGCCCGAGGCCCCTTCGAAGTGGCCGAACGGGTCCTGATTCCTGTCGAGCTCGTAATCGACCTTGAGCTTCGCCGCCGCGCTCACCTTGTCGACCACCTCGACGCGGATCACGCCGAGCAGGCGCCCTGCGCTGCGCAGCTCGAACTCGCGGGAGCCTGGCTTCAAACCCTCCGGGATAGAGTGCAGAAGAAAGCCGCTCGGCTCGAATGAATCGAATTCGGCGTTTGTCACATGGATCGAGGTGTCATCCCCCTTCAGCTTCAGCTCGGAAAGGCGGCCAAGCTGGAACGAGCACGCCCTACCCTCGCCGAGCTGAGGCATGATCACGACTCGCTGCCGGACTGCCCCTCGGACGAGCACCCGCACATCGCCTGCGAAATCGTACTTGCAGACGCCAATGTCAATTTTGACAGGCTTGGTGCGCCCCACGAAGGACAGCTCGATGCGGCCCGCTCCCGGCTCGCCACCGAACGCGAACACTGGCTTCCCGCCGGTGTTGTCGAACCGGCACTCGACAGCCGCTTCGCCCGGCTGGCCTTCGCCGTAGCGAAAGGCCTTGCAAGATGCAGGCTCGCCCAGCGCCTGGAGGATTTGGACACCCCAGCTCGTTTGCGCCAGGTACCAGCCATAATTGGGCGCGAGAGCGGGGATCGTCGAGATGATCTCTTTGTCCTTGCGAGGCACGCGAATCGCTGCATCGACCATCACGCGTTTCCAGCTATCACTCTGGATCGATGCGGCACGGAAACGAAGAGGTATGCTCGGGGGCCACCTGCTGTCATCTACGCTCGATGTGGTGCATTCGATGCTTGCGCCACCGATTGCGCGAGTAAGGAGACGGCTCTCGGAGTCATCGTCGATTCCCGTCGTGGGTATTACCGCGCCCTCCCAGTAGTGGAGTTCGCCCCGATATTGATCCCTGTTCGTGATGGCTATCTCCTGAGTGGCCTGTGCCCGTCCATCAGGGAGTCGGTGCGGATCAGGGAGAGGGAGCCGGGGTGGATGCAGAGCCTCCGCCGTCGACCGGTGCTCGCCGTTCTGCATTCCCCGTACCCACCAAAAATTCTCACAAAAACCTCCGCCTCGCGGTCTCGCCGCTTCGATCCTCATGCATTCCGGAGCCGTGTCACAAATTATCACTCCACTTTGCACCACGTCAGCGCCGCCGCTGACGTAAGGCCGGGGCCGATGGAGCGGAGCAGCGGCGCGGAGCCGGCCACAAAATAGGCGACGAGGGGATGCGTGTTGTGGCGACCCGTCTTCCCCTCGTCGTGCTCCGAACACCGTGCAGGAGCGGAGCTCATGCAGGATCGTTCAAGCCGATGTCGATATCAAGCGCTGGATGACGGCGGTGCCAGCGGTTCACTACCTGCGGCCGGCGCGCTGTCCCTGTTGCGACGCGGCCGGCCGGCCCGTCGACGGCCCGCTGAGGATGCGCGGCCACGGCCTGCGCGAGCGTCAGGTCTACGGCCCGCTCCAGGCCGGTGGCGCTCCGCAGCTGGTCACGGTGCACGCCCGGCGCTATCGATGCAGCGCCTGCGGCGCGATCGTGGTCGTGGTGCCCCGCGGGCTGCTGCCCCGGCGTCGCTACACCGCGTCGGCGATCGGCTGGGTGCTCGCTCGCGTCGGACTCGACGGCGCGACCACGCCGACTGTCCGCGCCGAGGTCTGCAGCTGCGCGATCGTGGGCGTCGCGGCCGCCGAGCGGTGGCTCGCGCCGTCGCGATGGATTGAGGCCAGTCGCCGCGGACAGCTGTTCCCGCGGCTCGGACGTCACGGCGCGGAGAGCACCCGCGTGCAGATCGCCGAGCGCACGGCGATGCAGCTCGTCGCGCTGTCGCCCCGGGGCGACGCGGGCGAGCGCGCCCCTCACCTGGCGTTCCGCGGCGCCGCGCTCGCAGCATGATGCCCATCTGCCGGCAAACGCGGGCTCCGGCGACTCCACCACATAGGATCGGGCACGGCGGCGGCAAGATGAGGCACTGGGTCCACACGGGTCGTCGAAACGCACCCGTGGAAAGGACCGTTCGTGGACATCCTCAAATCCAAAGATCACTCGGAGGAAATCGCCATTTTCCGCCATGGCGTCATCGGGCACATCTGCGCTCGTGATCTCGAGCACGGCGACCTCGCTGAAGCCCTACGCGACCTCTCGATCCAGCGCCTGCGCCCGCCCGGCGGCGCATGCACGCGCTCCTTCTCGGTGCCGACCCTCGAGCGCTGGCTCTATGCCTATCGCCGGCGAGGGCTCGAAGGTCTCCGCCCTCGCGCCCGTAGCGACCGCGGGCGCGGCCGCGAGCTCGATGCCGTGCTGCGGCAACTGCTGTGCGACATCCGGCGGGAACACCCGGCGGCCTCGGTGCCGCTCATCCTGCGCACGCTGCGCGCCGACGGACGCCTGTGCGCCACGGTCAGCGCCTCGACCGTGCGTCGCCTCTTCCGCCAAGAGGGGCTCGACAAGATCCCGCAGCGTGACGGCAAGGGGCCGACGACTCGGCTCAAGTGGCAAGCCGACCACCCAGACGCGCTCTGGCACGGCGACGTCTGCCACGGCCCGACACTCCATCTCGCCGGGCGCAGGGTCCCCGTGCGAATCCACGCCCTGCTCGACGATGCCTCACGTTTCATCGTCGCCATCTCGGTCGAGAGCGACGAGAAGGAAGACACCATGTTGCGGCTGCTCGTCCGCGCCCTCCGACTCCAGGGCGTTCCAAGCGCGCTGTATCTGGACAACGGTGCGACCTACCGTGGCGACGCCTTGCGCCTCTTCTGCTCGCGCCTCGGGATCACCCTGCTTCATGCGCGCCCCTACGACCCGCAGGCGCGCGGCAAGATGGAGAGATTCTGGCGAACGCTTCGAGAGAACGTGCTCGACCACCTGGGCTCGATCACGTCGCTGGAGGACATCTCCTCTCGTATTCAGGCCTTTGTCGACGTCCACTACCATCCGTCCCCGCACGCCGGACTGATGGGGCGCGCGCCCGGGCTCGTGTACGCGCCCGGGCAGCGCGAGGTCGACGCCCTTTCCGAGGCTCGCCTGCGCGAAGCGCTCACGCTGCGGCAGCGCCGGCGCGTGCGCCGAGACACGACCGTTTCGGTCCGAGGGCGGCTCTACGAGCTCGATCACGGCTACCTCGCCGGCCGTGTCGTGATCGTCGCCTACTGCCTGCTCGACGAGCCTCTCGCCCCGGTTGTCGAGATCGAGGGGCAGCGCATCCCGCTTCGCCTCGTCGACCCGGTACACAACGCGCACGTCAAGCGGCCACCACGCCGTGTCACGAAGAGCGGCGAGTCGCCCGCGGGGCAGCCGGTCGCCTTCGACCCGGCCGGCGCCCTGCTCGTGAAGAGCGCGCGCGATGCGGCTCTGGCGCCCGGCGCGGACGACGTCGATACCGAGGAGGATCTCGATGCGATCTTCTGAGCTCGGCTTCTTCGGCCTTCGCACGGCCCCCTTCTCCAAGGAGCTCGACGATGCCGAGCTGTGGTTGCCCACGTCGAAGCAGGTGCTCGTCGACGATCTCGAAGCCGCGCTTCTTGAGCGCGCCAGCGTGCTCCTCGTCGGTGAGCCGGGCGTCGGCAAAACGTGTGTGCTTCGGGCCTTGCGGCACCGGCTACCACAGGCTGGATTTCGCCTGACCTACTGCCACAATGCGACGCTCGGCCGGCGCGACTTCTACCGCTACCTCTGCCATGCGCTCGGCCTGCAGCCGACCTCGAGCGCCGCGAGCCTGTTCCTCGCGGTCGAGCGGCACGTCCACGAGTTGCGCAGAGACCAGGTGCATCCGGTGTTTCTGCTCGACGAGGCCCATCTGCTGCACCCGGACATGATGGCGCATTTGCATATCCTGTTGAACCACGAGTGGGACAGCCGTGCTCTTCTGTCGATCCTCCTTGTTGGCCTGCCGGAGCTCGAGGGCCGCATGGCGTTACGCTCCCACCGCTCGCTGCTCACGCGCATCCACCACCGCTTTATGATCGAGCCAGCCACGGTGGAGGACACGGTGGAGTACGTGGCCTTCCGCCTGAAGGGTGCCGGCGCGGACCACGAGCTCTTCTCGCGCGAGTCGCTCGCCGCCCTGCATGAGCTCGCGTCGGGCTCGCTGCGCGAGATTGACCGCCTCGCCGCGGCGGCGATGCGCGAATCGGCCCGCCGGAAGCGCAAGCTGGTCGACCGCGACGCGGTGGCCCGCGTCGCGGAGACGCTCACGCTCTCCTCGTCGCTCGGCTAAACGGCGGCGCTCAGCCCGCGAAGCTCGTCGGCCTCGCGGGCCGAGTCGTGTCAGGTCCACGATGGCCATCGCCTCGCCGCGACGGACGGTGGCCGGCAGGATGCCCATCGCGCCGTGCGACGTCGGGGCAACACCCGCAATGGCCGTCGCCGGACGGAGCCCTGCCGAACGGCCGCGAGATGGCCATCATCGAGGCGGGGCGCGGTGCCATAAGCCAGTCGGCTCGGTAACAGTGGGCCCGATGATTCCGCCCCCTGTGCCGGATCTGACCACGGCGATGTCAGCCAGGGGAGAATCAGATCCAGCAACCACACGACAATACTTGAGGTCCTGATTGTCGAGCTGGGCCTTTATACCGAGGCGTTCATCGACCAGGATGACCATCGTGGACTGCGCAGCCGCCGTTCGAGTCCCCACGACGAGCGCCATCAACACCGCCGCAAGCACGATTTGAGATCCCCTCACGGTTGACCTCCCTCTTCATCCTTGCCGCCGCTGCCGCCTTCGCCCTTGCCGCCGCTGCCGCCTTCGCCCTTGCCGCCGCTGCCGCCTTCGCCCTTGCCGCCGCTGCCGCCTTCGCCCTTGCCGCCGCTGCCGCCTTCGCCCTTGCCGCCGCTGCCGCCTTCGCCCTTGCCGCCGCTGCCGCCTTCGCCCTCGCCGCCGCTGCCGCCTTCGCCCTCGCCGCCGCTGCCGCCTTCGCCTCCATCGGGAGGCAGCGCTGAGCACTTCTTATTCTCCGCCTCCTCTGAGATGATCCAGCTCGCGTGCTCCATGGCGACACAGCTCTCGACGACATCCTCGGCTGCGAACGGCTGCTTGACGTAGCGGAATCCGGATCCACAGGCGGCATCCACGCCGGCGTCATCAAGGATCCGCACCGCGCATGAGTTCGTCGCGCAGACACAGATTTGATGTGGCTCCGTGCAGCTCTGGAGGATATCCATGTCGCCTTCGAGGGCGACACCGCACCTGAAGGGCTGGGTCTCGTAAAGATCGCAAGAAAGTGCTGCTACGGCGATGCTGATGCAGGTGGTGCTGAGCGCAAGGAGGGCGTAGGCTCGCCGTCTCCGTGTATCGGAACGCTTCTGTGGCAACCCAGAGCCGAGCATTGGTGCTAGTCCGCGCATCTTATCTCCAGGGCGCGCGACCTGCTGGATCTTACGGTCTCCATGGCGGCGCCCAATGGCGCCAGGAGCACTGGACATGCCAGACATTCTCGATTTGCAGCCCGCCCGGCTTGGGAGAGCCACTCCGCAGAAACACCAGGATATCTAGAACAATCGACCGGACGTCCACGGGGCCGACCAGTTTGCTGGAGCTCCGGTGCCAGCCCGCGCGCCGCATGATCTGCACATGACGCAATTTTTGCGTCGTGCTCCGACCCTGGTTGGGCGAGCATCAATGCCGGTCCGTTGAGGCGGCCCCTCGTCACCGGCGAATGCGCAAGTGTTCGTAGTCGCTGGAATCCTCCAGCCATCGGCCACGCGGCCGAGCGCGACGGCCATGTGCGTTAGCAGTTCGTCGAGCCTGAAGCTACGAACGACGCCGAGCGAGCGGAGGAGCTGAGCGAGCCCCTCCGACCACATCGCGGAGCCGCGGTCGGCGTGCATCGTGAGCGAGCCCGGCCCGACGTCGTGGCGGGCGACCGCGCGAACGGGAAGCGGGCTCGCTGAGCGCAGGCGAACGCGGTCGCGTGTGACCGGACGGCGCATGAACGACGTTATCCCGGCGAACGGCTGGAGCTCGGCGCCAAAGCCGGATTCCGATGCGGTCATGAGGCGCTCCTGCGATGAGGGGACCCGCGCCATCTTGACCGCTCCCGCACGCTGCAGCCAGCGCTCCGATCGTCGCGCCGGGCAGCGCGGACAGCGCGAGTCCGTCGCCGTGGTCCTCGCGGGCGCCGGAGACGCGGGGGACAGCGCCGGCATCTCATGCTGCCGGGGCGCGGGCCCCGGCATGCGCGCGAGCACCACGGATCTCGCGCGCAAACGCCGAGACGTGCCGCACGGACCCCGGATGTCCCGGAGGCGAGCTCCGATGCAGCGAGAACCAGATTACCTCACCCGCGTGCCGCTGGCCTCTTTCGTCACTTCGGGATACGGAGACACCGACTTCGGCGGTGGGCTCGATCCATGGCATACAGGGTCGTTCGATCTGGCCCTGGCGATGCGGGATCGAGAACTTCAACATCATCCTCTGCAGCTCGGTGATCCCGCCGGAGGCGTACGAGATCCCCATCGAGGTCGCAAAGCCCCACTTCCGCCACGGTGCGGTGATGGAGGTGATCATGGCCTCCGTGAACGGGAGGGCCGGCGAGACCGTCACGGCGGGGCTGGGCCGCGTCCGCGTCCGCGATCGGCGGACCGGCGCCTGTCTCGGCGGGTTCGCCGCCGAGTACGAGGGGCACGACGATGCCGCCACGGCCGCGCGCACGCTCCGTCATGAGCTGGAGGGGATAGCGCGGCGCCGATATGCCGCAGCGCAGGTCGACCTCGAGTACGCCGAGCCGGCGATCGCCTCGCGCGAGGTGCAAAACAGGCACGGCACCGCGATCGCCGCGCTGTGCTGGCTCACCTATTCGTTCCCGCAGCTCACCGAGCCGCAGCGCGAGGCGCTGCGCGCCGCGGAGAAGGCGGATCGTTGGTCTCCGGCGCCCGCGAAGCGGTCAGGCGCCCCGGCCGATGCGCTCGAATCCGCGTGGACTGGCGCCACGGCGGAGGCATGCGATGGGCTATCCTCGACCGCCGAGGTAGGCGGAGCTCACGGCCAGGTCCGTGCTCAGCTCGCCAGCGGAGCCCTGCAGGGTGATGCGGCCCGCCTCCAGGACGTACGCGCGGCTCGCCACGCGGAGCGCTGCGCGGGCGTTTTGCTCGACCATGAGCACGGTCGTGCCTGCCTCGTTGATCTCCCGGACCGTCCGGAAGATGAAGCGCCGCAGGTTCGGCGAGAGTCCCATGGACGACTCGTCGAGCATGAGGAGCACGGGGCGGGCCATCAGCGCGCGCCCGAGGGCGAGCATCTGCTGCTCGCCTCCGGAGAGCGTGCCTGCCAGGTGGCTCCGCAGCCCGAGGAGCTGGGGGAACATCTCGTAGATCCGACGCATGTCCTCCGTCACGCGCTCCCGCTGCGCTCGGACCGAGAACGCCCCAACGAGGAGGTTCTCCTCGACGGTGAGCGGCTCGAAGATGCGCCGGCCCTCGGGCGCTTGCACGATGCCCATGCGGACGATCTCTTCGGGGCGATGTCCGGTGATGTCCTTGCCCCGAAACCAGATCTCGCCCTGCCTGGGCTTCACGATGCCCGAGATGGCCCCGAGGATCGTGCTCTTGCCCGCGCCGTTGTTGCCCAGGAGGGTCACGATCTCTCCCTCGTCGACGTGGAGGTCGATGCCCTTGAGCGCCTCGATCGTGCCATGGAAGGCATGGACGCCCTTCAGCTCAAGGAGCTTGCTCGATGTCCTCATCTGCGTCCTTTCCGAGGTAAGCCTCGATCACCCGCGGGTCGCGCCGAACCTCGGCCGGCGCCCCCTCGGCGAGCTTCTCTCCGTGATCCAGCACGATCAGCCTGGAGGTGATCGACATGATCAGCGTCATGTCGTGATCGATGAGGAGGAGGGTGACGCCAGCGTCCCGAATCCTGTGGATGAGATCCATGAGCGCGATCTTCTCCGGCGTGTTCAGCCCCGCGGCCGGCTCGTCGAGGAGCAGCAGCGTGGGGCGGACGGCCATGGCGCGGGCGATCTCCAGGCGGCGCTGGGCTCCGTAGGGCAGGTTGCCGGCCGCCCGCCGGGCCTCGCCGGCGAGGCCGACGAACTCCAGCCAGTACCGGGCCTGCGCTCGGGCCTCCCGCTCCTCGCGCACCTGCGAGGGCAGGCGCAGCACGGAGGAGACGAGCCTGGCCTGGGTGCGGCAGTGAGTGCCGGACAGGACGTTCTCCTCTGCAGAGAGCTGGGGGAACAGGCGCAGGTTCTGGAAGGTGCGGGCGAGCCCCAGGGCCGCGCGCTCGTCGGGGCGCAGGCGCAACAGCGATCTCCCGCCGAGCACGAGCGATCCGGCGAAGGGACGATAAAAGCCGCTGATGCAGTTGAAGACACACGTCTTGCCGGCGCCGTTCGGGCCGATAAGCCCGAGCGTCTCTCCCTCCTCCACAGAGAAGCTCAGGGACCGGACCGCGGTGTGGCCGCCGAAACGAAGGCTCATGTCCTCGACCTGGAGCAGCGCCACGGCACTACTCCTCCGCTCTTCTCGGAGCGGGCCAGAGCCCGGTCGGGCGAAAGAGCATGAGCAGCACGAGCGCTGCGCCGAAGATCAGGTAGCGGAACCCGGCGACCGGCCGGAGGAGCTCGGGGAGAATCGTGACCAGCGCGCCGCCCAGGATGGCGCCGGGCACGCTGCCGGCGCCGCCCACGATCACCGCCAGGAGAAAGAGGACGGAGCGCATGAAGCTGAAGCTCGCCGGGGAGACGGCGGTCATCTTCATGGCGAATACCGCGCCGGCGATGCCGGCGCAGAAGGTGCCGATTTGGTAGGCGAGGAGCCGGTAACTCAACGTGTGGATGCCCATGGCCTCCGCGGCCTCCTCGTCTTCCCGCAAGAAGGCCCAGGCTCGTCCGATCCGGGATTCGCGCAGGCGGGCCGCAGCGCACGCGGCGATGACCAGCAATGCCAGCATCGTGTAGTAGTAATGAACGGGTCGCTCCAGCCGGAGCCCGAGGAGAGACGGAGGCGCGAGGCCGAAGATGCCGCTGGGGCCGCCGGTCGCGTCCAGGTTGGTGGCCGTGATCCGGGTGATCTCGCCGAAGCCCAGCGTCACGATGGCCAGATAATCGCGGCGGAGCCGGAGCACGAGGAGGCCGATGAGGGAGCCAAGCGCCATGGCGACGGCGCCGCTGGCGGGCAATGCCAGCGTGAAGGAGAGCCCGGCGCGCTGGGTGAGGAGCGCCGCCGTGTACGCGCCGACGGCGAAGTATGCGGCGTGCCCGAGGTCGAGGAGGCCGGCATAGCCGACCACCACGTTCAGGCCCACGGCCACCGTCATGTAAATGAGGGCCATGACCGCGATGTCCATGAGATAGGGATCCTGCACCCCGAGCGGCAGGGCGACCGCGAGCAGCAGCAGGGCTGCGGGCCCCCGTCGCCGGAGGAGCTGTCTTTCGCCGGAGCCGAGCGCAGCGAGACGCCTCACCGTCACATCCTCTTACCGACGCGCTCGCCGAGCAGCCCGGTGGGCTTGATGATCAGGATCGCGATGAGGGCGGCGAACGCGAAGACATCCTTCCACTGGCCGCCCACGCTCCTCGTCCCGAAGACCTCCAGAAGCCCGAGCATCATCCCGCCCACCACGGCGCCCGAGAGGTTCCCGATGCCGCCCAGGACCGAGGCGGTGAACGCCTTGATCCCGACGATGAAGCCCATCAGGAAGTTGATCTGGCCATAGTACAGGCCGGCCATCACGCCCCCCGCAGCCGCCATGACGGCTCCCAGGAAGAACGCGAGGGAGATCATCCTGTTGACGTCGATGCCCATCAACTGGGCCGCCTCGGCGTCGAACGCAGTGGCGCGCATGGCCAGACCGACGGTGGACCCCCCGATGATCCGGCGCAAGGCCCACATCAGCGCGAGCGCCGTCGCGAAGATGGCGATGTGGGCATATCCCACGTGGACGCCCAGCAGCGACGTCCCGGCTCGCGTCAGGGCGATGGGATATACACGGAAGCTGGGCCCCCAGGGCTCGAAGAGCATGATGGCGTTCTCCAGGAGGAGCGACATGCCGAGCGCCGTGATGAGGAGGATGAGCCTCGGAGAGCGGCGCAGCGGGCGATAGGCGACCCGCTCCATCAGCACGCCCACGCCGCCCGCGACGGCCATGGCGGTGAGCAGGGCGAGGCCGATTCCGAGCGCGCCCGTGCCGAGCAAGGACCCGCTGGCGAGCGCGAGGACGCTGTAGCCGACGAAGGCTCCGAGCGCGTACAGGTCGCCGTGAGCGAAGTTGATCATGCGCATGATCCCGTAAACCATGCTGTATCCGAGGGCGACCAGGGCGTAGAACGAACCGATGACCAGCGCGTTCAAGAGCTGCTCGAGGGCGTTCGAGATGCGGTTCGTGGAGCGAGCGGGTGGCCCGGGGTCCACCGCCGCGCGCGGCGGCGCAGGGGGCGCGGCGTCGGCGCGCGGGGCGGTGAGCCCCTGGATAAGCGTGAATCTGCCCTTCCTGATCTCGAGGACCACGAAGCTCGCGTTCTGGCGCCTGCCGGAGGCGTCGAAGGAGACCGCTCCGGTCAGGCCGTCGTGGTGAATGCCGCGAATGGCCGCCGCGACCGCGGCGCGGTCGGTGGAGCCTGCCGCCTGGATGGCTGAAGCGACGAGTTGCGCCGCGTCGTACGCCTGCGCGCTGTAAGGGCCTGGTTCGCCGTAAGCCGCTGCATAGCGTCGCGCCCAGCCTGCAGCGCCCGGGAGCTCGGCGGCGCTCGGGGGGCTCGTGACGAACACGCCCTCCGCGCTGGCGAGGCCGGCGGTGGCGACGAGGGCGGCGTCGCGCGAACCGTCGCCGACCATGATCGAGGCGTCGATGCCCTGACCGCGGGCCTGCCTGATGATGAGGCCCCCCTCGGCGTAGTATCCAGTCCAGTAGATGGCGTCCGGGTGCCTGGCCTTGAGGTGCGTCAGCACGGCGGAGAAGTCCCGCTCGCCGGGCGTCACCGCATCGAAGGCGACGACGTCGGCCCTGCCCCGGAGCTCCTCCCGCGTGAGATCGGCGAGCTCCCTTGCGAACGCGGAGTTGTCGTGGAGGATAGCAATCCTCCTCTTGCCCAGCTCGGCGGTGAGGAAGTCGGCGGCCGTACGGGCCTGGACCTGATTGTTCGGGAGCATCAGGTTGATGTTGTCGAACCCCTGCATCGTCAGCTTGACGGCGTTGGCCCCCGGCACGACAGCGCCTATACGAGCGCCATGATAGACGGGCTCGGCAGGCAGGAGGGCGCCGCTGCAATAGCCGGAGATCGCCGCGACCGCTCCCTGCGCGGCGAGCTTGTGGGCGGCGGCCACGGCGGCCTCTGCGTCGCAGGCGTCGTCCTGGAACGTGACCTCCAGCCTGCGGCCCAGCACGCCGCCGCCGCCGTTGATCTCGTCGACGGCCATCTCGATGGCCTGTCTCATGTCCTGCCCCATCTTGGCGCTGGAGCCGGTGAGCGGGACTGCCGAGCCGATGACGATGGCGTCGCGCCCGTCGCCCGAGCTGCGTTCGCTGCGGCTTGAGCCGCACGCTCCGGCGGCGAGCGCCCCGCAGGCGGCAAACAGGCGCAGCCAGCAACGGGGCGAGGGTGTTTGCCCGAGATGCATGTTGCCGAGCGGCTATTGAGCGTATGGCGCGTGTGTCAATCGGACAGGCCTACCTCACCGGCCTCCAGCAGCTGCTCGTCGCCCCGCTCGATCCCTTCAAGTTCGGCTTCGTCCTGGGACGATAGCAGGCGACCCCTCCCCGGCCCTCACGGCCGCCGCGCCGCCTCGAGCAAGAGCCGCCGCTCTGCCGCCGCGATGACCTGGCGCGCCGCGGGCTCGGCGTCCGGGTTCACCGAGATCGAGGTGATGCCGAGCCGCACGAGGTGCTCGGCGAACTCGGGGCGGTTCGACGGCGCCTGGCCGCAGAGCGACGAGGTGATCCCTGCCGCCCTGCACGCCTGGATGATCCGCCCGATGGCGTCGAGCACCGCCGCGTCGGACTCGTCGAACAGCTCGGCGCACACCGCGGAGTCGCGGTCTACCCCGAGCATGAGCTGGGTCAGGTCGTTCGAGCCGATCGAGACGCCGTCGATGCCCATGCGCGCGTACTCCGGGATCCAGAACGCGACGGAGGGCACCTCGGCCATGACCCACCGGTGCAGCCCGCGCTGGCGGCCGAGCGGGCTCCGGTCGATGAGCTCCAGGCAGGCCGCGAGCTCCCAGCGCGTGCGGACGAACGGGATCATGACATGCAGGTTCGGCGTCTCCTCGCGGACGCGGGCGAGCACCTCGAGCTCGATCGCGAACAGCTCCGGCTCCCGGACATACCGGTAGCAGCCGCGGTATCCGATCATCGGGTTCTCCTCGGCGGGCTCGAATCGCTCACCCCCCTTGAGCCCGCGGAACTCGTTGGTGCGGAAATCGTAGGTCCGGTAGATGACCGGACGGGGCTGGAAGGCGCGGGTGATGCGGAGCAGCGAGGCCGACATCTTCTGGAGGAACTCGTCGCGGCCGCCGGACGCGATCAAGGCCTTCGGGTGCACGCCGCCGAGCGCGTCGAGCAGCATGAACTCGGCCCGGAGCAGCCCCACGCCGTCCACGGGCGACGCGGCGACCTCCTCGGCGCGCTCGGCGATCGCCAGGTTCACGTAGAGCCGCGTGCCGAGCACCGCCGGCGAAGCCGCGCGCGAGCCGGCGGCGGACGGGACGCGCTCGGCCGGCGCCTCGGACTTCGCGGCGGGCCCGGCTCCCGCACCCGCGGGCGCCCCGTCCGGAGCGGCGCCGGGCGCCTCCGCGGCGGCCCGGGCCCCTTCGAGGACCTTGCCGTGCGCGCCGTCGACGGTGACGGTCTCGCCGTCCCGCAGGGTCCGCGTGGCGGCGCGCGTACCCACGACACAGGGGATGCGGAGCTCGCGGCTGACGATCGCGGCGTGGCAGGTCATCCCGCCGCTGTCCGTGACGAGGGCCGCCGCGCGCCGGATGGCGGGCACCCAGTCGGGCGACGTCATGGGCGCCACGAGGACCTCGCCGGCCTTCAGCCGTTGCCCTTCCTCCGGCGAGCGGAGCACGCGCACCGTCCCGGAGGCCGTGCCCGGGGACGCGCCGAGCCCCGAGACGAGGAGCTCTCCGGGGGCGGGGTGCGGCGCGCCCAGCGTGGTGATCGGGCGGGTTTGCACCAGGTATGTCGCCCCACCCTCGACGGCCCACTCGATGTCTTGGGGGGCGTCGTAATGCTCTTCAACCTGCAGCGCGAGGCGCGCGAGCTCGAGCACCTCGTCGTCCTTGAGCACGCGCCGCGCGCCCTCGTCCTCCGGCAGGTCCACGCGCTGCTCTCCGCCGTCAGGCGCGCGCACCAGCTTGAACGCCTTGTGGCCGACGCGCGCCTCCAGGAGCCGCGGCCCGCGCTTCGCGACCGTGTACGTGTCCGGCTCGACCTGCCCGCCGACCACGACCTCGCCGAGCCCGAACGCCGCCTCGATGACGAGGCGTGACGTGTCCTTCGTGGCGGGATCCGCGGTGAAGATGACGCCGGAGCGCTCGGAGCTCACCATGCGCTGCACGACGACCGCCAGGGCGGGCTCCTCCGTCAGGCGCTGGGATTTCCGGTAGCTGACCACGCGCTCGCCAAAGGCGGAGGCCCAGCAGTCGCGCACGCGATCCAGCAACGCTTGCTCGCCGGTCACGTCGGTGTACGTCTCGTGCATGCCGGCGAACGAGGTCGAGGCCGAGTCCTCCGAGGTGGCGGACGACCGGACGGCCACGATGGTGTCGAGCCCAAGCCTCCGGTAGGCATCGACGATCTCCGCCTGGATCTCCGCCGGGAGCGGCGCGGCCCCGACGAGGCGCCGCAGCGCGGCGCAGGTCGCGCGCAGCCCGGCCGGGTCGCTCGGATCGGCCTCGGTGAAGAGCGCGACGAGCTGCTTTCGCACGCCCGCGGCGTCCATCGCCGCGAGATACGCGTCCGCGGTGATGACGAAGCCCGGAGGCACGGGCAGGCCGGCGCGCGTGAGCTCCCCGAGGTTGCTGCCTTTTCCGCCGGCGGACGCGACATCCGCGCGAGACAATGAATCGAACCAGAGGACGTGCGCGGTCACCGTGTCTCCTCATCGAGATCTGGATGCCTCCGCTCGGCGCCACTGAGCCGGCGGACGCTCGATCGCCCGTGCGTGCGTCGGAGCAACAAGCGGACCCGCCGCCGTGCCAGTGTTGGTCGTCTGCTGCTCGAACCCAGCGGCACGGACCGTGCTCACCGGCCCCGCATGAGCGGCGCAGAGACCGGCTTTCATCCTGGCGATCGCGCCGTCCTCGGCCGGCCGGGGATCGCCGCGCTCCTCCAGGGCCTGCGCGAGGACGGGTACCGGCTCATCGGTCCCACGCTCCGCGGCGGGGCCATCGTGTACGACGAGATCCAGGGCGCGGAGGAGCTCCCCGCCGGCTGGACCGAGCAGCAGGAGGCCGGCCGCTACCGGCTCGCCAGGCGCGCGGACGAGGCGCTGTTCGGCTACGCGGTCGGGCCGCGGTCGCTCAAGCACCTCCTGTTCGTCCCCCGGCTTCGCCTGGTGCAGCTCAGGCGGCGCGGCGGATCCATCTCGCGGACCGACGAGGCCGAGGCCCCTCCGCGCCTCGCCGTCCTCGGCGCGCGGGCGTGTGATCTTGCCGCGATCGACGTGCAGGACCGCGTCTTCGTCGACGGCCCGCATCCGGATCCCGACTATGTGGCGCGCCGCAGGGGCCTCTTCGTGATCGCGGTGCAGTGCGGACAGGCCGGCGGGACGTGCTTCTGTGTGTCGATGCGTACGGGGCCGCGCGCAGAGCGTGGCTTCGACCTCGCGCTGACCGAGCTCCTCGACGGTGGCCACCGTTTCTTCGTCGAGGTGGGCAGCGACGCCGGCGCTTCCTTGCTCGCTCGCGCGGGCGCGTCCAGCGCGGGCGAGGACGACGCCCGCGCTGCCTTCGAGGTCTCGCGCCGTACGGCGACCCAGATGGGCAGGAAGCTCGAGACGGACGGCATCAAGGAGCTCTTCTATCGAAACCTCGAGCACCCCCGCTGGGACGACGTGGCCGAGCGCTGCCTCGGATGCACGAACTGCACGCTCGCGTGCCCGACGTGCTTCTGCAGCACGATCGAGGACGCGACAGACCTCCCGGCCGACGAGGGCCGGGACCTGGGTCGGGACGCCGCGTCCGCGGGTCCCTCCGTTCACATGGGTCGGGACTCCGCGTCCGCGGGTCCCTCCGTCCACATGGGTCGGGACTCCGCGTCCGCGGGTCCCTCCGTCCACATGGGTCGGGACTCCGCGTCCGCGGGTCCCTCCGGCGAGACGGCCGAGCGCTTCCGGCGCTGGGACTCGTGCTTCTCCCTCGACCACTCGTACCTGCACGGCGGCAGCGTCCGCGCCTCGCTCCGGGCCCGCTACCGGCAGTGGCTCACGCACAAGCTGGCCACGTGGATCGATCAGTTCGGCACGTCCGGCTGCGTCGGCTGCGGCCGGTGCATCACATGGTGCCCCGTCGGGATCGACATCACCGAAGAGGCGGCCGCCATCCGGGCAGGAGACGGCGCCGTCGCCGCCGGGAAGGGGTAGGCGCCGATGAAGGCGGAGGAGCTCCTCCCCATTCTCGGAGCCCACCCGTTCCTGGACGGGCTCCCGGCCGCGCACCTCGCGCGCCTGGCCGAGCGCGCGTTTGCGCGGAGCTTCCCGGAGGGGGCGTTCCTCCTCCGGGAGGGAGGCGAGGCGGACACGCTCTACCTGCTCGCGCAGGGGCGCGTGACGCTCGAGATCCACCGCCCCGGCCGCGACCCTGTGCAGGTCGAGAGCCTGGCGGGCGGGGACATCCTGGGCCTGCACTGGCTCTTCCCGCCGCGGCGATGGGTGCTCGACGCGCGGGCGGCCACGCCGGTCCGCTCGATCGGGCTCGACGCAGCGCACGTGCGCGCGTGCTCGGACGCCGATCCCGCGCTCGGGTACGCCGTGTCCCTGCGCCTCCTGCGGCAGCTCTACGCACGGCTGGAGCGCGTGCGGCTGCAGCGGCTCGACGTCTACAGGGCCGAGCCATGACCTTCGTGCCGCGGGACATCCCGCTGCCCTTCGCTCCGGACGCCGCGATCCCGGGTCGCCTGGCGGCGCCCTCCGCCCCAAACCCCTGGGCGCCGGAGCCGGCGCGCGTGCGGCGCGTCCACCGCGAGACGGCGACGACCTTCACGGCGACGATCGACCTGCCGGGCCGCCCGGGCGGCCTCGTCTTCGCGCCCGGCCAGTTCAACATGCTTTACGCCTTCGGGGTCGGCGAGGTCGCGATCTCGATCAGCGGGGATCCCGCGCGGCCCGATCGGCTCCTGCACACGATCCGCGAGGCGGGCTCGGTCACGCGCGCGCTCGGGCGCCTCCGCTCGGGCATGGCACTCGGGCTGCGCGGCCCGTTCGGGAGCCCGTGGCCCGTCGACGAGGCGCGCGGCGCGGACGTGCTGCTCCTCGCCGGCGGGCTCGGGATGGCGCCGCTGCGCCCGGCGCTCTGCCACATCCTCCGGCACCGGGCCGCCTATGGCCGCGTCGCGCTGCTCTACGGCGCCCGCGGGCCCGAGGACCTGCTCTACCGCAGGGAGCTCGATCGCTGGAGCCGTCGCGCCGACCTGCAGGTGCTCGTGACCGTGGACCGCGCAGGCCCCGGGTGGCGCGGGCACGTCGGGGTCGTGCCGGCCCTCCTGCGCCTCGCCGACTTCGATACGGGCCGCGCGGTCGCGTTCGTCTGCGGGCCGGAGGTGATGATGCGCTTCACGGCGCGCGAGCTCGAGCGCCGCGGCGTCCCCGGCGAGCGCGTCCACGCCTCGCTGGAGCGGAACATGAAGTGCGCGGTGGGGATCTGCGGCCGCTGCCAGCTCGGGCCGAGCTTCGTCTGCAAGGACGGCCCCGTGCTCCGCTACGACCGCGTGGGACCGCTGCTCGCGGTCCGGGAGCTGTGAGCGCCATGGCGCGCCGCGCGAAGCCGAAGCTCGCCGTGTGGAAGTTCGCCTCGTGCGACGGCTGTCAGCTCAGCGTCCTCGACCTCGAGGACGAGCTCCTGTCGCTCGCCGCCGCGATCGACATCGCCTACTTCAAGGAGGCCACGAGCCTCGAGCGCGCTGGGCCGTTCGACCTGTCGCTGGTCGAGGGGTCGATCACGACGCCCGCCGACGCCGAGCGGATCCGCGAGGTCCGGCGGCTGTCGAAGGCGCTCGTCACGATCGGCGCCTGCGCCACGGCGGGGGGCATCCAGGCGCTGCGCAACTTCGCGAATGTACGCGAGTTTCTGTCGGTCGTATACGCCTCGCCCGCCTACATCGAGACCCTCGCCACCTCCACGGCGATAGCCGACCACGTCCCCGTCGACTTCGAGCTGCGCGGCTGCCCGGTGAACAAGCGCCAGCTCCTGGAGGTGATCAGCGCCTTTCTCCACGGGCGCCGGCCCAATGTCGCGAGCCACAGCGTCTGCGTCGAGTGCAAGAGCCGCAGCAACGTGTGCGTGATGGTGACCGGGACGCCTTGCCTCGGCCCGGTGACGCACGCGGGCTGCGGCGCGCTCTGCCCGACCTACCAGCGCGGCTGCTATGGCTGCTTCGGGCCCATGGAGGCGCCGAACATGGAGTCGCTCTCGCGCGCATTCCAGGCGGCGGGCGTGCCGGAGCGCGACCTCGTGCGGCTCCACCGCACCTTCAACGCGAACGCCCCGGCGTTCCGCGCGGAGAGCGAGCGGCATGAACGGTGAGACGCGCACCATCGCGGTCGACTACCTCGCCCGCGTCGAGGGCGAGGGTTCGCTGACGCTCGTGATCGAGGACGGGCGGGCGAAGGAGGCGCGCCTCTCGATCTTCGAGCCCCCGCGGTTCTTCGAGGCGTTCCTCCGCGGTCGAGGCTTCGCGGAGACGCCCGACATCACGTCCCGCATCTGCGGCATCTGCCCTGTCGCGTACATCACGAGCGCGTGCCGCGCGATGGAGGACGCGCTCGGCATCGAGCTCGGCCCGGAGCTCCGCGCGCTCAGGCGCCTCCTCTACTGCGGCGAGTGGATCGAGAGCCACGCCCTGCACGTCTTCCTGCTGCACGCGCCCGACTTCCTCGGCTACCCGGACGCGGTCGCCATGGCGCGCGACCACCGCGCCTGGGTCGCGAAGGGGCTCGCCATCAAGAAGGCGGGGAACGCCATCGTCGCGCTCCTCGGGGGCCGCGAGATCCACCCGGTCAACACCCGCGTCGGCGGCTTCTACAGCGCGCCGTCTCGCGCGGACATCGAGGGCCTGCTCCCCGAGCTGCGCGCCGGGAGTGAGCGCACGCGCGCGTGCCTCTCCTGGATGGCGACGCTGCCGTGCCCGGAGCTCGAGCGGCCCTACGAGTTCGTCGCGCTCCGCAGCGACGACGTGTACGCGATCGCCGAGGGGCGCCTCGTCTCCTCGGGCGGGCTCGATATCGAGGTGCGCGACTACGACGCCCATTTCGTCGAGGAGCACGTCTCCTGGTCGACCGCGCTGAGGTCGAGGATCCGGGGTTCGAGGCGCAGGGCGCCGGCAGGCGACCCGGAGCCCCGAGCGTTGGACCGGGGTTCGGGGCGCAGGGCGCCGGCAGGCGACCCGGAGCCCCGGACGACCGAACGCGACAGCGGCAGCTACCTGTGCGGCCCGCTCGCGCGCTTCAACCTGAGCTTCGATCGCCTGCTCCCCGAGGTCCAGGACGCGGCGCGCGCCGCCGGCCTCGCCGTCCCGTGCCGCAACCCGTTCCGGAGCCTGCTCGTGCGCCTCGTGGAGATCCTTCAGGCGTTCGAGGAGTCGATCCGGATCATCGAGGCGTACGCGCCCCCGCCGGCGCCGTTCGTCGCGCCTCCCGCGGTCCGCGCGGGCACGGGCTACGGCGGCTCCGAGGCGCCGCGCGGCTTCCTGTACCACCGCTACACGCTCGACGCCGAGGGGACGATCCTGGACGCCAAGATCGTCCCGCCCACGTCGCAGAACCAGCTCTCGATCGAGGAGGACCTCTGCGCGCTGTCGCCGTCCTTGGCGTCGCTGCCGCTCCGCGAGGCGACCGCGCGCGCCGAGCAGGCCGTGCGCAACCACGACCCCTGCATCTCCTGCGCGACGCACTTCCTCACCCTGCGCGTCGAGGAGGCGCCGCGATGACCGCGCGCATCATCGGCCTCGGGCAACGCGCCGCCGGGGACGACGCTGCCGGGCTCGCCGTGCTCGAGGCGCTGCGCCGCCGGGGTCTGCCGGGCGACGCGGAGGTCGTCGAGGCGAGGGACGCGACCGCGCTCGTCTCGCTCCTCCAGACGCCCGCGACGGTCGTGGTCGTCGACGCCGTGCTCGCGTCGCCGCCCGGGGAGGTGCTCGATCTCTCGCCCTCGGACCTCGCCGCCGGTGCGCCTGTCCCGGTCTCGACGCACGGCCTCGGCGTCGGGCAGGCCATCGAGCTCGCTCGCATCACGGCGCCGGATCGGCTCTCACCCGACATCCGCATCGTCGGCGTGAGCATCGGCGGGCCTTGTCCGCGGGGTTCGGGGCGCAGGGCGCCGTCAGGCGATCCGGAGCCCCGAGCGTTGGACCAGGGTTCGGGGCGCAGGGCGCCGTCAGGCGACCCGGAGCCCCGAGCGTTGGACCAGGGTTCGGGGCGCAGGGCGCCGTCAGGCGACCCGGAGCCCCGAGCGTTGGACCAGGGTTCGGGGCGCAGGGCGCCGTCAGGCGACCCGGAGCCCCGAGCGTTGGACGAGCTCGTCCTGTCGCCCGACGTGGCCGCGGCGGTCCCCCGGGCTGTCGCCCGCGTCCTCTCGTTCCTCGGAGGGTGAGCCCGTGCACGAGTCGTCCATCGCTCGACAGCTGCTCTCCGCCGCGCTGGACCGCGCCGCGGCCGAGGGGGCGACGCGGGTCGTCTCGGTGCGCGGCTGGGTGGCCGAGGCCGAGGCGCTCTCGCCGGAGAGCCTCTCGCTCCACTTCGCGGCGCATGCGCGCGGCACGCCGGCCGAGGGGGCGCGCCTCGATCTGCGGCTCCACCGCGTCGAGGCGCGCTGCCTCTCGTGCGGCGGCACGTACGCGCCCGACCATCACGTCCTGCTTTGCCCGCGCTGCGGCGGCGACCAGGCGACGCTCCTCGGGCGCTTGGGGCTCGGCCTGGATGCCATGGAGGTGGAGTAGCCGTGCCGCGCCTCGCGCTCCGCGTGTACGGCATCGTCCAGGGGGTGGGCTTCCGGCCGTTCGTGTACCGGCGCGCGTCCGCGCTCGGCCTGGGCGGCTGGGTGCGGAACCGCCCCGGCGGGGTCGAGATCGAGGTGCAGGGGCCGGAGCGCAGCCTGGACGCCTTCGTCGCCGGCCTGACCCGCGAGCCCAGCGCGCCCGCGCGCGTCGAGCGCATCGAGATCGAGCGGCGGGCCGAGGAGGACACCGGTCCGTTCCAGATCCTCGGTAGCGAGGCGGAGAGCGGGGTGCGCCCGTCGATGCCCGCGGATCTCGCCGTCTGCGAGGCGTGCGCCCGCGAGGTGGACAGCGAGACCGGACGCCGCCGCCGCTACCCGTTCACGAGCTGCGCGCAGTGCGGCCCCCGCTACACGATCCTCTCGGGGCTCCCGTACGACCGGACCAGGACCACGATGGATCGCTTCCCGATGTGCCCCGCATGCGCCGCGGAGTACGCGGACCCCTCGGACCGGCGCTTCCACGCGGAGCCCATCGCCTGCCCGGCATGCGGCCCGCACGTCCAGCTCGCCGCCGCAGCCGGAGACCCGATGGATCCCGGCATTCGGGGCTCCGGGTCGCCTGACGGCGCGCTCCGCGAGGCCGCGGCCGCGGTGCTGGCGGGGAAGGTGGTCGCCGTGAAGGGGCTCGGTGGTTTCCATCTGCTGGTCGACGCGACATCGCCGGACGCGGTCGCGCTCCTGCGCCGGCGGAAGCGCCGCGACGCCAAGCCGTTCGCGGTGATGTTCGGCTCGCTCGACGCCGTGCGCAGCACCTGCCGCGTGTCTCCCGCGGAGGCGGACGCGCTGCACGGTCCCGAGGCGCCGATCGTGCTGCTGCGGCGGCTCTCGCCCGCCGCTGCGCGGGTCGCCATCGCCGACGCGGTCGCGCCGGGTACGCCGCGCCTGGGTGCGCTGCTGCCCTACACGCCGCTCCACCGGCTGGTGCTCCAGCTCGTCGGTCGCCCCGTGGTCTGCACGAGCGGCAACCTTTCGGACGAGCCTATCTGCACCGACACATCCGACGCGCTGGAGCGCCTGGGCGGCGTCGCCGACCTGTTCCTCGTGCACGACCGGCCGATCGTGCGCCCCCTCGACGACTCCGTGGTCCGCATCGGGCCGGCTGGCGTCGAGCTCCTCCGCCGCGCGCGCGGCTTCACCCCGCTGCCTCTCCCGCTGCGGGTCGCCGCCCCGCCGATCCTCGCGCTCGGCGGCCACCTGAAGAGCACGACGGCGCTCTTCTTCGACGGCCAGGTGGTCGTCAGCCAGCACCTCGGCGACGCGCACACCGCGGAGGGCGCCGCGCTCATCGAGCGCACGGCCCTCGAGCTCGCGCGCCTGTTCCGGGTGCGGCCGGAGCGCATCGCCTGCGATCTCCACCCCGACTACGCGTCCAGCCGCATCGCCGAGCAGCTCGCGGCGGACTTCCGCGCGCCGCTCGTCCGGGTACAGCACCACCACGCGCACGTCGCAGCCTGCATGGCCGAGCATGGCATCGACGGACCGGTCCTCGGCCTCGCGTGGGACGGCGCCGGCTACGGGCTCGACGGCGCCCTCTGGGGCGGCGAGGCGCTGGTCGTGGACGGGGCGTCGTTCCGCCGCGCGGCGCACCTCCGCTCCTTCCCGCTGCCGGGCGGCGAGCGCGCCATGAGGGAGCCGCGCCGCTCCGCGCTCGGCCTGCTCTGGGAGCTGCACGGCGAGGGCGCCCGGGATCACGCGCGCGCCTGGTTCCGCGAGGCCGAGCTCGGCCCGCTGTTTTCCATCCTCGCGCGCGGGACGGGCTCGCCGCGCACGACGAGCGTGGGGCGCCTGTTCGACGGGGTGGCGGCGCTCGCGGGCCTGCGCGGGGCGGCGAGCTTCGAGGGGCAGGCCGCCATGGAGCTGGAGTGCCTGGCCGAGGCGGCCGGCGAGCAGGCGGGCTATCCGCTGCCGCTGCGCGCAAGCGCGCCCGGGGTGCCGGCGGTGCTCGACTTCGGCCCGCTGATCGACGCGGTGCTGGGTGATCGGCGTGACGGCGTGCCGCCCGGCGTCATCGCGGCCCGCTTTCACGCGGCGCTCGTGGACGTCGCCGAGGCGCTCGCTGCCGCGAGCGGCCTCGGGCGCGTCGTGCTCGCGGGCGGGTGCTTCCAGAACGCGCTCCTCGCCGCGTCGATCCGCGAGCGCCTCGCGGCGCGAGGCGTCGAGGTCTACGCGCCGAAGCTCTACCCGCCGGGCGACGGCGGCCTGTCGCTCGGCCAGGTCCTCGTGGCCGCGCGGCGCGGCGCAGACGCGGTGGAGGCGTGACCATGTGCCTCGGCGTCCCCGGCAAGATCCTCGGCGTCGCGGGTGGCGACCTCCGGCTCGGCCGCGTCGCCTTCGGCGGGATCGTCAAGGAGATCTGCCTCGCCTACGTGCCGGAGGCGGAGCCCGGCGATTACGTGATCGTGCACGCGGGCTTCGCCATCAGCCGCATCGACGAGGCGTCGGCGCGGCGGACGCTCTCCTACCTCGACGAGCTCGGCGCGGCGCGCGAGGGGGAGGAGCCGCGATGAGGTTCATCGACGAGTACCGCGACGCGCAGCGCGTCGGGCCGTACGTGGATGCGATCCGGCGGGTGGTCTCTCGCCCCTGGTCGATCATGGAGGTCTGCGGCGGTCAGACGCACGCCATCGTCCGCTTCGGCCTGGACGAGCTCCTGCCCCCGGAGATCTCGCTCCTCCACGGCCCTGGCTGCCCGGTGTGCGTCACGCCGGTCGAGCTCATCGATTGTGCGCTCGAGATCGCCTCGCGCCGGGAGGTCACGTTCTGCTCGTTCGGCGACATGCTGCGCGTCCCCGGTTCGAGCGACGACCTGTTCGCGGTGAAGTCGAGGGGCGGCGACGTGCGCGTCGTCTACTCGCCGCTCGACGCGCTCGCGCTCGCCGAGCGCCTGCCGGATCGTGAGGTCGTCTTCTTCGCGGTCGGCTTCGAGACCACGGCGCCCGCGAACGCCATGGCGGCGTTCGAGGCGCGGCGCCGCCGCATCCGGAACTTCTCGCTCCTCGTGTCGCACGTGCTCGTGCCGCCCGCGATGGAGGTGATCCTCCGGGCGCCGGATCGGCGCGTCGACGGGTTTCTCGCCGCGGGCCACGTGTGTACGGTGATGGGCATCGACGCCTACCGCCCGCTCGCCGCCGAGCACCGCGTCCCCATCGTGGTCACGGGCTTCGAGCCGATGGACATCCTCCAGGGCATTTTCATGTGCGTCCGGCAGCTCGAGGAGGGCCGCACCGACGTGGAGAACCAGTACGCCCGCTCGGTGCGCGAGGCCGGCAACGAGCCCGCGCAGCGCATGATCCGGGAGGTCTTCGAGATCGTGCCCCGGACCTGGCGAGGCATCGGTCCCATCGCCGGGAGCGGGCTCGGGCTCCGGGCGCCTTACGCGGACCACGATGCAGAGCGGCGGTTCGGGGGTTCGGTGCGCAGGGCGCCGGCAGGCGACCCGGAGCCCCGGGCATCGACCGACTGCAAGAGCGGCCTCGTGCTCCAGGGGGTGATCAAGCCGCCGGACTGCCCCGCGTTCGGTGTGCGCTGCACGCCGGAGACTCCGCTGGGCGCCACGATGGTCTCCTCGGAAGGAGCGTGCGCGGCCTACTACCGTTACCGGAGGGCGGACCCGCCGTGCGGTTCGAGATGAGCTGCCCCGCGCCGCTGCGCGAAAGGACGGTCCAGCTTGCCCACGGCGGCGGCGGGCGGCTCATGCGTGAGCTCATCGAGCACGTCTTCCTGCCCGCCTTCGACAGCGCTCCGCTCTCGGCCCGTCATGACGGCGCCGTGGTGCGGCTCGGCGGCGCGTCCCTCGCGTTCACCACGGACACCTACGTCGTGCATCCGCGCTTCTTCCCCGGAGGTGACATCGGCAAGCTGTCCGTCTATGGCACGGTGAACGACCTGGCCATGACGGGCGCCCGGCCCGCTTACCTGAGCGCCGGCTTCATCGTGGAGGAGGGGCTGCCCATCGACGAGCTCCAGCAGATCGCGCTGTCGATGCGCGCCGCTGCGGACGCGTGCGGGGTCGAGCTCGTGACGGGCGACACCAAGGTGGTCGACCGGGGCAAGGGAGACGGGCTGTTCATCAACACCGCCGGCATCGGCGTGGTGCCCGAGGGCGTGGCCATCGCGCCGCGCCGGGTCCGGCCGGGCGATGCCGTACTCGTGTCCGGCGACGTGGGGCGGCACGGGATCGCGGTGCTGTCCGTGCGTGAGGCGCTGGCGTTCGAGGAGCCCGTGGAGAGCGACTGCGCGCCGGTCGAAGGCCTCGCTGCAGCGCTGCTCGAGGCGGGGATCGACGTCCACTGCCTGCGGGATCCGACGCGCGGCGGGCTCGCGGCCGTGTTGAACGAGATCGCGCTCGACGCGGGCGTCCACGTCGAGGTGGAGGAAGCGCAGATCCCCGTGGAACCTGCGGTCCTCGGGGCGTGCGAGCTGCTCGGGCTCGACCCGCTTTACGTGGCGTGCGAGGGCCGGCTCGTCGCGTTCCTGCCGGAAGCCCAGACGGAGCGCGCCCTGGCGAGCCTGCGCGACCACCCGCTCGGCCGGGGAGCCGCACGCATCGGTCGGATCGTCGGAGAGGGAAAAGGGAGCGTTGTCCTGAGGACCCGGCTCGGGACCCGGCGCACGCTCGATCTGCTCTCCGGCGAGCAGCTCCCGCGAATCTGCTGAAGCCGCGGCTCGGAGCGCGCGAAGCATTCATGTCGGGCGAGCCATGCGGGGCTCGAGCGACACGGCACGGTGGGCGTCAAGATCGTTGGGCGTTGAGCTGGTCACGACATCATCACCCGATGTCGTGCGCGCTTCTTACCTATTTTGATCTATGTCCACCGAAGGAGCGTGTCTCCGAAGTCGAGCCGAGGTGGTCCTTTCGGGAACGTCCGATTCACGCCGGCGCGGCCGCGCGGAGGTCGATCACGGAGCGCGCGAGTTCGGGCCCGGCGCGCCGGAACACGACGAGCTCCCCGGCGCCTTCGCCTTCGACCGCGTAGCGGAGGACAGGACCGAACACCTCGCCGAGCTCGCCGGCGTTGCACGTGGGCAGGTAGGTGCGCAATACCCGCGGGTCGTAGTAGCGAAAGAACATGGCCGCTCCGTCCGGACCCAGGACGCGGAGCAGGCGGCGCAGGTGCCGCCGCACTGTCTCGAGGGGAGACGGCGTGGCGAGGAAGATACCCCAGCTCTTCCCCCACCCGAGCCGGAGCAGGCGTCGCGTGAGCTCGCCCGATCGCTGGAGCCTCACCAGGTAGGGCGCCACCTGGGCCAGCTCCGGGCCCAGCTCGCCCGCGAGGAGGCAGCAGTGCGGCAGGTCCGAGGAGCGCACCGAGTCGGAGATCGCCGTGTCGCGCGCGCCGTCGAGGACGGCGTAGACCAGATCCGCCTCCGCGCCCCAGAGGTGCTGAACGATTCGATCGAGCGCGGCGTCATCCATCCATCACCTCGCGGCGGGGCCGCCCGGCGCGGCCCCGGGCATGATAACCTGCCTCCGTGCTGCGGCTGCGGTTGAACGAGCGTTTTCTCGACCTTGTCTCGCCGGAGGGCGGCGGGACCGCAAGGCCGGGCGAGGAGCGGTGGATCGATCTCTTCTGGTCGTGGGAAGAGCCGCCCCCGGGCGATCGCGTGCCGCTTCGCGGAGATCGGCTCGCGGCGCGGCGCACCATCGCCTCGCTCGGCGCGCGCGCCGAGATCCTGCACGAGCTGCGGCGGTTCCTCCGCGAGGATCGGCCCTGGCTCTCGATATCGCCGGACGATCGCGAGGTGATCGACCACCTCGCGGCCGCGCTCGCGGCGGGGCAGGTGCACCTCGCGGAGGCCCCGGACCAGGGTGGCTCCGGGAAGGACTTGGCCCAGCCCGCGCCCTCTCCCGCCGCGGCGGTCCCGGCCCAGCGCCCGCGCGCCGCGGCAGCGCCGGCGGAGGAGCCCGACGACGCGCAGGAGGAGCCGT
Organism: Sorangium sp. So ce302; assembly: GCF_051530145.1. Classification (GTDB taxonomy): domain Bacteria; phylum Myxococcota_A; class Polyangia; order Polyangiales; family Polyangiaceae; genus Sorangium; species Sorangium cellulosum_B. Next base: position 3,946,625 of record NZ_CP150326.1, on the reverse strand, counting down.
GCTGGCCGTGCTTGCAGCGGGCCGCCGCCTCGGCCCAGGCGTTCCGGGACGCGGCCGCGGCAGGGCTCCCGTTCATCGCGGACAGCCCGCGCGCCCCCTGACGGCGCGGAGCGCCGCGCCTGACCGAATCCAATTTGCCGGAGTGGTGGTACCGTCGGCCCACCTATGGACGTCGTCTCCGACGGGCCGCTCCCCGTCGCCTCGCTCCTCTGGCAGGTGCGCTCCTTGACCTGGGTGCTCACCGTCGTCTGCAAGGCGACGTTCACGCTCGCGCCGGGCGAGTCGCCGCTCGCGCCCGCGCAGGAGCCGATCCGCGAGCGCGACGCGCACCTGGACGACGACCCCGCGCGGAGCCTCATCGAGGCGAGCGATCTCGCGCCGCTGAAGCAGGGCGCCGATGTCGTCCTCGTCGGCCACGCCCACGCGCCCGGCGGCAGCCCCGCGCGGTCGCTGATCGCGCGGATGGCGGTGGGCGAGATCGACAAACCCATTCAGGTGTTCTGCGATCGCCGGTTCACCCAGGAGGGCGAGCTCCAGGAAGGAGCGCACTTCACGACGATGCCGCTCGCCTACGAGCGCGCCGCGGGCGGGCCGGACACGGACAACCCTGCGGGCATCCATCGCGAGGCGCGCGACGCCCGCGGCAGGGCCGCCGTCCCGAACCTCCTCCCCGTGGATCGGATCGTGGCCAGCCCGGACGACCCCATCGCGGCGGTGGGCTTCGGGCCCATCGCCCCCACCTGGCCTTTGCGGCGCCGCAGGCTCGGCAGACACGCGGCGGCCTGGTCGTCGGGAGCGCTCCTCTCGAGCCCGCTGCCGGAGGATCTCGATCGCACCTTCTTCAACGTCGCTCCGCTCGATCAGCGCCTGCTGCAGCTCCGCGAGGACGAGCAGATCGTGCTCGAGAACCTCCATCCTCGCCACCCGCGCCTCGTCACCAGCCTTCCCGGCGTCCGCCCGCGGGCGACCGTCACCGGCCGCGCCGGCGGGCCGCGCGATCTCGCCATGCGCTGCGACACGCTCGTGATCGACACCGCTCGCCTCCTCTGCACGCTGACCTGGCGAGGCCAGCTCCCGCTCGCGAGCCCCAAGGAGTCAGGGCAGATCCGCGTCTCGCTGGAGCGGCCCGCGAGGCAGGCGCCGGCCGAGGCACCCACCCCCGCGGCGCCGGGGCCCCAGCCGCCGCCGCGGGTGGCCCCGGCCGCGCCCAAGGTGAAGCCTCCCTCCCTCGGCCCGTCGAAGCAGACCGTCGACATGCCGGTGAAGTCGCTCGACGCCGTGCAGGCGCCGATCATGCCCTTTCGCGCGGGACCGCCCACGCCGCCTCCTCCCGAGGCGCCCGCTCCGCGCCGAGCCGAGCCGCCCGGTGTCCGGCCGAAGCCGAGCTCGACCGAGGGCCAGACGGGCGATCTCACCGAGGACGCGACGAAGGTGCCTCTCCCCTTCGTCGCCCCGTCCTCGGCGCCGCCCCCCGCCGCCGCATCGAACACCCCTCCTTCGAACACCCCTCCTCCCAACACCCCTTCTCCGATCCCTGCCCCGCCGATCGCGAAGGCCGGCGAGCCGGTGAGCCCCTGGGCGGCCGGCGCTCCGCAGCCCGGGTCGAGCGCCATGGGCATGATCCCGCACGCGCCGGCGGCGCCGCAGACCATCGGCGCGATGCTCGCGGGCACAGGCGGGGCAGCGGACGCCAGCGCCGCGCTCGCGCCGGCGCAGCGGGACGCGCTGACGCTCGTCTGGTTCGATCGGAAGAGCGTGCCGCGCATCGTCCGCAAGCCGGCCTGGCAGCGCCTGCTCGACGCGATGGAGGCCGAGCCCCTCGACCCGGAGGCCGACGATCCGGCGCTCTCCGACGAGCCCGCCGAGATCGAGGATCGGGCGCAGGTCTTCGAGATCCTCGATCGCGGCGCAGCCGCCGACGTCGCGGGCGTGCACGGGGCGCTCGCGCGCGCCGCCGGCAAGCGCGGCATGCCGGTGCCGCCCCTCGAGCTGATCGAGGGCGAGCTCTCGCTGTCCTTTGACGAAGTGGAGACGCTGAAGGCGCTTGTCTCCACGGCGACGCCGCTCGCGACAGGCGACGACGCGCTCGCGGCGGCGCTCGGGGCCGCCGAGAAATTCCTCGCCACGCCGGGCGTCTCGACGGCGCCCGCCGTCGCCGAGGCGCTGTGCGGGAAGATCCGCGAGGCGCTCGGCCACGGCAAGAGGGGCCGTGTAGAGCTCGCGAACGAGCAGGTGGAGCGCGCGCTGCTCGAGCAGCGGCACTACCAGAAGCGCAAGGTGCTGGGCGGGCCGCACCTGCGCGGGCTGCTGCGCGTCGCGGGAGAGACGCAGCCGCTCGTCATCTACCTGCCGGCCTCGATCGCCGAGGCGCTGCCGCTCTCGGCGCGCTTCCGAGCGCGGGTGATCGCGGCGGTGCACCCGGCGATGGACGAGCGGGAGGCGGAGCCGGTGGCGCTCCAGGCGGCGGCGCTGGGGCGGGTGGTGCAGGTCAGGCAGCCGCGCGCATCATGAGGATCCGGACAGGCGCCGTCACGCCCCCCCGAGCCGCAGCGCCTCGCCCGTCTCGCCCTCGATGACGAACCCGCCGATCTCCGTCCCCAGGATCTCGCTCCGCTGCCGCGCCGAGCACGACGGCAGGAACAACCGCAGCACCCGCGGATCGTAGAACCGGAAATAGAGCCCCCTCCCCGTCTCTTCGTCCCTCACGATCAGCGACCGCCGCAATCTCTGCCGCACCTCTCGAAGAGGCCTCCGCCCGGTCAGGTAGACTCCCCAGCTCTCGCCCCACCCCTCGTTCACGAGCACCGGCAGGAGCGCCGACCCCTTCTCGATCCGCACCAGGTGCGGCGCCGCCCGGGCCATCGCCTCGCCCGCGACGCCCTCGAAGAGCGAGCGATTCTCGTCCTCGCAGGCGCGCAGCAGCGTGAGGATGCGCCGTTCGCGGGCGGCGTCGAGGAGGGCGAAGAGCGGCTCCGGCTCGCTCTGCAGCGCCTCCAGCGCGACCTCCCGCGCGGCGAGCAGCTCCCGTGACGGCGGCGGGCGCGGCAGCGCTGGCGGGAGATCGGCGCCCAGCTCGTCGGGCACGAGCCGCAGCAGGAAGTGGGTTTGCCCCGCGACGACGAGCGCGCCGTCGCCGATCGTGGCCTCGGCGACCGCCTTGCCGTCGACCTGCGTCCCCCGGCGGCTCCGATCGACGAGCCGGCACACGGCGCCATCCCAGGCCACCTCGAAATGCACCGGCGCCATCTGCTCGTCCTGCGAGATCACGATATCCGCCCGCCCGAGGCGCCCCACGCGCAGCGCCTCGCCGGCCTGGAGGCGCACGCGCCGCCCGGCGAGCAGCCCTGATGTCACATGGAGCAGCGCCTTCACCCGGCGCCGTCCATCCGGCAGCTCTCGCAATCGAGGAACGGAGTCCCCGACACGGACGCGGCGAGCAACGCATCGATGGTGGGGGTCGAGCCGATGTTCACCGTCGGACACCCCGTCACGATCGCGCCATTCGGCGCCGTCTCGTCGCCGAGACGCGCGGCCATGGCGCCCTCGATGAACACGGTCGCCGAGCCCTGGACGATCGCGGCGCTGGCCGGGCACGCGGCGCGATCGCCGACCCGCGCCGCGGGCAGGAAGCCGATGTTCACCGTCCTGGCCGACGAGACGATCGGCGTGGGCCCAGGGTGGGTCTGGCAGGTGTGCAGATCGGTGAGGCGCGCGGCGGCGGGCATGATCTCGCTCCTCCTCGTCTCAGGGAGACGGCGTGTCCTTGGGGTGCGCCTCTTCGGCCTGGAGCGGCGCCGCCGGGTTCGCGCCCTGGCCGGCGCCCGGCGCGCCGCCGCTGTTGATGTTGACGATGGATCCCACGATGTCGACGCCCCCCGGGTGGATGTCGATGAAGCCTCCAGGCCCCTTGATGGTGAGCCGCTGCCCGGCCTCGAGCACCAGGGTCGCGCCCGCCTTGATGTGGAGCTGCTTGCCGGCCTCGAGCGCGTGGTTCGCGCCCACGCGCTCGTCCCGGTTCACCGCGACCGTGAGCGACACCGAGCCGTCGACGGCCGTTCGCTGGTCCAGCTTCACGTGCACGTGGTCGCCCCCGTGGACGAGCTGCTTTCGCGCGCCCTTCACGACCACGTGCTCGTCGCCGCCCACGGTGCTCCGCTTGTGGCGCGCGGTGCGCTCGACCTCATCGCGCTTGACGAGCTGGTTCCTGTCGCGCTGCGCCTGCATGTAGACGAGCTCCTGGCCCGCCTGGTCCTCGAACTTGATCTCGTTGTACCCCGCGCCGCCGGGCGACGAGCTGCTCTTCCAGGTGCTCACCGTCTTGTGATCCGGCAGCTTGTACGGCACGAGCTCGCGGCCGTTGAAGGCGCGCCCGGCCACGATCGGGAGATCTGGATCGCCGTCGAGGAAGGCCACCAGCACCTCCTGGCCGACGCGGGGGAGCATGAACATCCCGAACCCGGCGCCCGCCCAGCCCTGGCTCACGCGCATCCAGCACGAGCTGTTGTCGTCGAGCTTGCCCTCGCGATCCCACGGGAACTGCACGCGCACCCGCCCGAGCTCGTCGGTGTGGATCTCGGCGCCCGGCGGCCCCACCACGGTCGCGCTCTGCAGCCCGGGCGCGACCGGCCTGGGCGTCTTGCGCGCCGGCCGGTACGGGACCTTGGAATCGGCGAAGAGCGCGCGCCCGCGCACGCTCCACGGCTCGCCGAGCGAGGCCACGATCTCGAGCTCGGCCACCAATAACGGCCCTCTTCCGAACTCCGGGTGCGGGTGCTGATCGACGGCGAAGACCCGGCCGGGGTAGAGGTCGATCACGTTGGCCTCGAAGAGCACGCCGCGCTTGTCGGCGCGCATCGCCGCGAGGACCCGTGTCGAGAGATCGGCTCCGTGCTTCGGGTCGTGGCGGTAAACGCCCTTGGCGTCGCCGATGGGCGCGCCGCCCCCGGCGCTCGCGGCGAGGAACGCGCCGGGCTCGTAGCGGTACTGCTCGTACTTCGCCTCGGGCGCGGGCGCCGGGGGCGCCTCGCCGGTGAGCGCGAACGAGGGCTTGCGGAAGTCGTGGCCGCGGATCGTGCTCGCGCCGGGCCGGACCTCGTGGCCGAGCCGCACCCTGGTGACGAACTCGCGCTCGGCGGTCTCGATGGGGTTGTCGACGTACGGCAGCGGCGGCCCCGGCCTCAGCGGCTCCGCCTCGAGCTTGTCGCTCAGCGTGAGCTTGGTGTCCGCCCCGCGGTCGGGGAAGGTGTAGGCGATGCCCGCCTCCTCGAGGAGGCGGGAGAGAAAGGCGTGATCACTCTCGCCGTGCTGGACCTTGTACTCGAGCCTGGGGTACGCGCCGCGATCGATCTTCCACGCCGGCTCGATCGCCCACTCGCCGAGGAGCGCGTCGACGATGTCGGGGATGGAGAGGTGCTGGTAGATGCGGTGGCCGCGGCGCTGGGTGAGCAGCCAGAGGCGCGGCACGATGCGGAGGTAGTACGTCGAGAGCCCCGTCGGCTCGGCCTGCACCTGCTCCACGTGGCTGCACACGCCTTGCCAGAGCCTGCTGCTCAGCCAGTGGAGGTGCGCGGCGTCGGGCTGGATCTGGAGCGACGCGCTCTGGCCGACGAGCGACTCCAGCTCGAGATCCGAGAGCCTGGACCGGGCCCACACCGAGACGGCGAAGAGCTCGGAGACAGCCTCCTGGACCACGACACGGCGCACGGAGAGCGAGGCCTCCCCGGACTGGAACGAGAGCTCGAAGATCGACATTCGGATCGGTCCTGGGTGCGAGCGCCGCCGCGGGAGGCTGCGGAGAGCGGATGGTAGCCCACCTCGGAAAAGAACGGGGGCGTGGCAGCCAGGAGCATCGCGTCGTCCTGGCCCCGAGACCAGACAAACGTCGACGCAATCCAGAAAAAACCCTCGAGATTCAGGGAGTCAGCCTTCGCGTCCCCACGAGTGCGCCGGGGCGAGCCGCGCCTCGAACCAGCAGAACGTCTCGCGCACCCGGAACACGCCGCCGTCGCCGTGCTGCTCGGCGAACCGAGAGAGCGCCGCGGGCTCGACGGCCCTCGGGTCGAACCGGTCGTGGGTCGTCGCCTGCCACCACCGCAGCAATGCGTCCAGCGTCGGATACACGTGAGTTCCATGCTGCTCCTCCAGGCGGAGCAGCTGGAGCCCGGCGCCCTCGACGTGGTGCGCGAGCGCCGCGGCGTCCTCGAAGGCGAAATCCCGCAGGATCTTCTCCCCCGAAGGGTCGGCGAGCCGCGAGAGCTCCCCGACGAGCGCGGGGAGCGACGAGACGCACTGGACGAGGATGCGCCCTGCGGGGCGGAGCAGGTCGCGCATCAGGCGGAGGACCGCGCGCTTGTCGCGGATCCAGTGAAACACGAAGTTCGAGAAGAAGAGATCGAAGGGGCGGCCCCGGGCGACCTCGCCGAGGGTCTCGGCCGCCGCCACCTGGAACTCCAGGTTGGGCGCGCCTGCGGTGCGCCGGGCGAGCGCGATCCGCGCCTCGTCCGGATCGATCCCAAGGACGCGCCCGTCGGGGCCCACGATCTCGGCGAGCTGCCGCGTGAGGCCGCCGGTGCCGCAGCCGAGGTCCAGCACGAGCTCGCCCCGCCTCACGCCGGCGAACGCGATGAGGCGCTCGCCGCGCCCCCTCTGCCAGAGGCTCCCTCTCCGGTAGGCCTGCGCGGCGCTCGACGCGGCCACGGCGGGCCTCCTGACGCCAACGTCCTTGTCGAGGCTCCGAGGAAGGTCACGTCTCATGTCGCACCCCCATGGTCGAAGCGCACGGTGATGAAGTAGCCAGAGCCCTCGACCACGTTCGCCGAGTGCGGGACGCCCGGCGGGATCCAGATGCTCGTGCTCTCGGTGACGTGGTGGACGCGGGAACCGAGCTCGACGCGGTACTCGAGGCCCGCGGGATCCGGGAGGATCAGGTTGATCTCCGGGCCGTCGTGGGTGTGAAGCGCCGTGTAGTCCCGGCGCGCCGCCTCGGCGCTGTCCACCCGGTGAACCGCCAGGTGAACCGGGAACCCCGCGGCGAAGAACCTGCGGATGCACTCGACGTCCTCATGGAATGCGACCGAGGACAGCGGGCTCGGCACGTTGGCGCAGAGGACCGCCTCGTCGATCCGCTTTTCGACAGAGAGGGACCTCGAGAGGAGATTCATTGTCGTCATCGGTATCGGCGCAGACATCATGGCGCTCAGCTCCGTGTGATGGCGCGGCGGCGCCGCGCGCCCGTGGACGGGAGTCGCGAGCGGGCAACAACGCAACGCGCATGCCGCCTGGCGCGCCCTCCCCGGCGTGACGTCCATGGGCGCAGCGCAAGCGCGCCGACGCGGCAAATTCGACCCCAATGGGCGCGCCGCGGCGCGCGCCGGGCCGACGGCTCGACCTCTGCGCCGGGCGAGCCGCCGTGACATGTCACGGCCGACAGCGTGACATGTCACACCCGAGAGCGTGACATGTCACGCCCGCCGTCACGCTCTGATCGTGCCATCGCGCGCCGCCGGGGCGATCTGTGACATGTGGCAAGCACCGCACCACCGTCGTCAGTCGGTGATCGTCTCGTATTGCAGCATCGTCCCGCACGCCGCCGCGAAGTACCCGAGGAGCAACATCATGTCCACGCCTGGCCCGAACGCGGTCATCTTCGCCGAGGAGAAGAACGCGAACAGGATGTCTCCCACGGCCATGAGCGCGCAGCCCGCGAGCAGCGATCCCCAGATCGCCCACACCTTGCCGCCGCGGAAGGCGCGCGTGATCCGCAGCATCACCAGCGCGGGGACGAGCGCGATCAGATCGAGGATGGGATAGGCGATGTTGATGAGCCGCTCGCCGAGCGGCACCGGCGCGCGCGCGATCGGGGCGAGCAGGGGATAACCGACGATCGCCATCGCCGCCGCGGCGCCCGCGGCGATGCCGAGGTGCTCGCGCGCGCTGCCGACGGGGAAGCCGGACGCGCGGTACACGAAGACGAAGCGCACCGACGCGGCGATCAGCATCGCATATCCCAGGAGGAACGCGGCGTCCGCGATCGACGGCAGCGGCGTGGGCGCGCGCGCGACGAGCGGATAGTACACGAGCCCGACCTGGCCCAGGGTGAAGAGCGCGAGCCACGCGCCGAGCAGGAACCACGGGCCGCGCGCCGGGTTGTCGCGCTCGAGGCGCGCGGCGCTGCGCAGGCCGAACACGGCGGCGACCGCGAGGCACGCGAGCCGCACGAGCGGACCCACGGTGTCGACGACCGACGTCGGGAGGATCCGCTCGGAGAGCTCGGCGGCCTGTGGCAGGAGGCGCGGGACGTACACCGCGCACACGATCGTCACCACCACCGGCGCCACGCGGCGAACGGGGACTCGCGTCATCGAGCTCCTCCCTGCGCCCCGATCGCGGCGCGCGCCTCGTCGAGGATCCGCTGGGCCTTGTCGCGCCCGACGAACACGCCGAGCCCCGGCGCGACCGCGGCGAGCAAGCGCTCCACGTCGGCCGGGGAGAGGCGCCCGTGCTTGAAACCCAGCTTGTCCGCCTGGCTGCGCACGGCCGCGCGCGCCATGTTCTCGCCGAGGTACGGCGCGAGCACGTGCACCAGCTTCTTGATGACCTCGTCCGCCGGGAGCATCGCGCTCAGCAGCGACGCGCCATGACGGCCGGGAGCTCGCCCAGGCGGACGACGTGGATGGTCATGGGGGCGCTCGCAAGGTAGACCGCGCCGCGCGAGAGGGTCAACGAGGCAGAGGAAGCGCCCGCGGGCCGACCCACGTGCTCCGTGACGATCTCCGAGAGCTCATCGAGCTGCCCACGCGCGAGCCGGCGCTCGAGAGCCGCGGTGTTCGCGCCGCAGCGCAAACGCGATACCCTCCTTCAGGGTTTGAAGCGTCACGAGGTCGCCGAGACAGACGCCCTGTTCGATCAACGACGGATGAGGTCGCTCGCCGCGTCCAGCATCGCTGGCCTGCGGAGCTCGCCTTCCCATGGCGCCCCCTTGATCTCGGAGGTCAGCGGAACGGCTGGGCAGAAACGGGCAATTTATGGCCTCACTGAACGGGATCAACCATCGATACAGCTTCACTTTTCCAAGAGGAAGGCGGATGGCGCACGGAACCCTCAATCACCAGGGTGAGCGGCGATCACCCTTGACATACTAAATACTCTTTACTTTCCCTCTCCCCGCGGCTCATCCAACGACGGCGATGATCGTTTTGGAGCAAATTTACACCCGCTTCTCTGCTCGGAAGCCTCGTGCTACGCAAATACTACCGGCGGTTGGCCGATGCTCCATCTGGCGTCTGGCTCAGCGGCTGCGCGGAAGCATGCACCCGGCACCCAGCGGTCCGGCATCCAGCGGTAACGAGGAGCACCATGCGAATCAACGATCAGGCAGGTCCGTCCACCGTGTCATTGGGCAAGAGGTCTCAACGCACGTTCGGTTTCCTCTCGTGCGTTACGGCCTTGCTGCTGGGCGCCTGTGGCGGCGAAGATCCCGACGTCGGGGGCTCTGGTGGAGCAGGCGGCGCCGGCGTGTCGTCCACCTCCACCACGACCTCGTCGTTGACCGGCACAAGCGCCGGCCCCGGCACGAGCGGCGCCGGCACCGGCGACCCCTCCACCTCCGGCGCGACCACGGGCTCCTCCTCGTCGACCGGAGATCCCACCGGTGGCACCGGCGGCTCGAGCGGGACGGGCGACACGCACCCGAAGGATCATTGCGTGGATGGTTATGATCCCCATCCCAGCGACGCGACGATGAAGGACGGCTCGGCGGAGTTCGTGAAGAACAACCAGATCGATCTCACGGTTCAGCCGGAAGTCATCGCCTGGATGGAGGAGAACGAATGGCAAGCCGCCCACTTCGAGTGGCATAGCATCCGGCGCTGCAATGGCGGCATGGGCATGAGCAGGGTCAATATCTGCAGGTCGGCGGTCCCGGTCCCGTCGGACCAGGAGTGCAAGACGACGGGCGACGGCTTCCAGTTCCTCGCCATGCACCGGCACATGATCCAGTCGCTGAAGCAGCTCTGGCCGAAGCACTCGGAGCAGTTCGAGGGCTTCAAGAAGTTCCCCACGACGGCGGAGGAGCTGCCCCAGCAGTGGAGATCGGACTTCAGGCCCTGGAGCGCCACGACGCTCGCCAACGCGAAGATCGGCGACGAGATCGACAAGCCGGAGAACCTGAGCCGCTTCCCGGACGAGGGCGCGCTCGGTATGTGGCTCCAGTGCTTCGCCGGCCAGGCCATCCCGGGCACCAACCTGCAGGCCAGCGGCCTGCACGGGGATCTCCACTTCAAGTGGGTGCGCCCCCAGAACACCGATCACGGCCTCGGCAACCAGTTCACGAACATCGACAACTACATGTTCTGGAAGCTGCACGGCTGGATCGACAACGTCTGGGAAAAGTACCGTGTCGCCAAGGGCATGTCGCCCACCGACCAGAAGCTGAAGGACGCGGTGGCCGCCCAGTGCTACGAGATGGACGCGATCGCTCAGGTCATCAATCCCGACCTGAAGCCGGATCCGGATCCGGGGAATCCCCTGCCCGAGGAGTCCGGCGTGTTCCACACCACCGTCCGTCCGATCTTCGAGAGCGCGATCCACAAGTGCAGCGGTTGCCACGCCGCGCCGTCGACCGGTCCCGCAGCAGGTCTGTCGCTCGGCGGCGACATCAGCTCGACGGACATCGTCGCGGGCCTCGTCAACAAGGCCGCCAAGGGCGGCGGGCAGTTCAAGCTCGTGGTCCCGGGAAATCCGGACCAGAGCTGGCTCTACCTCAAGGTCGCAGGGACGGCCGGGAGCGCCGGATGCAGGCCTTCTGCCGGAGGCACCTGCCAGACGGGCGTCATGCCGCAGGCCGCGGATGGCAAGCCGAGCGTGACGAGCGCTGAGCTCGCGGCCCTCCGCCAGTGGATCCAGAGCGGCGCGCCCGCGCCGACGAAGAACTAGGCTCGCCCCGCTCCGCCTCCCCCACGGCCCACTCGCCCCTGCGCAGGAGCGGCCCGTGGGAGCCAACCCCCCGTCAAGGCACGCCTCGCCATCGTCATCGATGAACGCCGCCGGCTCGATGCCACCCCCCACGGTGCGCGAGCCGGCGGGCGACCCAACGCGCCCTCGAGCGGGCCCGTGGGCCTCTCGCTCTCGGCCACGCGGATGACCATGCAGGCGGCCGGCTCCCATCTTACGGCTTGGTTACCTCGAAGGACGCGACCTTCACCGAGCCGCCCAGAGACTGTGTGGCGTAGTTGAAGATGCCGAACCGGTAGCCGAGGAAGTACTGCCAGTTCTTGTTCATGTTGAGCGTGTTGCCCAGGTTGGTGAATCGGGCGCCGTCCGTGCTGTAGGAGAAGCGCGCCTGCGCGCCGCCGTTATCCGTGCGGACGTTGGCCTCCACGCGCAGCCAGATCGTGTTGCCGGACGCCTCGGCGGAAGCCACCTCGGTGCCCGTGCTCGTCGTGGCCCAGGAGGTGTTCATGTTGACCCCATTGGTCATCACGACGCGCGTCGCCCCGTTTGCCTTCTTGACCCCGATCCACGCCGACATGTCGCGCAGGGCAGCGAGGCCGGCGACATCGCCGTTCTGCATCTTGCTATGATCGAGCTCGATCGTCGCGATCGACACGGGCCCTTCGATGCGGCGCGTCAGCGTGTTTCGCGCGGCGTACAGATCGTTGGTCACCGTCGCGGCTTGCAGGGTCAGCCCGGCCCCGGACGACCACTTGGTGCTGTCGGGGTTGTGGTTCCACTCCCACTCGGGGCGCAGGGTCGCCTCCGCGAAGGTGTCCTTGGTCACAGGCGGCTTCACCCGGTTCGATCCGCAAGGCAGGTTCGGGAAGGGGTACGTACCTCCCCATTTGCCGTCCACCAGGGTGAGCGAGGGCCAGCCGTCGGCCCAGGTCATCGGGGCCATCACCGGGATGCGGCCCGCCGGGTACGAGTCGTTGAACCCGAGGTAGTACCAGTCGCCGTTCTGCGTCTGGACGACGCCGCCCTGGTGCGGGGCGCCGCCGGAGCCCGGAGCGCCGGCGTAGGGCAGCTTGACCGCGAAGGGCCGCAGCTCGTAGGGACCAAAGGGCCCGCTCGTCGAGCGAAGCACGTACTCACCGTTCGCGTATTGCGTGGTGAAGATGTAGTAGTTCCCGTCCTTCTTGATGAAGCGAGAGCCCTCCAGCGGTCCGGAGAGGTTGCCCGGCGTCTGGAACACCGTCTGACTCTTGACCTGGCTGAAGCCGTCTGCGCTCAGCTGCGCCACGCTGATCGTGTTGTTTCCGGAAGCCACGTACATGGTGTCGTCGTCGTCGATCAACAGCCCCATGTCGTAGTAGCAGCCGCCCTTGTGCTTCTCCCACGGACCTTCGGGGGACTTGGCCGTGAAGACCCAGCCGCCGCCCTTGTTGTGCATGCAGCCCATCCAGTAGAAGGTCTTGTTGCTCTCCCGGTACTGGAGCGTGGAAGCCCAGATGCCGTTGACATAGGATCGACCCCCGCTCAGGTCGTATGACGGGTCGACGTCCAGCAGGGGAACGGAGTGGGAGACGTATTCCCAGTGGACCAGATCGTAGGAGCGGAGCAGGGGCGCTCCAGGCGCATGGTGGAAGGTGGACGCCGTGTAGTAGTACGTGTCGTCCACGCGAATGACCTCCAGATCGGGGAGGTCTTGCCAGAGGAGAGGATTGGAGTAGGTCTCGGGGCAGACGGCGGGGGCGCCGCCGCCGTCGCCGCCGTCGCCGCCGCCGGCGCCGGGGTCACCTCCCCCGGACGCGGCCGAGCTTCCGCTGGCGCTCGTCGAACCGCCGCTCGTCGTTTGCCCATCGCTCCCGCCCGAGCCGCTGCTGCTCGAAACGCCCGCTCCAGGGCCGGTCGTCGCGCCCGTGGCGCCACCGCCGCCATCACCGTCGCCCACCTGCGACTCCCCGCTACAACCTGCGAGGAGAGCGAGGAGACAGGCAGCAGACGCCGCACCGCCTGCGCGTCGGTTGAGAGAGCGGGTGTTGATAGGTCGGGAAGGGAAGTGCATGGTGATGGCCCGATAAGAGGTGTCAGCGAGAGCGCGTGGCGCGCGGCTGTCAGACAAAAGAAAAACGAACGCGTCGAGGCGACGCGGCTCCTTGGTCGGGACGACCCGGCGTTGTCGCGCGGTCGCCGTCCAGAAGCGTTCGCCCGAAATTTTCGGGAAAATTCACAGGGAGGCAGGGAGACGGGGAGTAAAATTCCACCGATCGCCCCGTCTCCCCGCCTCCCTGTTCAACCTCCCGCGAAAAATGCCAGCCCAAGGGAGGCTTTGTCAGGTCACCGCCCTGCCCGAGCGCGCCTGAGTCAATTGTGAACGTTCACATTCCACCAGTCAACCAAAATTGACGGGGGCGCGCCGCCGTCGACGGAGGCTCAGGAGCGCGGCCGGGGGATCCCGAGCCGCTGCCGCCGCTCCCACAGCGCCTTGCGGCTGATGCCGAGGCGGCGGGCGATCTCGGTCTCCGTCAGCTCGTGCTGGTGCTCGAGGACGAAGCGGCGGAAATAACCCTCGAGAGAGTCGGACGGGGGCTCTCCCTCGTGCGCGTCCGCGGCAGGCGCGGTCAACGGCGGTTGAGGGGGCGCGTCGAGCCCGAGCAGCTCCAGCCCGATCTCGCTCGCATCGGCGAGCACCATCGCGCGATGAACGGCGTTCTCCAGCTCCCGGATGTTGCCCGGCCAGGGGGCCGCCGCGATGGCGGCGCGCGCCTCCGGCGTCAGCGTGAGCGGCGCGCGGCCCATCGCCCACGCGCGCCGCCGGAGCAGCGACTCCGCGAGGCGCAGCGCATCGCCCGGCCGCTCGCGCAGCGGCGGGAGGCGGATCTCGAGGACCCGCAGCCGGAAGTAGAGGTCGCTCATGAACGATCCGTCGCGCACCATCGCCACGAGATCTCGGCGCGTCGCCGCGATGAGGCGCACGTCGACGCGCCGGGCGCGGGTCGCGCCCACGCGCCGCACCTCGCCCGTCTGGAGGAAGCGGAGGAGCCGCGCCTGGACCTTGGGCGGCAGCTCGGCGACCTCGTCGAGCAGCAGCGTCCCGCCCTCCGCGGCCTCGCAGAGCCCAGCGCGCGCCGAGATCGCGCCGGGGACGGCGCCGCGCTCGTATCCGAAGAGCTCCCCCTCGATCTGCCCCTCGGGGATGGCCGCGCAGTGGACCGGGACGAACGCCAGCTGCCTGCGCGGGCTCAGCCGGTGCACGGCGCGGGCGAGCGTCTCCTTGCCCGTGCCGCTCTCGCCGAGGACGAGCAGCGTCGCCTCGCTCGGGGCGACCTTGCGCACCCGCGCGAACACCTCGCGCATGGCCGCAGAGCCGCCGACCATGCCATCGAGCTCGTCGTCTTCAGTCGTAGGCGGCACGGGCGGCGCAGGCGGCGCGGGCACCGAGGCGCCTTTCGCGACGTCGGGGAGCGCGCTCCCCGCAGGCCGCGCGCCGGGGAGATGATGGTCGAGGAGGGCGACGAGCTCGGCATGATCGAACGGCTTCGACAGGTAATCCGCAGCGCCGCGCTTCACGGCGTCCACGGCCGCCTTCACCGTGGCGTAGCTCGTCATGAGCACGACCGGCGCGCCGCCGCACTGCCCGACGAGCGCGGTGCCCGGCGCGCCCGGCAGGCGCACGTCGGCCAGCACGAGATCGAACGCGCGCAGATCGTGATCCGCCGAGGCATCCTCGACCGACCCCGCCTCGATGACGTCGTGCCCATGACGAACGAGCAGCCGCCGGAGCTCCGTCCGGATGACGACCTCGTCCTCGACCAGCAGGATCCGGCTCACGGCGCCACCTCGAGCCCGCGCATGGGACAAGGCTACTCAGGACCGTTGCGGCTGAATACGCGAGGACGCATGGCGCAACGCGTCAACTCCAGCAGCTCAGTTGTCCAGGTTACTGATCGCAGCGCCATGCGAGGACCGAGGCGCATTCTCCACCGGGGGAGCGGGGGGGTCTTCGCCGGGGAAGCGGGGGGTCTTCACCGGGCGCGCAGGGGCTCCGAGCTCCGCGCGCCCGATCGGGCGCCCCCCACGAGCGGCCTCCGCTTTATTCGGGTTGGGGGACGAACAGCGTGAGGTCGATGGCATTCGCTATCGCCTCCAAGCCAGTCGGGTTGAAGTGCAGGCCGTCATCCTGGAAGTCAAGCTCAGGATTCACCCGGAAAGGATCGGTGGGGTCGAGGATCTCCGGTTCCACATCGATAACCGCGTCGAACTTGCCGCTCATGCGGATCCATGTGTTGACCGCCTGGCGGGTGGCCTCGTGCTCGGCGGTGTCGTAGTCCTTGTTGCCTTTGAACGGCGTGATGGGCATTCCGTAAACGCGCATCCCTTTATCGTGCGCCTTGGTGATGAACTCGCCATAGGCCTTGATCAGCTCATCGGCGACGTTCGGCACGCTGTTGCCGCCGATGTCGTTCACGCCCTCGAAAATGATCAGCCACTTGGCGCCGCGCTGGTCCAGGACGTCACGCTGGAAGCGATCCTTGGCGGTCGGCCCGAGCCCGCCGGCCAGCACTCGGCCCCCGCCGATCCCCTGGTTCAGCACGGCGACGTGCTGGGTCCCCTGATTGGACCGCAGCCGGCGAGACAGGAAGTCCGGCCAGCGGGTGTTCCCGTCCGTGTCCGAGCCGCGGCCGTCGGTGATCGAGTCACCCAGGACGACGACCGCCGCTGCCTCGGGGACCGCATCGACGTCGAGGCCCGTGATGTAGTACCAGTGCGCCGTGGACACAGGGGAGGTCAGGTTCGCCGCCGAGACCCCGTTGCCGGTCTGGATATACGAGTTGGTCCGCGAGCCCGGGTGTCCGGTGATCCCGGCCGGCACGGCGCCGAACTTGATGGTCACCGCCATCTTGGTGAGGGGCTTGATGGTGTACTCGATCGGATCGGAGAAGGCGGTCTTCCCCACCGGGATGGTCACCGCATCGGCCCCCGCAAACTTCAGGGCATGGTCGGTGGCAACGTCGATGCCGTCGGCGGTCGTCGACTCCGCGATGTGGACCGACTCCATGGTCACCGGCCCGTCGCCGTACTCGTTCGAGAGCAGCAGTCGCACGCCCTTGCCGCCGATCGACGTATAGATCACCTGGCGCAGCGTGTTGTTGGCCAGGCCCGGCGCGGGCGGGTTGTTGTTGGTCTCGGTCAGCTGCGGACCGGTCGTCCACGTCCCGACCCAGTGCGCCTCCGCCGCGCCGCCGGCGCCTCCGCCGCCGCCGTCGCCGCCACCGACGCCCGTGGCCCCGCCGCCGCCGGTGGCGCCAGCGCCGCCCCCTCCGGTGTCGCCGCCGCCATCGCCGCCGCCGCCGCCAGAGGCATCACCCCCGCCGGAGCTCGCCGCGCTGCTCGAGCTGGACGTCGAGCTCGACGTGCTGCTCGATGTCGTGGTGTCCGTGTCATCGCCGCAGCCGGCGACAGCCAAAAACAGAAGAGCACAAAGTATTCTTCGCATGGTCCTCGACGCTCGAAAGATTGCTGTGTTCGCGATCGTTCGAATTGCCCCTCGGCGCACCGCCCCCGCCGACCAGCAGCTCCTTCAGCGCATTCGAACTTTCGAATTTTTTGATTTCAGCCGATAGCGCGCCGGTTCGCTCGTGCGCGCAGCGTCGCCCGGATCGAGCCCCGATCGATCGAAGAGCTCATCTGGATGGCTGCGCTGCCCACCGTCGATGTCCGGAGGCGCGCGGGAGAGCGCGGGCCGATGCCATGTCCCTCACACGCGCCATCGAGTGTGTCACACGAGGACTCGAACTACTACTCGGTTCATCGCCGGGAGGACGCCCGGGGCGCGCCGTCCGACCACGTGGCGTTACGTTCGGTAACGCTTCGATGCGCTCGCGTTACGTTCGGTAACACCCGGCGCGACGCGTCGTCGAGGCGCTTCGACCCATGACCCGAGGCCGCCGCGGGCCGCGCGGGCGGCGCGCCGGCCAGCCCGGCGCTGGCGGCGCACCGGTCCGAGGAATGACCTCGCGGTGGGGGTCAGGACGGAGCGCTCGGAGGGACCGGCGGCGGAGGGCCTCATGCACGTCCTCGCGCGTCCCGGTGCCGGCGAGGAGGTGCCACGCCCGGAGCGTCGGCAGGTCGCGCATGGCCTCCACGACCAACCGGAGAGGCGGCGGCATGGCTCCGAACCGAGCTTCGTAGAGCTCGATCGTCGCCCGCGCCATCCCCTTCGTGCGTCCCAGCTCGATGAACTGCTCGACGAGTTCCTGCGTGGTCATCCCAGCGCCGCGGCGGGCTTGGAGGCCTTACCTCGACGGATCGGCCACGCGGCCCGCAAACAGGATCGTTCGCTCCGCCTTGTTCTGGATGAAGAACACGAACGGTCGATCGAAGCGGATGACCGCAGGGTCGGGCGCCGCCCTCTCGCCGACGACCACCGCCGTCGCCGCCGCGGCCTCCGTGCCGGCCTCGTTCACGTCGACGAACGCCTGGTGGACCAGCGCGCTGATGGACAGGTTTCGCGCCCCGTCGATCCCCGAGAAATCCGCGTTGGTGAACGGGGCGGTCATCCCAAGCTCGCGGAGGGGCGGGATGAGATCGAACCGCGACTCCACCCTGAATTTCGGTAGCGTGATGGTGACGTTCCGCGTTTCCCGAAAGACGAGGAGCTCGCTGAGACGCCCGTAATTGAGGCCTGCCTCGAACTCGCCGAGGTCCGGCGGCAGCACGAGCACCATGGACAGACGGTCTTCCTCGTACGGCACTTCGACCACCTGGTACCCGTCGCTGTCTTTATATCGCATCTCCGCCGTGGTGGTCATCATCGGCACGGACACCGTGGAGCCGTCCGCCACCGTGAAGTCGCCCGGGGCCGTCGCGTCCTCGTCGAAGGGGAACATCCACGGCGCTTTGAAATAGATGGCGTTCGTCAACACGAGCCGCGTGGTGCTCTGGAGTTCGCCCTCCTGCAGAAGGTCCGCGATCCGGTCCTCGGTGCGCTCGGCCACCCAGCCGTTGATGACCTTCCGCGCCCCCTCGGCCGCCCCTGCGAAGTCGACGAGGCGCATCCCGGCCCCGTAATGCTCCGCGAGCACGTCGAGGAACGAAGGCAGGAACGGATGACCGTCCTGCCCCCAGAGCGCATTGACGACGTGGAGCTGGAACCCCGGGCGGCCCGCCCCGTTCGCTTCCGGGCCGTAGCTCACGAGCGCCCGATTCAGGACGTTGAATGCCGGATGCAGCCGCTCCTGCCGCAGCTTGAATTGCAGCGTGCGCTTCATCTGCTCCTCCGTCTCCGTACGCGCTCCCGCGTACGTCATCGCCAGAGCGCTCGACACGCTGTACGGCGAGTAGAAGAAGTTGCCCGGCTCGGCGCTGAGCTGGCGGTAAAGGTCGAGCGCAAAGATCGAGTTGCCCCAACCGAGATCATCGCGCTCGACGTCCGACACCTGCGGGTCGAGGATCTGTTGCTTCTCGGAGGCGGCGACGCACGGCGGGGCGCCTGGGTCGCTGCACCCGGAGGATGACGGCTCTGGTTCCGGATCGGAGCGGCCGGAGATGCAGCCGGCGAAGATCAGGGACAATGGAAGGAGGGCTGAGAGGGCCTGGCGTTTGCGCATGCGGCCCGGCAGAGCAGGCGTCGTGCCAGAGCGAGGCGAGGGCCATTGCGGCCCGTGGGCGCCGACTCCCCGCTGACCCAGGGCACCTGTGGATAACGACGCTCCGCTGGCCGGGAGCGCCGCGGAGCGGCGTCTGCGATCGATGAGGCAGAGCTGGCCCATTGTGGCGCAGCTTCCGCCGCGCGCCCGCCGCCCCGGGGAGCGCCGATCCGATGTTAGGATGGGGCGCATGACCCTGCGGCACCGCGCTCTCGAAGCGCTCACGGCCATCGTCGAACCGACGGACGGTCCGCACCCGACCGGAGCGGTCCGCGCGTACCGGCGCTCCTTGCGCCTCCACGGGTGATGAGCGCTCCCATGGACCGAGAGTGGCCGCTCGACGCGGACGACTTCTCCGCCTACTACGCCTTCGCGCCCGCGGCGCTCGCCATCCGCGAGTGCGTGCGGCTGCGCGCCGTGCGCGAGCTCGATCTGCCGGAGCCGCTGCTCGACGTCGGCTGCGGCGACGGCCTGTTCGCGCGCCTCGCCTACCCGGACAAGCAGGCGTGGGGCATCGACATCAACCCGACCGAGGTGCAGCGCGCGCAGCGGACCGCGTCGTACCGCACGCTCATCTGCGGCAACATCGTCAACGTCCACCTGCCCGAGGGGTTCTTCGGCAGCGCCATCGCCAACTGCAGCCTCGAGCACGTGCCCGATCTCCACGGCGCCCTCGTGAACATCCGGCGCGCGCTCAGGCCCGGGGCGCGGTTCGTGCTCATCGTGCCCACGCCCGACTGGACGTACCAGCTCGCCCTGCCCGAGGCGCTCCGCTCCGTGGGCCTGGTCGGCCTCTCGCGCGCGTACGGCGACGCGCTCGATCGGGTCTTCTCGCACGTCCACCTCTACGACGAGGCGGGCTGGCGCGATCACCTCGCGCGCGCGGGCTTCGACCTCGTGGAGACGCGCCCCATCGCGGGCCGGCCGACCTCGTGGGCGTTCGACTTCATGCTGTACCCGAGCCTGCTCGGCTACGTGATGCGCAAGCTCACCGGCCGCTGGATCGCGATGCCAGCGCTCCGCCCGCTCACCGTCGACGTGGCGCGCGCCATGGTCAACGCGCTCGGGCGCCTCGCCCCGGGCGGCGACGCGGCCGCCGAGTACCTGCTCGTGGCGCAGGCAGGGCCCGATGGCTGAAACGGCGGCGCCGCCCGGCGACTACTTCTCGAACCACCGCCGCCGCGAGCGGTTCCCGTGGTCGCTCTACCACGGCGCGCTCACCCGCCCCCTCGCCCGCGCCATCGCCGCGCGCGGCCTGCGCCCGCGCGTGCTCCTCGTCGGCTGCGGCCTCGAAGGGGAGATCCCCGGCGCGCCGCCCGCGACCGAGCTCTACGGCTGCGATCTCGACGCGCGCGCCATCGCGGCGTGCCGGCGCCTCTACCCGGCGCGCGCAGCGCGCTTCGCCGTCTGTCCGGGGCCCTACGAGCTCCCGACGGGCGGCGGGTTCGACGGCCCGTTCGACGTCGTGCTCGCGAAGGAGGTCGTCGAGCACACCCTCGATCCGTCGCGCTGGGCGCGCGGGCTCTCGGCGCGCCTCGCGCCGGGCGGCGCGCTGCTGCTCACGACCCCGAACTACGGCCGCCTGTCGACGCTGCCGCTCCTCGAGGCCACGGTGCTCGAGTGGATCGCGCGCCGCGACGGCTTCTCGCGCAAGCACATCCACCCGAGCAAGTTCGACGAGCGCAGCCTCGCGGCGCTCGACGTCGGGGAGCGGATGCGGCTCGTGTCGGTGCGGCGCACGCTCACCGGCTGGTCGCTCCTCGGCACCTGGCAACGCGCCCCGGGCTGACCCGGGCGACGGCGAGCTCCGCTGATGCTCTACCTCCTGCTCGCGCTCGGCGTCCTCGTCCTCCGGCTGGCCGAGCTCCGCGCGGACGCGGCCGCCGGCCCCATCGCGCCCGCGCCCGCGCCGGCCGTACCCGTCGCGCCCGGGCCCGCGCCGCGCCTCGCCTGGCTCGCCGCGGCGGCGGCGGTGGTGGTGGCGCTCCTGCCCGCGCTGCGCGACGCGCCCGCGCTCGCCGGGCCCGGCGCCGCGCTGTCGAAGGACACGATCTCGCACCTCGCCATCGCCTACGACATCGCGACGAGCGGCCTGCCGCACGGGTGGAT
This sequence comes from Sorangium sp. So ce302, assembly GCF_051530145.1. Lineage (GTDB taxonomy): Bacteria > Myxococcota_A > Polyangia > Polyangiales > Polyangiaceae > Sorangium > Sorangium cellulosum_B. The sequence continues at coordinate 3,925,932 of NZ_CP150326.1, read as the reverse complement.
TGCCACGAACAACGGCGGCTTCCCGATCGCGCTGCACTACCCACCGGTCGGCTGGCTGCTCGTGGCGGCGCTGATCCGCCTCGGCGTCGCGCCGGTGGTCGCGGTGAAGGGGCTCGGCTTCGCTGCCTTCGTCGGGGCCCCGCTGGTCGTCCTCGCCGCGGCCCGCGCGGTCGGCGCGCGGCCCGCGTCGGCCGCCGCCGGCGCGGTGGCGCTCGCGTGGGTCGCGCCGTACGTGCAGTTCGCCGGCGGGTGGCCATCGTTCTTCCTCCTCGGGCTGCTCTCGCAGATCCTGGTCATCCCCCTCGTCATCGCGTGGGCCGCCGCGGTGATCCGCCCCGCCCGCTTCGAGCTCGGACCGGCGCTCGCCGCCGCCTGCGCGGCGACGCACCCGCAGGTCTTCACGGTGAGCGCCGCCGTCCTGGGCGCGGCCGCGATCGCCGCGTGGGATCGGCGGCTGTGCGCCCGCGTGCTCCGCTCGCTCGCCGGCGGCGGCCTGGTCGCGGCCGCGCTCTACGGCCCCGGCATCGCGTCGATGGCCGCGCCCTTCGGCTGGCCCGCCGGCCTCGGCTGGCGGCACATCGGCTTCGGGCCCGAGCGCGTGCTGCCGTGGATGCTCGATGGCGACCTGCTGGACCACGAGCACGCCCCGGTGATCGGCTCCGCGTGGATCGCCGCCTGCTTCCTCCATGCGACGCGCCTCCGCGCCCCGGCGTCGCGGGCCGTCCTCGCGGCGTCGGCGGTCGCGCTGCTCCTGTCGATGAGCGGCGGCTGGATCGTCGGCGCAGGCCCGCTCGGCCGCGCGCTGCTCTCGCTGTTCCAGCCGATGCGCGCCCTCGCCCTCCTGCCGCTCGTCGCGGCCGCGGCCATCCTCAGCGCGCTCGACCTCGCGGCGGCGGCGCTCGCGCGCATCGGCGCCTCGCTGGCAGCGCGGGGCGCGCGCCGCTCGCGCCCCGCGCTCGCCGGGCTCCTGCCAGCCGCGCTCGCCGCGGTCCTGCCGGCCGCGCTCGCGCTCGTCGCGGCCCTCGAGATCCCCGCCCGCGCGGCCGATCTCCACGTCCTTGCAGAGAAGCAGGCCGCGCTCGTCGCGTCGCGCGGCTGCCCGCCGCCCGCCGAGGGCTTCGACCCCGATCTCATCGCCCGCTGGCTCGCCGAGGCGCCGCACGGCCGCGCGAGCTACGCCGTCGAGGACGAGTTCGCGACCTGCTCGATGATGCACGCCGCCGATCTCCGCCGCGCGGTCCCGATGGCCGTCTCGACCGGCGCGGGCGCGCATGTGGGCGTTCACGCGGCGGCCTTCCTCGAGGTGGCGCCCGAGCGCCCCGGGAGCGCCGCGCGCGCGGAGGCGCTCGGCATCCGCACGCTCATCCACCTGACCACGCAGCGGCCGGGGCCGCCCGAGGCGTGGGCGCTCGTGGACAGGCGCGGCGAGGTCGAGCTGTCTCGGCGGGTGGGCGGCACGGACTACGTGGGGCTCGGGTGCGTGCGCGAGGTGTGGCGCGGCCAGGAGGCCGATCTGCTCGCGGCGCTCTTCGAGCACCTGAAGCAGCCGCGCACCGTGCTCGACACGCCTGGTGAGCTCGTGGCGCTGGAGGCCACACGCGGCCCGCTCGAGCGCATGGGCGTGGCCGACGACGGCTGCGACGCGGCCCGCGCCAGCGTGCGCGAGGTGCCGCGCGAGCCGGGCGCGTACGAGGCGTTCATCGACGCCGAGGCGCCGGTCGACGTCGTGTTCCGCGCGACGGCGTACAGCGGCTGGCGCGTGCGCGACGGCGGCGCCGAGCTGGCCCCGCGGCGCGTCGCCCCGGGCTTCTTCGCGGTGCGCGTCGGGCCCGGCCGGCACCACCTGGAGGCGGTGGTGACGCTGCCGCGGTTTTACCTGCAGGCGCTCGCGCTCGCGTGCGGGGCCGCGCTCGCGCTGGGGGCGCCGCACCTCCGGCGGCCGCTGTTCCGCCGGGGCCGGATGTCCGCCACCACGCGCCGGTGACTGGCGCGTACCCGAGATCACCGCGCGGAGCTACCCACCGCCGTTCCAGCGCCCGGTGACCAGGAGGTCTCCGGGCGCACGACGCCCGATCCGCCGGTCGGAGGTGTCGTATCCCTCGCCGTTCACGTATTTCACGTAGAGTACCGCGGCGCTCCGCGGTGAGCAGCGCGCGCGTCGAGCTTCGGCGGAGAGCGAGCAAACGAATGCAGATGGCCGCGGGGGGAGCGATGTATACACGGGTTGCTGTCGCGCAGCTCGCCTATTACCCGGCGATCATCGTCGATCGGCGGTCTCCGATCGAGGACCCGCTCTTCGATCCGAGGACAGCAGCCGATTCGCTGCTCCCGGCGCGCGCCGATGTGCCCGACGCGATCAAGCCGAGGCTCGAGGCCCTCCGGCGGCGCATCCGCGAGACCTACGACGCGCAGCTCTTCGCGCGGATCCGCGCGGTGCTGTCGGCTTGCCTGGAGTACGGGGCAAGGATCGTGGTGTTTCCCGAATACAGCATCCCCTGGGAGATCCTCGGCGGCGTCGCCGACGCGGCGGGCGACATGGTGGTCGTGGCGGGGACGCACTCGGTGGATCGGGCGGCGCGCCGCTCCGGCATCTACGAGCGCCTCGGCGCGGGGCTCCCCGCGCTCGGACAGTCGGTGTGCCCGGTGCTGCATCGGGGTCGGCTCCTCGGCCTGCACGCAAAGCGAGCCACGGCGGCGGTGGAGCGGAGCACGATGCGCCCGGGCGAGACCTGGGCGCCCGTGGAGATGCCGGACGGGATCCCAGGCCCCATGGGCGTGCTGGCCTGTCTCGATTTCCTCCTCCGGGACGGCGCGCACGACGTGGCGCCCATCGCCGAGCGCGTCGGCGAGTGCCGCTTCCTCGCCGTGCCCAGCGCGACGCCGCACACCACGCTGCCAGAGCTCTCCGGAGCGGTGTGGGAAGAGGCGCGCCGGTACGGGCGGCCCACGCTGTATTGCGATGGCGCCGAGGGCGGCGGCACATCGATCTATGTCGATGAGGCCCAGGCCCACGAGCTGCGGCGGTTCCCGGACCGGGCGGGGTACCTCGAGCCAGGCGACGAAGGTGTGATCGTCGCCGACGTCGACCTCCGGTACGAGCGGGCCAGCGCGCACCTCGCTCGCTCCACCCGCCCCGCCGCGCCGCCGCCGGGTCGGCGGAGTTCGGCGGCCAGGAGGAGGAGGATCCGGTCCGGGACGAGCTCCTCTCGCTCATCGGCCGCCTGCGGCGAGGCGCCCTGGAGGAGCCGGACGCGGAGCGCGCCGCGGCGCTGCGCGACCACGTGGCGCGTATCGATCCCGGTCTGGTCCACAACGCGGATCTCCAGCGCCTGCGCAGGGCGCAGTGGCACGCGCCGATCCGGATCGCGGTCCTCCATCACCCGGTGTCCCCGCTGCCGTCCACCGAGCTCGCCCGCTTCGGCGGCCTGATCAACGCCGGTGAGGTGAAGGACGCGCTGGCCCACAAGGAGTTCTGCCTGGTGCTCCACGGCCACAGCCACACAGGCTGGTTCGGCAAGGAGCAATGGCCGGAGCGGCACGAGGACTGGACGATCCGTATCGCCGCGGCGCCGTCGCTCTCGAGCCGGGAGGTGCAGGAGCACAACGGCTACAACGAGATCGAGATAGCGCGCGACGGCGTGGGCGGCGAGGTCGGCTATCAGATCCACGTGAGGCGCATGGTGAGAGAGGGCGCGACCTGGACGCGGCGAGCGTCGATGGGGCCGTTCGCGCCGGGGAAGTAGCGCCCCGGCGGGGGGAGCGCGCTCGCAGCAGGAGCGCGCGAACACGCAGACCGCAGCGTCAGCGCCGGCGTCAATGCATGTGGTTCCCCGGCTGCCGGCGTCTAGCCGCTTTGCGATTGCGGTGTTGATCAGGTCGCCCAGCGCTCAGAGAAATCTGGCGTTTCGCCGCGTTCGATGGCGAGCACCCATTTTTCAAGCACTGATGCGCCGCTCTCCCAGAACCTCTTGCAGCCGTCGATGTAGGATAGAACAGCGCCCCGATGCCCGATGGAAAACAACTGGGATGCGAGCTCAAAATCGGGCCCAAATGTGTTAAGCTGCGGCGAGCCGCGGACCTCACCAGCGGCCTGGAGGTGCTCTACTGCGCTGGTTGAATCGCTGCGTGCCATCGCGACCTTTCCTAGAACGACGTGTGCGTAATGCATGGCATTTCCGTACTCAAATGTGTCCACATGATCCGTGGCATCGGAGAGCAGTCGCTCTGCGGCTTCGGCCGCCCGTTCGTAGTTCTCGGACAGGACTGCCACCCTTGCGATGTCGATGAGAATTCCGAACGCTCCAAGCGCAGAGCGCTCAAGCGTGAGCGCCGCCTCGTATTCCGCGAGTGCCTCTCGTGCAAGTCGCACACGTTCTTCGCGCGATGTGGCACCAATGCTGGAAAGGAAGCACAGCCCTCCCAGGAGCTCTCGCCAGTCTGACGTATCCGGTTCGACTGTGGTTCCTCGCCTGTACAGTTCTTCGGCCAAATCTCGATCTTCGATCGAAAGAAATCTCCCGGCATTCCTGAGAATAGCGGGATCGTTGGGATGGTTGGACACCGCGCTCAACCAGAGGCGCTTTCCCTCATTGTACGCGTCCGGGCATTCATGCGGAGCGATGCGCGCGAACGCCGCCAGGCAGATTTCTGGGTGATGAGCGATTAGCCAGCGAACGTGATCTATCCGTCGGCGCCGGGTGTCATCATCTTGGTTCCTGAAATAGAACCCGAGCAACTTTACGCGTACTTCGACGTCGTTCGGGCTCTTCAGCAGGTGGGTCTCAAGGGCTTCTGCATCTTGCGCGGCCAGGTCGATGGCGTCGGTGCATAGGGAGAGCCAGTCGGGTGAGCGTTCCATGGCGCTGCGAGGATAGCGCACCTGGCGGACGCATGTCGGCGAGCTCGGCGCCGCTCCTGTCCACCGGACCGAGCTCGGGCACATCGCCGACGAGGTCGCGCTGCAGCACATCTCCGACGAGGTCGCGCTGCATGACCCCGGAGCAGACCGCGCGGCGCCTGGTAGAGGTGGACGCCGCCTCGAATGCCCGAGGGCCGTGGCGGTGTGACTCGGACGTTCCTGCGAGCATCCGGCGGTCCTGGTCCGCGGCGACGCTCCCTGGGCCGAGCCGGAGAGCTCGCCGCGGTGAGCTTCAATCCCGCTATTCAGGAAACCGAAACGTCTCGACGGCGTTGCCGCTCTCGCCCTCCGTCGTGCTGCCGTCGTGGTTCCAGCTGGTGCCGCCCTTGCCTGGCTGTCCGATATCGAAGGTGACGCCCTCCAGCGTGAGCTGATCCTCGTCGAGGTAGGCGACGCCGATCGAGTCGCCGCCGCGCCCGGGGCCGCCGTAGCCGCCGGGCCCTCCTTGGCCACCCCTGCCACCCAGGCAGCCCTGAAAGACGTCCGCCTCGGCGGCGCCCGGTGCGCCTCGGCCGCCTCGGCCGCCTTCCTGGGGTGGCCCGCCGTCACCGCCTTGGCCGCCGGCGGCCGTCTCGATCACGCTGTCGCGCACGGTCACCCGGGCGTGAAGCGCGAGGACGCCGATGGTTGGATTTCCGTTCGCTCCCCCGCGTCCCCCCCGGCCTCCGCAACCGCCGGCCCCGCCCGAGCCTCCTCCCGCGCCTCCCTTGGAAGCCGCGCCGCACACGGCGAGCCCGCCCCGGCGACCGCCGCCGCCACCGCCCCCCTGGCCCGGGGTGCCCCAGGTCCCCTCGCCCCCCGTGTCGCCTTCCCACCCAGTCTCGGTGAGACGCCCGATGCCCCCACCGGGTGCGCCCTGCGTCCCCGGCGCCCCTGGGCCCCCGTTGGACCCGTCGTAACAGAGGACCCCGCCCAGCTCGCCGGTACCACCAAGCCCCGCGGGCGAAGGGTCCCGCACGGAGGCGGGCTCGCCGTCGGCTCCATCCTCGGCGCTGTCGGGCAGCCCGTCGCCTCCCTTGCCGCCGATGCTCGTGTGTCCGCTCTCGCACCGGTTCACGGCCGCATCCCCGCCGGCGACGACGGCCGCCGAGCACGCGTCCCTGGCGAACGTACCATCCGGTCCGTCCGGTGGGCTGTACCGAGGCCACTCCTCGCCATCGGTGCCTTCCAGCGCACTGTCTGCGAGGATCTCACTGCGCAGGATCTCCACCGCCGTGTTGGATTGAACGAGCGCGCCGAGCGGGCCAAACGCCCAGAGGTTGAGATCGGCGAGCGTCGACACCCCGTCTGCGGCCCCCGTGTCCTCGGGGCCCGCCGGCTCGACGATCACCATGGGGTCGAAGATCGGCGCGTGAAAGAATGTCGACCGCGGGATTCGGGGGTCGCGATCCCATCGCCGGCAGTGGAAGCCTCCGAGGAGGTCCACGCCGGAGGGCAGTAGGATCTGATGCACCTCGAATCCGTCATTGCAGATGAACACCCGCCCTCGTCCAGTGCGCGCGAGCTCGACGCCGCGCTCGACGGTGAACACCGGCTTCGCCTTCGTGCCGGGGTTCCTGTCGTCGCCGCCGCCGTAGTTTCCGGCGACGAACACGCCACAGCCGTCGTCGAGGATGTCGGCGGCGATGTGCTCGACGCAGACCGACTCCGGGGGCGGCTCGTCCGCGCAGGAGGTGCCTTCACAAGGCGTCACGCCAGGGTCGTTCACGTCAGGCGCAGTTCCGCAGCCGGTCGCCCACGGGGACAGCAGAAGGACCAAGGCCGCCGCGGTGCTCTTTTTCATGTGTGTCTCCTGACGGGTGCCGCCAGCACAGGGCGATTCATCGAGGTGGTTCCGGGGCTGGCGCATCGAACCGGTACCAGAACTGCGCAATCCCGCGTTCCCCCTCGCCGAGCCCGCTTTCCAGGGATGCATTGCCGCCGATACCTCCCTCGCCGGCTTGTCCGGGCAAGACCGTCGCATGCTCCAAGATGGCCACGGAGGCGCCCAAGGAGCCGATGCCGAGCGAGTGGCCCCCGTGCCCGCCACCGGCATCGCCCCCGCGACCGCCTTTGCCTCCGGTGCCGCCGCGGCACGCGGGCCACATGTCACCTGAACCCGCCGGGGGCCTTCCACCGTAGCCGCCGAATGACCCGCCGCCGCCGGGCTGGCCCGTTCCACCGACCCCGCCATCGCCGCCCTTGGCCCCGAGGACCGTGCTGGCATCGACCGTGAGGTCGCTCCCCTGCAAGGCCACGATCCCGATGCTCGCGCCGCCGTAGCCGCCCCCCTGGCCGCCCTTGCCACCGCAGCCGCCGCTGCCGCCTGATCCACCGGCGGCACCGGCCTGGGGCCGACCAGCCGGACACGCGAACGTGCGGCTGCGCGAGTAGCTGCCCCCACCCCCGCCGCCGCCCTGGCCTACGCCGCCCTTCTCCCCGTCTTTACCGCGGACGCCGACCCATCCGTCGACGCCCAGGAGGCCAGCGCCAACCGCTCCCGCAGCGCGCTCCGCGGGGGCGCCGTCTGCGCCGCGGCCTCCATCCCCGCACGGCATGCCGGACGCGCCGGTGCCGGCCAGGCCGCGGTTGTCCGGAGTCCCGACCGGTTCCGGCTGGCCTGGCGTCCCATCGCCGCCCGTCTCGAGGCCCCCATCGCCCCCCTGGCCACCCGTCGACTCGATGCCATCGTCGCACACCGTCACGACCGGAAGCGCGCCCAGCGCCACGTTCGCCGTGCAGGCGTCCACGCCTTCATTCCCCAGCACGCCGGCATTCGCGCGGAAGCTCGGCGCGTCCTCGCCCGGCTCTCCATCCTTGCCGTCGCCTGCGAGGATCTCGCTCTTCCGCACGATCGCCCTGGCCCCATGCTCCAGGATCATCGCGATCGACGACTTGCCGTCGCGCGCGGAGGCGTCCGCCGCCACGGCGCGCACGCCGAAGATCACCGACGTCGCGTCGTCCCCCGCGATGACCGCGCCTTCCCGCCCGAGGACCCGCACCGGGATCCCCACGGGCGGCGCGATGACGGTCAGCGCACTCTGCCCGTCGAGCGGCCCTCCATAGGACCAGTCGCCGCCGGCACACACGCGGCTGCCCCAGAGGTCGACTCCCTGGGGGAGCGAGATCGCCTCCTCGAACACCCCACCGCAGGCGTACACGCGCCGGGTCGGCGCCTCACCACCCCCTCGCCCATTCGCGGCGAGCCGGATCGCACGTTGCAACGTCTTCACGGGCGCATCCTTCGTGCCAGCGCTCTCGTCGTCGCCCTGCTCGCCGACGAACACGCCGCACATGTCGAGCGCCGCCGCCTTCGCCGGATCCCCATCACAAGGAGACGGCTCCGGCGGCGGAACCTCGCACAGGTAGTCATCCGCGCAGCTGTCCGAGTAGCACCCCGTGTTGCCGGCCGCGCCGGTCATACCGAGCGCGATCGACACCAGCGAGCGGAGAACCGCTCGACCGCGACCCACGGCGCCAGCTCTGGAACGCATGACCTCGCCCCGCTTCACCACGCTCCCTCGAGAAGCACCCCTGCCCGTTCGCTCGTCGCCGTGGGTACGACGCGGACGCCAGCGGCCTTCGGCCCTGCGTCGAAGACGGCGATCTCCGTGAAGAAGGAGGCCGCCGTCGCCACGCCGAACACGGCGCTCGTCACCAGCGACACCTTGCCGAGGGTGGCGAACAGAGCCCGCTCGTTCACCTGATCGTGAATGCCGGCGCACGCCGCGGGGGCGCTCGCTTCCCGGCAGGTGTGCGACGTCCATCCCCGCGCGCGGCGCGCGGCGTCCCCCTCGCGCAGGTCGCCATGAACGACGTGAGCGCGCAGGAGAAAGACCGCACCGGCCGCTGCCGTCGCCGTCGTCACGGCGATACCGCCGATCCGCGCCGTCCCCGGCCAGGAGGCCCATGGGCTGGGGAGCCCATGGGCTGGGGAGCCCGTCCGCGCAGCCGCCGGAGCGCTCGGGGCTCGCGGCGCTTCGTTCGGTGACACCGGCGCGCCCTCCTCGGCATCACTCGCCGACGCGCTCGCCGACGTGCGCGGCAAATGCATCACGATCTCGTGCTTCGCGCCTGCCACGGCGCCGACGATATGGAGCGCGTTTTCACAGCCGGGCGCTCGGGCCCACACCATGTGTTCGCCCGGCTCCAAGAAGAGCACGTAAGTCCGCGCGGACCGGCCGATCGGCTTGCCGTCGACGAGCACCTCGGCGTCCGGCGGATCCACGTTCAGACGCAGCACTGTCACGTTCCACTCCGCCTTGCGTCGCCCGACCTCGAACCTTCGCTGCAGCGGCAAAGGGAGCGCCTCGAGCTGCGAAAGGCTCCAGGCCAGGTGCTCGGCCGCGTCACGGTGCCGGTTCAGCGCGAGCTCGCACAGCCCGAGCTCCCCGGCGATCTCCGCGCGCTCTAGCCCCGTGCTGGATGCCGGGTCTGCCGCCTCGAAGGCCGCCTTGTAGGCGGCATAGGCCTCTGTCCACCGCCCGGCATCGCGCGCTCGCTGACCACGACGAACAAGGTCCTTCACCGTCGATCCGTTGCTCGGTCTCGCCTTCGACTGGATACCGTCTGCGCGGGCCGAGTTCGTGAAGCCTGTCGCAGCCCCGAGCGTGAGAAGAACCGAGCAAAGATGCGCCACGAAACGCATGCGGTCACCGTACTCACGCTCACTGCGCCGCGTCAATCAGCAAGAATCCTCATGTCCTTGCCCTCTTCACGAGAAAATATCACCCGAAACCGCAATGCCATCGTGGGTAGCCGCGGCTCAAAGGGGTCTCGCCCATTTTGGTGTCCTACATTACCATGACCCGATGCCTGCGCGTGATCGACCCCCCGGTGCGCACTCTTGCTCGGCTCCGCTGTCCCCTCGTGACGTGGTCTTCCTGCTCTCCTCTGACCGAAGCCTCGGTGTCACCCATGGCCTCATCGATCGACCGCCCCTCGGCTGCTCGGGCTGCCGGTGGCGCCCTGGCTGCATTCAGCGCGGAGATCGCGACGGCGATGGAGAGAATCTCCATCGAGGAGATCACGCAGGTCCAGGACGACGTCGCGCATGCTAGATCTGCTCCGCGGCGCAGAACATGCTCGACATCCCTCTACTCGGCACCGTGGACATGGAACGGACGCTCAGGAATGCGCGCTCGATCGCGGTGCTGGGGATCAAGCCGGAGAGCCGCCGGGACCTCGATGCGCACCAGATCCCGCTCTACCTCCAGAAGGTCGGCTACCACATCCTCCCCGTCCCGACCCGCTATCCCGAGGCGACCCAGATCCTCGGCGTGCCCGTCCACCGCCGCCTGATCGAGCTCCCCGCGCCCATCGACGTGCTGAACGTCTTCTGCAAGCCCGAGGAATTCGTGCCCCACGTCGAGGATGCGCTCGTGTTGCGTCCGCCTTTGGTGTGGTTCCAATCCGGGCTGCTCGAGCTCTCGGCGGCGCGCAGGCTGCTCGACGCCGGGATTCCGGTCGCGGAGGATTGTATCGGCTGCCGGCGCGCCTCGATGTGGCCTTCCATCGAGCCATTCGAAGCACAACGCTCGGCGGCGGGATCGCGGACGCCATGAAAACAGGCCCGCGCTCGACGCCTCCCGGCCTCGTGTGGATCCCTGGCGGCGCCTTCACGATGGGCCAAGAGCCGATCTTCGAATCCGAGGCGCCAAACCCACCGCATCGCGTCGAGCTGTCGCCCTTCTGGATCGGCGCGCACCCGGTCACCCGCGCCGAATACAACGTCTTCATCGAGGCGACGGGCGCCACAGCGCCGCCCTCCGCGGGCCGGCCCGAGCTCGACGCGCCCGACCGGCCCGTGGTGAACGTGAGTTACGCGGAAGCCCTGCGGTATTGCGCCTGGGCCGGTGGGACGTTGCCCACGGAGGCGCAATGGGAGCTCGCCGCGCGCGGATTCGATGGTCGGCGGTACCCCTGGGGAGACGATCCCCCGGACGAACGGCGCGCCTGCTTCGCCGAGGACTGGAATCGCGGCGGGCCGAGCCCGATAGGCGCGCACCCGGCCGGCGCGAGCCCTCTTGGTTGCCACGACATGGCCGGCAATGTCTGGAGCTGGTGCCTGGACGCGTTTCGCGCGGACGCGCACCTCGAACGAATGCGCCTCGGCCGCGATCCGTGCGTGGGCGGCGCGACGCGGGTGCGCCCGCTGCGAGGCGGGTGCTGGCGCAGCATCGAGAGCAGGCTCCAGTCGGCGTACCGCAACTGGAGCCACGAGGTCGCGCGACATACAACGATCGGCTTTCGCCTCTGTGTCTCGACTGTTTGACGCGAAGGCTGTCAGGACGAAGGCAGATCGCGTGAAGTCGGCGGGGGCGGGGATGCCGAGGGGTGCGGGACGCCGAGCAGGGCCGCGGCGGCGGGCGCGATCCTCCGCGGGTCCACGGCACGCTCGTGCCGTCCGCGCGGCGACGCCCTCATCCTGCCATGGGCCCCGGCTGGCGCCTGGCATGCCCTGGGTCAGGCCGTATCCTTCATCCTCGCCTCTCCCGGCCGCGGCCATACGATGCATGGCCCCGACGCTCTGGTTGCGGCCCGGCTGGTCGAGGTTGTTGCGGGCTGGGTGACGGTCGCCATCACCGGCATCCTCCCGGCACACCTCGTGAGCGGCGCCAGCAAGACGGACGCGTCCGACGCAGGCGAAAGCCCGACGCGCCTCGCGCACGCCTGTCCGCCGATCGCGATGGCTGACCAGCAGGCGCCCTGACCGCGCCTCGCGTGCCGTGATGGGCACGGCGCAGACATCAAACGGAAACATACGGTCTACAACCCATCTGGCGTCCGACATCAAACGGAAACACACGGTCTGCAACCCATCTGGCGTCCGACATCGACCGGAAACATACGATCTACAACCTATTTTGGGCTCGACATCGACCGGAAACATACGATTTACGATTCATTTACGGTCCTTGTTTTATGAATCCGTCCTGAGGCCTCGATCGCCGCACCGCGAGGTCCTTCAGAACTTGCAACTTACGAGGACCCATGACCCAGGCTACCAAGGCGACCAAGATCGAGCTATTTTCGCTGTCGACTCCAGCGATGCGCGCATTCCACCTGACCTGGCTGGCGTTCTTCGCCTGCTTCTTCGCGTGGTTCGCGGTGGCACCGCTGATGCCGGTCATCAAGGGCGAATTCGGGCTGACCAAGGAGCAGATCGCCAACATCAACATCGCCGCCGTGGGAATCACGGTGGCGGGGCGTCTGGTGATCGGGCCGCTCTGCGACAAGTACGGCCCGCGGGCGACCTACACGTGCTTGCTCGCGCTCGGCGCCATCCCCGTGCTCGGGATCGCGCTCGCGCAGAGCTATGAGGTCTTCCTGTTCTTCAGGCTGCTGATCGGCATGATCGGCGCGAGCTTCGTCATCACGCAGTATCACACGTCCGTCATGTTCGCTCCCAACGTGGTCGGCACCGCGAACGCCACCAGCGCGGGCTGGGGCAACGCCGGAGGGGGGGTCACGCAGTCGACCATGCCCTGGGTGCTCGCGGCGGTGCTGAGCCTGGGTGTCAGCTCATCGCTCGGCTGGCGCCTCGCGATGGTTGTGCCGGGCGCGCTCATGCTCGTCGTCGCGGTCCTCTACTGGAAGTACACCCAGGACTGCCCGCAAGGGAACTACAAGGACCTTCGCGCGGCGGGCGTCGAGATCGAGGGCGGGAAGAAGGGCGGATGGGCGATCTTCAAGGCGGCGATGGGCAACTACCGGTCCTGGATGTTGTTCATCACGTACGGGGCCTGCTTCGGGATCGAGCTCTTCGTGCACAACGTGGCCGCCAGCTACTTCGTGGACCGCTTCAAGCTGGATCTCCAGACCGCAGGCATGGCCGCGGGTAGCTTCGGGCTCCTGGCGCTGTTCGCCCGCGCCGTGGGCGGCATACTCTCCGATCGGCTGGCACACCGGAAGGGCCTGGACGCCCGCACGACCCTCCTGTTCGCGCTGATGGTCGGCGAGGGGCTCGGCCTGCTCTGGTTCTCCCGCATGCAGACGGCGGGGATGGCGGTGCTCGCGATGATCGTCTTCGGGCTCTTCACGCACATGGCTTGCGGCGCCACCTACGCGCTCGTGCCCTTCATCGATCGCAAGGCGCTCGGCGGCGTCGCAGGTATCGTGGGCGCGGGCGGCAACGTCGGCGCGGTCGCGGCGGGTTTCCTGCTCAAGGCGGTCGGCGACACCCAGGATTGCTTTGCGGTGCTGGGCTTCGCCGCGCTCGTCTCGTCGGTGTGCGCGATCCTGGTGCGCTTCACGGCCGCCCACAAGGCCAGCGAACAGGCCCTCTACGACAAGGCCCTCGCCGAGCGCCTCGCCCAGAGCGGCGCCCCGGCCCCGGTCGGCCTCGCGCGCGCGAGCTGAGCACTCTCGAGGTGACCGCCGCGAACCATCGAGGGGCTCGCGGCGTCGCCCGTCGGGGGGAGCGCAGGGCGCCTCGTAATCGGCCTCCGCAACCCCCAGTCGAGCGAACAGACGATCCTCGTCACGCGGCTCAACCCCGACGCGGCCCCGGAGAAACTACCACTGATCCATCTGAAAGTGATCGCGCACGATCCACTGAGGCGTTCCGCAGTCGTGAACACTGCCCAGCGTGAACCGCTGACCAAAGCCGCGCAGCGCCGCCATCTGCTCGGGTGTCGCGGAGGTGATGTTCGCCAGCAGCCGCAAGCTCGGCAGCCCATCGCCGCGCAGAAGCGACAGCGCCGCGTCCGCGCCGAGCGGCGTGAAGAATGACATGAGCAGCTCGAGCGACCGATCTCGAGCGTGACTCAACGCGTACGCGGCCGCGTCATCGAAGTCACTCTCCTCCACGTTCAGCCGCTGCAGCGAGGCCCAGCTCGCGCTCTCCGCCAGGTCACGCCAGAACGCCGGGCCCGCCGGAGTTCCCCACAAGCTCAGCGAGCGCAGCCGTGCCGCCAGCGGCAGACCCGACAGACGCGGCATCATGCTGGCATCCACCTCGCCGCAGCCGAGCGCCAACCGCTCCAACCGGGGCCAGCATGCGCCCTCGAACAGCGTGCGCAGCGATCCACTCAACAGCCGCTCGTTGAAGCCGAGCGACAGGTGCCGCAATTGCGGCCAGGCAGCCGCGCCGTGCAAACCCTCCAGCCCGGCGTCCCCGATCCGCAGATTCCACAGCCCCAGTTGCTCGAGCTCCTCCTTCGGCAGCACGCGAGCAAACTCCGCCATCACGGCGTCCCCCTCGAAGCTCGCGCCGCTCGCTTCCAGCACGAGCTGCCGCAGCATCGTCGCCGCGGGGGCTCGCGCCAGCGTCAACGCATCCCCTGCGTCGAGCAAGGCATCGGACAGCAGCAGCCGTCGCGGCTTCAACGACTCGAGCGCAGCCAGGCACTCCTCGAGCTCGGCGCGCGGCAATTGCTCGAGCTCCAGCGAACTCGCGTCCAGCAACCGTACTCGGGTCAGACGCCACAGGCACGCCGCATGATCTTTCCTCACCCGACGCACCCTGAACAACCCCCACTCGAACTCGCCGTCGACCCCATCTTTGTCGCTCAGTCCCCACGCCCCGCGCAGCTCGTCCCGCGCCCTCCGCCGCGCTTGCCACGCTCCCGCCTCGTCGGCTCTTACCCGCCGCTCCCATTCGATCAACTCAGCCAGCGGATCACCCGCCGCGCTCAACGTCTCAGCGTACGCGAGCCAGGCCTGCGCGTCGGTCGGATCACGCCGCAGCGCGGCCTCGAGCTCCCTGTCGTTCATCGTTCGCCCTCAGCGTCGCTTTGCCTGCCATGGTGGGGTTGCCCCTTGCACCATCGCGTCATGGTACACCGGTCGTGCTCGCCTGCGGTTGCGCGCGCCGGGGCCTCCGGGACGCCGCCGGGCGCGGCGCCGCGGGCGAGCGAGGCAGGCGGAGCGCGGGCCGCAGGTCAGCGCGAGAGCGGGCTCGCCGTGCTCCGCAGCTCGCGGCGCCCCGCCGACAGGGCCTCCATCAGCGCGGTGTCCTCGGCTGGCTTGACGAGGTGCCTGTCGAAGCCCGCCTCTCGCGATCTCCTCCGGTCCTCGTCCTGACCGTAGCCGCTCAGGGCGACGAGGCGCGTCGACGCGAGCGACGGCTCGGCGCGGATGGCGCGGGCCACGTCGTACCCATCCATCCCGCCCGGCAACCCGAGGTCGCACAGGACCACATCCGGAGGGCGCGTCCGGGCCGCCGTCAGGCCGGTCGGGCCGTCGAACGCCGTCTCCACGTCGTAGCCGCTCAGGGTCAAGAGCATCTGGAGGCTCTCGGCCGCGTCGTGGTTGTCCTCGATCACGAGGACGCGAACCCCCTGGCGAGTGGCCTCCTCCCTGTCGGAGGCGGGCGACACGTCCCGGGCGACCGGCGCCGCGAGCGGCAGCCGCAGCGTGAACACCGAGCCGCGGCCGGGCCCCTCGCTGTGAGCCGCCACCGTCCCGCCGTGGAGCTCGACGAGCCCCTTCACCAGCGCAAGGCCGAGCCCGAGCCCCCCCTTGCTCCGGGCCAGCCCCTGCTCCGCCTGGCTGAACGGATCGAAGATGCGCGATAGCAGCGCCGGCTCCATCCCGACGCCGTTGTCCTCGACCGTGATGACGGCCTGTCCAGACACGCCCCCGTCGCGCCCGGGCGCCCGAGGACGAGGGCCCGCCTCGACGCGCACGCCCACGCGCCCGCCCTCGCGCGCGCCCGCGTCGGTGAACTTGCCGGCGTTCTGCAGCAGATTGCCCAGCATCTGCGCCAGCCGGGTGTCGTCGCCCTCGACCCAGAGCGGCTCGTCCGGCGCGCTCACACGGAGCGCCACGCCGTCGGCCTCGAGGTTCGCCCGGTAATCCTCGGCGGTCTGGCGGACGATGCTGACGAGATCGCAGCGCGCCTTGCGGAGCTGGATCCGGCCGCGGGCGATGCGAGAGATGTCGAGCAGGTCGTCGATCAACCGGACCATGTGCGTGACCTGGCGATCGATCACGTCCCGGGCTCGCCGCTGCACGGGATCCGCGGCTCCGACCCTCCGGAGCATCGCGACGGCCGTGCGGACGGGCGCGAGGGGGTTGCGCAGCTCGTGGGCGAGCATGGCCAGGAACTCGTCTTTCCGTCGGTCCGCGTCCCGCAGCGCCTGCTCTGCCAGCTTGAGATCGTGGATGTTGATCGCGATCCCGAACCAGCGGACGATCCGGCCCGAGGCGCCGCGGATGGGCCGCCCGCGCACCTTGAACCACTGGTATCCGCCGTCGCGCCACCGGATACGGTACTCCAGGTCATACGGGGCGAGCCCCCCGACCGCGGCGCGCCAGGCGGCGAAGACCCGCTCCCGATCGTCCGGGTGGAGGACCTCGAGCCACCGGTCGCCGAACTGCCGCTCGGCGGGCACGCCGGTGAACTCGACCCATTGCTCGCTGAGGAACTCGCAGTAGCCGTCGGGCCGGGTCGCCCACACCATGCCCGGGATCGATTCGAGGGTCTGACGGTGAAAGAGCTCGCTCTCGCGCAGCGCCGCCTCGGCCCGGTGGCGCTCGGTCAGATCCAGCATCGAGCCGATCATGCGGGTGGGCACGCCGCTCGCGCTCCGGCCGATGTAGCCGCGGTCGAGGAAGGGCGCGTACGAGCCGTCGCCCTTGCGAAAGCGGTACTCGTCGGTCCAGCTCTCCCCGTTGCCGTCGATCGCCGCGCGGACCCCCTCGGCCACCCGCGCCTTGTCCTCGGGGTGGATGCGGTCGTACCAGCCCTCGGGGCCGTCGCCGAGCTCCTCCGGCGTGCAGCCGAAGTGCTGGACGACCGCTCCGTTCCAGTGGACCCGGTTCGTCTCCAGATCCCAGTCCCAGATCACGTCGTTCGTGGCGCGGTTGACGAGGCGATACTGCTCCTCGCTCCGCCGGACGGCCGCCTCGGCCTCCAGCCGGGCGGCTTCTGCGCTGGCAGCGCGGTCGCGGGCCTCGCGCTCCCGCAACGCCACCTCGGCCTGCCCGCGCGCGGTGGCGCCCTCGGCGCGCTGGCGGCCAGTCCCGTCCACCCGTGTGCTCCGCATCGTCGTCGTCGCCCGGAGGTTTGCGTAGTGGCGCGCTCGGCGTTTCGCCACCCGCCGGCGCGCTCGTCGCGCCGAGAAACGATGCCGGAGACCGTGGCGATGCGGGCCCCGCGCGGGCCCCGCCAGCCGGCGCGAGCTCGCCTGCGCGGTTGCCGCCGCGACCTCTGGTAACAATGCATAGAGCGTGGCCGCGCTGGGAAAATCCGCGGAAGAAGGCGCCGCCGACGCGCTCAAGCGACAGCTGGCCGAGCTCGGCGGCGCCGAGGCGTTGCTGCAGGCGATCCTGGACAGCGCATCCGATTGCATCCTGGTGCTCTCCCCGGAGGGCACGATCCTGCTCTCCGGCCGCGCGCTGCCGAGGGCGAGCTCGACGAGCCTCCTGCGGACGAGCGTCTACGAGCACATCGCGCCGGAGACGCGAGAGGCGGCCCGCTCCTGCGTCGAGCGCGTGGTGCGGTCGGGGGCGTCCGACAGCTGCGAGTGCACGATCCGCGGCGAGCACGGCCAGGTAGCGCTCTACGAGGTGAGGGTCAGCCCCATCCTGCGCGGCGGCCGCGTCGCCACCCTGCTCATGATCTGCGCCGACGTCACGGAGCGGAGGGCGACGGAAGCGGCGCTCCGGAGGAGCGAGGAGCGCTATCGTTCGGTGATCGCCGCCCTCGACGAGGGGATCGTCCTCCAGGACGCGAGCGGCTCGATCGAGGCGTGCAACGCGAGCGCCGAGCGCATCCTCGGGCTCACGTCCGCGGAGATGGCGGGACGGGAGAGCCGCGATCCCCGCTGGAGGGCCGTCCACGAGGACGGCGCTCCGTTCAACGGCGACCTGCACCCGGCCATCGTGACGCTCCGCACGGGGGCGCCGCAGAAGAACGTGATCATGGGGGTCCACCGGCCGGAGGGCGAGATGGCGTGGATCTCCATCAACTCGCAGCCGTTGCTCCGCCCGAGCGAGTCCATCCCGTACGCGGTGGTCACGTCGTTCCACGACATCACGGAGCGCAAGCGCTCCGAGGAGGAGCTGAGGAGGAGCGAGGAGCGCTTTCGCGCCACATTCAACCAGGCCGCGGTCGGCATCGGCCAGGCGTCGGTCGAGGGCCGGTGGCTCCGGCTGAACGAAAAATTCTGCGATCTCGTGGGCTACTCCCATGCAGAGATGACCGATCTCACGTTCCAGCAGATCACCTATCCGCCGGATCTGCCCACCGATATCGAGAACGTGCGCCGCATCTTGTCGGGGGAGGTCCAGACGGTCTCGCGGGAGAAGCGTTATGTCCGGAAGGGCGGCGAGCCGGTCTGGGCGAAGGTCACGGTCTCCCTGGTCCGCCACGCCTCCGGGGCGCCCGCCTACTTCATCGTCATCGCGGAGGACATCACGGACCGGAAGCACGTCGAGGAGACGCGCCAGGAGTTCTTGACCATCGCGTCGCACGAGCTGAAGACGCCCCTCACCCCGGTGATGCTCCGGGTGCAGGCGCTCCTTCGCATGTACCGGAGGGCCGGCGGGCCGCCGCCGGCCGCCGAGGAGGTGATCCCGAAGCTCGAGGCCGTGGAGGCGCTGCTCGGCAGGCTGCACCGGCTCGTCGAGGAGCTCCTCGACATCTCGCAGATCACGGCGGCGCCGATGACGGTGGCGCCAGAGGAGGTCGACCTCAGCGCGCTCCTCCGGGACCTCCTGGACGGACACGCGGCGCAGCTCCGGCGCGCGGCGTGCCCGGTCACCGTCGACGCGCCGAGCGCCCTCCGCGGCCACTGGGACCCGGTGCGGCTCGAGCAGATCATCACCAACCTGCTCTCCAACGCGTCCAAGTACGGCGGCGGCAAGCCCGTCGACGTGGCGCTCGAGGCGTCCGGCGACATGGCGCGCCTCACCGTCCGCGACCGCGGGATCGGCATCGCGGCGGCCGATCACGAGCGGATCTTCCGCTGCTTTCAGCGGGCGACGACGTCCCGCCATTACAGCGGGTTCGGGCTCGGGCTGTGGATCGTGCGCGAGGCGGCGGAGGCGATGGGCGGGGCGGTCCGCGTGGAGAGCCGCCTGGGCGAGGGCGCGAGGTTCACGGTCGAGCTGCCGCGCGCGCGGCGGCACGCGAGCGACTGATCAGCTCGCGTCCGGGGGCATGATCCCGCGCACGAGCCTCTGCGCGCTCGCCATGCTGGAGACCAGGCTGTGATGCTGGACGGCCTTCTCGACGGCCGCGATGAGCCCCGACACGTCGCCATTCTTGTCGAAATAGCCGAACGCCTTGTGGGTCGAGAGCAGGTCTTGCTTCTCCAGGATGTCCTGGAACGCGGTGTAGAAGATGATCGGCACCTTCGGGAACAGCGCCTTGATCTTCAGGTAGGCAGTGAGCCCGTCGATGCCCGGCATGCGGATATCCAGGATGACCAGGCTGACCATCTCCGTCATGGCGGCGATGCCCTCCTGCGCGCTCGCGTACAGGCGCACGTCGTAATCACGCCGCAGCGTGAACTCGAGCGCAGACCGCATCCGCGGGTCGTCGTCGATCACGACCACGATCGCCCGCTCTTTGTCGGGCTCCTCCGGCGCCTCGCCCGAAGCTTCGCGGAAGCGCCTGGTGAATTTCGCCGATGTCATCTTGGCGCCTCCTTTCAATTCCCGGAGAGGTTGAGATCGATCCGGCCGGCGGGCGCGCCGGCCGGTTGCGGCTGTTGGTGGAGCGCCGCGCGCGGAAGCCGGACGACGAACGTCGTTCCGCGCTCCGCGGCGCTCTCGACGTCGATCGTCCCGCGGTACATCGCGACGAGGCGGGAGACGAAGCTGAGCCCCAGGCCCACGCCGGTCGTCGGCTTCGTCGAGAAGAACGGCTGGAAGATCTTCGAGAGGTCGTCGGACGAGATCCCGTCGGCGTTATCGCTGATGGTGAGGACCTGGAGCTCCCCCTCGTCGACCGTCTCGACCCGCATCCGCCGGCCGCGGCCGTCGCCGACCAGGAGCAGCGCGTCGCGCGCGTTCAGGACGATGTTGCTCACGATGGAGTCGAAGTGCGACTCGTACCCGACGACCGCCGAGCCGCCCCGGAGATCGAGCTCGACCGACACGCCCTGACGCGCGAACTCGTCGCGGTGCCGCGCCGCGACGGACTCGATGACGCGGCGGAGGCTCACGACCTCGTTGCCGGCGAGCGCGACGCCGAGCTTCGAGTACTCCAGGATCCTGTTCGTGACGCTCAGCGCGCGCTCCGTGCAGTCGCCCACCATCCGGAGCACGCTGTCGAGCGTCTCCTCGGCCTCCTCGATGTCGCCCAGATGGGCGATGGCCGCCTTGATCTTGCCCTCCGGGATATCGCCCTTGAGCAAGTCGAACAGCTCGCCGAGCCGGGCCGCGTTCTTCGCGCACAGCGTCTCGCCGCCCTGGGTCACCGACTCGAGCACCATGGCGGCCCCCGAGAGGGCGTTGCGCATCTCGTGCGCGAAGCCGCCCGCCATCTGGTTCTCGACCGCCTCCCGCTCCAGGCGGACGATCGTCGCGTGGGCCTGCTCGAGCTCCGCCGTGCGCTCGCGGACCTTCTGCTCCACGCCCGTGTAGAGCTTCGCGTTCTCGATGGAGATCGCCATCTGCGAGGACAGCATCGAGAGGAGCTCCAGCCGCTCCTGGGTGAACGTCCCCGCCGCCGTGTTGTTCTCGAGGTAGATGGCCCCGTAAAGGCCGTTATGGTGGGTGATGGGCGTGCACAGGACCGACCTCGGGCAGCGCTGAGCGACGTAGTCGTCGCGCTGGAACTGCCGATCTGTCGATGCGTCGGAGAGGACGACGCACTGTCCCGTGCGCGCGACGTACTGCACGATCGCGGCCCAGAGGAGCGGGCGTTCGTGCGCCGCGGCCTGGTCGAGCGGCAGCCCCGGGAAGCGCGGTTCGTCGCGGCCGTCCGTCCAGTCGACCTCGGCCTCGATCCGCAGGCCGTCGCTGTCCCGGAGGACGAGGCAGCCGCGCTGGGCGCCGGCGTTCTCCATGGCGACCGACATGAGCTTGGCGAGGAGCCTGTCGAGCACGATCTCCCCGGAGATCGCCTGCGCCGCCTTCAGGACCGTCCTGAGGTCGAGGCGTGATGCGCCGAGCGAGGTCGTCGTGACGAACGTCCGTGAGGGCGCGATCTCCGAGGATCGCGGAGGGTGCGCCTCGCGCGCGGCGAGCTGTGGATACCGCTCCTCCAGGTCCTGCGCCTTGCGGACGGCGCCCCAGAGGTCGTAGTGGTAACTCGCGTCCGCGAGGTACACGCGCGCGAGCTTCTCTTTCCCCTGCGCGAGCCAGAACCGCCCCGCCAGCTCGCAGGCCACCGCGGCCTCGTTCACATAGTCGTGCTCCGAGGCGGACGCGATGGCGCGGTCGTACAGGTCCAGCGCCTCGGCCGCGCGGCCGTCGATCCGCGCGAGCTCGGCCTCCACGAGCAGGTACCGGTGCAGGAAGTTGCTGGCGCACGTCCCGGACAGCGCCTTGAGCTTCGCCTGGTTCTCCGACAGCTTCGCGCGGTAGCGCGCCTTGTCCTCCGGCGAGGCCGCCGGGTAGAGCGCGGTCATGGCGAGGGAGTAATAGAAGGTGTGCAGCGGCGTGAACACCTTGCCCGTGCTCGCGCCGAGGGTCGGCTCCGTCTCGGCGGCGTGCTTGTAGGCGAGCTCGTATTCGCCGAACACGAAATAGAGCATGGCCTGCGCCGTATGGATATAATTGACGGTGTTGAAGTTCTTCGTCGCGTAGAGGCCGGGGAGCGCCTGCTCGGCGTCGAAGAACTCTCCCTTGATCTTCGCCGCGTGCTCGGACCTGCCGGTGAGGTTCCGGATGGCCTGCCGCCACACGCTGAGCTGGTTGATGACCTGCTCCTGCTTGAACCTGAACACCTCCTCGATGTGCCTGTCGAACATCGCCTCGAGGTCGAGGAGGTTCTGCCCGGAGACGGCGCCGCAGACGAAGGCGTTGATCAGGCAGTACGCGGCGCTCTCGGCGTCGCCGTTCTCGGCGTAGCTCAGGTACCCTTCGAGGAGCGGCGACTGGCTCTCGCGGGCCGGACGGTAGAAGTGCCGGGAGAGCCCGTAATAGAAGTTGTAGACGCTCGCCTTGTAGAACGGCTCGTCCCGGCGCCGGTGCACCGCGATCGAAAGCTCACCGAACCGGGATCCCGTCGCGATGTCGCCCACGCCGGCGTTGACGAGCACGCTGAACGCCGCGAACGCATACGAGGAGAGCGGCGACTCGCCGTGATCCATCGTCAGGTCGAGCGCGCGGCAGATGAAGAGCCCGAGCATCTCCGGCGCGGCGAAATACGACGCATGGATCGCGCGCCGGAGGATCACGAGCGCGGCTTGCTTCGGGGCCTCCGTCATCGGGGCGAGCCGGCCGAGGCGCTCGAGGCCGATCTCGGCGACCTGCCCCGTCGTCTTCGTGTAGGCGTCGAGGAAATCCTGCATGCCGGGGCTCGCCGGGAACGTCTCGCCGAGCTGCGCGAGCGCCTCCACGGCGATGTCCACGGCCTTCCGGAACTCCGCCTGGGTGTGGTGATAGAGGATCAGGAGCTCGTAGAGCTTGCTCCTGTTCATGACGTCGTAGATCTCGCACAGGGCGGCGTCGACGAGCTCCTTCATCGCGCCCCAGTCGGCGTTCATGCACGCCGCCTCGGCCGCGCCGACGTGGAGCGCGCTCATCAGCGCAGGATCGCTCTGCCAGGCGCTCGCGGGCAGCAGCGAGAGGCCTCGGGCGAAGTAGCCGCGCGCCGCGTCGAAGGCGGCGGAGAGCAGCGCGCGCCGGCCCGCGAGGAGGTTTAGCTCCGCGAGGCGCCGCTGCTCCGCGGCGTCGCTCAGCAGGTCGGCGCCGCGGTTCAGGTGGTAGACGACGTCGAAGACCTTCTCCTCGGGGGCGCGCCCGCCCAGGCTCTGCAGGAGCAGCCGGCCGATGTCGGCGTGGAGGCCGCTGCGCTCGCCGTCCTCGATCATGGCGTACGCGGCCTGCTGGACCCGATCGTGGAGGAACCTGTAGTCCGGGAAGACGAGCGGCGCGGCGAGATCGTCGGGCGCCGCGGGCTCCATCGGGGAGAGAGGGACGATGAGGCCCTCCTGCAGCGCGGGCGCGAGGTGCCGGTAGGCATCGGCGCGGGTCTCCTCGCGGATGACCGCGAGCCTGCCCAGGTCGAAGCGGTTGCCGAGGCAGGACGCCGACATGAGCGCTCGCTGCGTGTCCGCGGGGAGCTCCCGCAGCTTGCCGATCATCAGATCGACGACGTTGTCCGTGATGTTCCTGGACTCGATGTGCTCGACGTCCCACGTCCACGCCGCGAGCCCGGCGTCGTACCGCAAACACCCGGTGTGGTGCAGCGTGCGGAGGAACTCGTTGACGAAGAACGGGTTGCCGCCCGTCTTCCGCGTGACCAGCGCGGCGAGCGGCATGACCGCCGCGGCGTCCGCGCGCAGCGCGTCGGCGAGCATCCGGCAGACCATCTCGGCGCCGAGCGGCCCCGGGGAGATCTCGCGCACCCGGCCGACCGCCCCTTCCCGTCGCAGCGCGGCGATCGCGGCCGAGAGCGGGTGCGCGGCCCCCACCTCGTTGTCGCGGTAGGCGCCGATCACGAGCAGGCCGCGCAGCTTCGCGTCGGTCATCAAGAGCTCGATGACCCTGAGGGACGCCGCGTCGGCCCACTGCAGGTCGTCGAGGAAGATGGCCAGCGGGCGCTCGGCGTCGCAGAACACGCGGACGAAGTTCTGGAGGACGCGCACGAAGCGGTTCTGGGACTCGGCGGGCCCCAGCGCCTGGACGGCCGGCTGGTCGCCCACGATGCGCTCGATCTCCGGGATCACGTCGACGAGGACCTGCCCGTTCGCCCCGAGCGCGGCCTTGATCTTCGAGCGCCAGAGCGCGAACTGCGCCTCGGGCTCGGCGACGATCTGCCGCACCAGGTCGCGGAACGCGCTGGTGATCGCGGTGTACGGGGTGCTTCGCTGGAGCTGGTCGTACTTGCCCGCGACGAAGTACCCGCGCGCCTCGGTGATGGGCTTGTACAGCTCGTGCGCCAGCGCGGACTTGCCGATCCCCGAGTACCCGGCGATGAGCATCAGCTCGGCGCCGCCCCGCGCCGCGCGCTCGAACGCCTCGAGCAGCGCCTGCACCTCGCGCTCGCGCCCGTAGAGCTGCTGCGGGATGCGGAGCTCGCCGGAGGCGTCGGCGCGGCCCAGCGGGAACGGGGCGATCTCGCCCGTGGCCGCGAGGCGCCGCTCGCACTCCTCCAGGTCGTGAAGGAGGCCCGCCGCGCTCTGGTAACGGCCCTCGGCCGCCTTCGCCATGAGCTTCATCACGAGGTCCGACAGGACCTCCGGCACGCCCGGACAGCGCGCGCGCGGCGGGGCGGGATCGCGCGCGACGTGGCAGTGAACGAGCTCCATGGCGTCCGTCGCGCTGAAGGGAGGCGCGCCCGTGAGGAGCTCGTAGAAGGTGGCGCCGAGCGAGTAGAAATCGGTGCGATGGTCGAGGGACCGGTTCATGCGGCCGGTCTGCTCGGGAGAGATGTAGGCGAGCGTCCCCTCGAGCACCGCGGGGCTCTTGATCGAGAGCTCTTCCCGTGAAAGCCGCGTCGAGATGCCAAAGTCGATGATCTTGGCAACACCCGTCTCGCGGTTGACTACGATATTGGACGGATTGATATCCTTGTGTATAATTCCGCTTTCGTGGACTTCGCGAAGGGCGCGCGTGATCTGGATCGCAAGCCGGACGAAGTCCGCGGCGTCGAGCGGGCGGCGCTGGAGGTGGTGGAGGTGGTGCGCCAGCGAGCGGCCGCCGAAATCCTCGAGGACGAGGAGGAGCCCGTTCTCGTGCCTGCACAGGTCGAGCGCCCGGACGACGCCCGGCGCATCCAGGTTGCTGAGCACCGCGTATTCATGCCGGTAGCGCGTGAGCTCCGTCTGGCTGGGATAGTCCGAGCGCAGCAGCTTGAGGATCACGGCGCGCCCGTCTCCGGCGCGCTGGCCCCGGTAGACGCGCGAGCTGCCGCTCTCGTAGATCTTGTCGGTCGCTTGATACCCCGAGATCGTCAGCATCACTCCCCTTGACGTCGGACGTGCTCTGGCGCTGTCAGGCGCGGTCCACAGCCCACGGCGTGGCATGCCCCCGCCACGAATGTGTCCTGGATGGTACCACGAAGCCGCTTCGCGGCTGGACGAATCTCGCCGCACGGCGTGGGTGGATATCCGCCGTTGATACCTGTTCTGGTTCAAGGTGCCACCTTGGGAGCCGGGCCTGCGAGGTCTCCGGACAGGCAGCAGGGAACAGAGGGTGATGGCCCGCACGGAGCCGAGATGCTGCCCGACCGCTAGCTCCGTGAGCGTCGTGACGCCGTCGTCGAGTCCCTGGCGCTCGCCCTCTTCACGAAAGCGCCCGGCGTGAGCCCGACGAGCTCCCGGAAGTCGGCGATGAGGTGCGCCTGGTCGTAATAGCCCGCGTCTCTCGCGATGCGCGCCCAGTCCTTCGAGGTCGCTGCCATCCGCACGGCCCGCTGCAGGCGAACGGTGCGCGCGAAATCCTTCGGCGAGACGCCGACGCTCTCGGTGAAGGCACGGCGGAGATGCCGCGCCGTGACGCCCAGCCGCTCCGCCACGCTCTCCACCCGAACCTCGCCTCCTTCGAGCAAGCGAACCGCGCGGCGCGCGAGCCGCGCCGATGCCGATTCGAACGTCTGGCGGGCACGAAGCGCGATGGCGCAAGACACTCGGTCGAGGAGCTCCGGCAGGCTGCGCGCCGCGAGCAGCTCGTCGCAGAGATCGCCGCCCGGGCGGCCCCAGATGTCTTCCAGCGGGACGATCCGATCCGTCAGCACGTTCGCGGCCACGCCGAGGAGCGGCGCCGACCAGCCTGGCTTGAGCTGGATGCTGATCGCCCGCGCCACGCCGCCGGCGTTCTTGAACAGCGCGCGCGTGCGCGGCCCCGCGACGCACACGTCGCCTCTCCGGCCTTCCTCGAGCACGCGGAAGACGAGCATCGTTCGTCCGTCGGGCAGCCGTTCATGACGTGTGTGCCCACCCACCGGCAGGAGCGAGTGAACGCCCTCGACGAAGCGCGAGAGCGAGAACGTCGCCGCGGTGTCCGTCGTGTGCAGCACCGTCGCAGTGTCGCGCGCCGGCTGCGAGCGTTCAAGCCGACGCGGAGCGAGCGCTCCGGAAATGTCCGGTTCGTCCAATTAGAGAGCGGTGGCGGGAGCTACCAAGGCGATGAGCGGGCCGAGCCCCCGAAAGGAACTCCACATCATGAGCCAACCGACTCCCGCAGCGAACGCCTCCAGCGCCCCCGCGCAGGTCTTCTCGATCCACCCCGTCGTGCTGCCCGCTCCCGGCCGCCCCGTCGATCTCCAGGTGCGCGTCTCCGCGCCCGTGACCGGAAGCGAGCTGCCCATCCTGCTGCTCTCGCACGGCCACGGCCCCTCCAACTTCGTCTCGTCGCTCCACGGCTACGCCCCGCTCGCCAACTACTTCGCGGCGCACGGCTTCGTCGTGATCCAGCCCACGCATCTCGACTCGAAGACGCTGCCCTTCAGAGGTTCGGACCACCCCGATGCGCCTCTCTTCTGGCGCGCGCGCGCCGAGGACATGAGCCGCATCCTTGGCCAGCTCGACGCGATCGAGCGCGCCGTCCCTGCGATCGCCGGGCGTGTGGATCGAAGCAAGGTGGCCGTCCTCGGCCACTCGATGGGCGGGCACACCGCGAGCGTGCTGCTCGGCGCGCGCCACGTGGATCCCCACGACGGAAGCGAGGTGAGCGTCGCCGAGCCGCGGATCAAGGCGGGCGTGCTGCTCGCCGCGCCCGGCCGAGGCGACGCCCTCAGCAAGTACGCAGCAGAGAACTACCCATTCTTCGCGAACATCGATTTTTCCACCATGACGACGCCCGCGCTCGTGGTCGCCGGCGACAAAGACGGCTCTCCCCACCTGACGACCGCAGGCGCCGCCTGGCACGCTGATCCCTACTTCCTCTCCCCAGGCCCCAAGTCGCTGCTCATGCTGGTCGACGCAGGGCACGGGCTGGGGGGCGTGGCGGGCTACGACCTCGCCGAGACCACCGACGAGAACCCCGAGCGCGTGGCCTCCGTCCAGCTGCTCACTCGGGCCTACCTCCGCACCGCGCTCTACCCCGGAGACCCCGCCTGGCAGGACGCACGAAGCGCGCTGGCGGGCGCTGCCAAGCCGCTCGGACGAGTCGAGTCCAAGTCGTGATGATCGAGCGCTCGCGGACGAGGCCTGCCGAGCACCTGGCAGGCGAGTGAGGCGTACGAAAGTACCCCGCAGCGAGCCGAACGACGCGGCGGAGCTCGCAGCGCACGAAGATGCGCCCCGCGTTCACCCCGTGAGCGCGTCGAAAGCCGCGAGCAGCGGCGCGGCCCTCTCGCGGTCGATCATCTGCACATAGGCGATCCTGCCGCGCAGGTGCGCCTCGAAGTCCGGCACGCCCCGGCGGTTCTGGGCGGCGAGGCCGGTCTTCTTCGCCGCGTGGAGGATCGCGCGCAGGCGGCGCACCTCCTCGCGCGGCGCCGAGGGCTTGTCGTTGACCACGACGCCCGTCACCACCTGACGACCGCCGGCGCGCTGGATACGACCCTTCGCCGGATTGATGGCGAAGCCCTCCTCCTCGACGATGTGGCGGACGCGGGCGAGCAGCATTGCAATATCGCCGCGCTTGCCCGGGGGCGCCGAGAAGGTGAGGTCGTCCGCGTACCGCGTGTAGGTGAAGCCCGCGCGGGCGCACATGCCGGCGAGGCGGCGATCGAGCTTCCGCGCGACCTGGTTCGAGATCGCCGGGCTCGTGCACGCGCCCTGCGGCAGCGCGCGATCGCCGACCGCGACCCAGTAGCGCTGCCCGTCGTACTCGACAGGCCGCCGCGGCGGCTCGGTGCAGAGCAGGGCGAGGAGCGTGGCCACCGCCGGGGAGTAGCCGAGCCGATGGAAGACGCCGCGCACCCGCGGGAACGTGATGGTCGGGAAGAAATCGGACAGGTCGAGGTTCACGACCACGTCGCGGCGCGTGTGCGGGCTCGCGTTGGTGACCGTGGAGCGGCCCTTCACGAAGCCGTGCGCGGGCGCCTCGACGGGCAGCTTCTCCAGGATCTCGCGCAGGATCCACGCCTGCGCCGCGGCCAGGGATGCGTGGGGCGCCGCGAGCTGCCTCGTCCCGCCCGAGCGCTTCGGGACGTCGAAGTACACGTAGTGAGGGCGCTCGACGGCCTCGCCGTGAAAGCAGAGCCAGCGCAGGCGCGGGACGGCGACGCCGAGGGCCGCGGCCAGGTCGGCCGGGGTGGACAGCACGGGCAGCCCGCGCTGGGCGAGCGACTCGACGTGCGAGCGCCGGTCCGCGAGGCCCGCCGAGACGTCGGGGCCCACGAAAATGATGTCCTCGGCCCGGCGGCGCGCAACGGCCTCGGCGCGCTGGCGCTTGCGCTCGGCGCTCTGGCGCCGCTTCTCCTCCTTGCGGGCGAGCTTCTCGCGCTTGAGCCGCTCGATCGCCTCGTCGGCCGAGCGCGCCGCGACGGTGCCGGCGAGCGCCGCGGCGTCCTTGTGCCTGAGCCAGAGATCGCCGATGCGGTGGATCTCGGCGAGCTGCGCCTCGGTGAGCAGGCCGCGCAGGACGAGGCCCCGATCGATGAGGGCGGTGCGCTCGTCGCTCTGCGGCGGGATCGTGTCCACGCGGCCGATCCACGCCGTCATGCTCGGGTTGATCTTGAGCGCGCGCCTGCGCAGCTCGTCCGCGGAGAGGCCGAGGATCCCGCCGGCGTCGTAGGGGTCCGCGGGGCGCGGCTTCGCGCCCGCCGCCGCGTCGCGGGGCTGCCCCGCGCGGGCGGCCGGCTTCGCCGCCCGGGCCACCTGGACCTGCGCAGGCGCGGCCCCGGCGCCTCCGCTGCCCGCCAGCTCGGCCTCGGTCCCGTCCGGCGCTCGCTCCCCCTGCTCGGCCCCGCCAAGGCCGAGCATCGACTTCAGCTTGTCCCAGAAGCCCATTCGACAGTTCCTCTGGACAGCACCCGGTCCAGCCCTCCAAGGAAGCCCGCCCGCCCGACTACTTGCTCGTGACCACGCCCGATCACCCAGGCGCCGGGCAGCTGTGCGGTTCCAGGACCGCAGGTCCCTCTGAGTGGAACCGCACAGCTGCTAAAGGCGCCCAAAGAACATCGGGGGTGGGGATGCATGGAAGAACAACCTCCACCGCGGCGGAGCGCCGCAGCATGTTGGGCTCGAGCGGACGGACCTCCTTGCAGGGCTGGACTCTCGGATCTTGGGTGAACCTCACTTCGTCGATCGCCTGGCGACGAGCCACGCGAGGCCCACCACCGCGGCGGGGCTCGCCTTGAACTGGTCAGCGACACGCCGGATCTCGGCCAGCACGTCCGCGTGGACCGGGAGCGTCCTGACGACCGGCGCGCGGAGCTCGCGCGCGCGGAGCGCCCGCTCCGCCTCCGGACCGCCGAGCGCGAGGGCCTCGACCCAGGAGCGGCAGCCCTGGATGCGCTCGAACGCGAGATCCCACGACCCCTCGACGACCTCCGCGAGCCCCGCTCGCTGGGCCGCCGCGGCGCGCTCGATCTCGGCGAGGAGCTCCGCGGGGAACGGCACGGCCTCGCCTCGCGGGGCGGCCGTCGTCGCCCGCGGGCCGCGCGCGCCGGCCTCCGCCTGCTGCGACGGCTCTGGAGACGGCAGCGAGGGCGCCGCGTCACCGCGGCCGGACAGGTGGAGCTTGACCGCGAGCAGGTGCCGGCACGGGCCCGCGCGCAGCCGGTTCTTGTAGAAGTACGAGCAGCTGCACTTCGCCTTCTTGATCGCGCCGTCGGTGTCGAGGAGCAGCTCGCAGCTCGTCGCCTTGGCCCTGGCCATGACGACGCGGCGGCCGCCGGAGAGGGTCTCTTCCCGAGCGATCTCCACCCCGCCCCGCGCGATGCGCCGGCCCTCCGCGAGCTCCGGGGGCTCGGGGCCGAGCAGCGCGTCGGAGAGGGCGACCGGCATCACCGGGCGGCAGCGATAACACTCCGCGGCGTGGTCGTAAACCACCTGCCCCTGCTTCGCGGCGAGGTGCAGCGCGCCGCGGAGCGCGCCGTCCGGCGCGCCCATCGACACGGCGAGCTCGCCGTAGGACGCGCGCCGGACCATCTCGAGGTGGCGCGCGACGCGGTCCGCCAGCTGCACGTCCGGGGTGACGGCGTCCGCCATGACGTCGAGGTGAGAGCCCGAGGTCCAGTCGTTCGCCGTCCAGCCCGAGAGCGCGAGGGTGAAGCGCATCTCGCCCATGAAGACGATCCACAGGCTCGGCAGCCCGGAGCCGAGCAGCCGCACCTCGATGCGATCGGCGAGCGGCAGGAGCCGCGCGAGCACCGAGAGGCGGCGCCTCCCCCACACCTTGATCTCCTCGGTCGCCTCCGCCGCCGGCGCGCCGCTCGGCGCTCCGGAGCGGTACGGGCCGAGCCCACCCGCGCCCGCCGCGGGCCCCACGGCCACGGGGATGTCGTCGCAGGTGACGCCGCGGCACGGGATGGAGACGCCCCAGGGGTCGAGCACCAGGATCGGCGCCTTGCCCGGCGTGAGCTGGAAGCGCAGGCTGCGCGGGCCGGTGCGCTCGCGGTGCCGATCGAGGTGCGCGAGCAGCGAGTAGACCGCCTCCACGGGGACGTCGACCCTCCGGCACGGCAGGCACATCGCCGCCTGGAGCTGGCCGAAGCCGCGCAGCCACGAGGGCGGGAGATCGATCTTCTCCTCGCGGTAGTCGCCGCGGCCCTCCACGGCGACCTCGAAGCCGGTCGGATCGACGAGGAGCCGCGTCGGCCGGTAGCTGCGGAGCGTCTGGAAGTGTTCGTAGAGCGCGAGCGAGTAGTCGACGTTCGTCGTGCCGAGGCCGGCGTCCTGCGCGCCCCGGAAGGCGTCGCGATCGACCGAGAGGCAGCCGTAGCTCGACTCGTCCTTGGAGAAGCACTCGAAGAAGACGACATCGGGCGCGACGGTCACGACCGGATCGCAGGGGACGAGGTGGCGGAAGAGCTGCGGATCGCTCCGCGCGAGCTCGCTCGCCCAGCGGACGCGCGCGCCCCAGTAGAGCTTGTGCATCTTCCGGAAGTCGGCCTCGAGGTTCGGCGGCAGCGGCGCGCTTCCGAAGCGCGCGAGCTCGGCCTTCATGGCCTCGCCGTGGAGCTCTCTTCGGAGCCGGGCCTCGCGCTCGGCCTCCTGCTGCTTCCACGCCTCGTGGGCGGAGCGATCCTTCGGCAGGCGCCGCAGGTCGCCCACGACGACGTCGTGGAGCGCGCTGATCGCCTCGCGGAAGCGCGCCGGCCGCGCGAGCTCGCCGTCGAAGAAGACCCTGGGGCGCGCGAGGTTGGGCGCGAAGCTGAGGGCGGCGCCGCCGCCGAGCTCCTTGACGCCGCTCGTGCCGAGGTAGCGGAGATCGAAGCTCACGCCGCGTCCTCCCCCTCGAACAGCCGGAGCTCCGGGAGCCTGCGCGCGATGGCGTCGCGCAGCGCGGGGGCGCGGAACGCGGCGCGGGCGAGGGCGCCGAGGGCGGCGCGCCGCTCGGGCGCGCGCACGCTGCGGAGCGCGACGCCGAGCAGCGGCAGGAGCGCGTCGGCCTCGCCGGGCCGGGCGACCACGCGGTCCGCGATCTGCCGGACGACCGCGCGCTTGTCGCGCGCGCCGCCGTGGACGGCGAGCAGCGCCGCCGCCCAGACGTGCCGCAGCGCCTCGGGCGAGAAGGCCGCCTTGCGCGCTGCGAGGTGCCGGATCAGGAACGCGCGGGCATCGGCGTGGGGCGTCTCGGCCAGGGCGGCCCACAGGCCGGTGTCGTCGCGGAAGCGGGCGTCGGCCTCGAAGAGCTCGAGCGCGCGGGCGCGGACGTCCTCGTGGCGGGAGTCCAGGAGATCGCGCACGTGCTCGGCCCGGCTGTGGGGTGAGCGCCCGAGCACCTCGACGAGCCACGCGACCGCCTCCTCCCGGACCCGGGGGGCGACCGCGGTCGCGAGGCGCGCGAGGGTGTCGAGATCCGCGGCGGTCTCGACGGGCTTCGTCCTCGCCCAGCGGAGGCCGAGCTCCGCGACCGGCGCGGCGCGCGCGCAGGCGAGGGCCACGCACTCGGCGAGCGAGAGCCGCGCCGGCGAGACGTGCTCGACCACCGCCTCGCAGATGAAGGCGAGCGCCGCGGCGTTCTCGGTCTGGAGCAGCGAGAGCCAGTCCGCGATCGGCAGGCTCCCGAGGCCCGGGATCTGCCGGAGCAGGCCGGCGGCGAGGGTCTGCACCTCGTCGTGCGGGCTCTCGAGGAGCGCGCGCACGCGGGCGAGCGGCAGGCCGCGGAGCTCGGCGGCGTAGCCGCGCTCGAGCAGCCCCACGGCGAACGCCCGGACGGTGCGGCTCCTCGCGGCCGTGACCAGGCCGAGCACCTCGTCGAAGGCGCCCTGCCACGCCTCGGGGTAGATCGGCGCGGGCTCGAGCTCGGCGAGGGCGGCGCCCTCCGCGAGGCGCACGCCGCGCGGGAGGCGCTCGAGGGCGGGCGAGCCCCAGTAGAGCGCGTGGAGCAGCCCCCAGGCGTCGAGCAGCCGCTCGGGCCTGTCGAGGTGCTCGTCGCGGTAGAGCGCGAGCGCGGCGCGGATCGCGCGGCCGTAGCGGGCGGCGTCGCGCCGGCCGAGCCGCCGGAAGTAGCGGAACGCGCGGCGCCGCAGGTAGTGGCGCGTCCGCATCGAGAAGCGCGGCGACGCGACGTCGCCCTGCGGGAGGCTGACCGGCACGCCGGTGTCGCTGACAAGGCAGGGCTCGTCGCTGGAGGTCCTTGTCACCCAGTCGTAGCGGGTCACCTTGACGAGCTTGCGGCGGACGAGGCGATCGAAGGCGACCATGAAGCGGCCGACGATCTCGTCGTCTCCCGCCTGCTCGGCGAGCTTGTAGAGGACCTTGACGAGGCCGCGGTGGTGCGGCCGGTCGCAGCCGTCGTCGATGTAGCGGAGCAGCGCGCGGCGCGCGAACGGGCGCCCGTCCGCGTACCAGCGCGGGGCGAGCGCCTTCAGCTTCCGGCCCGCCTCCGAGGTGAGCACCTCGTCCACGAACCGGTCGTCGCCGGCCTCGAAGTGCTCGTCGAGGAGGAGCGTCGACGCTGTCTGGGATCGAGCGGCGCTCATGCGCGGCAGGATGCTACGGAACCGGCGCGGAGCCGGTCAAGGGCGGCGCCGCCGCGCCGCGCGTCGCGCGAGGGGGGGTCACGCGGCGCGCGGCGCGGACGGCGCCCTCGGTGTCCCCTTACAACCGGCGCTCAGCGCACTCGCCGCGCGACACGACCGACACGCCCGCCGCGTGCGCGAAGCACTCGTTGGGGTACGTCTTGTCGTCGCAGCCGCAGACCGGGTCGTACTGCTCCGTGCACGCCTCCGGGATGGTCTCGCAGGTGCCCGTCTGATCGGCCGCGCCGCACATGGCCTCGATGCTGTAGTTGCAGAACTCGCCCTTGTCGCACGCGAAGCCCGCGATGCCGCCGCAGATCGTCCCGGGAGCAGGCGCGCACTCGCCCTTCGACGCGACCGACACGCCCGCCGAGGCGGCGGCGCAGGCGTTGCCGTACGTCTGGCCGTCGCAGCCGCAGACCGGGTTGTACTCGAACGTGCACGCCTCCGGGATGGGCGTGCAGGTCCCCGGCCCGTCCCACGCGCCGCACTCGACCTCGGGCGGGAAATTGCAGAACTCGCCCTTCTCGCACGTCCAGCCGCCGCGGGTGCCGCACGCCTTGCCTTCCGAAGGCGGCGCGCACTCGCCCTCCGACGCGACC
Source organism: Sorangium sp. So ce302 (assembly GCF_051530145.1). GTDB lineage: Bacteria > Myxococcota_A > Polyangia > Polyangiales > Polyangiaceae > Sorangium > Sorangium cellulosum_B. Next base: position 3,892,286 of record NZ_CP150326.1, on the reverse strand, counting down.
GAGACGCCCGCCGCGTTCGCCGTGCACGCGTTGCCGTACGTGTTCCCGTCACAGCCGCAGACGGGGTCGTACTCCCTGGTGCACCCGCCCGGCGTGGGCAGGCAGGTGCCCGTCATGTCGCCCGCGCCGCACTGGGCGTCCGGCGCGAAGTCGCAGAACTCACCCTCCTTGCAGGAGAGGCCGAGGAGGCCGCCGCAGATGTCGCCCGGAGGAGGCGCGCACTGGCCGATCGACGACACCGACGTGCCCGCCGCGTTCGCCATGCACTCGTTGCTGTACGTGTTGCCGTCACAGCCGCAGACCTCCCTGAGCTCCTTCGTGCACACCTCGGGGATGGGCTGGCAGGTGCCCGTCTGATCGGCCGCGCCGCACATGGCGTCGAGCTCGTAGTCGCAGAAGAGGCCCTTCTTGCAGGAGAGGCCGAGGAGGCCGCCGCAGGCCTTGCCCTGCCCGCCGCCGCCCCTCACCTCCTCCGAGTTGGACGCGGTGTCGTCGTCGGCGATCTCCACCTGACAGCCCACGGCGAGCGGGAGCATCGACAGCGCGAGCCAGAGAAAGGATCCGATACGGCTGCTCTTGATACGATTCTGGACGTTCATGGGTTCCTCCAAAAGAGCCCCGCCGTCACCGGCGAGGCGATAGACATCCACGAGCCCCTCCCCTCCAGGGGAAGGGCGCCTCGCGCCGCGCGCAGTACGGCGAGCGCGGCGCGCGAGTTCGATGTTCGTCTCCCCGACCGCTCAGTCGGGGAGCGTCAGTGTCAGGACGCGGCGCCCGGGCTCGGGCGCCGTGACCTCGAGGAAGAGCACGTCCTCGCGCTCGACCCCTTCACCGTCCGCGCGCACCGTGACGACGGCGGACTCGCCCGCCGGCACCACGAACGCCTCCGCCGGGCTGACCCCGAACGGCCCCGCGCCGCGGCGCAAGCGCGGCGCGCCGATGGACACGTCCTCGGCGCACGTGTTGCCGACGACAACGTCGCTCTCGCCGGCCTCGAGCGAGACCCACGAAGCGGGCTCGATCGTGAGGCAAGGCAGGTGCGCCAGCATCGTCTGCGTCGCGCTGATGGGCTCCCCCGTGAGCTGCAGATCCACCGGCTCCGACCGGCGCTCGCCCTGCTTCACCTGGATCCGCAGGACCTGATCCGTCGACGCGTCCACCGCGGCCACGAAGCTGCCGTCGCGGCTGATCTCCGCGATGACGGGCGCGTCCGCGCTGTCGAGGTTCGTCACCACGACCACGCCCTCCGCCGGCTCGACCGCGCCAGGCTCGCCCTTGAGGAAGACCTGTTGCCGCAAGACCTGGGGGTCGCCCGACACGCCGACGAGCCCTGTGTCCAGGATCGGCTCGTGGACCGGCGGGCTCGGCTGCGGGCTCACGACACAGCCGCCAACGAGCGCTCCGAGGAGCGTCGCGACGCGCGCGCCCCGCCGTCCTCGGTGTCCGTATGTCGTCCGCATCGCCATGCCGGCCATTAGAGCAAACCTGGTGCCGAATGAAAAAGGACGGAAATCGTCGTGAAATGCGAGGCACAAGTGTCTCATCGATTGTCTCACTGTCTCAGATGGCACATTCATGAGACACTATGCGGGTGAGCCAAGCCGAAGGGACCCTGCTCGCCCGCCGCTACCGCCTGATCCGTCCCCTGGGGCGGGGGGGCCTGGCCACGGCGTGGCTCGCGCGCGACGAGGCGCTCGGGCGGGACCTGTGCCTCAAGCTGCTCGGCCACGCGCGCACGGCGGAGCGGGCGGCGTTCCGCGGCGAGTTCAGGATGCTGGCGGGGCTCTTCCATCCGCACCTCGTCCGGGTCCTCGACTTCGGCATGCTCCGGGAGACCGGCGAGCCGCGCTTCTACTTCACGTCGGAGGCGGTGCTGGGCGCGCCGCTCGACGAGTACGTGACAGGCCGGCGCTTCGAGGAGGCGCGGGCCGCGATCGTGGACGTGCTCGACGCGCTGCGGTTCCTCCACCGCGCGCGCATCCGCCACGGCGACGTGAAGCCGGCCAACATCCTCGTCGGGGCCTCGGGGCGCGCGGTCCTGATCGACCTGTCCTGCGCGGCGCGGCTCGGGGGGAGGCCCGACGACGGCGTCTCCGGCACCCGGGGCTACCTGGCGCCCGAGGTGATCCGCGGCGAGCCGGCCGACGGGCGCGCGGACCTGTTCTCGCTCGGCCGCACGCTCGAGGCGATCGCGCCGCTGCTCGCGGAGCCGCTGCCGGAGGCGATCGGCGCGCTCGTCGAGCGGCTCGTGCGGTCCGAGCCGCGCGACCGCCCGGCCGACGCGGGCGAGGTGCTCGACTGGGTGGGCGCCGCGCCGCGCGCCGTGGCCCCGCCGCCGCCGGAGCCGCCCCACCTCGTCGGGCGCGATGCGGAGATGCGCGCGGTCGCCGAGGCGCTCGCCGCGCTCGAGCGAGGCGAGCGCGGCCCGCGCGTCTGCGTGATCGCCGGGGAGCCGGGCTGCGGGAAGAGCCGCCTCCTGCGCGAGGCGACGTGGAGCGCCGAGCTCCGGATGGAGGCCGTGGAGGGCTTCGCCAGGGCCAGCGCGCCGGTGGCCTCGATGCTGCGCCGCGCGACCGGCGAGGAGGCGCTCCCCGCCGGCGCGCTGGGCGCCCTGCGCGCGCACGAGCGCCTGACGCGGGCGCGGGGAGGCCACGCGGGGGCGGGGGCCGGGCCGCTGGTGCTCGTGCTCGACGACGCCGACGAGGTGAGCGGGGCGGACCGGGAGATGCTCGAGGCGCTCGCCCGCCTGCTCGGCCCCGAGGATCCGGTCCTGCTCCTCGCCGCCGAGCGCGTCCCGCACGGCGGCGGCCGGGCGCCGCTCGCCGCGGTGGCCGCCGAGGCGGGGCGGAGCGCGCGCGAGGTCGCGCTGCCGCCGCTCGGGCGCGAGGCGGTGCAGCGCTGGATGGACGACATCGGCCTGGGCGACGCGACGGAGGTCGTGCTGCGCGCGAGCGCGGGGTGGCCCGCCGATCTCGTGGTGATCGCGGGGCGGCTGGCCGAGAGCGGGGACGTGGCCGGGCTCGACGCGACGACGCCCGGGGCGAGCGCGCGCTACGCGCTGCGGCTGCGGGGCCTCGGGCGGCCGCTGCGGGACGCGGTGGCGACGCTGGCCGTGCAGGGGGGCGCGGTCGCCGACGAGGAGCTGCCGCCGCTCGGGCTCCCGGTCGCGCACCTGGCCGAGCTCGCCGCCCGCGGCGTCGTCGCGCGCACCGCAGGGGGGTGGACGCTGACGCGCGCCGGGCCGATCGCCGCCCTCCTCTGCGCCCTCGGCGGCGAGGCGGTGCGCGCGGCGCACGCGCGGGCGGCCGCCGCCCTGCCGGCGCACGCCGAGCAGCGGGTGCTGCACCTCGCGCTGTCGGGCGACGCGGCGGCCGCCGAGCGCCTGTTCCTCGAGCGCCGCGCGGAGCGCGAGGCGGATCCGAGGCCGTGGGGCGCGACAGCGGAGGCGCTGCTCGAGGTGGCGACGTCGGCGGAGGCCCGGCTCGAGATCGCGTCCACCCTCCAGCGCGTCGGCCGCGCGGCGCGGGCGCGCGAGGTGCTGGAGCACCTGCTCGCGAGCGACGAGGCCGGAGAGCTCGGCGCGCGGCGCGCGCAGGCCCTCGTCCGGCTCGGCGCGTGCCTGCTGGAGCTGGGCGACCCCACGGCGGCGCTCGCGCGGCTCGACGAGGCCGAGCGGAGCGAGCAGGCCGGCGGGGAGGGCTCGGCGTCATCGTCCACGCCGCGCGAGCGCGCGGGGCTCGCCGATCTGGCGAGCCGGGCGCTGCTGCGGCTCGGATCCCACGCGGAGGCGCGGGCCCGCGCCGAGCCGGCGCTCGCGTGGTGCGACGAGCCGGAGGTGCTGGCGAGCCTCCACGAGGACGTCGGCGTCGCGGCGAGCTACCTCGGGGAGCGCCGGCTCGCGGGGCTGCACCTCGGGCTCGCCGCCGGGCTGCACCGCGATCGGCGGGCGCCGAGGGCGCTGGTGCGGGCGCTGTCGTACCAGGCGATCGACGCCTTCCGGGCCGGGGAGGTCGAGGCGGCGCTCGTCGGGTACCGGCAGGCGCTGGCGACGGCGGAGGAGCACGGGCTCGGCGACCTGGTGGCGCGCTGCAGCCTCAACGTGGGTACGGCGTGCCACCAGTCGGGCGAGCTCGGGGAAGCGCTCGCCGCCTACGAGCGCGGGGCGCGGCTCGCCTCCGCCCTGGGCCAGGCGGACCTGGTCCTCGTCCTCGATTTCGATCTGGCGAAGCTCTGGGCGGACGTGGGGGCGTTCGAGCGGGCCGCCCGCGTGGCCTCCCGGGTGGAGGCGGAGGCCGCGCGGCGGGGCGCGCCGTTCTTCGCGGCGGCGGCGGCCTCGGTCCTCGGGGACTGCGCGCTCGCGGGCGGCGACGCCGAGGAGGCGGCGCGCTGCTTCGAGCGATCGCGGCGCGGCTTCGAGGCGCAGGGGGCGCAGCGGGAGGTGGTGGAGGAGGAGCTGGAGCTCTGCCGGGCCCACCTCGCGCGGGGCGCGGTGGGAGACGCGCGGGCCGCGCTGGGCCGGGCGCGGGCGCACGGCGCCGCCCGGGAGGCGCCCGACCTCGGAGCGCGCGCGGCGCTGCTGGAGGGGCGGCTCGCGCTGCTCGACGGCGAGGGCGACGGCAACCTCGGTCAGGTCGGTTCCGACCAGGGCGGTTTCAGCCGTCAGCCCAACCTCGGTCAGGGCGCCCCCAACCTCGGTCAGCCCAACCTCGGTCAGGGTGAGCTCAACCTCGGTCAGCCCAACCTCGGTCAGGGCGCCCCCAACCTCGGTCAGCCCAACCTCGGTCAGGACCTCACCGCCGCCCGGGAGCGCCTCGAGCGCGCCTTGGGCCTCGCCGAGCGCGCGGCGCAGCCCGACCTCGCCGCGGACGTCCGCCTGGCGCTGGCCGAAGCCCACGAGCTCGCAGGCGAGCCGGAGGCCGCCGCGGCGCAGCGGGAGCGCGCGGCCGCCGCCTGGACCGCCATGGCGCGCTCGCTGCCGGAGGCGCTGCAGCACGCCTTCTGGACCCACCCCCGGCGCCGCGCGGCGCAGCCGGCGCGCACACCCGCGGCGGCCGAGGCCGCGGCGCCGCCGGCGGCGGAGCGCACGGCCAAGCTCGAGCGGCTCCTCGCGGTGTTCCGCAGGCTCAACTCCTCCGTCGAGATCGCCGACATCCTCGCGATGGCCATGGACGCCGCGATCGACCTCACGGCCGCGGAGCGCGGGTTCCTGCTGATCGAGCAGCCGGGCGGCGAGCTGCGCGTCGCGGTCGCGCGCAACGTCGACCGGGAGAAGGTCGGCAGGAGCCACCTCAAGTTCAGCTACGGCATCGCCGAGCGCGCGATCGCGACGCAGGAGCCCGTGGTCACCGTGGACGCCCAGGAGGACCCGCGCTTCCACGAGCACGCGTCGGTGCACGCGATGCGGCTCAGGTCCGTGATCGCCGTGCCGATCCGCTCGCCGGACGGCGTGCTCGGCGCGCTCTACCTCGACAACCGCTTCCGGCGCGCGCGGTTCGCGCCGGAGGACGTCGACCTGCTCCTCGCCTTCGCCGACCAGGTCGCGCTCGCGCTGCGCAACGCGCGGCTCGTCGACGACCTGCGCCGCCGCACCGTGGAGCTCGAGGCCGAGCGGCGCCGCGTCGAGGAGCTCCTGCGCGGCCAGGCCGCGGAGATCGACCGGCTTCAGGAGCAGGTGCTCGTCCGCCAGCAGGCCCTGGAGCACCGCTACGATTACGGCGCCATCGTGGGGCGCGGCCCCGCGCTCCGCGCGGTGTTCGCGACGCTCGACCGCGTGGTCGACGCGCCGGTCAACGTGCTCGTGACGGGCGAGAGCGGCACCGGCAAGGAGCTCGTCGCGCGCGCCATCCACTTCGCCGGCCCGCGGAAGAGCGGCCCGTTCATGGGGATCAACTGCGCCGCGCTCCCCGCCGCGCTGCTCGAGTCGGAGCTCTTCGGGCACGTCCGCGGCGCGTTCACGGGGGCCGACCGGGACCGGACCGGCCTCGTGGTCGCGGCGCGCGGCGGCACGCTCTTCCTCGACGAGCTGGGCGAGATGCCGCTCGAGGTGCAGGCGAAGCTGCTCCGGGTGCTCCAGGAGCGGGAGGTGCGCCCGGTGGGCAGCGCCGAGGCCGTGCGCGTGGACTTCCGCCTCGTCTGCGCGACGAACCGCGATCTCCTGGCCGAGGCCGCGCGCGGGCGCTTCCGGGAGGACCTCTACTACCGCGTCGCTGTGGTCCAGATCCGGCTGCCGGCGCTGCGCGATCGCCTGGAGGACCTGCCAGAGCTCGCGCTCCACTTCGTGCGCCGCGCCGCCGAGCAGCTGGGCCGCCCGGCGCCGCAGCTGTCCCACGAGGCGCTGCGGCGGCTCGGCCAGCACGGCTGGCCCGGCAACGTGCGCGAGCTGGAGAACGTGATCACGAAGGCGGTCGTGCTGTGCGACGGCCGCAGGATCGGCCCCGACGACGTGGACCTGCCCCGCGCGCAGGAAGGCGGCGGCCGCGGCGCGCCGCAACCGCCGCGCGACGAGCGCGCCGCGCTGCTCGCCGCGCTCGAGCGGACCGGCTGGAACGCGCTCCAGGCCGCGCGCGAGGCGGGCATGTCGAGGGCGACGTTCTACCGGAAGCTGCGGCGGCTCGGAATCGAACGGCCGATCGAGCCGCCCATCCCACGCACGACCGAACGGCCGAAAGGCTCCCGCGACGACTGAGCCCTTCCTCCAGCGCCCCGAGCGCGAGCGCGGGCCCGATCGGACGCTGGCGACTGGCGCTCTGGACGGCGTCCGTCACAGGCGTACACACGCACCGTCCTCCGCCCGATAGCGTTAGTTCTCCTCTTCTGACCATCGCCGGCACGGGGCAGTTCGCCCCACTTGGGGCAGTCCGGCCTCTATCCAGCCATGAGCCTGCCAGCCGCGCGGCGCCGCGCACCCCGACGCGATGGAAGAGCCGCCCACGACACGGCGTGGAGAAAGGCATCTCATCCATCGGCGTGACGGGGATCATGCTCCACCCTGACCACGACCGCGCACCGACAGGCGCTCTCCGCCAGGGATGGCCCGGGCCTTGCGAGGGTGCCGGGCATGAACACAGCAAAATTCGTCCTGCTGCTGCCTCTCTCGCTTGCCGCTGCGGCCGGCTGCGATCGAGCGGAAGGCACGACTCGCTCGGACGGCAGTCCCGCGGTGCCGGGCGAGGTCGCCCAGCGGGCGAACAACCCCACGCCGACGGCCGCCGACAACACAGGCAAGAACGATCGCGATCGCGATCCCGCCGCGCTGACCCCCGGGGACCAGGGCGAGAACGAGGCCGATCGCACGATCACCCAGAAGATCCGGCAGGCGGTGGTCGCGAACGACACGCTCTCTATGAGCGCGAAGAACGTCAAGATCATCACGACGGGGCAGGTGGTGACGCTGCGCGGCCCGGTGAAGAGCGACAAGGAGAAGGCCGACATCGCCGCCATCGCCCTCGGGATCCCGGGTGTGCAGAGGGTCGATAACCAGCTCGAAGTCGACGTTGACTGACCGACACGAACGGTCCGAAAGGAAGACACCATGGCAACGAAGAAAGCGGTCCTTGGCCTCGTGAGCACGCTCGCTCAGGCAGACATCATCGTCGGCGATCTCCAGCGCGCCGGCTTCATGACCGGCGACATCTCGGCGCTCTTCCCCGACAAGCACGGGACGCGGGACTTCGCGCACGAGAAGCACACGAAGGCGCCCGAGGGCGCGACGGCGGGCGTCAGCGCGGGCGGCGCGGTCGGCGGGACCATCGGGCTGCTCGCCGGCATCGGCGCCCTCGCCATCCCGGGGCTCGGGCCGTTCATCGCGGCCGGCCCCATCATGGCCGCGCTGAGCGGCGCCGCGGCCGGCGCCGCGCTCGGCGGCGTGACCGGCGCCCTGATCGGGCTCGGCATCCCCGAGGTCGAGGCCAAGCAGTACGAGGGCAAGATCAAGGGCGGCAACATCCTCATCTCCGTCCACGTCGAGGACAGCAACGAGCGCGCGCTCGCCAAGCAGATCCTCGAGCGCGGCGGCGCGACCGACGTCGCGGTCCTCACCGAAGAGGGGATCTCGTCGAAGCACAGGGCCGTCGCCTGAGCGTGACGCGCTGTCATCCCACGTGATCTCGGGAAGCTGCCCGCCTGACGCCGCGCATCGGCCGGTGTCAGGCGGGCAGCCGCTCGAGGTCGAGCTCGTCCGACGGCGTGATGTCGGCCTTGAGGAAGCGCTGCATCTGCCGGAGCGCGTGGCCGTTGTCCTCCTCGGTCTCGGAGGCCACGCAGTCCGACGGGACGAGCAGCCGGTAATCGCGCATGTAGGCGTCGTTCGCCGTGAACAGGACGCAGATGTTCCCCGCCATGCCGGTGAGGAGGAGCGTCTGCGCGCCGAGCGACTCGAGCAGGATCTCCAGCGTGGTGCCGTAGAAGCCGGAGTGCTTGGGCTTGAGCACGAAATAATCGTCCTCTCCAGGCCGCAGCAGCGCCGCGATCTCGCGGCCGCACACGCCCTCTTCCAGGCAGTGCTCGATCTGACGGTGGAAGTTGGATTGCCAGCGGCCGAAGTTGTCGTTCACGTAGACCGCCGGAATGCCGGCGTCGCGACACCGCTGCTTCAGCGCCCGGATGCGGTGCGCCATCGGGAGCGCATGGGCGAGCAGCCGGTCGCCTCCCGGGAAGTCCAGATCGTTGATCACGTCGATGAGGAGCAGCGCTGTCCGGCTCTCGTCCGGCGCGGCGCCGTGAAGGTCGTGGGAACGCCGAGGCATGTCGTGCGCGGGTTATACTGCGGGCGAGGGCGCGCGGGGCAGCGATCACCGCCGATCACCGCCGCGCCCGGTCCGCCGTGGCGAAACGCGACCTCGGCTGTGGCAGCGCGCGGCAGGAGGCGCAGGATCCACGATGGCCCCCGGGCGGCAGGACGGGCGCGCGGCGCAGGATGCGCGAGGACGCGTCGTCGGCCGCCGGCTTGCATTGCTCGCCATGACGGACCTGGCGCGGGCCCCCCGGGTCGCCTTCCGGGTCGAAGGAGCGCACATGCCTCGCAGCATCTGGAAAGGGAGTATCAGCTTCGGGCTCGTGCAGATCCCGGTGGCCCTCTACCCCGCCGAGGAGCCCGACGAGCTCCACTTCACGCAGCTCGACAGGCGCACCATGGCGCCGATCCGCTACGAGCGCGTGAACCGGGAGACGGGCGAGCCGGTGAGCTGGGACGATATCGTCCGCGGCTATCCCTACGAGAAGGGCGAGTATGTCGTCCTGTCCGACGAGGACCTGCGCCGCGCGAACGTGGAGGCGACGCAGACCGTGGACATCCTCGACTTCGTCGACGCCTCGGAGATCGACCCGATCTACTACGACAAACCGTATTTCCTCGCTCCCGCGTCTCAGAACGGCAAGAAGCGATCGCCGGTGACGGCGTATGTCCTCCTGCGCGAGGCGCTGCGGAAGACGGGCAAGGTCGGTATCGCGAAGGTCGTGATCCGGACGCGCGAGCACATCGCCGCGGTGAGGCCTCACGGCAGAGGGCTCGTGCTGAACCTGCTCCGGTTCGCGCACGAGCTCCGCTCCGATGAGGAGCTCGACCTGCCCGAGATGGACGCCCAGGGAAAGGGGCTCGGGAAGCGGGAGCTGGAGATGGCGGAGCGGCTGGTGGCCGAGATGGCCACCGCGTGGGAGCCGGAGAAATACAAGGACGAGTACCGCGACGACGTGATGAAGCTCATCGAGAAGAAGGTGAAATCCGGCCGCACGACGGCGCCCGCGGAGCCTGTCGAGGAAGAGCGCCATCGCCGCGCCACCGGCACGGTGGACCTCATCGCGCTGCTCAAGAAGAGCCTCGGACAGAAGGGCGAGAAGGCCGCGAACGACGAAGCGAACAGCGGCGCGAAAGACGGTGCGAAAGACGGGAGAAGAGCGCCGGAAGAAGGCGGCAAATCCAGGGTGCGAAAGGCGGAGGCCCCGAAGCGGAAGGGCCGCAGCTCGCGTCGGGCCGCGTAGCCCGCACGGAGAAGTGGCCTGCACGCCGCCCGCCGGTCTCACCGGGGGCGCAGAGGAGGGTAGAGCGAGCTCATGCGCCCCAAGTATCCGGCGGACGTCACGGCGGCTTTTCTCGAGCTGCAGGGGCAGCCCCCGCTCGCGGCGCAGAAGCTGGCTCCGGGCGCCCGCGTCGCCCCCGACGAGGCGCCGCCCTCCTTCGCCGCGATCCTGACGCAGCTGATCGAGACGCTGTTCTTCGCGTCCATGGCGACGGAGGAGGGGCGGCTCAACCCGATCGGCGTCGTGTTCGCCGAGCGCCTCGCCGAGTTCGACTCCGGAGAGCCCGCGTGGGATCTCGTGCGGTTCGCGTCTCCGGTGGCGTTCGACGCGGAGCACCTGGCCAACCTGGGCCCGGCGAGCGCGTGGCCGCGCGCCTTCTTGGCCGTGGTGCCGCTCGATGGGTCGCTCGCCGTCGCCGGCATCGCGGTGCCGCACGGCCGGCCGTCGTTCGCGCTCGATCAGCTCGTGCGCGTCGTCGCCCCGAAGCCCGGCGTCGTGGCCGTGTACCGCGGCGAATGGGAGGTCGTCCGTTACGAGCGCGGCGCCGTGCGGACGTGGATGCCCAAGAACCGGCCGCTGCTCGACTCCATCGAGCGGACCGTCGCGCGGGACCAGGCGAGCGCGCTCGCCCGCAACGTGCGCGGCTATCTGCTGCGCATCGTCGAGGGAATGGTCGAGCTCGGTCGCGGCGGGCTCCTCGTCGTCCTGGGGCCCGGCGAGGGCCTGCCGCAGCTCTTCGGGGAAGAGGGCAATCAGCTCGACACCGAGGTCAAGCGGCTGGCCCCTGCTCTGTGCCTCGGCTCGGCCATCCTCGACCTCGCCGGCGCGCACGAGACCCACCTGCCGGACGGGCCATGCCAGCCGTCCGGGGGGAGGCCAGCGCCGCGCGACTCGGAAGACGCGCTGCAGAGATCCGAGCGCGTCAGCCGGCTGCTCGAGCTCATCGTGCGGCTCACGACCGTCGACGGCGCGGTCGTGATGAGCCACGCCCTCGACGTGCTCGCGTTCGGCGCGAAGCTGCCGCCTCCGAGGGCGATCATCTCCGAGGTCTTCGCCGCCACCCCCGACCAGCGGATGGACGCGAGCTTGAGCCTCGACGCGCGCGGCACCCGCCACCGCGCGGCCGCGGCGTTCGTCGCAGGGTACCCGGAGAGGATCGCCTTCATCGTCTCCCAGGACGGCAACGCGGCGACGTTCCAGGAGATCGAGGGGAAGGTCGTCTACTGGCCGCTTTGACGAGGCGCGGCGCGCGAGGCGCGACCTGCGAACTCAAAGATGCCGCAGGATGGCCGCAGGCATCTGATCGAGCGGCGCCGCGGCCGCGGCGAGCCCGGCCTCCAGCACGCGGCGGGGCATGCCGTAAACGATGCAGGACGACTCGGCCTCCGCGAGGACCCTCCCGCCCGCCGCGCGGATCGCCCGGGAGCCCTCCAGACCGTCGTCCCCCATGCCCGTCAGCACGACCCCGAGGACGCCGGGCCCGAACTCGGCCGCGGCGCTCGCGAAGAGCCGATCCACCGACGGGCAATAGAGAGACGCGCCGGCCGTCGCCGGGAAGCAGACGGTGGCGCGCGTCAGGTTGCGCCGGACCTCGATGTGCGTCCCCCCGCGCGCGAGGACCACGAGCCCGGGCCGGAGCTGGAGATCGTCCGACGCCTCGACGATCGAGAGCGCGCTCCCGTCGTCGAGGCGGCGCGCCAGCGATTCCGTGTAGCCAGCAGGGATGTGCAGCGCGACGACGATGGGGGCCGGGAACCCGGCGGGCATCGCCGCGAGGAGCCGCGTCAGCGCCAGCGGGCCGCCGGTCGACGCGCCGATCACGACGAGCCGCGTGCGCGAGAGCGCCGGGATCGCGCCGACCACGGGCGGCGGCGCGGGCGGCGGCTCCACGCGGTGGACCTTCGCCTCGGCGGCGGCGAGCACCTTGCGGACCAGCTCGTCCGCGAGGCCGAAGAGGCGATCGGTCGCGAGCGCCGTCGGCTTCTCGACGAGATCGGTCGCGCCTTGCTGGAGCGCCCTGACGCCGAGATCGCTGTCCGCCTCGGCGCTGCTGACGACGATCACCCGCGGCGCGCCCTCGCGCGGCAACGACGCGAGCACACCGAGGCCGTCGAGGTTCGGCATCACGAGATCCAGCGTGACGACATCCGGCTTGTAGCGCGCGATCTTCTCCAGCGCGTCGAGGCCGTCCATGGCCGTGTCGACGACCTCGATCGAGGAGCTCGCGCCGAGGACCTGCCGCAGCACCTTGCGCACGAAGGCCGAGTCGTCGACCACGAGCACGCGGACCGCACGGCGCCTCATGGCTCCGCGTTCCGGTACAGGAACACGCCGCCCCGCTCCTCGCAGGCGAGCGCGGTGCCGAGCCTGAAGAGCGACTCGGAGACCCCGACCAGGAGGATCCCGCCCGGGGAGAGCGCCCCCGAGAGGTTCTTGACCACCCACCGCGCCGTGTTGTCGTGGAAGTAGATGAGCACGTTGCGGCAGATCACGACGTCGAGCCGCCCCAGCGACGCGACCTGGGACGCGTCGAGCAGGTTGATCCGCCGCCAGTCGATCGCCCGCCTCAGCTCGGCGCTCACGACGACGCGATCGGGCGTCACCTGCAGCCACCGCTCGGCGAACGGAGGCGGCGGGGCGTTGCTCCGGAGCGAGCGCGGCCCGAGAACGCCGGCCTGAGCCCGCGAGAGCGCCCGCGCGCTGATGTCGCTCGCGATGAGCTCGACCTTGTCGAGCAGGCCCCGCTCGGCCAGGAGCATCGCGAGCGTGAACGGCTCCTCGCCGCTCGAGCAGGCCGCCGACCAGAGCCGTGGCCGGCCGCCCGCCGCCACGCGCGGCGCGACGAACTCCGAGACCGCGAGCTCGAGCTGCGCGAGCTCGCGGAAGAAGTACGTCTCGCCCACGACCAGCCCGTCGATCAGCGCGTCCATCTCGGCCGCGCCCGCCGGGTCGTAGCGGAGGAAGTAGTAGTAATCGAGCAGCGAGTCGAAGCCGGCGTCGAGGGCGCGCGCCGACAGCTTGTCGCCGAGCAGCTCGCGATCGGCCGCGTCGTAGTGGAAGCCGATCTTCTCGGCGACGAGCGCGCTGAAGATCGCGAAGACCTGCGGAGAGATGGGGAGGCGGCTCGTCATGCCCAAAGGATCAGGCCCACTGCGCGAGGACGGACGCGGACACGCGCCGCACCTCGGGATCTGGATCGGTCCGCGCGGCGCGCTCGACCGCCGCGAAGCCCTCGCGGGTGGCCACCGCGGCGAGCGTCGTGGCGGCCGCCTTCCGCGCCGGCGCGCGCGGCAGCCGGAGCGCCTCGATGAGCGCGGCGTGCGCCCCGGGGAGCCGCATCCGCGCGAGCGCCGCGGTCAGGAGCGGCGAGAGCTCGTCGTCCGCCGTCCCCAGCGCGTCGAGGATGCCCTCGATGCGGCCCGGTACGGGCGTCGAGAGCGCGGCGAGCAGAGGGCCCTGCGCCCGCGACGTGACGAGCAGCGCGACCAGGGTCCTCGTCGCCTCGGCGCCGGGCCGCCCCGCGATGAAGCTGGTCGCTGCCGCCCGCACGCTCTCGTCGGGGTCGCCCGCCGCCCGCACGAGCGCGGGCAGGACCTCGGGCGACGAGAAGCCGGAGATGGCCGAGACCGCGACCAGCCGGGTCGCCACGTCCGGGGACGAGAGCGCGTCGAGCAACGTCGGCAGCGACACCTCCCGCCCGGCGATGCCGAGCCCGATCAGCGCCGACCGCCGCATGTCCGTGTCGCCGTCCCGGGCCGCCTGCTCCAGCGCCGCGAGCGCGAGATCACCCTTGATCCCCGACAGCGCCTCGATCGCCGCCACGCGCACCTGGCCGCTCTCGTCCCGGAGCCGCTCGGCGATGACCCCTGCCGCCGCCTCCCACCCGAGCTTCCCCAGCGACTGGCAGGCGTAGTACCGGACCCACGCGTCGCCGTCGCGGAGCCCCGCGAGGAGCGCGCCGATCACGCGAGGGTCCCGGCGCGACTGCCCGAGCGCCCGCATCGCCACGGCCCGGATCCGCGCCGTGGGATCGGCCGCGACCGCGACGAGCGCGTCGAGCGCCGCCGGCGCCGCGAGGGACGCGAGGCCATGGATCGCCTGCTCGCGCGCCCGCACGTCGGGGTCGCAGAGGCCGTCGAGGAAGACCGGCAGCGCCGACGCAGGCGCGAGGTGCCCGAGGATCCGCAGGGCCGTCCGCCGCGCGGCCGGGGCCCCGTCGCGGGCCGCGGCGAGCGCGAGCGCCTCGACGTCCGGGCCGCCGAGGCCCTGGATCGCGGTCGTCGCGGCGTGGACCACGCGAGGGCTCGGGTCGTCGAGGACCTGGAACAGCGCGCGCGCCGAGCCGGGCTCCGCGATGCGCGCGAGCGCGTCGCACGCCGCCGCGCGGACCTCCGCGTCCGGATCGGCGAGGCAGCGCTCCACGTCGCCCGCGGCCGCGATGCCCCGGACGAGCGGCAGGAGCAGGAGCCTGCGCGCGCTGTCGCCGTCGCGCAGCGCCGCGAGCACACGGGGGTCCGCGCTCCGCGAGAGCTGGCCGAGCGCCTCCGCGGCGGCGCCCGCGACGGGAGGATCGGCGTCGAGCAGGCGCGTCAGCTCGAGCAGGGCCTCGTCGCCCCCGATCGCGCCGAGCACGCTGCAGAGGGCGGCCTGCTCGGCCGGATCCGCGCCCGCGAGGCTCTGGGAGAGCCGCCGCGCCACGCCGGGCGCCGGCGCCTCGCTCCGGAGCGCCTCGTCGATCGGCGCGACCGTCCCGTAGCGCTCGCGGTACCGCTCGCGCAGCTCGGCGAGCGCCGCCGCGGCGACGCGCACGACGCCGTCGCTCGGCCGCCCGAGGAGGCGCACCAGCGGCGCCACGGCGCCGCGGCTGCCGGTGCGGCCGAGCGCCCGCGCCGCCTCGAGCAGGTAGCGCGGATCCTCGAGGAGGACCGCCAGCGGGCCGGTCGCGCGCGGGTCGCCGCTCCGGCCCAGCACGTCGATCGCCGGGAAGACACGGAAGAAATTTCCGCTCGAGACGGCATCCACGAGCGAGTCGACCGCGGACCTGCCGCCGACCCGGCCGAGCGCCTCGATCGCGGCGACCGCGACGTTGTCGTCGGGGTGCGATGTGAGCTCCGCGAGCCGGGAGACGGCCTTCGCGCTGCCGCGGCGGCCGAGGATCTGCGCCGCGTCGGCGACGAGCGCGGGGCGAGGATCCAGGGTCAGCGCGAGCACGGCGGCGTCGACGTCGCCCAGCGACGCGACGAGCGCGTCGACCGCGGCGGCGATGCGCGCCTCGCTGTCGCGCCGGGTGGAGAGGCACGCGCAGAGCGGGTGGACCGCCGCATCGCCGAGCGCGGCGAGCGACGCGACGACGGCCCGCCGCACGGTCCAGCTCGGATCCGCGAGCATCTCGATGAGCTCAGGCACCCCCGGGGGCCCCGAGGCGGCGAGCCGCTCGACCCGCTCGACGCGCAGCCGCTCCGCGTCCGAGATGGCGAGCGCGGGCGCGGGTCGACGAGCGATCATGCTGTCTCCGGCGGCGTGGGGTGCGGCGTCCCGTTCGCCTTGATGTGGGCGACGGCGTGGGCGACCGTGGCGACGACGCCCGCGACCGCGTCCGCGTGCTCCGCGCTCGCCTGCCGGATCCTGCCGAGCTGCTCGAGCACCTGGCCAGCGTCGCTCGCGATCGCGCCGGTGTCCCTCGCGTGCCTGGCCGTGGAGGCGAGTAGCTCCCGGACCGGGTCGCGCAGCCGCGAGAGCGAGGCGGCGTGCTGCTCGCTCCGGGTCGAGAGCTCGCCGATCCCCTTCTCGGCGGCCTGGAGCGACGACGTGTGCCGGTTCGCGCCCGACGCGAGGGCCATGCTCGCCTCCGCCTGATCGGCCACGGCCCGGGCCGCCTGCCTGGCGATCCGGCGCACGGACTCCCCCTCTTTCGCGAGGGCCGCCGTCGCCTTGCCCTGGTCCGCCGTGGCGGCGGTCACCGCCGCCGCGAGCCGCGCGACCTGGCGGGCGGACGCCTCCAGCTGCTTCGCGGCCCGCGCCTGCTCGCCGATGCTACGCGCCGACTGGACCGATACCCGCCGGATGTCGTCCATCGCGCGCGCGATCTCGGTCGCGCCGCCCGCCTGCTCCGCGAGGCCGGCGACCATGCGCTGCGACGCGCCCGTGACGTCCTGCGTGAGCGCCGTGATCCCGGCCAGGGTGCGGGTCTGCTCGACCATGGCGGCGTTGGTCTGCTGGGTCAGCGCGCGCATCTGCGCGGCGACCTTGGCCAGCTGCAACGCCCCCGTCGCCTGCTCGTCCATCGCCCGCGACACGCGCTCGGCGGTGGACGTGAGCTGCGCGTTCGCCTTCACGGATTCCCGCAGCGCGCGCGCCTGCTCGGCGGTCGCGTCCTTCGTCTGCCGGGCCATGCGCCGCATCTCCGCGCTGCCCTGCGCGAGCGCCTGGATCGCCTTGGTCTGCTCGGCCGCGGAGCGCGCGACCGCCCTGCCCTCGTCGCTCATGCGCGACGCGGTCTGGGTCAGGGAGGCCACCGCCTGCACCTGCTCCGCGTTCGCCCGGTCGATGTCGCGGATCGAGCGGCCGAGCTCCTCGACCCCCTGCAGGATGGACGCGAGCGCCCGATCGGCGTCGCTCGCGAGCCGGGTCCCCTCGTCCGCGACCTTCACGCCCTCGCTCGAGGCGGCCACCGCCTCCCGGGCGCTCGCCTGGAGCGCGCGGACGATCTTGGCGATCTCGGCGCTCGAGACGGCGGCCCGATCGGCGAGGTTGCGGATCTCCTCGGCGACGACGGCGAAGCCGCGGCCGTGCTCCCCCGCGCGCGCGGCCTCGATGCTGGCGTTGAGCGAGAGGAGGTTCGTGCGGTCGGCGATCAGGTTGATCGTCTGGACGATGTCGCCGATCTCCTCCGCCCGCTTGCCCATCTCCTTCATGACCGACGCGGAGTCGGCCATCGCCTGCCGGATGCTCCCGAGCCCGGCGATGGACCGGCCGACCGTCGCGGCGCCCTGGCGCGCGGTCGCGACCCCCTGCTCGGCGGTCGTGCGCGCGGTCTCGACGATGGCGACGATCCGCCGCGTCGAGGCCTCGACCTGCGACGACGTGGCGGCGTTGCCGGCCGCGAGCCCGCTGATCTGCTCGGCGCTCTGCGCGACCTGCTGCGCGGCCCGCGCGAGCTGCTCGGCGGCGACCGCGTTTGCCTCGATGGTCGCCGCGTTCTTCTCGGCGGTGGCCGCGACCTCCTCGACCGAGCTCGCGATCTCCGTGATCGTGCTCGCGGTCGTCGACGCGCTCGCGTCGAGCGCCTTCGCGCTCTCGGCCACCCCGCGGATCGACCGCGCCATCTGCTCGGCGGTCGCCGCGGTCTCCTCGACCGCGCTCGCCATCTCGGTCGCGTCCTTCGCGACGCGATCGAGGGAGCCGCTCACGCCCACGACGGCCCCGGCCATGCTCGAGATCTGCGCCCCGACCCCCTTGGCGTCGGCCGAGAGGCGCGCGACGCCCTTCGACATCTCCTCGATGGTGGCCCCGATCTGCTCGATGGCCGCGGCGCTGCTCTCGCCGCGGACCGCCGCCTCGTCGGCCGATCCGCTCGTCACGGAGACCGCGCTGAGGAGCTCCTCGCTGGAGGACGCGAGCTCCTCGGCGCTGGCGCTCACCGCCTTCACCGAGCGGGCGATCTCCTCGAGCGCGACCGCGGTCGTGTCCGCCGAGGCGGCGAGCGCGTCGGCGTCGCCCTTCACGCTGGCGAGCGCGGGGGCGAGCGCGCCGATGCCGCCCGCCATTCCCTCGGTCCCCCTCACGACCTCGATGACGGCGTCGCCCACCCGCTGCCCGGAGCGGGCGAGCGCCTGCGCGGCCGCCCCAGCCTCCTCGATCTCGCCCGCGAGCGCCCCCGCCATGGCTCCCTGCTCCCTGCCGGAGGCGGCCCGCTCGGCGCCGAGGGCGGCGAGCCGCGCGGCCGCCTGCTCGACGCCGGCGACGGTCGCGACCGCCTGACGGAGCGCGCGCTCGGTCTGCTCCGCCCGCGCGAGCGCGCCGTCGATGTCCGCGATTGCATCAGATGCCATGATCCTGCTCCTCACCGATGATCCTGCCGACGTCGACGAGCATGACGAGGCGCTCCCCGAGCTTCGCGACGGCCCTGACGAACCCGGCGCTCTCCTCCGCCATGACCTCGGGGGGCGGCCTCAGCTCGCCCTCGGCGATGTTGACGACCTCGCGCGCGCTGTCCACCAGGAGGCCCACGGTGCGGCCGCCGCGCTGGACGACGATGACGCGCGAGTCCAGCGTCGGCTCCGCGCTCGGGAGCCCGAAGCGGACGCGCAGATCCACGACAGGGACCACGCGACCCCGGATCTGCACCAGGCCGCCGACGTACGATCGCGCCCCCGGCACCCGGGTCGCCCCGGCGAACGACTCCATGTGGAGCACGTCCGCCGCCGAGATGATGTACTCGGTGTCCGCCACCTTCAGGACCACGTGCAGATCGCTCACGAGGCCCCCCGGACGAGCGCGCCGCGGCCGCCGCGGCCAGCGGAGAGCCTGCCGCTGAGGGTGACGAGGTCGAGGACGAGCGTGGGGCGCCCGTCGCCGAGATCCGTCGAGCCAGACACGCCCGGCACCCGGACGAGCGGGTCCTCGAGCGGCCGCACGACCACCTCCTGCTGGCCGATCACGCGGGTCACGCCGAACGCGAAGGGCGCGCCGTGGCGACGGACGACGAGCGCCCTGCGCGCCGGCGAGGCCCCGAGCTCGAAGAGGGCGCCGAGGTCGACCAGGGGCACGACCTCGCCGCGGCGCTCGATCAACAGGATCCCGCCGCGCGCTTCGCCCACGGCTGGCAGCATCGTCCCGCCCCGCGCTTCGCCCGGCGCTGGCAACATCGTCCCGCCCCGTGCTTCGCCCAGGGCTGGCAACATCGTCCCGCCCCGCGCTTGGCCAGGCGCTGGGCCGCGGAGGATGCGCGCGGCGTCGATCTCCATGACCTCCTCGACGCCCGCGACGGGCGTCACGAACAGCTGGTCACCGCACAGGAAGGAGAAGGCGTCCACGATGGTCAACGTGAGCGGGATCCGGAGGGTGAAGGTGGTGCCGGCGCCGGGCGACGTGCTCACCGAGAGCTCGCCGCTGAGCTGCTCCACCGCGATGCGGCGCACGATGTCCATCCCGAGCCCGCGGCCGCTGGTCTTCGTCGCCTGATCGAGCGTCGACAGCCCGGGGAGCGTGATGAGGTCGAGCAGCGCCGCGTCGCTCTCGGGCGCGGGGCGGCCGGCCCGCCTCGCGACCAGCGCGCGATCGATGCCGCGGCCGTCGTCGGCGACGCTGAGCTCGAGCTGATTGCTGGAGCGCTCGAAGCAGGAGACCCGGACGACGCCCTCCTCGGGCTTGTCGAGGCGCCGCCGCTCGGCGGGCGGCTCGATCGCGTGATCGACGGCGTTGCGGAGCAGGTGCACGATCGCAGGGAAGACGCGCTCCGCGACCGCCTTGTCGAGCTCGGCCTTGCCGGCGTCGATCTCGAGCCGGACCTGCTTGCCGGTCGCGCGTCCGAGGCCGCGGACGACGAGCGGCACGCGCTCGAGGAGCTCCGCCACGGAGATCATGCGCGCGCGCATGATGGCGCCGCGGAGGTCGCGCAGCGTCCGGTCGTGCTCGCGCAGGATCTCCGACAGATCGCGGGTGTCGACCCCCCGGGCGCGCAGCTCGGCGGCCGCCCGAGCGAGCCGGAACCGCGTCACGACCAGCGCCGAGAGCTTGTCGAGCGCGTCGTCGAGGCGCGCCACCTCGACGCGGACGACGCCTCGGAGCTGGGGCTCCCGGTCCGCCGGCTCGTCCGGCTCGCGCTCCGCCAGCGCCGCGACGGCCGGCGGGACGGGGGGCTCCACGGTGAGCGCGCGGACGCCATCCGCCGCCGCCGCGCGCGCGACCTCCTCGTCGGGCGCGCTCGTGAGGACGAGGAGCGCGAAGACGATGCCGCCCGGCGCCCCATCGCTGGCCGGCACCGAGAGCGGGACGACCTTGACGATCTCGGCGAGCTTGCCGACGCGCTCGCGGACGGTCGTGATGTTCACCCCCTCGGCGGTGCGCGCCGGCGAGGGGACGAAGTCGACCCGCAGCGCGCGCCGCCCGCCGGCCACGCCCTGCGCGAGCTGCACCCGCTCGCCAGGCCCGAGCTTCGCGAGGATCTCGGGATCGGCGCCGATGGTCGGCACGGGCGGCGACGGCGCGGCGGCGAGATCGAGCGCGGTGAGCGCGGCGAGGAGCTCGGGCGCCGCCGGCAGCACCGGCTTGCCCTCGGCGAGGGCCCGCGCCCGCTCCTCGATGGACCGGAGCCCGCGGAGCAGGACCTCGATCGACGAGGCGGAGAGGCTCCCGGCCGCCCGGTCCGCCGCCCGGAGCACGGTCTCCATCGCGTGGGCGAGATCCACGATCGGCTCCACGCCGACCATGGCGGAGAGGCCCTTGATGGTGTGAAGGGCGCGGAAGAGCTCCCGGATCGCCCTGGGGCTCGACTCGCCGGCGCGGAGGGCCGCCTCGACGGCGAGGAGGTTGGCCATCGACGCGGAGAGGTGCTCTTCCACCTCGACGAGGTAGCCGGCCACGAACTCGTTCACATCGAGCGCGCCGCCCATCCGGTCATCCGGCGCTGGCGCCGTTGTCCTGCAGGAGCGCGCGCACGCTGGCCAGGATGGCGTCGGGAGTGAAGGGCTTCGTCATGAACTCGGACGCCCCCGCGGCGAGCGTGCGGACGCGGGACTCCTCATCACCCCGGGTCGTCACCACCAGGATCGGCAGGCTCCGCAGCCTGTCTTGACCCCGGATGAACTCGATCACCTCGAGTCCCCCGATATCGGGCATATTCAGGTCGAGCACCACGAGATCGAACGGCCTGAGCGAGAGCGTCTCAATCGCCTCAAGCCCGCTCGCCGCGTGCGCGAACCCGTGCTGCTCTGCCCGGAGGCAGGCCACCACCATCTCACGCATCACCCGGCTGTCATCGACGACGAGGATCTCTGCCACAGCGGTGCTCGATCGAGGGAATAGCCTTTCCGAATCCTGGGTGTCAATCGCGCTTGTGCGTCCGTGGGAGAATCAGGGAACTCCCGTCAGACACGTCCCGAGCTGCGGATGCCACGCTCGGGTGAGCAGCGGGCAGCGGCCATGCGCTGCCCGCGCGTAGAGGACCCGGTGCGCCGGCGAACGTCGGCGGGCGCGAACGCCACGACAGACGTCGATGGAACCCGGCGAGCGTTGCGTGATGCGTGGCGCAATGACCAGAAGCAACCTGACGCAACCAGAGGCAACCAGAGGCAACCAGAGGCAACCAGAGGCGACCAGAGGCGACCAGAGGCGACCAGAGGCAACCGACGCAGGCAGGCAGAAGAGGGCGACAGGGCGCCTTTCATCGTATTAGGCTTGCATCGTCGCGGGCTCGCCCTCAGATGAGACTGGGCGGTAAAGATGCTTGCGGAACCAACGCGTCTCCGCGTCCCGTCCCGTCCCGAGAGGCGCCGCCCTGTGGCGATATGCCTCACGGCCCCTGCTGCTCCTGGAGAACCATGAATCGGCCAATGACGATGGACTTCGTGCTCGCCGACGCCGCGCGCGATGCGAACGGCCCGCCCCGGCGCCCGGCGCCGGCCGCGGGGCGAGGCGTCCGGGAGGGGGGCATGGAGCCGCCGCCGAGCGAGCACGCGCAGCGCGGGGTGGTGTGGATCCTCGACGATTCGTTGCTGGAGGCCGAGATGGCCGCGCGCGCCCTCGCGCGAGGGTACGAGGTCCAGATCTTCACGGACGCTGCCGCGATGCTCGAGCGCGTGGCGGGGGGCGATCTGCCGGATGTCCTCGTGCTCGACCAGGTGATGCCGAGCATGTCCGGCACCGAGATCTGTGGCCTCTTGCGGTCGCGCGCGGCCACGGTCGGGCTCCCGATCCTCATCCTGACCGTGGCCGGGCAGGAGGAGGACCTCGTCGAGGGGCTCACCGCGGGCGCCGACGACTACGTGGTCAAGCCCTGCCCGGCGGCCGCGCTGTCGGCGCGCGTCGGCGCGCTCCTTCGCTCGAAGCGGCTCCGCGAGCGGGCCGAGCGGGCCGAGCGGATCGCGGCGGTGGAGCGCGATCTGCTGCGGGCGCTCATCGAGCAGAGCGGCGACGGCATCATGGCCGCGGACGCGCGCGGGGCGCTCCGCATCTGCAACGGCGAGGCCCAGCGGCAGCACGGGGTGTACGAGCGCGACGCGAGCGACGCGCTCGAGTCGCTCCGGGCCCGCGGGCTGCTCGCGCTGGACGGCCGGCCGCTGCGCCCCGACGAGGACCCGCTCCACCGCGCGCTCCGGGGCGAGAAGGTCGAGAACGCGCGCTGGCTCGTCACGCGCCCGGACGGCTCGATCCGCGCCCTCGCCGGGACGGCATCGCCGCTCAGGCACGCCGATGGCTCGCCCGCGGGCGCCGTGCTGATCACGCGCGACGAGACCGACGCCATCGAGGCGGAGCGGGCGCTCCGGGACAGCGAGGAGCGCTATCGCGTGATCATCAGCGCGCTCGAGGAGGGCATCACGCTCGAGGACGAGCGCGGCGTCATCCGCACCGCGAACGCGAGCGCCGAGCGGATCCTGGGCCTGCCCATGGCCCAGCTCGTCGGGTCCACGATGCTGGACCCGTCGTGCCGGCTCGTCCGCGAGGACGGCTCGCCGTTCCCTTTCGAGATGTATCCCTCGCAGATCGCGCTCCGGACCGGCGCGCCCCAGTCGGGCGTCCTCCTCGGGCTGGAGCGGCAGGGCGGCTCGGTCCTGTGGCTCTCGGTGAACGCGCAGCCGCTCCGCGGCGCGGACGGCTCGGTGGCCGGCGTCGTCTCCTCGTTCTTCGACATCACGGCGCGGAAGCGGGCGGAGGAGGAGCGGCAAGACCTGCTCGCCGCGGCGCAGTCCGCCCGGCGGGAGGCCGAGGCCGCGAGCCACCTGAAGGACGAGTTCCTGGCGACGATGAGCCACGAGCTCCGCACGCCGCTCACGGCGGTCCTCGGCTGGGTCCGGATGCTGCGCACCGGCAAGCTCCCCGAGCAGCGCCGCGACAAGGCGCTGGAGACGGTGGAGCGCAACGCCCAGGCGCAGGCGCAGCTCATCGACGATCTGCTCGACATCTCGCGCATCATGGCCGGCAAGCTCCGGCTGGACGTCCATCCGATCGAGCTCGTGCCCGTGATCGACGCCGCCATCGAGGTCGTGCGGCCTGCCGCCGACGCCAAGGGGGTGCGGCTCCTGTCGCTCCTCGAGCCCGGCGTGGGGGCCGTCGCGGGCGACGCGGGCCGGCTGCAGCAGGTCGTCTGGAACCTGCTCAACAACGCGGTGAAGTTCACGCCGCGGGGCGGCGTGGTGCGCATCCAGCTCGATCGCGCCGACGGGTCCGCCGAGATCACCGTGTCCGACACCGGCCAGGGCATCGAGCCCGGGTTCTTGCCTTACGTGTTCGAGCAGTTCCGGCAGGCCGAGAGCGGCACGACCCGCAGGCACGGCGGCCTGGGCCTCGGGCTCACGATCGTGAAGAGCCTCGTGGAGATGCACGGCGGCACGGCCCACGCGCTGAGCGACGGGGAGGGTCGGGGCGCCACGTTCGTCGTCCAGCTGCCGCTCGCGGCGCCGCCGAGCCACGACCGGGGGCGCCGGCTGGCGCCGCTGCCGTCCGCCTCCGCCGGGAGCGACCGCCCGCCGGAGCTCGCGGCGCTGAACGTGCTCGTGGTCGAGGACGAGGACGACACGCGCGAGCTCCTCGTCACGATGCTCGAGCAGTGCGGCGCGCGCGTGACGGCCGTGTCGTCCGCGGCCGAGGCGCTGCTCGCCGTGAAGGCGCTGCAGCCCGACGTGCTCGTGTCCGACGTCGCGATGCCCGGCGAGGACGGCTACGTGCTGATCCGCAAGATCCGCGCGCTCCCGGCGGCGAGCGGGGGGCGGACCCCGGCGATCGCGCTCACCGCCTATGCGCGCACCGAGGATCGCATGCGCGCCTTGCGAGCAGGGTTCAACACCCATGTCCCGAAGCCCATCGAGCCGGCGGAGCTGCTCGCGGTGCTCACGACCATGTGCGGCTCGAGGGCGGGCTCCTAGGTCGCCTGCGGCGCGTCATCGCGCCATCGCGCCGCTCGCACGATCGGCTCGGCGCGGCGCGCTGCCGGCTCACCCCCTCCGGCAGCTCCGCTCGATGGTGTCCATCAGCTTCAGCACGTCGAACGGCTTGCTGAGGATCGCGTCCGCGTCGATGCCGGCGCGCTCCGTCGCGCCGCGCGCGGTCATCACCACGGTGGGCGTAGCGGCGAGCGTCGGGTCGCGCTTCTGCTCGGCGCGAAACTGGAACCCATCCATGACCGGCATCATCAGGTCGAGCAGGACGAGCGCGATGGACGAGGGGTCGTCGCGCAGGCATGCGAGGGCCTCGCGCCCGTTCGCGGCGCAGGCGACCGCATACCCCTCCTCTTCCAGGAGCTCGCTCAACGTCCGGCGGATCGCGGCGTCGTCATCGACGATCAGGATGCGCTTGCTGGGACGGCTCATCGTCATGCGCACTCGCTCCCTCCGCAGGGTGACAGCGACCAGAGCGCCACGACCTCGGGCCAGCCCGCGGGGCCCCCTCGCGCCGGGCGCCTCAGGCGCCCTCGAATCCCGGCAGACCCTGCCGGCCCGAGGCCCGAGGGCCGGCGAGCGGCAGGGTCACCTTGAAGGTCGAGCCCTCTCCCAGGACAGAGCTCACCTCGATCGAACCATCCAGCGCTTCGACCACCTGCATCGTGATGTAGAGCCCCATGCCCAGACCGCCATAGTGCCGCGCCGACACGGCGCGCTCGAACCGCCCGAAGATCCGGCCGATGTGCTCCTGCGCGATCCCGATGCCGTGGTCCGCGATCGTCAACGTGGCCATCGAGCCCACCGAGGCGACGGTGATCTCTATCGGGTTTCCCTGACCATACTTGAGCGCGTTCGAGACGAGGTTTTCGACGACCTGCTCGAGCCGCACCCGATCCCAGTTCCCTGCGGCGTCGTCCGCCGCGCTCACGGTGACCCGCGAGCCCGCCTCCGCGATCTCGCCGCCCTCCTGGAAGCGAGACACCACCTGCCGGACGATGTCCGACAGCCGGACTTGCTCGAGCTCCAGGGCGAGGCGCCCCGCGGAAATGCGGGAGATGTCGAGGAGGTTCTCGACGAGCCGCCTCAGCCGCTCGCTCTGCCGGCGAACGAGCCCGAGCCGGTCCATGAGCCACGGGAGGCGCTCCCTGTCGGGGCACAGCTCGGGCGCGCGGCGCATCAGGGTCTGGATCTGCAGCGCGAGCGGGGTGAGCGGCGTCTTCAGCTCGTGGGAGGCGATCGAGAGGAACTCGTCCCGCAGCGCGATCGCGCTCTGCGCGTCCCTGTACAGGCGCGCGTTGTCCACCGCGAGCGCGCAGCGGCGCCCGAGCTCCTCCGCTGCCGCGAGGTCCGCCCGGCTGTACCGGCGCTCGGATCGCACGACGATGAAGGTCAGCGTCCCGAAGAGCCGCCCGCGCCGCGCCAGCGGGACGCACATGAACGAGTGCCCCCCGATGGCCCGGATCACCCGGAGGTGCTCGTCGTTCTGCGCGATGGCGCACATCTGCTCGTCCGTGAAGTGCTCGACGAGCACCGACCTCTGCTCGAGGAGCACCTTGGTCGGCGGGTGCTCCGGGTTGCCGTCGAGCTTGGGCGCGAAGCGCTTCGCCTCCTCGGCCACGGCGGCGAGCGAAGGGTCCGAGTGCGCCACGCCCACCCGCCGGAAGGTGCCGTCCTCCTCGTCTTGCAGGTCGACGATGCAGAAGTCGGCGAGGACGGGCACCGCGAGCTGCGCCACCCGCGCGAGCGTCGTGGAATAGTCGAGAGACTCGGCCAGCACCACGCTCGCCGCGTCGAGGAAGCGGGGCAGCTCCTGCGCGCGCTCCCGCTCCGCGGCCTCGACGGCGCGCCGGCGCATCCGCGCCATCTCGATCTGCGTCCGGACGCGGGCGAGGAGCTCGCGCGGCGAGAACGGCTTCACCAGGTAATCGTCCGCCCCCGTGTCGAGGCCCTCGACGACGGCGTCCTCCCCCGCCCGGGCGGACACGAGCACCACAGGGACGCTGCTCGTCCTCGGGTCCGCGCGGAGCTCCCGGAGGAGCGCGACGCCGTCGAGCTCGGGCATCATCACGTCGCTCACCACGAGGTCGGGCGGGCGCGCGAGCGCGGCCTCGAGGGCCGCCCGCCCGTCCGAGGCCGCCTCCACGCTCCACCTCGGCGTGAGCAGGTGGACGAGGTACTCGCGCATGTCCGCGTTGTCGTCGGCGACGAGGATCCGGCCCTCTCCGCCGCTCGGGGCGACCTGCACGGGCGCGGCGTCGGCGCGCGGCTCCGGGCCCGCTGGCGTCGCTCCTTCGGGCCCGGGTGAGGACCACTGGGACGCCTCGACCACGTGGAGGCTCGCGCTCGCCGCCGAGGGCGCCGGCTCCCCGGCGGCGACCACGCGCTCCGGCGAAAGGTGCGCGCGGCCCCTCGGGATCGCCACGGTGAACGCGCTCCCCTGCCCCACCGCGCTCGAGGCGCGCAGCGAGCCCCCGTGCGCCTTGATGAGCTCCTGGACGAGGGAGAGCCCGATCCCGGTGCCCTCGATGGTCCGGCTGCGCGCGCCGTGCACGCGGTGGAACCGCTCGAAGATGCGCGGGAGCTCCTCCGCCGGGATCCCGGTGCCGGTGTCGCGCACGGTCAGCTCGACGTGGTCCGGGTGAGCGCGCAGCGAGACCGCGATCTCCCCCTCGAACGTGAACTTGAAGGCGTTCGAGAGGAGGTTCATGACGACCTTCTCCCATTGCGCCGCGTCGACGTAGACGGGCTCGGGCAGCGGCGGGCAGTCCACGACGAGCGACAGGCCCGCGCCCTCGATCAGCGAGCGGAAGGAGCTCGCGAGCTCCGCCGTGAGCCGCGCGAGATCGGTGGGCGCGAACGACGTCTGGAGGCGCCCCGCCTCGATGCGGGAGAAATCGAGCAGCGTGTTCACGAGCCGGAGGAGCCGGAGCGTGCTCCGGCGGGCCGCTGCGAGGCCGTCGCCCGCGAGCGACCCCGCCGGGCTCGACAGCGCGTCCTCGACGCGCCCGAGGATGAGCGTGAGCGGGGTGCGGAACTCGTGGCTCACGTTGGCCACGAACTCCGTTTTGAGGCGGTCGAGCGTCGCGAGCTCGTCCCGGTGCTGCGCGACCTCGCGCTCGAGCCGCCGCTGCTCGGTGACGTCCCGCCCCTCGGCGATCATGAAGACGACCTTGCCCTGCCGATCCTTCACGGGGTTCAGGTTGAAATCGATCGTGATGCTCTTCTCACCTTCGTTCCCCCCGAGGACCTCCACGTCGTACCTGACGAACTCGCCGCGCGCCGCGCGCCGCACAGCGTCCTTCAGCCGCTCCTGGATCTCCGGCGAGCCCTGCCACCAGCGGCACTCCCAGAAGGGCACGCCGTGCACCTCCCGCCGCTCCACGCCGGCGCCGCGGGTCGAGGTGTGGTTCGACTCCCAGCTCGTACCGTGGGCGTCGAGAAGGCCGAAGAACTGGAAAGAGCTGTTCATCGCGACCCGCGCCGCGAGGAGCCGCATCAGCCCCGACTCGCGGCCAGGGCTCGCGCGGGCGAGCTCCTGCTTCAGGAGCTCGGTGTCCCAGAGGAGATGTTCTTCGGAGTCGTCCACAGGTCGCACGATCGCGAGGTCTTCCAGGCATTCGATGAAGTCGCGCCCTTCTGCGCGTTCCTCGCTCGACCGCTGTTTCATCCCTTCTCGCATCACGCCCGCGGCTGCTCGAGGCAGAGAACAGCTCATCCTGAAGCGCTTAGTGGAGATCGCCGACCACGCAAGGGCCGAGCGGCAACCCCCCCTTGAACTTCCACGGGGGGCCCGCGCGTGGATCCGGATCGTTCGAGCGCGCGACCACCCCTGCGTGCGCCGCAGCAGCCGATCACCACCGGCTGCTGCTGAGGCAGCAGCCCCCTCGCACCGCTCCTCCACGGTCACGGCCAAGGCAGAGCTGGCCCGGTTAGTGCACTTGGCATTGGAGGGCGGAGCGCGCAATGACCGTCAGCTCATGAGGGCGCGCAGGGCGCCCAGGAAATCTCGGTGGAACCCAAGACCTCTCTGCAGCGCGCCCCCGGCGCTCCGGTGCTCCCAAACACGCCCTTCCGGTTCATCATTCACTTCGTCGGTCGTTACCGCGCCTGGTATCTGGCGATGTTCGTGTTCGAGTCCGCCCACGCCTCGTGCGGGATCATGATCCCGTACGCCATCGGGCAGGTCATCCAGGGGGTGACGCAGGCGTCGGGCGCTGGCCGCGCCGCGCTGAGCGGACGGCTGCGCGACGCGCTGGCGCTGTTCGTCGCGCTCATCGCCGGCGAGTTCCTGTTCAGCCGGATCGCCGGCCTCTGCCAGATCCTCGTCGGGCCGTGGCAGCGCCAGAACGTGACCCGCAATCTGTACGCGTACCTCCAGCACCACTCCCATCGTTACTTCAGCAACAACTTCGCCGGGGCGCTCGCCCACCGGATCAGCGAGACGTCGATGGGGGTCTCGCAGACCCTGTGGGCCATCCTCTTCGACTTCTGGCCCATCGCCATCGTCTTCTCGGTCTCGATCGGGCTGCTCTACCGCGCTCACCCGGCGCTCGCCGCGGTCGTCTCGGCCTGGGCGGCGCTGTTCGTCGGCATCTCCTACTGGCTCGCGACCCGGTGTCAGCCCCACGCGGTGCGCGCCGCGTCCGCGCGGAGCGAGACCACGGGCAAGCTCGTCGACTCGGTCACGAACCTCACGAGCGCGCGGCTCTTCGCCCGGTTCGGCTTCGAGCGCGAGTACCTGGACGAGCAGCTCAAACACGAGCTCCGCGCGGTGCGCAGATCGAACTGGTACTCCGAGCGCGTGCGCTGGTTCCAGTTCGCGTCCGCCGCGCTGCTCAAGGTGGCGACGCTCTACCAGTCGCTCAGGCTCTGGGAGCGCGGCGACATCGGCGTCGCCGAGTTCGTCATGGCGACGAGCCTGTCGCTCCTCATCATCAACGAGGCGCGCAACCTCAGCCGCCGCTTCCTCGAGTTCTTCGAGTTCGTCGGCAACGTCGCGAACGGGGTGAACACCATCGTCCGCTCCCACGAGCTCGTCGACCGCCCCGAGGCCGTCGCCCCGACGCTCGAGCGCGGCCGGATCGAGCTCCGGAACGTGACCTTCGGGTACACGCCCGATCAGCCGATCTTCGAGCGCCTCGACGTGACGATCCCGCGCGGCCAGCGCGTCGGGCTCGTCGGCTTCTCCGGCTCCGGCAAATCCACCTTCGTCAGCCTCATCCTGCGTCTCTACGACATCGACTCCGGTCACATCTTGATCGACGGCGTGGACATCCGAGACATGACGCAGGACGCGCTCCACGCGCAGCTCAGCCTGATCCCGCAGGACCCGAGCCTCTTCCACCGGACGCTCCTCGAGAACATCCGCTATGGCCGGCTGAACGCGACCGACGCAGAGGTGGTCGAGGCCGCGCGGAAGGCGCACGCGCACGATTTCATCGTGCAGATGAAGGACCAGTATCACTCCATGGTCGGCGAGCGCGGCGTCAAGCTCTCGGGCGGCCAGCGGCAGCGCATCGCCATCGCGCGGGTCATCCTGAAGGACGCGCCGATCCTCCTCCTCGACGAGGCGACATCGAGCCTCGACTCGATCACCGAGCAGGCCATCCAGGACACGCTGGACGACGTCATGAAGGGGAAGACGGTGCTCGTCGTCGCCCATCGCCTCTCGACGGTCGTCCACCTCGACCGCATCCTGGTGTTCGAGAGCGGCCGGATCATCGAGGACGGCACGCACGCCGAGCTGCTCGCGCGAAACGGGGCCTACAAGCGGCTCTGGAGCAAACAGTCGGACGGATTTTTGCCGGAGAGCGCCGCCGAGGAGCCTCCGGCGATCGAGTCGCCACCGGTGCGCGTCCACGAAGCACCGCGGCTCCAGCCGGCGGCTGACCGCGCCGACGAGCTCCCGCGGGGTGCTCCGCTGAAAGCATGGGAGGCACCGCTCGCCTGAGCGGCCGCCAGATCGAGCAGGCCGCGGGCACTCGTGCTCACCGAGCTCAGGCCGAGGCCGGCTCCTTGAGACCAGCTTCCCCCGACGCGAAGGCGCTCGGGACTGGAGCGCGCCAGCGCCGGAGAGGCGCGCTTACCGGAAGCTCCACGGCTGCGGCTGACCCATGCGGGCGCGGAGGCCCTCCTCCCAGCGGACGAGCCGCGGCGTGAGCCACGCCGTGCCCACGGCCAGGACCGCGCCGGCGACGACGTCGACCGCGTAGTGCCAGCGGAGGAGCATGGTGGAGACGATGATGTTCATGGAGAAGAACGCGGCCACCACGGCGAGCCAGAAGAGGCGCCGGTCGGTGCGGGCGCGGTGGAACGTGTACAGGGCGAACCAGAGCGGCGCGGCCGTGTGCAGGGAGGGAAAGACGTCCTTCATCGCGCCGCCGGCCTGCACGACGCTGCTCACGCAGCCCCAGAAGAAGCCGCCGTCCAGCGGCCCCTGATAGAGGTGGCTCAGCGCCTGGATGGGGCCGTACGCAGGGACCGCCATGTAACCGAGCTGGCCAACACAGTAGACGATCGTGGAGCCGACCGCGTACTCCGTCGTCCCCCGGCCTGGGCGGGCGACCCATACCGCCAGCACCATCGAGAGGAAACAGATCAAGAAGTAGCTGAAATAGAAGAAGGAGAACCACTCCACGATCGGGCGCGTGTTGAAGCGCTCCATCCAGAGCGCTGGCTCGACGCGGAAGAGGAGGAGATCGAGGTGGAGGAGCTCTGCGTCAACGCTGTCGCTCCGGACCGTCGGCAAGAGGGTCCGGAGCGACAGGTAGTTGAGGAGGAAGGCGCCGACGAGCGAGAGTCGGTAAAGGACGCTCCGCAGCGAGGGCGCCAGGAACGTGGCGCGGCGCACGAGCACGCAGACGGACACCAGGGCGGCGATGCCCGCCAGATTGCGGTTCATGCACTGCGCTCGCAGCTCCGTCGGCGGCGCGCCAAGCAGGAAGATCGTCGTCAAGGCGAGATAGCCGATGAGGATCGCGTCGTGGAGAGCGAACACGCCGACCAGGCCGCGCAGAGCGTCCTTCAACAGCGCGCCTTCGGGCTCGACGTCGACCAGCCCGCCGGAGCCGGCGACCTCATCGCAGTCCGTTGTGAGCCGCTCTTGCATTCGGGGACGTTCCAGGGATGGCATGGTGCGCATGGATTGATGACGCCGGGCCGCTCTGTATCACGTGTTCGCGCGTGGCGTCACCGTGACATCGGTGACGCTCCAGCGACCGGGAGGCAACAGGCGGAGCAACTCGGGGGCCACACGGATGTCGAGTTTTTGACGGGCCGCTTCGCGCCGCTTGACAGCGGTAGGGGCCCCCACGCCCCCGGTATGGCGCTCGTGCGACAGCCCAACCGCCGCCTCGGCGGACCGCTCGCATGCGAACGCGGCGACGCAGCGGCGCAGGGCCTACGCGTCACCACGACGCTGTCGCGTCCCAGGTTGAGCTGCCGGGCTCCCGGACGCGCAGAATCTGCGCGACTGCGGCGCCCTGGATCTGCCGGATGGCTGCGCCCGACAACGCCGGTCGGGGGATCGGCGATGGCGATCGAGAACGCGCACCGTCAAGCACGCTGGGCACCGGAGCTCATCCTCGCGGCGGCCCGGCGGCCGTGACGTCGGCGACGTCGCGAGCGCTGGAGTCGTCCACACGAGAGGGCGCCGTGGGATTTCGACCGCGCGGCGCGGACGAGGCGCGATGGCCCGCGCGCTCACGACCGGTGGGGCAGTCTGCCGCGCGGCGGGGCGTCCGCTGGAACGCCGGTCTCGGCCGGGCTGAGCGGCGCTGGACGCAACGCGATCGGCGCTGCGCACGTCGGCGCAGAAACCGCGTCTTCCCCGGGCGCGCGCGGAGGATCGCGGTCACCTCACCCTGCTGGAGCGCACCCTGGACGCTCCCGGGCGCTCACGAGAATCCGCGGAAGCCCCGTTGGATCCGCGCCGGTCACGTCGCGTGGCCATGGATCCCTCTTCATGGCACTCACGTTGCAGTCCCCCGGAGGAGCCGACATCGTTCAGCGACGATCCCACAGGGCACCACGCCTGGGTCGCCCCGTGAGGGCGCTGAAGCGATGCGCCCAGACACCAAGGAGACGACTCATGGCACAGCAACACGGTCAGAGCAGCAGTCGTGGGTTCGCGGCGATGGACCAGAAGCAGCAACGCGCGATCGCGAGCATGGGCGGCAAGGCCGCGCACGAGAAGGGCACGGCCCACGAGTTCAGCTCCGAGGAGGCCCGCGCGGCCGGCCGCAAGGGCGGCGCGAGCGTGAGCCAGAATCGCGAGCACATGGCCGCGATCGGCCGCAAGGGCGGCGCGGCCGTGAGCCAGAACCGCGGACACATGGCGCAGATCGGCCGCAAGGGCGGCGAGTCGCGCGGCGACGGACAGAGCGGCGCGCCGGAGGAGGGCGAGCGCGAGGGCGAGCAGGGCAGCAGCGCCGCACGGCACGCCGACGCCGTCGGGCCGCGCCACGAGACGAACTGAGCAGCGCTGCGGCACATCGCCGCCGGTGGTCGGGCGTGCGGGGGCGCCTGCGCGCCCGATCGTCCGTCACGGCGACAGGGTGACGAGGAAGACGTCGCCGTTGCTGCGATCGCCCACAGGCGCGCTGTGCTCGATGGCGGGGAGGCCGCCGCCGAGCTCGATCCGCTCGCCGTGGAAGAGGCCAGCCGCAACGGTGTTCCCGCTGCCGGTGACGGCCTGGGCCGTCGAGAAGCAGAAGACCCCATCGCGGTAGACGTCGGACCAGAGCTCCTCGGAGAAGTCCGGGCTGAGCTTCGCGACGAACGCATCGCCCGACTCGGGCGGCTCGATCTCCACTGGCGCCCCGCCGAGCTCGAGCGCCTCGGTGAAGTAACCGCTCAGCACGTGGTTGCCCCAGGGGTCCTGCGAGAAGCCCCAGACGAACTCGTCGCCCGCGGACGGGAGCCCACGGGCGGCGAGCGGCTCACCGGTCTCTGCGTCGAGCCGGGCCAGGTAGAGGTCGTAATCCCCGACGGCGGCGCGCTCGATGTCCGTGGGCCCGACGCGGAACGGAGCGCTGTAGTTGCCGAGGACGACCGGATGGCCGCCGAGGCCGAGGCCGATGAACTTGGCAAACTGCTCGCCAGGGGCGCCCAGCGACCGACCCCAGACGAGGCTGCCCGATGCGAGATCGAACCGCAGGACGAGCCCATCGATGCCGTAGATCGGCTCGTCGTCGCGCGAGCCGTCGACGGCGCTCTCCACGACGTGGCCGTCGATCTCGAGCCTTCCGCCGAAGGCGCCGGCCGCGTAGAGGGCCGACTCGCCGACCGCGATGCTGCGGAAGCGCTGCCAGCTCTCCGCGGACCCGAACCGCCGGCTCCAGAGGTGGCCGCCGCCGGCGTCGAGCTTCGCCACGACGACGTTGGGACCGCCGCTCCCCTCGAGCGCGGTCCCGGGCGCCTCGCTGAAATTGATGCTGCCGTCGACCATGCCGAGGACGACGATCTCGCCCGCCTCGGTGATGGCCACGGCCGTGGCGCCCTGGTCGAGCTCGCCGCCAAAGCGCTTGCTGAAGAGGTGGTTGCCGTGGGCGTCGAGCTTGGCGACGAAGAGGTCCTTCCCACCGGCGCTCACGAGCTCCGTGCTCGCGTCCGCGCCGAAGTTGAGGGTTCCCTCGAACTCCCCGGCGACGACGACGTTGCCGATCGAATCCGTGGCCACCGCGAACGCGACCTGATCGGACTTGCCCCCGAAACGCCTGCTCCAGACGTGGCCTCCCGCCGCGTCGAGCTTCACGACGAAGAGGTCGAGACCACCGTCGCTCACGAGGGCGTCCGCCTCGCCACCGAAGTTGATCGCCGTCTCGAAGCCGCCGACCAGGACGACGTCGTCATGCGGATCCGCCGCGATCGCCTCGATTCGCTCGTTCTTCGCCTCGCCGGCGCCGAGCCCCCACAGGGCATCTCCGAGGAACGCCGGAGGCTCGCCGCCGCCACTGCCGCCCGCGCCGCCGTCGCCGCCTGCGCCCCCCACCCCACCTGATGCACCGGCGCCCGTTTCGCCACCTTGCCCCCCCGCGCCTCCGACTCCACCGCTGCCGCCGGCGCCTCCGACTCCACCGCTGCCGCCGGCGCCTCCGACTCCACCGCTGCCGCCGGCGCCTCCGACTCCACCGCTGCCGCCGGCGCCTCCGACCCCGCCTTGTCCCCCGGCCTCCCCTTCACCGCCTTGCCCGCCGCCGCCTCCGGCCCCGCCCTGCCCGGCGACGCCGCCTTCGCCGCCTTGCCCGCCGGCGCCTCCGACGCCGCTCGCCGACGAGGTGACGCCGTCCTCAGGCTCCGAGTCGCAGCCGTTGCAGCCCAGGGGAAGTCCCATGCTCGTCAGAAGAGCAATCCGAGCCACGTTCGTCACGAAGTGCGCTTTCATCCATCCTCCATGTCTCGACGAAGAGCCCGAGCCGCGGGCGCTCGGTGGAGCCAAGGCCGGTTCGGCACCCCCTCGCTGTGGGCTGTCGAACGTCCTCAATCTGCTGTGTCGTGGACGTCAAGTACGCGTGCGCGCGGATCGAATCAAGCAGCTGTCGCGGCGAATTCGTGGCAACGATCGGCTACCCCTAAATCCGCCGGAACGACGCGTCCCGCCTGGACGGCGCGCCTCGCCTGGACGGGGCTCCCCGCTGACCAACCGTTCTCTTGCACGCGGCCCGCGATGGGCTCGGACGCGCGCCGCGCGTCGCAGGGTTGCCTCATCGTGGCAGAATGCCCCACCGCGAGCCCCGCGGCACGTCCAACATACAAGCCGCGCCGGGCGGCGGTGGGCGCGGTACGCGATCTGCATCGTTCCGCGAGTGATGTGGGTGGCTTGGCTCAGGAGCGCCACGGCTCTCTTTCCGCTCACGCTCTTCGCGTGCAGCGGCGACAGGGGCCGCGCGGGCAAGCGTCGGCACGGCGCTCGGCCGCTCACCCGCCTGTCGCCCGCTCGCTTCAACCACCTCTCCGCCGACCCGCGGGAGGGTACTGACGAGCTCACCCGAGCGCGCATTCGCGCGCGAACGAAGAACGCCGCCGGCGCGCGTCCCCCCGCGCGCGCCGGCGGCGCGGCGGCCATCGAGGCCGCATCCAGGGCATCTGGCGCGGCGGATCATCACGCCTCCCGGAGGGCGGACCCCACGACCGATCACCGAGACGAAGCGCCGGGCCAAAGCGCTCGGCGTCCAGACGCGGAGCGCCTATGACGGAGCGAGCCTACGATAAGAACACCGCCTGGACCCACGCCGTCATCCCTCCGATGACCCCCCTCGCGACCGACCACGAGGCGGACGTGTGCGTCGTCGGCGCGGGGATCGCCGGGCTGACGACGGCGTATCTCCTCGCGAAGGCCGGCAAACGCGTCGTCGTCCTCGACAACGGCGCCATCGGCGGGGGCGAGTCAGGGCTCACCACCGCGCACATCACGCACGCGCTCGACCGGCGCTGGGCCTCGCTCGCGAAGCTGCACAGCAAGAGCCGCCTGCGCCTCGCCGCACGGAGCCACACGGCGGCCATCGAGACGATCGAGCGGATCGTCGCGGAAGAGCAGATCGACTGCGACTTCCGGCGCGTCCACGGCTATCTCTTCACAGCCCCGGGATCGCCACCGGCCACCCTCCGGGACGAGATCGAGGCCGCGCACCGCGCCGGGCTCGGCTCGACCC
This sequence comes from Sorangium sp. So ce302, assembly GCF_051530145.1. Lineage (GTDB taxonomy): Bacteria > Myxococcota_A > Polyangia > Polyangiales > Polyangiaceae > Sorangium > Sorangium cellulosum_B. The sequence continues at coordinate 3,856,525 of NZ_CP150326.1, read as the reverse complement.
ATTACGTCGACCGCGCGCCGCTGCTCGATTTCGATACGGGGCCCGCGGTCCGCTTCCCCGATCAGGCGCAGTTCCATATTCGCAGGTACCTCGCGGGGCTCGCGCGGGCGATCGAGCGCGACGGCGGCAAGCTCTACACGCTCGCGCACGTGGTCGACGTCGACGAGGACACCGTGCCTCACGGGGTGGTCGTCAAGACGGCGCGCGGGCACCGGGTGATCGCCAGAGAGGCCGTGCTCGCCACGAACTCCCCGTTCCTTCCGCGCATCGCCGTGCACCTGAAGCAAGCCGGCTACCGGAGCTACGTCGTCGGCCTGCGCATCCCGCGGGGCGCCGTCCCACCGGGGCTCTACTGGGACACGGCCGAACCGTTCCATTACGTCCGCCTCGCCAACATCAACGGCGCGAACGACCCTGACGAGGTGCTCCTCGTGGGAGGAGAGGACCACAAGACCGGACAGGCCAGCGACGCGGACCAGCGCCACGCGCGGCTCGAAGCGTGGGCGAGAGAGCGCTTCACGCAGGCCGGCGAGGTGCTGCACCGCTGGTCCGGCGAGGTGATGGAGACGGCCGACGGCCTCGCGTACATCGGTCGCATCGAGAAGGGATCGAGGATCCTCATCTCCACGGGCGACTGTGGCAACGGCATGACGCACGGGACGATCGCGGGCCTCGTGATCTCCGACCTCGTGCAGGGCCGCGACAGCCGGATGGCGTCGCTCTTCGATCCCACCCGCGTCAACCTGAGCCTGGCCGCCGTCGCCGAGGTCGCGAAGGAGAACCTCAATGTCGCGTGCCAGTACGCCTCATGGCTCGGCAAGGGCGATGTCCCTGACGTGGCGCAGATCGCGCCCGGCGCCGGCGCCGTCGTGCGCAGGGGCCTGAAGAAGCTCGCCGTCTACCGCGATCCGCAAGGGCAGATCCACGAGATGTCGGCCATGTGTACCCATCTCGGCGGCGTGGTCTCGTGGAACTCCGCGGAGCGCAGCTGGGACTGCCGCTGTCACGGCGCCCGCTTCGACGCCATGGGCCGCGTCCTCCGAGGCCCGGCGACGGCCGATCTCACGCCGATCGCGCCGAGCGAGGCGCCTCTCAGCGCCGGAGGATCGGTTTCGCCGCCGAGGGAGCGGGAGGGGGTTGCCGGCCAGCCGGCGGCCGTGCCCCTGCCCCAGAGTCGCCCGGCCACGTGAACGGAGCGAGTCGCGAACGCCAACGTGCGGTGAGCGCAATGGGCGTGGCTCGACGTGATCGACGTGATCGACGTGATCAACACGATCGACGCCAAACGCGCTGCGCGCGCCATGGCCCGATGAGCACGATGCGCGCGCGCTGGCGTAGTTGACCCCCGCGCGAGCGGCGTGCGATCATGATCGAGTAGTCCGGGGCTGTCCCGGGCGGCTTGGTGATGAGATGAAATTGTTGCGCCCCCGTGCCTCCCGCGCCGCAGGCATAGCCCTGGCTGTCCTCTCGGTCGCCGGGGCGCTTCCGGCGCGGGCCGAGCCCTCGGCGGCCGATCGGCAGACCGCGCGGACGCTCCTCATCGAGGGGCGCAAGAAGCGCGACGCGGGGGACGTCGCCGGCGCCCGCGAGGATTTCCAGGCGGCCCATGCGCTCGTGCGCGCCCCCACGACGGGGCTCGATCTGGCGCGTGCCGACGAGGCGCTCGGTCGCCTGATCGAGGCCCGGGAGACGGCCTACGAGGTCGTCCACCTGCCCCTCGGGAGCGACGAGCCGCCGGTGTTCACGCAGGCGCGGGCGGCCGCCGCGGCGATGGTCGAGCAGCTCGAGGCGCGCATCCCGTCGCTCCAGCTGCGGGTCGAGGGTCCGGCGCTGGACCAGATCGAGGCGCGCGTGGACGGCCAGCCGATCCCCCGCGCGGCGCTCCCCTACCCGCGCAAGCTCAACCCCGGTCGCCACGAGGTGGTGGTGGCGGCGCCAGGCTTCCAGACGGCGCGGCGCGAGGTCACGCTGAAGCAGGCGGAGCGCGCGCCGGTGGAGGTCCGCATCCGCCTCGTACCGGGGCAGTCGACCGAGCCGAAGGCAGGTGCAGCCGCGGGTGGGAGTATGGGCGCAAACGTGGGCGGAGGGCAGCTGCCGCCCGTGGACGCGCCGACGGAGCCCCGCGCGCCGGTGCCGCTGTGGGCATGGACGGCGGGCGGCGTGGGGCTCGCGGCGCTCGCGGGGGGCGCGGTGTTCGCTGCCGACCACATGGCCGCGCGGGCTCGGGTCGAGGACGAGTGCCCCGGGTCCGTGTGTGATCGGGGCGTCCACGACTTCGAGAGCATGGAGGCGCTCCGGGCGCGGTGGAACCGCAGCCTGGGGCTGTCGGTGACGCTCGGCGCGGTCGGCCTCGCCGGCGTGGGCGCGGCGCTGGGCGGCATCCTCCTGCGGCCCGGGGCGGGCGGCGAGCGGGCCTCGTCGCTCGTGCCGATCGCGACGCCCACGGCGCAGGGTGTGGTGTGGCAGGGGGTGTTCTGATGAGGGTACGGCGGTTCTACCCGGCGACAGCCGGCGCGGCGCTTGGCGTCGTGATGGTGGGCGCTGCGGCGCTCGGCGCTGCGGTGCTCGGCTGCGCGCCCGAGCTCAGCCTGTCGACCCCTGCGGGGGCCGGCGGCGAAGGCGGCGGCGGCGCGCGGCCGTCGGGCGGTGAGGTGCAGTGGGCGCGCGCGCTCGGGGGCGACGGGGAGCGTGCAGGGGCGAGCGTGGCCGTCGCCGACGACCGCACCGCGGCGCTCCTTGGCAGGCTCACGAAGGCGGAGGACGTGGCCCTCGACGACGAGAGCGTGACCCCGATCGGCGAGGAGAACGTCTTCTGGGCGCGGCTCTCGGCGAGCGACGGGTCGGGGCTCGGGCTGAAGCGCTTCGGTGCGTTCGATCCGCAGACGGTGAACGCGCTCGTGCCGGACGGGAACGAGGGCCTCCTGGTCGCGGGGGAGTTCTCCGGCACGCTGGAGTTCGGCGGCGAGCCGCGGACGAGCGCCGGCGGGCGAGACGGTTACGTCGCGAGGCTCGACGCGGAGGGGCAGGAGCTGTGGCTGCAGCCGCTCGGGGGCATCGGCTTCCAGGCGGCGACGAGCGTCGCGGCGACGGCGATGGGGCGCCTCGTCGTGGCCGGCCGCTTCTCGGGCGCGCTGCACGTCGGCGAGGACCGGCTCGAGAGCGCCGGTGGCAGCGACGTGTTCCTGGCGAGCTTCGATGACAACGGCGCGCCGCTCTGGAGCGAGCGGTTCGGCGACGGCTTCGATCAGCAGGCCCGCGCCGTGGCGATGGACGAGCGCGGCAACGCGATCGTGATCGGAGATTTCGCCGGCACGCTCGATCTGGGCGGCGATCCGCTGGAGAGCGCCGGGGATTTCGATGTGTTCGTGGCGAGCTTCGACGCGCTCGGCGAGCACCGCTGGAGCAAGCGCTTCGGCGACGCGGGGCCGCAGCGGGCCAAGGCGGTCGCGGTGGACGGGGCGGGCAACGTGATCGTGGGCGGGGAGTTCGGCGCGACGATCGATCTCGGCGGGGGCCCTCGGGCGGCCGGAGAGCACCAGGCGGTGTTCGTGGCCAAGCTCGATTCGACGGGAGAGCACATCTATAGCCGGGTGATCGGCGAGGACGGCGCGTCGCTGGGGCAGCTCCTCGTCGACGGCGCGGGGGACGTGGTCGTCGCGGGGGGGTTCCGCGGAGACACGACGCTGGCGGACGGGTCGGTGACGAGCGCGGGGGACGACGACGTGTTCGTGGCCAAGCTCGATCCGGAGGGCGTCTACCGGTGGAGCCACCGCTTCGGCGGCGCCGGCGCGGACCGGGCGACGGGCGTGGCCATCGACCGCGACAGGCAGGTCTACGTGACCGGCGCGTTCACCGGGAAGGTGACGTTCGGGGAAAAGCGGATCGAGGGAGGCGAGGGCACGGACGTGTTCGTGACCAAGCTGTCGCCATGAAGGCCATGACGAATGGAGGCGCGATGAAACGTGCGGGGACGAGGGGCGTGCGGTCGCGCGGGCGACGGTTCTCGGTGGGGCTCGTGGCGGGCCTGTTCGGGCTGATCCTGCCAGCAACCGGCTGGGCGGAGGACCCTGATACCGATCTGGATGGGGTCGTGGATCCCCTGGACAACTGCGTGCAGACCCAGAATCCGGACCAGGCAGATGCCGACGGCGATGTTCTCGGCGATGCGTGCGACAACTGCCCGTCCGCTATCAATCGGGATCAGCGGGATTCGGATTCCGACGGCGTCGGCGACGCGTGCGACAACTGTCCTGTCGCGATGAACCCGGACCAGTCGGATGCGGAGGCGGACGGCACCGGCGACGCCTGCGACGACGATGACGACAACGACGGTGTCCTGGATGCCGATGACAACTGTCCTGGCACAGCGAACGCCGATCAGGTGGACTCCGATGGAGACGGCACCGGCGACGTTTGTGAGGCCGGTGACGACGACGGCGACGGCATCGACAACGACGTCGACAACTGTCGCGACGTCCCGAACTCGCTCCAGCAGGACAGAGACGACGACAAGATCGGCGATCTCTGCGACAACTGCCCTGCCACGCGCAATCCGAACCAGGAGGACAGCGACGGCAACGGCGTCGGCGACTTCTGCGAGCCCGACATCGACACCGACGGCGACGGGCTGCGCAACGCAGAGGACAACTGCCCTGTGGATCAGAACCCTGGCCAGGAGAACGCGGACGGGGACAGCCTCGGGGACGCCTGCGATCCCGACAGCGACGACGATGGCGTGGTCGACGTGGAGGACAACTGCGCCGTCGTGCCCAATCTGTTCCAGGAAGATACGGACGGCGACGGCACCGGCGATGCCTGCGAGGACGACGACGACAACGACGGCGTCGTGGACGCAGAGGACAATTGCCCGCACGTGCCCAACCAGGATCAGACCGACGGCGACGGCGACGGCCGCGGCGACGCCTGCGACCTCGGGGCCGACGTCGACGGCGACCGCGACGGCATACCGGACGAGACGGACAACTGCCCGCACGTGCCGAACCCCGATCAGACGGACGCCGACGACAACGGCGTGGGCAACGCTTGCGAGGACGTGGACGGAGATGGCCTGAGCGACGCGGCGGACAACTGCGACGAGGAGTACAACCCCGATCAGGCCGACAGCGACGGCGACGGCCAGGGCGACGCCTGCGAGGACGACGACGACAACGACGGCGTCCCGGACGAGCAGGACAACTGCACCTCCGTCCCCAACGCGGATCAGGCCGACAACGACGAGGACTATCAAGGCGACGCCTGCGACGTCGATGACGCGGACGACGACAACGACGGCGTCCCGGACGGCGACGACAACTGCCCGCTCGCGGCCAACGCGGATCAGGGGGATGGCGACGCCGACGGGGTCGGCGACGCCTGCGACGACAGCGGCGGTGCGGGCAGCAGCGGCGGCGGGTCCACGGAGCCGGAGGTCTCGTCCGGGCTGGTCTGCGCGATGCAGCGAGGCGAGCGCGGCGGCGCGCTCGTCGGCCTCGTGGCGCTCCTCGCGGGCGCGCTGGGCCTGGGCGCCCGAAGGCGGCGCGACCACGCGGCGTGACCGCCGCTGCGCGCGGCCCTGGCGCGCAGCGGGCACGCGACCCCATGAGAGCGACGAGCGTGCCCGCTCGGTTGCCACCTGGAAGACGAAGAGACAACTGCGAGCACAACGTGGGTTATCATCCCACGACCACACGCCGGTTTCGCGATGGCTACGCGTTTTTTTCGCGATCGGTCATTTTTCTGAGCCGTGACCTGACCGCGGCGGAACTGCTCCGGATGAACGCGCCGGTAGTCCCGCTCCGCAGCTCGCGCTGCGGACGGGAGCGCCTGAGCCACCTCTGGAGACACCATGCGCCTAGCTCTCTCTCTCTCGTTGGTGACCGCCCTGTTTGGACTCACCCTCAGCGCCGGCTGTAGCGACAGCACCGTTGACGGCGCCGCCCCATCCGGCGGCGCGGGAGGAGGCGACGCCGCGAGCGGCGGCGGCAGCGCGAGCGGCGGCGGTAGCGCGAGCGGCGGCGGCAGCGCGAGCGGCGGCGGCAGCGCGAGCGGCGGAGGGGCCGGCACCGGCGCTGCGGGCGGAGGCATGGCGACCCCGACGAGCATCGTCGAGTGCCAGGGCAAGACGTACGCGTGCGGGGATCTCGTCGACAACGACGACGATGGGCTCCTCGACGCGCAGGATCCGGACTGCCTCGGCCCGTGCGACAACACCGAGGGCAGCTACTACGGCGGGATCCCCGGCCAGGCGGGGCCGGCGTGCACCGTCGACTGTTATTTCGACCAGGACTCCGGCTCCGGCAACGACGATTGCCACTGGAACCACAAGTGCGATGAGCACGAGGTCGCGCCCGGGTTTCACCCGGAGTCCATCAACGGGACGATGTGCGCCTATGACAGCGGGACCTCGACGCCGGGCGCCGATGGCAAGAGCTGCAGCGATCTCAACGACGAGCAGTCCGATATGTGCCATACGATCTGCGGTCCGCTCACGCCGAACGGCTGCGACTGCTTCGGCTGCTGCGAGCTGCCGGCGGGCGGCGGCAAGTACGTCTGGCTCGGCTCCGACGCCGATGGCACCGGTGAAGGCTCCTGCTCGCGCGGCCACGAGTCCGACCCGACCCGCTGCGAGCCCTGCACGCCCGTGGATGCTTGCCTGAACGAGTGCGGCCGCTGCGAGCTGTGCCTTGGCAAGGACACGCTGCCAGACGACTGCTTCGAGTCCGGCACCGGCGCCGGGGGCGGCGGAGCTGGAGGCGGAGCCGCGACAGGCGGCGGCGGAGACGCGACCGGCAGCGGCGGCGGGCCCACCGGCGAGCCCCAAGGCCAGTGCGCGGCGGAGGTCCAGCCGTGCGGGCTCTCCGGCCAGGAGCCTTGTGACGCAGGCTACTACTGCATCACCGGCTGCTGCCAGGTCATCTTGAACTAGCCCTACGCTTGCCCGGGTTCTCCCTGGATTCGAGGACAGGGATTGAACCATGAAAGACACAGAAGAACCGGAGGGATGTGTTCCCCCTGCTCGGTGCCCGCCGCGCCTTCGTGATTCACTGTCCCTGCTCGGAGCGGCGACAGGATCGCAGGCCGCGGCGCTGGCCGCTCACGAGCTGAAAAGCTGAGCTTGCAGCGACAAGACGTGGTTTGAAAGGAGACGAGTCGATGGTGATGCGCTCGATGTCTGTTGGGATGCTGTGCGCCTTGATGGGGATGGGGTGCGGCGGCGACGACGAGGGTCAGCCGCAGAGCTGCTCGGTGGCCGCGCAGACAGGGTGCGCCGCCCCGCAGGTGTGCGAGGAGGTGGAGGGCGCCGAGCCCGCTTGCTTCGAGCCGGTGACCCTGAGGGGGCGCGTCTACGATTCGCTCGACGACAAGGCCATCGCGGGCGCGCGCGTGCTCGCCCGGGACCCGAGCGACGCGGTGATCTCCCGGGTGGCCGTCACCGGGGCCGACGGGACGTATGAGCTCGTCGTGCCCGCGCGGCGCGACGCGAGCGGCGCTCCGATCGAGGTCAACATCACGCTGCGCGCCGACGCGCAGACGTACGAGACGTTCCCGAAGGCGCCGCGGGTCGCGCTGCCCATCGACCTATCCACGGCGGCGGGCAAACCGCTCGCGATCGAGTCGGCGGCGACGGAGATCTCGCTGTTGCCGCTCTCGGACAGCGAGGAGCTCGGTTCCATCTCCGGGGTCGTCCACGCCGACCAGCCTGGCGGGACGCTGCTGGTCGCAGGCGGCGCCACCGGCGCGGCCGATCTCGACGGCAGCTACACCATCTACAACGTGGCCGCGGGCGATGTCACGGTGAAAGGTTATGCCGCCGGCCTCGCGCTCGACACGGCGAGCGCGACCGTCAGCGCCGGCAAGGAGACGACGGGCGTGGATCTGCACGCGACCGGAGACGCCACGGCGACAGTGAGCGGCAAGGTCGAGATCGTGAATGCTCCAGGGGGGAGCGCGACCTCGGTCATCCTCGTCGTGGCCGATACCTTTGACGAGGCGACCGCGCGCGGCGAGGCCCCGCGAGGGCTCCGGCAAGGCAACGTCACCGGCGAGTTCTCGATCGCCGGGGTGCCCGATGGCGATTACGTGGTCCTCGCCGCCTTCGAGGACGACGCGCTCGTGCGGGATCCTGACACGTCGATTGGCGGGACCGAGATCGTGCGCATCACGGTCTCCGGCCAGGATCTGCCCGTCGCGGAGTCGTTCAAGGTGACGGGCGCGCTCGGCGTGGTCTCGCCCGGCGCGAGCACGCTGGAGGAGGTGAGCGGGACACCGACGTTCGTCTTCGCGGACGACTCCAGCGAAGATCTGTACGAGGTGAGATTGTTCGACGCGCTCGGCGCGAAGATCTGGGAGAACCTGGAGGTGCCCGGTGTGTCGGGGAGCAAGAACGTCTCTGTCGACTACGACGGTCCCGCGCTGATCCCGGGGATGATCTACCAGTTCAGGACCACCTCGAAGAAGGACGGCACGCCCATCTCACAGACCGAGGATCTGAAGGGGGTCTTCGTCTACAGGTGATCGCAGGGCGCGCGGGCGCCGCCGTCAGCAGCGACGGCGGCGGGCGCGGCGCGCGCTGCCGAGCGCCACGAAGACGCCGCACAGCGCGAGCGCGCGAGCCGCTCCTGACGCGTGCCCGGTCTCACCGCCGATGACGGCATACGCGCAGCTGACGCCCAAACAGCAGCAGTGGCCCGGGGGCGCTCCTCCCTCGGATTGGCCCCCTCCCCCTTCCCCACCCGCCGCATCTCGGCCACCGCCGACCCCAGTGCCGCCCGCCCCGCGGGCATCGGCGGAGCAATCGCCGCCGGCGCCGTCGCCCCTGCCTCCGGCGCCCTGGGCCGGTCCTCCGGCGTCGCCGCCGCCGCCTGCGCCGCCGCCGCTTGCGCCGCTGCCGCCTGCGCCGCCGCCGCCCACTGCGCCGCCGCCGCTTGCGCCGCTGCCGCCCACTGCGCCGCCGCCGCCCACGCCTGCTGCAGTCCCTCCGTCGTCGCCGCCACCGCCCCCTCCCGCGGTGGCGCTGTTCGGCGTGTTCCGGCAGCCAAAGAAGGGATGGCATTCGTCCGTGGTCGTCGGATCCCCGTCGTCGCAGTAGAGCGGGATGTCGCTCAGACAGAGTCCCTGGAAGCAGACCTCGCTGCCATTGCAGACATCGAAATCATCGCAGCTGGCGCCGTCCGGCAGGCTCACGTCCGAGGGACAGCTCCCTGCGCCGTCGCAATACTCCCAGGGATCGCACAGCGAGGTCGCGATGCGACAGATCGTGGTCGGCGGCTCGGCGGTGCACAGAGCCGAGCAGCAATCCCCGTTGCGCAGGTTGCCGTCGTCGCACTGCTCGCCGAGCCCGAGCTCGCCATCGCCGCAGACGGCGGGCCTCACCGTGAGCACCGTCGGATCGGCCGCGCCGGCGAACAGGGGCTCGTCGGTCATCGCGCTCGACTCGTTGACGCCGTCGGAGTCCGCGTCGAAGAAGAGCGTGCCCTGGTTCGTGACGACGAGTCCATCGGTCAGGGGACGCAGGATCGCTTCCATCGTGAGCACCACCCACTCCCCCGGCTCGACCTCGCCATTCCAGCCCACCGTGTTGGTGGCGGGATCGGCCGAGACCGCGCCCTTGTCCGCGAACGCGCCTTCCAGCAGGAGCTCGGGCGGGAGCACGTCCACGAACTCGAACCCTGCATTGTCGGGCTGCACGCGCCCACCCGTGTTGCTGATGAGCGCCGTATAGGCGAGATCCTCGCCGGCGATGCGCTCGCCGAGGACCGTGAGATAGCCGATCAGGCGCGCTGGCACGGAGACGTCGATGCGCACGCCGCTCTCGTTGTTTTCCGGCGCCGGATCGTGCTCGCTCGAGCTCACCTTCGCCGTGCTCTCGATCTCCTCGTCGACCGTGGGCGGCGGGAGCGTGGGCGCGACCATGGTGACCGCGATGGACGAGCTCTGCCGTGCGGCGAGCGAGGCGCGCCGGCACACGAGCTCTCCGCCGGCCGGGTCGCACGTCCAGCCGGTCCCCGAGGCGCTGACGAGGCTCGCCCCGGCGGGCAGCACGGACGACACGACGACGTCGCTCGCATCGCCCGGCCCCTCGTTGGCGACGTCGATCGTCATCGTGAGCTGCGCGCCCGGCGATACAGGATCCGGCGCGGCCGTCTGGGTGATGGCCAGATCCGCCCCGCAGGCCCCGGACACGACCGGCACCGCCGCGAACACGATGTTGTCGACCGCGACGCCGCACGGCCCGGGGCGCCCGATATCCGTGCAGACCCGGCTGTCGTCCTGCGTGTAGTCGAAGCGGAGCCTCACGGTCCGCCCCCGCATCCCCGCGCCAGGGAAGCGGATCGACACGCGCTTGCTCCCGCTGGAGCTGCCGGACCATACCGCGTTATCCTCCAGGTAGTCCGGGTCGTCGCGGGCTGGAAGGTGCTTTGGGAAGTGGTGGCTCCCGCCGGTGACGATCCGCTCGGCGAACGCCTCCGCGAGCACCGCCCGGGGCACGGCGCCGGCCGTGAGATCCTCCACGCGCAGCGTCAGACCGTCGAACGCCTGGATGAGCTTTTGCGGATCGTCCTCCAGCTCGTAGGTGAGATCGAAGTCGAGCGTGACGTGGGAGTTCCCGGAGCTCTCCGGGATCGTCACGGCGGGCGACACCAGCGCGACGAGCGACGTCGCCGCCTCCTCGTCGTGAAATGCCGCGTTGTTTCCGGGCGTCAGCGTCTGCGCGACGGTCCACGGCGAGGCGGAGGCCGTCCCGCCGGCGCGCACCGACTGCCAGCCGGAGGGCAGCGCTGGCGCGCTCGCTGCGTCGAAGTCCTCGCGGAGGAGGACCTCCGCGGCGCCCGGCGAGCCCGTCTCGAGCTGGATCGGCAGCTCGACCGTGCCCTGAGCCGAGCTCACCGTGAGCGTCAGATCGATCGGCGCGCCAGGAACGAAGTCCCGGCCCGTCCTGAGGACGAATGGCGCGTCGCTCGCGACCGTGCGGAGCGGCTCGATATCCGGGTAGAGCGCGCTCGCCCTCACGATGGTCACGGAGGGCGTCTCCGTGGACAGCGCGGCGGTGATCCGGGAGACGGTCGTCCTGCCGGAGATCGGGTTGGCGAGGTGGTTCTCGAGGTAGACGCCGACGTCGACGAGCTCCCCCGGATCGACGCGCTCGTTCGCGAGGGCGCCGCACGCGGTGTCCGCGATCCGGGCGCCGGCCGCGCGCAGCGGCGGGACGCTGGCGAGCTCGTCGAGGACGTCGAGGTGGACGTTGGGCGCGATCAGGGAGGTCGACGACGGCTGCCCCTCGTCGAACCGCGGCGGGGTGGCCGTCATGCTGAAGACGCTGTAGAGCTCACCGGCGAGCGCGACGCCGCCGATGCGGTCGCCGAGGTTCTGCCGGGAGGCGTCGTTGCCGTGGCCCGCGTGAAAGGGGTGGTCCGAGATCGGCGCAGGCGGGCTGAAGGAGGCGCCTTGATCGCTCGACGCGGTGTGGACGATCTCGGTCAGGTCGCCCGAGCTGTCGACATCCTGGTCGTAGTAGACGACGTGCGCGGTGCCGGTCGTCCGGTCGACGGCCACGAAGGGGAAGAACTGGGCCCGATCGCGCCCTGGATTGCTGTTGAGGAGGACGGCGGGGCCTGCGGTGCACTGCTCTGTGAAGGAGCGCAGGGCGATGTCCCCTGTGCCGTGGGCGCCGCTCCGCTGGTAGACGACGTAGACCTGCCGCGTGGCCTGGTCGACGTCGATCGACGGGGCGCTCCTTCCGTCGTCGACGCCGAGGATCTGGTCTTCCGTGGGGTAGCTGGCCTCGTCGAGGAGGGTGAGCGGCTCCCAGGTGACGCCTCCGTCGATCGACCGGCGGCAACCGACGTTGCGCAGCGAGGTCCCCGGCTCGATGGCGCGAAAGACAGCATAGACGACCGAGTCCCTGTCGGTCGCCCCCGGGAGGATGCGCGCGCTCGGCCCGTCGAGATCGCCACCGGCGGGCGCCTGCGCGATCGTGGCCGCGGGCGACCAGGTCTGGCCGAGATCGTCGGAGTGGCTGTAGAGGATCCTCGGAGACGCTCCGCCGCGCTGAACCCAGGCAACGGAGAGGCGCCCGGTCGCCGCGTTGACGTCGAGGGAGGCCTGCTCGGCGCTCTCCCCCGCGACGAAGGCCGGGGTCACCTCGACCGGTGCGGACCATGAGGAGCCGGCCGTGCTGCTGCCGGGGTTCGAGGCATGGAGGCAGAGGCCCTGGAGGCCATCGGCGGGGCGAACGTAGGTGGAGGAGCTGACGAAAATGTCGCGGGTCGGATCGTGGACGACGCGCGGGGCGCCGAGCACCTGGCCGCCGGCGACCGAGGGCAGCGCCCCCGCGCCGCTTGGGCCGAGGACCTCGGCGAAGGATCTCCCGCCGTCGGCGGAGCGCGCAACGCCGGACAGGCTGATCGGAGTCGCGCGGGCGCCGCGCGGATCGGTGTAGGTCGCGACGAGGATGCTCGCGTCGGCGTTGGCGGCGATCGCGGCCTGGTGCTGAGCGCCGAGCGCATCGACCGCGTGCACGGTGCGGTCGGCGCTCGCGACGGCCGCGAGCCGAGCTGCGCCGAGCGCCTCCGGTTCGTCGCTGCCACAACCGGCGCCGGCGGTGAGGAGCCCCCCGCTGAGCAACCAAGCGACCGTGCGTCGCGCGCGCATAACACCTCCGAAAGGAGATAGATGCCGCGAGTTCGCAGGACGTGCCGATTTCCCCGACATTGCGAGGCCTGTCCGGCGAACGGGCGCGATGTGCTGGGGTCGGTCTCGCACAACGCCAGCGCAAGCCCCGCGCCGCGCGAGGGATGCGCCCGGCGCGAAGGCGCGCGTCGACGCGCTTTCCCTTTCTTCGTGGCCGGCGAGCCGTGTGCCAGGAGCCGGTGCGTCGCGCGCGGAGCGTCCAGCGAGCGCCCTGGCACCGGCAGGCGCCTGGGCGGACGGCTCAGGCGCGGCGCCCGGGGCCGCCGCGGTCGCGGCTCGCCTGGGAGGCGGGCGGCTCGGGTGGACGGGCGGGGAGCACCAGGTCCGCCAGACGGCGTGCCGCGGCGAAGGCCACCTCCGCATCTCCGACGGGGCCCTCACCCAGGTTGGGATCCTCACCCGGGTTGAGTGGGGTACCTGGTGGGGTACCAGCCGGGGCTCCACCCAAGATAGAAAAAGCCAGGACGGAAGGAATTCTCCTGGACGAAACCTCACCCAGGTTGGCGCGCCCGCTCAGCGCGAGCATCGCGATGCCATGGAGGCCCGCGAAGAGCACGTACGTATCTTCCTCCGGCCGCCTGCTACCGTGATGACGCAAGAGCTCGACGAATGAGCTCCAAAGAGGGCGCGCGAGCCGCAGGCGCCCCTGTTCGCGCAGGCGGGCGCGGTCGAAGCGGCGCTCAGCCATCAGCCAGTACAGGTCCGGATGGCACAGCGCAAACTCGACGTAACCGACGGCAAGCGACCGCGCATCGGCGCCAGCGCGCGCCCGCGCGTCGAGGCGCTCCGCGAGCCGCCGCCACCCGAGGCCATCGACGCGAATGAGGAATCCGTCGAGCGAGCCGAAGTGGTGATACAGCACCATCGTCGTCTGGCCCAGGAATGCGGCGATCTTGCGGGCCGTCAGATCGTCCCGCGTCAGTCGTCCCTCGCAGAGCGCCATGAACACGCGTTCCACCGGCTCATCCGCATCCATCACACCCATGCCCACCATCCTGCCACGTCCGCGCCTCGCCCGTTGACGCCACCAGGATAACATTGTTATCCTTGGTCATGGGATGGCTGCTTCGCAACGCAACGTCGGTCTTCGGGGCGCAGCGCGGGGGCCGCTGGCTGGTAGGGTTGGCGCTTGCGGGGGCGTGCACGTCGCGACCGCCGACGGCGGACGACGCGCCTGCAGGGCCGTACGCGGTCGTGGACGGGTGGCCGCGTGTCCCTGACGGGATGGTGTTCGGCCCAGCGCTTGATGTGGCGGTTGACGCGCGAGGGCGCGTGCTGGTGAGCCATGCGGCCGGGCGCACGTCAGGGAACGACGCGCCGATCCGCGAACCCACGATCTTGGTGTTCGATCCAGAGACGGGCGAGCTGCTCGACGCGTGGGGAGAGGGGCTGTTCTTCTATCCACACGGGATCGAGGTGGATCGCAACGACTTCGTCTGGGTGACGGACTCCGAGCAGAACCGGGTGTTCAAGTTGACGGCGGAAGGGGATGTGGTCATGACCCTCGGCGAGGCGCCATGAAGGGCATCGGTGTGTGGATCCTCGTACTCCTCGCGGATATCGGGTGCGCGACGAGCCCCGAGCAGCTCGACCGGCCCACCAACGTGGCCTTCGGCCTGGACGGCGATATCTACGTGGCGGACGGCTACAACCATGCGCGGATCGCGCGCTTCTCCGAGGACGGCGGGTTCGTCATGGAGTGGGGCGAGAAGGGCTTCGGGCCGGGACAACTCGACACGCCTCACGGCATCGTCACCGACGACGAGGGGCGCGTCTACGTGGCGGACCGGGAGAACGCGCGTGTTCAGGTCTTCAGCGCGAACGGCCACTACCTGGCGCAGTGGAAGAGCGCCGCGTTGGGGCGACCGTGGGCGATCGCCTTCGGACCCGACCGGCACATCTACGTTGTAGACGGAGGCGATCAGGATCCAGAGCGGCCTCGGGGGCATGTGCTGCGGATGAGCCTCGACGGGAAGATCGTGGACCGGTGGAGCACATCGGGGGACGGTCCCGGGGAGATCGACTGGGGGCACGGGATCGCCGTTGGGCACGACGGCAGCGTCTACGTCACCAGCCTGAGGGGTCGCGGCGTGCAGAAGTTCCGGAGGACGAAGTGAGGAGGAGAGCGCGCGGGCTCGCGCTTACGATTACCGTGGTTGCCTCGGTCGAGGCGGCGCCGAGCTGGGCACAGACGACGGGGGACATTCCGTCGCGACCTGGCGGCCGCGGTCATATTGCGCTGTACGGCATTTTCACAGCCTCGCCGCAGAACCCGACGGTGGCTACGATTCATGTCGCGCCGCAGGTGGCGGCGGGCGTTCGCCTGAACAGCTGCCTGCACGCAACCACGGACGTCACCTCGGCCTGGACTACGTTTCGGATCGAGGGCGAGGCGCGGCGCTCGTCGTTTCGCTTCGGGAATCCGTTCGTGACCGTGCAGGCGGCGCTTCTCGAGGAGCGAAACCGCTCGATCTATGCCGGGGTCGGGGTTGCACCGCCGGTGACGACGTTCCCTGGCACCATCCCGAAGAATACGGAGGCCGAGTACAACTACGCGGTAGCTACAGCCGCGCGCGGGTTCGCGGATTACTGGATGTGGGCACCGAACGCGATCCCGATCGCGCTGTTGCTCCGCAGCCGGGCGGAGCTGTCCATGCCGGTGATCGTTGGCGCTGAGCTGGATCCAGCCGTGCTCGTTTCCGTGAACTCCAATCCGTCTCGGCTGGCGGTCGTGGCCGCCGCTCACGCGGGCTTGCGGATGGGTTTGCTGACACCCGGAGTGCGAGTGCAGATGCTCGCGCAGTCGGCACCGCTCGCAGGGCGAGATTTCTCACAATGGGCAGCAATCTTGTATGCGAATGTCGAATTCGAGCCGGTGTTCGTACGCTCCCAGGTTGCCGTCAACCTGGATGCGCCGTCCGGGCTGACCGGGCAGCGAGGGGCGACTACGTGGGGGGTATCGTTGGGAGGCGGGGTCCACCTTTAGAACTGTTGAGCGCTTTCTTTGGTTTTGTTGCCGGCCCGCGATGCATCGCCAGCATCCCCTCCATGGCCTTCGCAGCAGCCGCCGTTTACCGAGCCACATTGTGACGTCGCGGCGACGTCGCGCTCGACTGACGTTGCGCTCCGCACACGCCCTGCTCTGCCCCCCGACCTGACCATTGGGTGGCGCAGGTGGCGAAGAGGATGACGGCCGCCACCTCCTCGAACACCCAAATCCTCAAAAATCGGCCGATTTCGAGTCTGGCACGGCGTTTGATATACCCGTCAGGCATGAGTCAGCCTCGTGCGATCGTCCCCGGCGCTACGTATCTTCTCACCCGCCGTGTACTGCGAAGGCATTTTCTTTTCCGCCCCGATTCCGCGATCACACGGCTCGTGATCTATACCCTGGCCGTCTCGGCCCACCGCTATGGTATCCTCGTACACGCCCTCTGCGTGATGTCCACGCACATTCATATCGTTGTCACAGACACACGCGGCGAGCTCCCACGATTTTTGCAGAGATTCCATCGGCTTGTCGCTCTCGGGACCAAGATCTTGCGCGCGTGGGAGGGGCCGGTGTGGGACGATCGAGCAACGAGCGTGGTACGGCTAGCAACACGGGACGCTCTGGTGGAGAAGATCGCTTACACCCTCGCAAATCCAGTCGCTGCTGGTCTCGTACCGCATGCACATGAGTGGCCAGGAGCCAAGGTGCTCGTCGGCGACATCGGCTGCGGCGTGCTGCGCGCCCAACGCCCTGAAATATACTTCAATCCACAGAGCCCCGAATGGCCAACCGACGTAGCACTTGCGATCACGCTTCCACCATCGATCAGCGATTCCAATGCCGACAAATTTCGCCGGGAGATCACGGGAAGGATCGATCTGCACGAGAGACAGGCTCACGCTACCCTGAAGCGACAAAGGCTTGGCTTCCTCGGGGCTGCGCGCGCGAGGAATATTTCTCCTTACAAGCGAGCAACGAGCATCGACCCACTTCGCGATCTCAATCCAACGTTCGCAGTCGGCCGCCGGCAGGCAGACGCAAAGAACGCCGCCATCGCGGCCGTACAAGCATTTCGCATCGCATACCGACATTCGATCAATCAATGGCGTGCAGGTGTACGCAGCGTAACTTTCCCAGCGGGTACGTGGTGGATGCGCGTGTTCCACGGGGTCACCGTCAACGAGGGCGAGCCTGCGGCCGCATAGACGCAGGACCCGCACACGTTGACAAAATTATATTAAGACTGGAAACCAGGAGTCTCTGTTCACCCGTCGCACAACACGACCGACGCCTGGATGCGGCGTTGTTGCAAGCAAAGGACGGGACCAAGCATTCGATCTCCTTCAAGGCTCGATTCATGCGCAACAACGGACGATTCGGCTGGCCGGCAGGCGTACTGGCTCGCCAGCTCGGGTTCGCTCGGGGCTGCCAGGCTCGGCGTGAACAGAGTCCGAGCGGTCGAAAAGTCTGCGCGGAGTGGAGTCGAGAGTCGACATTACCATCGTGACGAGAGGCGATTCGGGGCCGGGACCGAGCTGGCGTGCGCGTCACGTAGCGCCCTGCACGGTGGGGTTGCGTTCCCGGCCGCAGCACGGTGGGGTTGTGCCCCGCGCGCGGCGCCAACCACGGTCGGGTCGAGACCGCGGGTCGAATCGCGCCGCCTATGCTAGACCGCGCTGCGCCGATGCCCCCCGAGCGCTCCCTCACTTCCACCTCGAGCTCCCCGCTCAGCGCCACGATCGCCGAGCTCTCAGGCCACGTCGACGACAGCGCCTCGAACGATACCGCTACCAGCGGCCCGCCGGCCGACTTCGAGCCGCTCCCGTCGTTCGATCTCCCGGCAGACCGCCGGGTCGTCACGCCCCGTGAGCTCGCCGCAGAGCTCGCCGCGGCGCCGCCTGGCACCCGTCATGTCACAGGCTCGGCCGGCTCGGCCGGCGCCCTCGTCATCCGTCGCCTCGTCGCGGCCGCCGCCGGGCGCCGGATCATCGCCCTGACTCCCGACGTCGACAGCGCCCGCGCTCTGGCGGCCGATACCTCGTTCCTGCTCGTCGATCGGGACGCCGATGACGCCGAGGCCGCCGGCTCGACCACGTTCGGCCGCGTCCTTCTCTACCTGCCGAACGAGGCCAGCCCTTACGCGGATGTCAACCCGGACCGCCGGGGCGCCCAGACCCGCCTCGCCACGCTCTTCCACCTCGGCATGGACCTTCCCTGGTCGGTCCTCGTCTGCCCCATCACCGCGCTCGCCCGCAGGGTCGTACCCAGGGACGAGATCACCGAACACGCCGAGCTCGTCATCGCCGAGCAGGAGATGGATCGCGACGCGCTCTCGGCCCGCCTCGGTGCATCGGGCTACGTCCGCAGCCCCCTCGTAGAAGACCCCGGCACCTTCGCCGTCCGCGGCGCCCTCCTCGATGTCTGGGCGCCTTCCGCCGAGCTGCCGGTGCGCATCGACTTTTACGGAGACATCGTCGCATCGATCAAGACCTTCAACCCCGACGACCAGCGCACGGTCACCGAGGTGAAGGAGGTCTGGATCCCGCCGGCGCGCGAGGCGATCCTCACGCCTGCCAATGTCGAGCGCGCCCGCCAGCGGGTACGCGCCGCGTGTGACGTCATCGACTTCCCCTCAACCAAGGCGCGCGCGCTGGTCGACGACGTCGCGAGCGGCCGCGCCTTCTTCGGGGCCGAAGGCTACTTGCCTGCCTTCATCGACCTCGCGTCGTTCACGTCGTACCTGCCCGACGACGCGCTCATCCTCCTTGAGGACCCGGCCTCCGTCACCGCCGCCGTGCGCAACGAGCTCGGTCGCGCTGCGGCCGACCGGAGCAACAAGGACCGTGAGCCGCACTTCCCGCTGGCCTCCTTCTACGAGGACGAGGCACACGTTGCCTCGTGGCTCGGCGCGCGTACCGTGCTTGCCCTGCACCGCACCGGGGTTGAGGGTGCTGCGGAAAACCGGAACTCGCTGGAGCGCTTCGAGGTCGTCCCTGAGAACGTCCCGTCGCTCGCGACGCGCGACCAGTCGGACCTCGAGCGCGCCATCAAGACGGCTCGCGCGTCACGCGGCAAGCACGGCGCTCTCGACCCGCTCGTTCGTCGCGTGGTCGCATGGCAAGAAGCAGGCCTACGAGTGCTTGTCGCTGCGCGCGCACAGACCCAGGTTGAGCGCCTCGTCGCCCTTCTCCGCCATCGCGACGTGCGGGTGAAGGCCAACCTCGGTCCGTTCGACCCCGCTTTCTTCGATGGCAGCAGCTCCGCCTCTCCGCGCGACACGGCCCTCGTCGTCACGGGCTCTCTTGCGCGCGGCGTCATCGCTCCTGCCGAGGGGCTCGCGCTGGTCACGGAGGAGGAAATCTTCGGTGCCCGCGCTCACCGCCGCGCCGCGCGCGCCGCCGCCTCCTCCACGAAGCCGTCGCAGGCCTTCCTCGAGGACCTCCGCAACCTCGGCGTCGGCGACTACGTCGTCCACGTAGAGCACGGCATCGGGCGGTACCTTGGCCTCGTCCACAAGCAGGTCGGCTCAACCACGGTCGATCTCATCGCCGTCGAGTACGCCGGCGGCGACAAGCTCTACCTCCCGGTCTACCGCCTGAACCAGATCCAGAAATTCAGCGGCGGCGAAGGCGCCCCCAAGCTCGACCGGCTCGGCGGGCAGACGTTCGCCAAGACAAAGGCGCGGGTCGAGAAGAGCGTCCGCAAGATGGCCGACGAGCTCCTCCGCCTCTACGCCGAGCGCCGCGCCGCCACGGCGGAGCCCGTTCCACCTCCGGACGACGATTACCGCGCCTTCGAAGCGACCTTCCCCTTCGACGAGACACCCGACCAGGCCCGGGCGATCACCGAGGTTACGGCCGACCTCGAGTCCGGCCGTCCGATGGACCGCCTCGTCTGCGGCGATGTCGGGTTCGGAAAGACCGAGGTTGCCATCCGCGCCGCCTTCCGCGCCGCGAACGCCGGCAGGCAGGTCGCCGTCCTCTGCCCAACCACGGTGCTCGCGCAGCAGCACTACCTCAGCTTCCGATCCCGGATGGCCTCCTACCCCATCGAGGTCCGCGTCATGTCCCGCTTCCAGACCAAGCAGGAGCAGGACGAGGTCTCCCGCGGCCTCCGCGACGGCAGCGTCGACGTCGTGATCGGCACCCACCGCCTCCTCTCCAAGGACGTCCACTTCAAGCGGCTCGGCCTCCTCGTCGTCGACGAGGAGCAGCGCTTCGGCGTCACCCACAAGGAGCGCATCAAGGCGCTCAAGACCAACGTCGACGTCCTCACGCTCTCGGCCACCCCCATCCCCCGCACCCTCCAGATGGCGGTCTCCGGCCTCCGCGACATGTCGATCATCACGACCCCCCCGGTCGATCGCCGCGCCATCCGCACCGTGGTGACCCGCCACGACGAGGCCGTCCTCCGCGACGCCGTCCTCCGCGAGCTCGGCCGCGGCGGCCAGGTGTTCTACGTCTACAACCGCGTCGAGGGCCTCTACGAGCGCGCCGCCCGCCTCGCCGAGCTCGTCCCGAGCGCCCGCATCTGCGTCGCCCACGGCCAGATGAGCGAGCACAACCTCGAGCAGACGATGCTCGACTTCGTCGAGGGGCGCTACGACGTCCTCTGCGCCACCGCCATCATCGAGAGCGGCCTCGACATCCCCCGCGCCAACACGATCCTCATCGACCGCGCCGACATGTTCGGCCTCTCGCAGCTCTACCAGCTGCGCGGCCGTGTCGGCCGCTCCAAGGAGCGCGCTTACTGCTACCTCATCGTCCCGCCCCCGAACGCCATGACCGACGAGGCCCGTGCCCGCATCGAGGCCCTCGAGCGCCACACCGAGCTCGGCTCCGGTTTCCAGATCGCCTCGCTCGACCTGGAGCTTCGCGGCTCCGGTGACCTCCTCGGCGCCGAGCAGAGCGGCACCGTCGCCCAGGTTGGCTTCGAGCTCTTCTGCCAGATGCTCGACGAGGCCGTCCACGAGCTGCGCGGCGAACCCGTGGTCCACGACGTCGACACCGAGCTCTCCTTCGACGCCGACGCGCTTCTTCCAGAGGAGTACATTTCCGATGTAGGCGTACGCCTCTCCCTCTACAAGCGGCTCGCTGGTGCCGCCTCGACCGAGGACGTGCAGGACCTCGCGGTCGAGATGGAGGATCGCTTCGGCCCGCCTCCGCTCGAGGCGCGCCGGTTCGTGCACCTCATGCGGCTCAAGACCGAGCTGCGCCGGCTGAAGGCGCTCGCATGCGAGGCGAGCGCCAAGGGCGTCACGCTGCACTTGCGCGAGGACACCCCGCTCGATCATGCCAAGGTGCTCAAGCTGGTCCAGCCGAAGGCCTCACCCTACCGACTCTCGCCCGACATGCGCCTCACCCGCCGAGCCAAGGAGGGCGAAGCCTTCACGAGCGGTCTGGAGGCGACCGACAAGCTCCTCAGCGAGCTCGCCGGCTGTCTCAAGGATGGCAGTGATCTCGCGTAGCGTGAGTGCCCACGACGTCGTCGCGCCCCGCTGAAGCGCGCGGCCGAGGCGACGCGGCGCTCCGGCGGTGATAATCTCCCTTGAGCGGAGGGACGGATGATCGATCGCCCGGATCGCGAGCGGCTCGCGGCGCTCCAGCAGAGCGTCATGACGTGCTGGTACAGCCCCTTCCAGCTGGCCCGCTCCGCGCTCGACATGACCGTCTCCCGCCTGATGGGCGCGCGCGGCGATTTCCGCCTCATCGAGGCGATCGCGGGGCCGCAGCCGCCCTTCGACTATGCCGTCCGAAACGGCGTCATGCGCGACGAGCTCTGGATCGATTACGTGGCGGACA
The DNA here is from genome assembly GCF_051530145.1 of Sorangium sp. So ce302. Classification (GTDB taxonomy): domain Bacteria; phylum Myxococcota_A; class Polyangia; order Polyangiales; family Polyangiaceae; genus Sorangium; species Sorangium cellulosum_B. Next base: position 3,835,042 of record NZ_CP150326.1, on the reverse strand, counting down.
CAGGCGATGGCTTCAACCCCACCTATGCGATCGCCAGCCTGCTCGCACGGCCGGTCCTCTTGCTGGGCGACCGGGAGACGAGGCGCGGAGAGGTGCTCATCATGGGCGGCGACCAGGTCTACCCCTCGGCCACGCGTCAGGCGTACTGGACGCGGCTCGTCGAGCCCTACGCGGCCGCGCTCCCGAAGGCCGATGTGACGGATCCGCCGCACCTGTTCGCCATCCCTGGCAACCACGACTGGTACGACGGGCTGATGAGCTTCATGCGCCTCTTCGGCCAGAAACGCACGCTCGGCGCCTGGAAGACGTTCCAGTCGCGGAGCTACTTCGCGCTGAAGCTGCCCCACGGCTTCTGGCTGCTCGGCGTCGACATCCAGCTCGAGTCCGACATCGACCAGCCGCAGATCGAGTATTTCTGCAAGCTGGCGACGCACGACATGCGCGACGGCGATCGCGTGATCCTCTGCACCGCCGAGCCCGACTGGGTGAAGGGCGCCATCTACAACCCAGAGCTCCAGAGCAACCTCGCCTTCTTCGAGAAGCAGCTCGCCGACGCGCGGCCCGGGGTCGAGATCGTCGCGCGCATCGCCGGAGATCTGCACCACTATCGCCGCCACGAGTCCGCGGACGGCCGGCAAAACGTCATCGCCGGCGGCGGCGGCGCGTTCCTCCACCCGACCCACGGCGAGCCGGTCACCGTGGTCCGCTCCGGCGCGGGCGCCGACCAACGCCCTTATATGTTGCGTGCCTCGTTTCCGTCAGAGTCGGAGTCGCGCCGGCTCGCCTGGCGCAACCTCTCGTTCGCTCGGCACAACCTCGGCTTCTGGCCTGCCGCCGCCTTCGTCTACATGCTCTCCTCCCTGACGCTGCCCCGTCCCGGGCCGGGGGCCGTGGGGTGGGTCCTCGTCGTCGTGCTCGTGTTCATCGTCTTCACGGACACCTACAAGACCTGGTATCGCCGGTTCGCGGGCTCGCTCCACGCGCTCGCGCACCTCGGGGCGGCGCTGGGGCTCGCGCACCTCGGCGGCGCGCTGCTCGGCGTCGACGTCCGGGACCTCCCGTCCATGTGGAGCCTCCTCGGCGTGACGCTCTTCGTCGGCGCCACCGGCGCCGTGGTCGGGTCGACGATCATGGGCGTCTATCTCCTGATCTCGCTCAACGTCGCGCGGCGGCACGGCAACGAAGCGTTCTCGGCGCTCCGGATCCAGGACTACAAGAACTTCTTGCGGATTCACGTCCACCGCGACGGCCTCACCCTCTATCCCGTCGGGCTGAGGAGGGTGCCGCGCGCGTGGAAGGTGGCCGACGATCGCAAGCCCGGCGAGCCGCGCTTCATCCCCGCCCAGGGCGCCCTGGCGCCGGAGCTCATCGAGGAGCCCATCACCATCCCGACCGCGCGGCAGCCACGCCGGCCCGGCCAACTCAAGGTCGACGCGGCAAGCGCCGGGCACCGCGAGTGCCCCGCGGGCGAGCGGCGGAGTCGCCCCCCCGCAGCGGGCGCCGCGGCGGGAGCTGGCGCGCCCGAGCCGTAGAGGCAGACCGGAGCCCTGGCGATCGTTCCCTCCATGAGGCAGTTCGCCTCAGCCGGGACATTCTGCCTTCGCTCTGGCAGGCACAACCACATCCGGGCGGTCGAATCGTGGAAGCGGTCGACCGTAGAAGGACTCTTGCGTGCCGAGCTCGCCGCGCGCTCCTGCGCGCGCGAACGTGAGATCAGTGGGCGCAGCGAGGTTTCTGGCGCGAGCCGGCTGCGCTCAGGGCGACGCGGCGGCGTTGGGCAGCCTCGGCGGAGCGGCCTTGGGACAGATCTCGCGCAGCTCGCCGGGGGGCGAGAGCGGATCGGGGCCTTCCCTGGGGCAGGAGCCCGGGCCATTCGCGATGGCGTCCTGACCGCGGTCCTCCGGGGTCCATTCGCGGTTGATGCCGGGCGCGTTCGCGAGCCCCTCGGCGCAAGCCGCGGAGGCGGCGAGGAGCAGCGCGAGCGCGGCGCGCATCGAGGAGCGGCCAAGAGAGCGTTTCATAGGCACATTCCATCTCCCCGCGGCGCCGGCGCTGGCGGCGCCGGTCCACGGAAGCTGTCAGGGTTTCCCGTCACCCGTCTCCCGACTGACCTTCACGGTCCGTGCCAGGTCGAGGTTGCCGGACCGATCGGGATGCCGGGCCGCCCGCCGCGGCCGCCAGCGGCGGCCGAGCCGAGCGCGGCCACGGCGACCCCAATTTCCGGCTACGACGTGCGCATGGCTTGCGCCCCAACGCAAATGCCCCAGGTGGTGGGCGCGGGGGTCCGTGCGGGACGCGATCCCGGAAGGAGTGTCGATCATGGCGAGAGACGTCATCGAGGTGCTCAACGACCTCATCCAGCTCGATCGCGACGCGATCGCCGCTTATGACCAGGCCATCGAGGCGTGCGGGCACGCTCATACCAGGGAGAGGCTCGCGAGCTTCAGGGACGATCACGCGCGCCACGTCGTGGATCTGAGCGCGCATGTGACGTCGCTCGGCGGCATCGCGGCGCAGACCCGCGACCTCAAGGGCAAGTTCATCGAAGCGTTCACGGCCATCACGAGCAGGGGAGACCAGAGCGCGCTCCTCGCCATGCGCGGTAACGAGGAGCTCACGAACCGGCAATACCAGGCGGCGCTGGACGAGTCGCTCACGGCCGAGGCGCGCGCGATCGTCGAGCGCAACTACACTGATGAGCAGCGGCACCTCGCGTGGATCAAGGACGCGCTGTCAAGGAAGGTCTGGGAACAAGCCGCCTAGTGGGCGGTCGGCCCGCGGCGGTGGTGAGTACGATCGGAAGCAGATTCTACGGTTGGGGGTAATATGAAATCGAATCGGTCCATCCAACTCGCGCTCGCCATGGGAGCGCTCGCGGTCGTGCCGGCGCTCGCGGCAGCACAGACGGGCGGCACGGGCTCGCCGCAGCAACGCGAATCGGGCTCGCCGGGAGCGGCGCAGGGCGGCGCGCAGCATCAGGGCGACAAGCCCAGCCCGAGCGGCGCACAGCGCACGCAGCAGCAACAGGGGCAGAGTCAGAAGAAACAGGCGATGAATCTCAAGGAGCAGATCTCGTTCCCGGTCGAGGAAGGGTGCACCTACACGGCCTCCGTCAACGGTCGGATCGATCCCGTCGCGGCGGGCAAGTCGCAGCAGCCGTCGGGCGGCCAGACCGGCAGCGGCAACCTGGGACGGAGCGGCGGCGCGGGTGTGCAGGGCCAGACCGACGGCAGCCAGGCCCAGCCCCACGAAGGCGCCCAGGCCGGCAGGGCTCAAGGGGGCGGTCAGGCCGGGCCAGGTGCCGACTACCGCGAAGGTCAGGAGAAGGTGAAGCCCAACCTCACCGTCGCCGCCAGCGTCAGCTGCCCGAACGCGGTCGATCTCAAGGTCTCGGACACGCTGAAGACGGACAAGGCCATCAGCCGCTCGGAGCTCGAGGAGATGATCTCGCGTCGAACGAGCATCGCGACCGAGAAGGGCGGCCGCTTCTGCATGTACGTGCCGCAGTTCGAGCTGACCCGCGAGAAGCTGAGCGGAAAGGGCATCGCCCAGCTCTGCCGCGTGCCCGCGGGGGCCGAGAAGGGCGGAACGCCGTAAACGCCGGAGGGGGGAGAGGGCGATCCTGAGAGCGCGTGCTCTCAGGATCGCCCGGTGAACGCGCCGCTGCGCTGCGGGCGCGCCGGCTCAGGGGGTCGGCGTGGGCAGCGGACAGGAGTTCAGCCTGCCGATGACGAAGGGCCGCGCCGGGACGGTCGTGCTCGTGATCGGGAAATAATTGCCGCTTGAAACCGAGGTGACGCTCCAGGTGTGGCCCACGGGGACTCCCGAGGCATCGGTATAGATGCGCATGTAGCCCGTCCCCGGCCCTCCGACGAAGTCGCTGCACGTGTTCGTCCACCGGCTGTCACGCCAGGTGGTGCTGCATCCGTGGACCGAACTGGTGGAGTCGGCGATCGGCAGCGCCCACTGGGTCGTGCCCGTGTAGATCGGGTTGAGGGCCGTCGTGAGCTGCTGCGCCGGGCCCGTGACGATCACGGTATGCCCGCCGTATGCGGTCTGTACGCCGCCTGCCACCGTCTTGTTGATGACGAGCACGTCACCCGCAGCGACGTTGGAGATGTTCGAAATCAGCGAGACGATGGCCCCGGGCTTGGTGAACTCGGTATAGTACTTCTCCGAGCTCGGGCTCGTCGAACCCCAGTAGTAGGACATGTTGGCCGCGTCGTTCACCGCGTCCACGATCGGGTCTGGGTCGGACCAGAACTCCTCTTTCTGAACGTTCGTGAGGAAGACGGCTCCGTTCCCAGACGGCGTACCGGCAGCGATGAAATCGAGAGCTCCGTCGGAGAGCAGGGAGCACGCATCGGCCGGGGCAGCGCCGAGCGCGACGAAAGACGCAGCAGCAGACACCATCAGAAAGCGAACCGCATTGCTGAGCATGAAGTACCTCGGTTGACGGTTACCACGTTGCCGTTCCGCAGGCCGAGCAGATTCGGTTGAGGAGGTCGATCGTGTACAGCAAGAGAATCGCACCTGGTCGCGTCGAGCCTAGCATCCACTGTTTACTTCCAAAGCACGGCATTCGTCAACACACTTCGAGCACGTTATCCATCGATTCAATCACTTTTCTGTGTTCATGTAGGACACGAGAGTTCTTCAGACGGCACTGCCGGATACTGTCCACCGCGTGATGGTGACCTGTAGTCATCGAATCAGTCATCTCGCGGCTGACGCTGCGCGCCAGCGTCCGCGAAGGGCTACCTCGTAACACATCGCCCTGGAAACTGACCTGAGTGGAATCCAGCAACACGCCAAGCGCTGAGCGCCGGGGGGCTCGATGGGGCCGCGACGGCGACCGCAGGAGGGGAATGTCGCCGACCGGGTGAGGCGAGGCATGCTGGGGACGCCGCGAGGCGGCTCGAGACAAGCCGCCTCGCCCCCGCGCTCGTCCGGACGGACCGCCTCAGTACGGCATCTCATCCAGCGCAGGCACCTCCGGGGGCCGCCCCCGCGCGCCGTTCTTCCCGAGCCGCGCCGTGGTCGGCACGCCCGCCCCGGGCTGCGTCGGCTCGCCGTCGTCGTCCGGACCCGGCACGGGCTCCGTCAACGCGGCCCGCCGCCCCGCGAAGCGGAGATCCCGCGCGATCACCTCGGTGCGGTAGCGCTTGATCCCGTCCTTCTCGTAGCTCGACGTGCGCAGCCCGCCCTCGATGAGCACGCCGTCCCCCTTCGTCAGCACCTTGGCCAGCGCCTCGGCGCGCGGCCCCCAGAACACGATGCTGTGCCACTCGGTGCGCTCCTTGGGCTCCTTGTTCCTGTCCACGAACGACTCGTTCGTCGCCATGCGCAGGTGAAGCACCGGGGTGCCGTTGCCCGTGTAGCGCAGCTCAGGATCCGCGCCGAGATTGCCCATGAGGATCACCTTGTTCAGTCCTTCGTTCATGACATGCTCCAGTTCGCTTCTGTGTTGTCGTCTGCTGTCGTTCTCTTGTCCGTGTCGTCTCTGCCGTCGCTCACCATCCGCCGGCGCCCACCGCCCTGCGCCTCTCGCGAGGCGCGGCGTCGTCGCGCAGCGAGAGCGGCCGCGCCGGCGGCGGCGAGCCGCCGGGCGCGCCGACCGCCCCGAGATCAGGAATCCATCGCCGCGCTGCCGTTGCTACCGTTAGCTCGCGCCGGCGCCGCCGCGTCGACGGCGGCGCGGAGCGACGAGGCGAGCGTCGGCTTGCCGAGCAGCGCCTCGCGGGCGCGCTCCCTCCCCTGCCCGATGTGCTCACCCGCGAACGACAGGTGCGCGCCGCTCTTCTCCACGACCCCGAGCTGGCAGGCGAAGTCGATGAGATCCGCCGCGCCGTCGATGCCCGCTCCCCACCGGATGTCGAACTCGGCTTCTCTGAACGGAGGAGCCATCTTGTTCTTGACCACCTTGACGCGCGTCCTGCTTCCAATGGCCTCGTCGCTCACCTTCACCGGCCCCACCCGGCGCACGTCGAGCCGCACGCTCGCGTAGAACTTGAGCGCATTGCCGCCGGTCGTCACCTCGGGATTGCCGAAGACGACGCCGATCTTCTGCCGGAGCTGGTTGATGAAGATGAGCGTGGTGTCGGTGCGGTGGCATATGCCCGTGAGCTTCCGCAGCGCCTGGCTCATCAGCCGCGCCTGGAGGCCCATGTGCGAATCGCCCATGTCCCCCTCGATCTCGGCCTTGGGCGTGAGCGCAGCCACCGAGTCGACGACGATCACGTCAACGGCGCTCGAGCGCGCGAGCATCTCGACGATCTCGAGCGCCTGCTCGCCGTTGTCCGGCTGCGAGACGAGCAGCCTGTCGATGTCGACGCCGAGCGAGCGCGCGTACGTGACGTCGAACGCGTGCTCGGCGTCGATGAACGCGGCGACGCCGCCCGCGCGCTGCGCCTCCCGCATCGCGTGCAACGTGAGCGTGGTCTTCCCCGACGACTCCGGGCCATAGATCTCCACGATGCGCCCGCGCGGGTATCCCCCGATCCCCAGCGCCGCGTCGAGCGACAGGGATCCGGTCCGGATCAGGCCGATGTCCCGGGTCTCGCTCTCGTCGTTCAATGACATGATCGCCCCCTTCCCGAACTGCTTCTCGATGGTGCCTACGACGGTCTTCACGGTGCGGAGCTTCTCAGCGATCTCGGTCATCATCTCGGTCTCTCCTTTTCGACGTGCGTTCGTTGCTTGTTGCGGTTCAATTGTTGCGTGTTGAACGTGCGCGCCCCCGAGCGCGCAGACAGACGATCCAGCGCGGCCGTCGGGGCGGCCGCGATCGCGCCCGCATCTCTGCGGGCGCGGTGGTCCTTGGCCTTGCGGCGAGCTCAGGCGCCCGCGGCGGTGGTGGCGGGCGCCGGCCCGCAGGCGGCCTCGCGATCGAACAGCCGCGCGCCGATCGCCTCGGCCACGTGCGCTGCCCGCACGGCAGAGCTCCTGTCCATGTCGGCGAGCGTGCGGGCGACCCGCAGCACCTTGGTATACGCCCGCGCCGAGAGGCCGAGCCGCTCCACGGCCGACGCGAGCACGCGCGCGCCGGTCGCGTCCGGCATGGCGACGCGCGCGAGATCGCGCGGGCCGAGCTCGGCGTTGTGCGTCGCCGCCACCTCCCCCGCCTCGAAGCGCGCGCGCTGCGCGGCCCGGGCCTCGACCACGCGCGACCGCACCGCCGCGGAGCTCTCGGGCGCGTCGAGCGACGACCGGCCGTCGGCGAGCGGCGCGCACAGGTGAGCGACGTCGACGGGCGGCAAGGAGATGTGAAGATCGATGCGATCGAGCATCGGCCCGCTCAGCCTCGCGCGGTAGGCGCGGACACGATCGAGGGAGCAGGCGCAGCGATTGCCGCGGTCGCCATGGAAGCCGCACGGACAGGGGTTGATGGCGGCCACCAGGATCGGACGCGCCGGGAACACGACGCGGGCGCGGGCGCGGCAAAGTGCGACCGTGCCCTCTTCGAGCGGCTCGCGGAGCGCCTCGAGGACGCCGCGGCGGAACTCGAGCAGCTCGTCGAGGAACAGGCACCCGTGGTGGGCCAGGGAGACCTCGCCGGGGCGGATGGGATCCCCGCCGCCGACGAGGCCCGCGGCGCTCACGGTATGATGCGGGGCGCGGAACGGGCGAACCGCGACGAGGCCCCTGTCCGGGGAGAGCAGCCCGGCGACAGAATGGATCGCGGTGATATCGAGCGCCTCGTCGTAGGACATCGGCGGCAAGATCGTTGGCAGGCGCCGAGCAAGCATGGTCTTTCCGCTGCCTGGCGGGCCGACCATGATCAGGTTGTGTCCCCCGGAAGCGGCAATCTCGAGGGCGCGGCGCGCCCCGTGCTGGCCGCGGACCTCCGCGAGATCTGCCGCTGCAGCGCTCGGCTCCGCGTCGATCGCGGCCATTGTCCCCGCGCCCGGCAGGGGCTTGTTGCCGCGGAGGTGCGCGACGACCTGGCCGAGGTGCTCCGCGATGAGGACGTCGATACCAGCCACGCTCGCCGCTTCGCGCGCGTTTCCCTGGGGCACGATCGCGCGCGTGACCCCCTGCGCCGCCGCGCCGCGCAGCGCCGGCAGGACGCCGCGCACGGGGCGCACCGCGCCGCTCAACGACAGCTCGCCCAGCAGGCCAATCCGGTCGAGCCCCTCGGCGGGCACCTTGCCGAGCGCCGCGAGCGCGGCGATCGCGATGGCGAGGTCGTACGCGCCACCGCTCTTCTTGAGGTCTGCCGGGGCGAGGTTCACGGTGATCACATATTCGTCAAGTTCGATGCCCAGTTGCTGGAGCGCGGCGCGGACGCGCACGCGGCTCTCGCGGACGCTCGCCTCGGCGAGGCCCACCATCTGGAAGAACGACGGACCGCGGCCCGAGTCGACCTCCACCCGGATGGGGTGCGCGTCGAGCCCGAGCAGAGAGAACGTGAGCGCCGTGGCCTGCATGCCGGAGCCCTTTCGCGAAAGGCGTGCCAGACAGAGAGGGCGGCGAACTCAGGGAATTTCGCGGCGGGAGGGGTGGCGAACGCGGCGGACGGGGTGGCGGCCGCCAGAGGGAGCCGCCGGAATCGAGAGGATCACCGGCAGGTGCCTGGCGAGCCAGCGTCGCCACGGCGACAGGCCAAGGCAGTTGTCCGCAGTCCCTGTGCGTGTGGCCCCTGGCGCCCACCGCGCCTCATTAGACGCGCTCTGGCTATTTCATCATGAGCAGCAAGAATTGGTCGCTTCCACGTCGTCGGTCCGAGCGACGGCCCTCTCCGACGGAGGATCGAATTCGCGACATCGCGGCTCGCCAACCTCGCTCCCTTCGGGTAGAGACAGCCGGATGCCGGGAACTCCGCACGAGGTGCTCGTCGTCGCGCTGCGGGATCGTCTAGCGCTGCTCGCCGATCTCTTCCACCACCTCACCGGCTGCTCGCTCGGCGGGCCGACCGAGGTGGTCGATGCGACCGTGCGCTTCACCAGAGCCATCGAGGTTCGTCCGGATCTGCTCCTGCGCTCGCGACAGCGGGGCTGGCTGATGGTCGAGGTCCAGAATTCGATCGATGAGCGCAAGCGGAGGAGCTGGCCGCTTGCGGTCAGCGTGCTTGTCCATCAGGAGAAAGCGATGGGCGAGGTCCTCGTGATCACGGCCAGCCGCCGCGTGGCTTCCTGGGCGAAGCGGGTCGCGCACCTCCAGGGCGAGCTCGGCACGCGCTTCGAGCTGACGCCGCGGGTGCTGCTCCTGGCAGGTCGACGCGTCGAGGCGCTGCTCGATCCGATGCACCCGGAACTCGCGCTCTTCGCCGCGTGGGCCGTACACCACCGCCGCGGGCCGGCCGCGCGCCGGATCGTGATACGCGCTCTGGAGCTGACCGAAAAGCACCTCACCGACGAGCCGTTGCGGGATGCGCAGGCGCGTGCGATCCTCGCGGTGCTGAGCGACGCCATGCTGGCCGCGCTCAGGGAGATGGCCATGGATCCAAGCAAAGTCCCTGAAACCCCGGCGTCTCGACGTTTCCGGCTCTTCTTCGAGAAGCGTGGTCGGGCCGAGGGCAAGATCGAAGGCAAGATCGAAGGCAAGATCGAAGGCAAGCGGGAGGCCCTGCTCGCGGTGCTCGAAGCGCGCGGCCTGTCACTGACGGCAGATGAGCGGGCTCACATTGGCGCCTGCACGGCTCCTGCGGAGCTCGACCGATGGATCGCCAGCGCGGCGACGGCGGCGTCGATGAGCGAGGTGTTCGCGTCGAAGCCAGCCAGCACGACCCGCCGATCCCCTGCCACGACGCGCTCGCGCGCGCCGGACCGTGGACCGCGGGCACAGAACGCGACAAGGCCCCCAAAACCAGGGCGCTCGCGGTAACTGCGCGCGGCCTTCTCCTTCGCCCTCTCGCCAGCAGAAGCACCGGCGGTGCTCCACGCAGCGAGGAGCTCCACCGGCGCGATGGGTCCACCACGAAGAACGAGCCCGGCCAGAGCGAGCGCCGCCCCGCCGCAGCTACTCGGGCGCGCGATACCTCGCCACCACGATCGTGATGTCGTCGTCCGGGCTCGGGCACCACCCCTCGACCGCATCGAGGATCCGGTCGCGAATCACGCCGACAGGCTCCGTCTGGACAGCCTCGATGACGGCGCAGAGCCGCTCCAGCCCGAACTGCTCGTGATGGGCGTTCCGCGCCTCGGTCACGCCATCGCTATAGAGCACGAGCACGTCGCCATCCCCAAGGTAGAGCTCGGCATCCCGCGTCAGCGCGCCGATCTCGGGCAGCGCGCCGATCCAGACACCTGAGCTCGGAATGCACCCGCAGCGCCGCGTCCGCGCCGAGCACACGACCAGGTCGTCGTGGGCGCCCGCGAACGTCACGCGCCCGTTGCGCTCGTACCGGAGCAAGAGGAGCGTCGCGTGCTCGTCGCGCTCCAGACGATCGCGGACGTTCTTGTAGATTGCCTTGTTGAGCGCCGTGATGACCTTCGCCGGGCTCGCCGCCGGGTCGTTGCACGTGAGCGCCGATACCATGCTCTGGATCATCAGCATGATGAGACCCGCCGCGAGCCCGTGCCCCGCGACGTCGCCGATCCCCAGCCACCCGCCCCCGTTCGCCGGAATCACATCGTAGTAATCACCGCCGACCTCGGCCGCCGGCTTCATGACCGCGCAGAGGTCGAGCCCCTCGATCGAGAGCTGCTTCGGCACCAGCGTGGTCTGGATGCGCGCCGCGACCTGGCTCTCCTGACGGACCCGCTCCTGCTCCAGCCGCTCGCGCAGCTCCACCTCCCGGACGACCTGCCGGTGCAGCGCCGCGGCCTTGACCGCAGAGCCGAGCTGGAGGCGCAGCACCTCGTACATCATGCCGCTGGCGCGGTGGTCGAGCACCGCGACGCCGAACCTCTCCTCGTCGCCGAACGCAACCGGGAGCACGATCCTGCTGATGCGCTCGTCGGCGTCCAGGAAGCCCGGGGGCGCGAGGAGGTGCGCCGGGAAGCTCACGGCCGGCACCTCCACCTCGCGGCCGTCCTCCATCACGAACAGCGGCTTCATGGTGGCGTGCTGAGCGTCGTCGTACAGCGACACGGCGACGTCCGAGAACCGCATCCTCGGCAGCTCCGACGCCAGCAACCCCTTGAGCACGGGCAGGCTCAAGCACGCGGAGAAGCCCCGCGCGCCGTAGGTGACATCGATCGCGGCGAGCTCGACGTTCAGCCGCTGCTCCCCCTCGACGTGCACGCACTCGCTCCCGATCAGGATGCGCGCAGCGTGCCAGAGCTGCTCCAGCGCCGCGTCGCCGCCCACGGGCGACCCCTGTACCCGCGAGCGCAAGAGCGATATCACCGCCTGGAACTCCTCGAGGAGCACGCCCTCGCGCCTCGCCCCGTCGAGGAGCGCCTGGAGCGCGCGCAGGAAGCGCCCCTCGTCGCCCGCGAGCTCCGCCTCCATCGCGGCGAGCAGGTCGCCCGCCCAGCCGTCGAGGGCGCCCCTCGGGATCGCCACGCTGCTGGCGAGCGCGCGCTCCAGCGACGCCCGCTGATCCGCGATGGCGCGCGGAAAGCCGCGCACCGAGGGGACCGGCTGCAGGAACGTGTCGCCCGCGCGGTACCCGCAGCCGCAGGACTCGCGCTGCGTGAGCTCCACACGCGCGAGCTGCAGCGGCTCGACGGCCTCGCCGTCGATCATGCGGAGGACCGTGCTCACGGCCATCCCCCCGAGCCGCTCGATCGGCTGGCGGACCGTCGTCAACGACGGCTTCGTGAAGCGCGCGATGCCGACGTCATCGAACCCGCAAACGAGGACGTCCTCCGGGATGCGGCGTCCCTCGGCCTTGAGCACCTCGATCGCCCCGAGCGCCATCCTGTCGTTGGCCGCCACCACGGCGTCGAACGCCACCCCGCGAGCCAGGAGCTCGCGCATCGCCGCGCGCCCCGTCGGGATCGTGAACCCACCGAACACGAGGAGGCGCTCGTCGCAAGGGAGCGCCCGCGCCGCAAGCGCCCTCCGGTACCCGCCGGCGCGCAGCGCGGCCTCCTCGCTGCTGCTCGGGCCGCCGATGTACGCGATGCGCCGGCACCCGTGCTCGTCCGCCATGTGCCCGACCGATATCTCGCTCCCGAGGGCGTTGTCGACCATCAGGCTCGGCACACCGTCGATCGCGGTCCCGATGCTGCACACCGGCAGCGGCGCGAAGGACCGGCAGAACGATCGCATGACCTCCATGCCGCCGTAAGGGGAGAGCGTCGACGAGGCGACGATGACGCCGTCGGCGGTCTCAGGGCCGATGAGGTGATAGAAGGTGCCCCGGTCGGCCACCTCCGGCCGGCGAGCCATGGCCGGGTCGCTGAACGCCGTCAGCAGGTTGACGTCGTGCGCCGCAGCGCCGCGCTCGATCCCGGCGCGCAGCTCGGACTGGTAGTCGCCAACGACATTGTCGATCAGAAACGCGAGCGTCCGACGCTTCCTCGTCATGGCCTCGGGCTCTCGATCATGCATCCGCGATCGAGACCAGCTCCGGGCATATGCGATCCAGGGGCTTCAGGCTCCGTCGCTGCCATGTCCGCTTCGCGTCCGTGACGAACCGTATCCTGCATTTGAGGCCATGGCCCATCAGGCCGCAGATGAAGCCGACGAACGCCTTGAGGCAGCTCGAGCTCATGAAGCGCAGGTCACGCACGTCGAACTCGACGGTGCTCACCGAGAGGCGCATCACCTCACCCTCCAGCGCCTTGACGTACCTGCTGAGCGGCGGAGATGCCGCCATGTCCCCCGTGCCGGTGAGCTTGACGCTGAGGGTGTCGTCCCTCAAGGCTTGCTCGATCCCGAAGCTGTCGGTGACGACAGGATCCACGCTCAAGCAGCTCATCTCTTCTCCATCTCTCGACCGCGCGCGCGACGACCGCCGGATCGTTCCTCTGGATACTGCAGCCGACGGCCGGTGCGATGGTCGATGCGAGCTCCCCACACTACGACGTAGTCGCGCCGGATCCAATCCCTTCCCGCAAGCCGCGCGGGTCGATCTCGGCACGCGCCACGCGCCACGCGCCACGCGCCACGCGTGAGTGCGGGTAGCAGGTGGAAGGCGCACACGATGCGGCGTCGCGCGGTGAGCACCGCAACATTTCGCGAACAAGCTTCTCGATGAGAGCGCGCCCGCTCGATCGCGGCTTCCCGGCTCGGAGCGCGGGATGCCTCCGAATTCGTGTGGATGTCGTCCGGGCGCGTGGCGCCTCGCAGGGCAAGCGCAGTGCAGCGCGTCGACAGTCGCGCCGGCGTCGCTTCAGAGCGCGCTGACGAGCGGCCCGGCGTCGCCTTCGAGCCATTGCTCGGAGATCATGACGCTCGTCGAGAGCCCGGTCTGGAAGCGGTATCCTTCCTCGATCGAGACGATCTCGATGACCCTCCTGTCGCCGATCCGGACGGGGAAGATCACCGAGACGCTCGACGGAAAGGGGCCGTCCTCGTCGGCCTTGTGCTCGCCGACCGAGACAGACTCGCCTCCGGCCCCGGCGCCGAGCGACCTCACGGCGACCACCGACGGAACGCTGCAATCGATCCGCAGCCACTCGCGCTGCCGGCGCGCCTTGCACGCGCCGCCCCTCGCGACGCGCGCGAGCGACACCTGCTCCGCGGCGTCCCACTCGGCCGCTGCCGGCCGCGCCGTCCGCTCGGACGGCGGCGTCGTCGCCTCGAGCGCGCGCTTCTGCGGCGCCTCCGCGCCTCCTCCCGCGTCCGCCGGGCCTCCCGTGGCTCCCGCCTGCGGCCCGGCCGCCGCGCCTCCCGCCGGGGCGAGCACCGACTCCGCCGCCTCCGCCGGCGCGAGCGCGCCGAGCAGGACCATCCCGATCACCGCTCTCTTCTTCATAACGTCCTCAAGAAGGCGGCGAGCGCCGCCTTGTCATTCCTCGACATGTGGCTGGTGCGACCCATCCGGTCCTGGTTGGTGTCGATGAGCTCTTCGAGCGTCTTCGCGGATCCATCGTGGTAATAGGGCGCCGTCCCGCCGACGAAGCGCAGCGAGGGCGTCTTGAACACCTGGCCCGCCTTCTCCTCCGCGAACCCGGGCCGCGCCGCGAACCCGGGCATCGGGTAGCCCATGCGGTCGGTGTGCTCCGTCTCGGGCACGTGGCAGCGAGCGCACTGCGCCGTGTCGCTCATGAAGAGGGCGCGGCCGTGCTCCTCCTGCGGCGTGAGCTTCCGCGCCTCCCTGGGCGGCGGCACGAGGCCCGCGCGCAGGAACGCGGCCAGGTGGCGCGCCCTCAGGGCGAGCTCGCCGTTGCCCAGACCACCGGGCCCCCACCGGTGAAGGCCGAACCCCTCGCGGAGGCGCTCCGCCAGGTTCTCGCTCTGGGCGTTCCAGCCATAAGGCCCCTCGGCCGACACGCGGCCCGCGAGCATGGGAGTCTGCCGGGGCACGCCGCCGCGCGGCTCCACGTCGACCGGCTGATTCTCGGCGGCCCCGAGGAAATTGACGCTCTCGCCGCCGATGTCCATCACGTGGGCCTCGTGCCACACATGGCCGTCGTCGCGCCCGTCCGGGTGGCAGCCAGCGCACCCGAGGCCGCCGCTCGTGCCCCAGTCGACCGCGTTGTAGAAGAGCTTCCGGCCAAGGGCGGCCTGCTGCGGGACCGGCACGTCGGCCAGCGCGATGTACGGCACGGGGCTCGGCTCGAACGGAGCGTCGTCGCGGTGCTCGTCGAGGCGGACGATCGCGAGGGCGTCCGTGGAACGGCAAAACACCCACGCCATGGACTCGTCCGCGGACAGCGCGACGCCGCTGGGCGCGCCGCACAGGGTCGCCACGTAGATGTCGGGGCCCGCATGGCGGCCGAGATCGTAGGTGCGGAGCGGCCGGAGCGCCGGATCGACCGCGAGCGCGTCGAGCTCCACCAAGGTGTCGGTGCCCTCGCTGGCGACGAGCAGGGTGCGGGTGCTCTTCCGGTACACGAGCGCGCGCGGCTGGACGAACGGGGCGAGCGAGGTGTTGGGGAGCTCCAGCTCCGCGTCGTCGAACGCGGCATCGTCGAGCGTGCTCGCCCGCCAGAGCGGCGCGCCCTGGCGGCGCCGGGGCGCGAGGGGCGCCTCGTCGCTCGTCATGAGGACGTCCACCGTGGAGGCGCCGAACCACGCCTGTTCACCGAGCGCGCCGAGCGCGTGGCGCGCGACGAAGAGGCGGCGGCCATCCGGCGAGAGCGCTGCCGCGTAGCCGAGCGACGCGGAGAGCGACTTGGCATGAGGAGCCCGGAAAGGCGACGGAGGAAGGACGACCGGCCGGGCCTCGGGAGCGCCACCCAGCGCGATCCGGGTGAGCGAGGCGGACGTGAGGTGCGTGACGTACGCGGCCGCGCCGTCCTCGCGGATCACGACGCCGCGGGGCTCGCGCGGGACATCGATGGCCCATGTCGCGGTCGCGGTCGCGAGGTCCACCGCGGAGACCTTGCCCGCCCATGCGCTGGTGACGAGCGCCGTGCGCTCATCCGGCGTGATCGCGAGCCCCCAGGCGTCGGCCGGCAGGGGCACGCGGGCCGCTTCCACGAGCCCCGCCGCCGGATCGGGCCGCAAGACAAGGAGGAGCCCGGGATCGCGGATCGTGACGAGCACGCGGTCCGCGAGCGCGAGCACCTGCGCCGGCCGCCCCGGCATGGCGATCTCGACAGGCGGCGTGCTCACGTCGACGGGAAGCGGGATGCGCCGGAGGACGGCGTGGTCCTCGTCGGCCAGATAGAGCGCGTCGTCCTGCGGCGCGCGCGCGAGCGCGCTGCCGACCCGCGTGACGGCCTGGAGCTTCTGCGGCGGCGGCGGAGAGGCTGGCGGAGCCGGCGCCGCCGTCCCGGCGACTTCGGCGCTTCGCTCGACGGCCGGCGTCTCTCTGGAAGGGCGCGAGCAAGCCGCGGCGAGGAGCGCGGCCAGGAGGAGGGTTGATGGTCGGTGCTTCATCGGTCGCCCGAGCCAACGACGGCGCCTGGCATTCGTATTCCTCGGCACCGTCGGTCCCGATCCTCCCCGCCCCGGCCACCCCTGCGCGGAGGCGTCGGGACACCTGCGACTCACGCGCTGCGCGCGAAGCGCGCGACTGACGAGCTGGCGAGAGAGGGCGCCAGAGCGCCTCCCGCGCCACACACGCGACCAGCCGCGATGACGCGCCGTGCGCGTCAAAGGCAAAGGCGCGTGCGCGTGCGTGCACGTGCGTGCGCGTCAACCACGCCCACATCAGCGGTCCTTATGGCAGATGAGGAATCGCGTACTTGGCGCGTACTTGGCGCGTACTTGGCAAAAATCGCATCACGCCTCAATGCACACTTGAACAATTATTTCGCTCTGCCTTACAGTCCTGGATCGTCGTCGCGTGGCTTGGGGCCACTCGACAGCATGGAGGCACCCATGAATCGATTGCCCGGCTCACGGTGGGCGACGTTAGGCGTTCTCGTCGCATCCCTGACTGCAGTATCGCTCTCAAGCGCGCCGGCCATGGGCGCGCCGTCGTTCACCGCCTTCGAGAGCGGGCAGGTCCGCCCGCTGGCCATCTCACCGGACGGGAAGCTGCTCTTCGCCGTCAACACGCCCGACAACCGCCTCGAGGTGTTCCGCATCCTGAGCGGAGGCGGCCTGGAGCGCCGCGCGTCGATCTCGGTCGGCCTGGAGCCGGTGGCCGTGGCCGCGCGCAGCAACAACGAGGTCTGGGTCGTCAACCACCTGTCGGACAGCGTGAGCGTCGTCAACGTGGGTCTCGGCGGCTACACCGGACGCGTCGTGCGCACGCTCCTCGTGGGCGACGAGCCGCGCGACATCGTGTTCGGCGGTACGGGGCGAGGGCGCGCCTTCATCACGACGGCCCACCGCGGCCAGAACAACCCCATCGACCCACAGCTCACGACGCCTGGCGTCGGCCGCGCCGACGTCTGGGTCTTCGACGCGAACCAGCTCGGCACGTCCCTCGGCGGCGCTCCGATCAACGTCATCACCCTCTTCAGCGACACCCCGCGCGCCCTGGCCGTGACGCCGGACGGCACGCGCGTGTACGCGGCGGCGTTCCACTCCGGCAACCGCACCGCCACGGTCAACGAGACGCTGGTCCCCGACGGCTTCGGGCCTGACGGCGTGCCCGGCCCGAGCACCAACTTCGAAGGCGTGCCGGCGCCCGAGGTCGCCCTCATCGTGAAATACGATGGCGGACACTGGTATGACGAGCTGGGCCGCACCTGGGACGACCAGATGAGGTTCTCGCTGCCCGACAAGGACGTCTTCGTCATCGACGCCACGGCGACCCCCCCCGCGTGGATCAGCGGCTCGCAGGGCGTCTTCTCCGGCGTCGGGACGGTCCTCTTCAACATGACCGTCAACCCGGTGAACGGGAAGGTCTACGTCGCGAACACCGAGGCGTTCAACGAGAAGAGCTTCGAGGGGCCCGGCATCTTCGCCGGAGAGACCGTGCGCGGCCACCTCCACGAGAGCCGGATCACCGTCCTCAGCCCGGGGAGCGTCGCGCCGAGGCACCTCAACAAACACATCGACTACAGCACCTGCTGCGCGCCGATCCCCAACGCGGAGAACGCGAAGAGCCTCGCCTTCCCGCAGGAGATGGTCGTGACGAGCAACGGCGCGACGCTGTACGTGGCCGCGCTCGGCTCGAGCAAGATCGGCGTCTTCAGCACCGCCGCGCTCGAGAACGACACCTTCGTGCCAGACACCGCGAACCAGATCCCGGTGAGCGGCGGCGGGCCGACGGGCATGGTCCTCGATGAGAGCAAGAATCGCCTCTACGTGCTGACGCGCTTCGACAACTCCATCTCGATCATCAACACCTCATCGAAGACGGAGGTGGGGCACGTCGCGATGTTCAACCCCGAGCCGCCCAGCATCGTGAACGGCCGCCGGTTCCTCTACGACGCGTCGTTCTCGTCGAGCCACGGGGACTCGGCCTGCGCGAGCTGCCACGTCTTCGGAGATCTCGATGACCTGGCCTGGAACCTCGGCAACCCGGACGCCCCCGTCGTGACGGACCCGGGCCCCTTCCCGTTCGGCCTCTTCAACGTCATCACCCAGACGCCCATCACCGACCCCATCTTCCACCCCATGAAGGGGCCGATGGTGACGCAGAGCCTTCGCGGCCTCGCCAACCACGGCCCGATGCACTGGCGCGGCGACCGCACCGGGGGCAACGACGAGCCGTCCGCCCAGCCGGACGCGGGGGCGTTCGACGAGCGGGAGGCGTTCAGGCAGTTCCAGGCGGCGTACCCGGGCCTGCTCGGACGCAGCGACTTCATACCGGCCGAGGACATGGAGGCGTTCACCGACTTCATGCTCCAGGTCACCTATCCGCCCAACCCGATCAGGGCGCTCGACAACTCGCTCACGCCCGATCAGCAGGCAGGAAAGGACTTCTTCAATGGCCCCGTGGTCAACTCGATCTCGAGCTGCGGCGGGTGTCACGTGGTCGACCCCGACGCCAACCCGGGCGACGACTTCCCCGGCCTCTTCGGGACGAGCGGCGATTCCGTCTTCGACTTCCAGACGCAGCTCTTCAAGATCCCCCAGCTCCGCAACGTCTACACCAAGGTCGGCGCCTTCGGCCTGCCGGACATCCCGTTCGTCTT
The DNA here is from genome assembly GCF_051530145.1 of Sorangium sp. So ce302. Taxonomy (GTDB): domain Bacteria; phylum Myxococcota_A; class Polyangia; order Polyangiales; family Polyangiaceae; genus Sorangium; species Sorangium cellulosum_B. Next base: position 3,816,500 of record NZ_CP150326.1, on the reverse strand, counting down.
CCTCGCGCGGGACAACGATCACATGGGCGACCAGATCCGCGGCATCGGCATCCTGAACAACGGCACGGTCGATACGATGTTCCGCTTCTTCTCCGCGTTCGGGTTCTCCGACCAGTTCACGAACAACCCCACGGGCATCCCCTTCACCCCGGCAGGCGACGTGGTTCGCCGGCAGCTCGAGTCCTACGTGCTCGCGATCGAGACCAACCAGGCCCCGATCGTGGGCCAGCAAGTGACGCTCAGCCACGCGAACGGCGCGATCGCCGCGCCGCGCATCGATCTCCTCATGGACCGCGCGGAGGCCGGGGAGTGCGACCTCGTGGCGAAGACCCAGGGGTTCCTGCACGAGATCGGGTTCCTCTACGTCGGCGGCGGCTTGTTCCTCACCGACCGGCAGGTCGTGCCGCCCATGAGCGACGCCGTGCTCCGGCTGCTGGCCACCCAGACCCACCACGATCTGACGTACACGTGCATGCCGCCCGGCTCCGGCGCCCGCGCCGGCATCGATCGCGACAGCGACGGTTACCTCGACGGGGACGAGCGCGACTCCGGCAGCGACCCCGCCGATCCGAGCAGCACGCCCTGACGCGGCCCCCCCGCCGCTGCGCGCGCGCCTCGCGGCCGCGCGCAGCAGCGCCGCGCGCGTCAGGCGAGCCGCGTCGCCCCTGCCCGCCGCGCGACCGACCCCGGCAGGCCGCGCGGCCCCAGCGCATACGCGATGCTGCTCTGAAGGGTCCCCATCGTCACGACCGATCCGAGGAAGACGTCCTGCTCCACCAGCGCGCGGGCCACCTCCGGCCGCACCCCGGAGAGCACCGTCTTGGCCCCGAGCAGCTGGAGCGCCTTGGCCGTCTTGATCAGCGCCTCCGCCACCGCGGCGTCGACGCGCGCCACGCCGGTGATGTCCAGGATCACCACCTTGGCTTGCCTCGACTGGAACCCTTCCAGCGCGGTCTCCAGCACCCGCTGGGCGCGCTCGCCGTCCATCGCGCCGACGATCGGCATCACCAGCACGTCGTCCGTGATGGGGATGAGCGGCGTCTGCCGGCGCAGCATCTCCTGCTGCAGGAGCTCCCGCTCCGCCTCGGACGCCTCGCGCAGCTCGAGCTCGCGCTGCAGCTGCTCGTTCGAGCGCTGCAGCGCCTCGGTGCCCGCGCGGATGCTCGCGATGAGCAGCGCGTTCTCCAGCGCGATCGCCGCCTGCGAGGCCAGGAGCCCGCAGACCTCGACCCGCCCCGGCGTGAACGCCCTCGGGGCCACGTTGTTCTCCAGGTACAGGAGCCCCGCCGAGCGCCCCTGGTGCGCCATCGCCAGGCACAGGATCGAGCGCGGCCTCCGCTCCACGACGTACGGATCGGCCGCGAAGCGGCCGTCCTGCCGGGCGTCGTTCAGCACCACGGGCTCCCGCGTCCTCGCGACCAGCTGGACGACGCTCGTCGCGAGATCCTTGCTCTCGAGCGCCGGGATCGACAGCCCCGTCTGCACCGCGTCGGGGTCGACGCGCATGGTCGCCACGATCGTGAGCTTCCCGTCGCGCTCCAGGATCAGCGCGCCGCGCTGCGCCCCCGCGTTCGCGACCAGGCTCCGCATCAGCCGGTCGAGGAGCCGGTCGAGCACCGTCTCGCTCGCGACCGCCTGCATGGCCTTGACCACGGTCGCGACGTCGAACGACTCCGTGCTCCCCCTGCGCGTCACCGTCGTGCCGACGACCCTGGGCTGCTGCGCGTCGCCGGAGGACGCCGCGTCGAGCAGCGGCTCGTGCTGCTTCGCGAGGTGCTCCGCCTTGCCCGTCGCGCCCCACCGCAGGTACGCCCTGTACGCGTCGGCCATGTACCACCGCGCGATCCTCTCGCGCCCCCGCTGCAGGTAGAACCGCGCGCACAGCTCGTTCGCGAGCGCCTCCTGGTGCGTGAACCCGGCCTGCCGCGCCCCCTCGATGGCCTGATCGTAGAGCTCCGCCGCCTCCGCGTCCTTCCCGAGGACGCGCGCCACCTCCGCCCCGATGAGCTTCTCCTTGTGCGCGTAGTTCTCCGGGGCGTGCTGCGCCCAGCCCGCGATCTTCGCCCGGTGCTCCGCCGCCGAGGCGAGGTGCCGCTCCCGCTCCTCCTCCGTCGCCGTCGCGCACAGCGCGAGCAGCGAGAGGCTCACGTAGAAGGGGATGTCGTTCGCCAGGAACAGGCCCATCGCGCTCGCGCTGTGCTTCTCCGCCCGCGCCGCCATCAGCAGCGCGCCCGCGTGATCGCCGTAGAGCACCGCGAGCACGAGCATGTTCACGAAGTACCAGCACCGCGGCAGCTCCTGCGCGGGCACGAGCCCCGAGAGGAACGCGCCCTCGTCGAACGACGCGTCGGTCAGGCTGCTCCGCCCGCTCGTCTTGCCCTCCAGGCACGCGATCATCTGCCGCGCGACGACGAGCACCGGCGTGGCGAGCGGATCCTTCGTCCGCTGCAGGAACCGCATGAACACGGCCAGCTCCTCCCGGAGCGCGCCGAGCTCGTGGCCCGAGGACAGCAGGATCGTCACGATGTTCAGGCAGGCGTACGCCCCGAAGCTGAAGTCGCCCGAGCTCAGCCCGGCCTGGTAGGCCTTCGTGAGGCACGTCACCGAGGCACGGACCGGCTCGAAGAGGTGGGACGGGGCGCCGCACACCAGGTACGCCTTGCACTGCAGCTCCACCCCCTCGGACCTCTCGCAGAGCGCGAGCGAGACGCGCTGGAACTGCCGCGCCTCCTCGTACCGCCCCATCCCCCCCGCGAGCAGCAAGCAGTAGAGGCCATAGGCGCACGCCGCCGCGGGCGAGTTGCCGTACCGGAGCGAGAGGTTCACCTGCGTCGCGGCGATGAGCGCGAGCAGCGCCGGGTTCAGCGTGTACGCCCCCGGGATCATCGCCGCCAGGAGCCGCAGGACGGCCAGCTGCTCCTCGCCGCCGACCCACGGCGCGTGCACGAGCTCCTCGATGCGGCGCTCCGCGAGGTGGCCGGGCATCTCCGCGAGCGCGGCCCCGAACGCCGCGTAGATGGCCTCCGTCGGCTCCGGCAGCTCGATCCCGAAGAGCGCCACGCCCTCCCGGCCGACCCGGAGCACCTCCGCGAACTCCCCGCGCATCGTGTGCACGAGGATCCGGAGGTTATGGACCTCCGCGCGCTCCCGGCGCGATCGCGCGTGCTCGAGGAGCTCGCGGATCAGGGCCTCGGCCTGCGCCTCGTTGCCGCTCAGCCAGTCGCACTCCGCCCGCTCCCGGTGCAGCGCGAAGCAGAGCTCGTACTCCTCCTCCCACGCCCGCGGCCCGAGCAGCGACAGCGCCGTCTTGAAGTGCTCGGCCGCCGCCGCGTGCGCCATGGAAGCCTTGGCCCGCCGCCCGACGGTCAGGTTGAGCCGCGCGAGATCCAGCTGCTCCGCCCGCTCCTCGATCAGCGCCGCGCCGACGTTCGCGTGGCTCACGACCTTGAACAGGTCCTCGTCGCGCGGCTCCCCGCTGAGCTGCGCCCGCATGAGCCGGCCGATCCGCAGGTGGACCTCCTGCTTCTGCGCGTCCTCGATCAGGCTGTAGGCCGCCTGCTGCCCGCGATCGTGGAGGAACCGGTACCTCACCGACAGGGGCTGCTCCGCGAGCGCGCCGTCGGACGCGTGGAGCAGCCGGTAGTCGGAGTCCAGCGGCAGCACGAGCCCCTCGCGCAGCGCCTCCCAGAGATCCGCGGCGACCTCCGCGGGCGGCCGCTCGCGGACGGTCGACAGCGTCTTCAGGTCGAACTGGTGACCGATGCACGCCGCGAGCTGGAGCACGCGCTGCGTCTCGGGCGAGAGCCGCTGCATCTTGTCCACGAGCAGATCGTGCACGCTCACCGCGCCCCAGCGCTGGCGGATGGACTCGAGGTCCCACGCCCACCGCCCGGCCCCCGGGTCGAACGACACGAGCCCCGCCGCGTACAGCTCCTTGAGCAGCTGGCTCAAGAAGAAGGGGTTGCCCTTGCTCATGGCGTAGAGCACCTCGGCGAGCGCCTCTGCCTGCTCCGCGCGCGCGCCGAGCGCGTCCGCGAGCAGCTGGCGCACGTCCGCGAGCGCGAGCGGCGGGAGCAGCAGCTCGCGCCGCGCGACGCCCGCCGCCCGCAGCTCCCCGAGCCAGATCGTGAGCGGCTGCCCCGCGATCGCCTCCTGGTCCCGGTACGCGCCGATGATGAGCAGGTAGGCCCCCGCCGGATCGGTCACGACGGGCTGCAGCAGCTTCAGCGACGCCGGGTCGGCCCACTGGAGATCGTCGAGGAAGAGCACCACCGGGCGCTCGGCCGTGGCGACGGCGCGCAGGAAGTCCTGGAACACGAGGTTGAAGCGGTTCTGCGACTCGCTCGGCCCGAGCTCCGGAACCGGCGGCTGCGGCCCCAGCACGAGCTCGAGCTCCGGGATGAGCTCCACCAGGATCCGCGCGTTCTTCCCCGCGGCCTGGAGCAGCTTGTCCTTCCAGCGCCGGAGCGACTCGGCCGGCTCGGTCAGGAGCTGGCGGACGCGCTGGCGAAGCGCGCCCGCCAGGGGCGCGAGCGGCATGTTCCGGCTCAGCTGATCGAACTTCCCCTCGACGAAGTGCCCGCGCCGCTGCGCGACCTCCTTCTGGATCTCGTTCACGAGCGCCGATTTCCCGATGCCCGGCCCCCCCGCGATGAGCAGGAGCTCGCCCCTGCCCCCGCGCGCCCGCTCGAAGGCGGCGAGCAGCTCGGCCATCTGCGGATCGCGGCCATAGAGCTTCTGCGGCAGCCTGAGCTCGCTCGATACGTCGCGAGACCCCAGCTCGAACGGCTCTATCCGCCCGGTCGCCTCGAGCGCCGACAGGCACGCATCGAGATCCGCCTTGAGGCCGGTGCCGCTCTGGTACCGCTCCTCGGCGACCTTGGACATCAGCTTCTGTACAATGTCCGACACCGCTCTCGGGATCTCCCGCGACCGCTCGCAGAGCGGCGTCGCGACCCGCGCGATGTGGCTGTGCATGAGATCCACGGGATCGGTCGCCTGGAACGGGAGCACCCCCGCGAAGAGCTCGTAGAGCGTCACTCCCAGGGAGTAGAGATCGGTCCGGTAGTCGATGACGCGGTTCATCCTGCCTGTCTGCTCAGGAGACATGTAGGCCAGCGTCCCCTCCAGGAGATCCGGGCTCTCCGCCGCCAGCGCCTCCTCGGAGAGCCGCGTCGAGCTCCCGAGGTCGGTCAGCTTGACCTGGCCTGTCTCCCTGTGGACGAGGATGTTCTGCGGCTTGACGTCCTTGTGGATGACCTGCTTTCCGTGGACCTCCGCCAGCGTCCCGGCCAGCGACGACGCGATACGCAGCTTCGCCTCGAGGTCGAGCGGGGTCGAGCGGGCGAGCTTGTCGAGCGGCAGTCCCGCGAAGTACTCCATCACGAGCGCGGCCCCGCCCGGCACCTTCTCCAGGCGGTCGGCGCGAATGACGCTCTCGAGCTGGAGGTGACGTGAGATCTCGAGCTCGTGCCGGAGCTGCGCGACGTGCCGCTGGCCGGGGTGCTCACCCCTCAGCACCTTGATCGTCGCGGGGGCGCCGTCGGCGTCCCGCTGCGCGCGGTAGAGGACGGTATCGCCCGTTTCGTACATCAGCTCAACCAGTGTGAAGGGCAGATCACCAATCCTGGTCTGGCGCATAGGTTTTCGATGGTTGCATGGGGAGAACGTCTGTGGCAAGTGCCTGGATGACCTCTCAGGATCAGCGCTTCAGGTGTGTGATGTGCGCCTTGCCACGGACATCGCGAGCCCCATGGGTGGAAATTAGCGGCTCGCGTGGAGCCTTGCGGAGCGTTGGTGGGGCGACTCGGCACATGGGAAGGTGCCGGCGCTGCCCGGCTGCGCGCGCGGCTACGCCCGCCTCGGCCGGCGCCCGGCGCCCGTCACCGCGCGATAGTCGGTGAGAAGCGACCCCAGGATCGTGGCCGCCCCCGCGGCGACGTGGATCACCGCGGCGAGCGGGTCGCGCTTCGCGTAGCCGAGCGCGAACGGCGCCGCGATCGCCGACACGCCGAAGGCATGATCGATGACCTCGTGCGCCTCGATCGGTATCCGCTTTGCCAGGCTCATCCGGTAGTCGGTGAGCAGGGAGACAAAAATGACCGACGCGCCGAGCGCGACACCGGCGATCCTCGCGGCCTTCGTCCGCGCGGAGAGCCCGGCCAGCGCGACGATGAGCCCGTTCGAGTAATCGAGGGCGGAGTGCACGTCCTCGGGGATGATCCGCGCGAGGGGCGCGGCGCCGAGGAGCGGCCTCGAGGGGATCGTCGTCGTCCGCTGCGCCTCCCGCACGCCTGGGGCGAGCGAGGCGAGCTCCGCAGTCGGTACGTCGTCCGGCGGCAGGTAGGTCGTCGGCAGCTCGTATACGCCCAGCGAAACGTTGGATTGTGCCATGAGGTCCTCCCGCTCTGCGAAGAGGCAATCCGCAGACCGGGGACAGGCCTCCTGCGCGGCTCGGGGCCCAGCTCTCTTGAGCTCGGCCCCCCCCGCCCGCGCCTCGCGCAGGTCGCTCCGCGCGCGCCGCGCGTCCCACGGAGGCCTCTGTTCGTGCGATCCGCGATGCTAGGCTGCGCCCATGGGAGTCCGGATTATTCCTCTCGGCGGCCTCGGCGAGGTCGGGATGAACGCGATGCTGATCGAGGAGGAAGGCCGCCGCGTGCTCGTCGACTGCGGCGTCATGTTCCCCAACGACCAGGTGCTCGGCGTCGAGGTCGCGATCCCCGACCTCAGCTACATCCGCGAGGCGGGCGGGGTCGACGCGGTGCTGCTCACGCACGGCCACGAGGATCACATCGGCGGGCTGCCGTCGCTGCTGCGCGAGTTCCCCGTCCCCGTGTACGGGACGCGCTTCACGCTCCGGCTGGTGCGCGAGCGCCTCGCCGAGCACGGCATCGACGTGCCGCTCCGCGAGGTCGAGCCGCAACAGCACTTCGTGGCCGGGCCGTTCCGCGCCGAGCCCCTCCGCGTGACCCACTCCATCCCCGACGCGGTCGGCTACGCCATCGAGACGGGCGAGGGGATCCTCATCCACACGGGCGACTACAAGATCGATCTCACCCCCGTGGCCGGCGAGCGGCTCGATCTCGGCCGCTTCGCCGAGTACGGCCGGGCCGGCGTGGCGGCGCTCCTCTCGGACTCGACCAACTCGGAGCGCGACGGCTGGTCGGTCAGCGAGACCGCGGTGGCCGAAGGGTTCACCCGGCGGTTTCGCGAGGCGAAGGGGCGCATCCTCGTCGCGCTGTTCGCCTCCAACGTCCACCGGGTCCAGAGCGTCCTCGACCTCGCCGCCCAGCTCGGCCGCAAGGTGGTGCTCGCCGGGCGCAGCCTCGCGACCAACACGCGGATCGCCCAGGAGATCGGCATCCTGAGCGTCCCGCCCGGCGTGCTCGTCGACGACGCCACGGCGGCCTCGCTCCCGCCCGAGCGCCTCATCGTGCTCGCTTCGGGCGCGCAGGGCGAGCCGAACAGCGCCCTCGCGCGCATGGCCATGGGCGATCACCACCGGCTGCGGGTCGATCCGGGGGACACGGTGATCTTCTCGTCCCGCGCGATCCCCGGCAACGAGATCGCCGTCAGCCAGCTCGCCAACCGCCTGGCGAAGCGCGGCGCCGTGGTGCTCGATCGCGGCCTCGATCCCATCCACGCGAGCGGCCACGCGCAGGCCGAGGAGCAGAAGGTCCTCCTCGACGCCGTCCGGCCGGAGCACTTCGTCCCCATCCACGGCGAGTACCGGATGCTGCTCGCCCACGCGCGCACGGCGCTCCGGATGGGCGTGCCGGCGTCGGGGGTCTTCGTCGTCGAGGACGGCGACTCGCTGATGCTCGAGAACGGCCGGATGCGCCTCGGCGAGACGGTGAAGAGCGGGCGGGTGTGGCTCGACGCGCGCGGCGGGCTCGACGTCTCCGAGCTGGTGCTCCGCGAGCGCGAGCAGATCTCGGATCAGGGGCTCGTGATGGTCCTGGTGGTGGCCGACCGCAAGACGGGCGAGATCTTGCGCGGCCCCGATCTCCTGGGGCGCGGCGTGGCGCACTTCGAGGAGGGCGGCCCGCTGTACGCCGCCGCGCTCGACAGCGCGCGCGACGCGCTCGCAGCGCTGTCACCCGCGGCGCGCACGCTGGCGCCGGCGCTGGAGGACGCGCTCAGCCGCGGCGTGCGGCGGGTGTTCCGGCGCGAGGCCTCGCGGCGCCCCGCCGTGCTCCCGCTGGCCGTGCTGCTGTGAGGTCTGGCGGCCGGCCAGGCGGCCCCGGCGCCGAACCGCGCTGACAGGCGATCTGGAGCGAGCGCGGCTGTCGCGCACTCTGGATCGCGCGGACCGCGGAGCCCCTTTGTTCTGTCGCGGCATGACCGGAGTCGCTTCATGGTCCATCCTGGGGGGTTGCCCTCAGGGCGCGTGTCCCGAAGAGCGCCCGAGCGGATCACCGCGCGACGCGGCACCATGGTGGAGCAGGCGAGATGAACGAGAGTCCCACGAGCTCGCGCCTTCTGGGCGAGGCGGAGACGACGATCATGGAGGGAGAGGGTGCTGTCGCCGAGGCGCGGGCCGAGGAGCAGAGCGGCCCCGACACCCGCCCTCCCCCGTCGTCGCGGCGGGGGGCGCCCGCCAGCCGGCGGGCTGCGCCGCCAGCGCGGCCGAGCGAGGACGTCGCCGCGGTCTATCTCCAGGAGATCTCGGAAAGCGCGCCGCTGAGCCGCGAGCTCGAGGTGGAGCTCGGCCGTCGTATCGAGTCGGCGGAGCGCGCGATGATCGAGGCCTGGGTCGCGTCGCCTGTCGCGCTGCGGGCGCTCGCGGCGCTGGCGGACGATGTGCGGGCGGGGCGGGTGGACATGAGCGATCTGCTGCTGAACGCGGACGGAGGCGACGCGCCGAGCGACGCGACATCCGTGAGGATGGCGCGGCTGCTCGGGCTCGCGCGGTCCCTGGCGGAGGCCGGGCGGGCGGAGGCGAGCGGGCAGCGAGCGCGCGCCGCGCTCTCGGCCGGGCTCTCCGACGTGCGCCTGGGCCCCCTGGTGGAGGCGCGGATCGAGCGCGCGCTGAGCGCGGCGATCCCCGCGGTCGACAGGCTCGGGCGCCAGGCGATCGAGGGGACGCTCTCGGCGACGCGCGCCGCCCGCCGGGCGGCGGCGGAGGCGAGGGCCGAGATGGTCCGCGCGAACCTGCGGCTCGTGGCGGCGGCAGCCCGGCAGCTCCGGCACCGCGGCGTGCCGCTGCTCGACCTCATCCAGGAGGGCAATCTCGGGCTGATCCGCGCGGCGGAGAAGTTCGATTACCGGCGCGGCTATCGGTTCAGCACATATGCGATGTGGTGGATCAAACAGGCGCTCTCTCGCGCGCTGCTCTATCAGGGCCAGGTCATCCGGGTGCCGGTCCACATCGCCGAGACCCGGCGCCGGGCGCTGCAGGCGCGGCGGGAGCTCGAGCAGGAGCACGCGCGCGAGGCGGCGCCCGAGGAGGTCGCCGAGCGGAGCGGGCTGTCGATGGAGAAGCTCCAGACGCTGCGGGAGATGGCGCTGCCGCCCGTGTACCTCGACGCGCCGGTCGGGGACGACGACGGCGCGCGCCAGGGCGACTTCTTCGCGAGCGAGGGCGCCGCGCCGGACGAGCTCCTGGTCCACCGCCGCCTGCACGAGCAGGTCTCTGCGCTGCTCGAGTCGCTGACGCCGCGCGAGCGCGACGTGCTGCGGCTCCGGTTCGGCCTCGACGGCGGGCAGCCGCACACGCTCGCCGAGATCGGGGGCATGTTCTCGGTGAGCCGGGAGCGCGTCCGGCAGATCGAGGAGAACGCGCTGAGCAAGCTGCGGACGCTGTCGCGGCGGCAGGCGCTGGAGACGCCGCTCGGGGGTTGACGATCGGGTCGAGCGCGGCGCCGCGGCGGTGCTCCGCTGCACGAAGCCCTTGAGCAGGAGCTCCCCTGCGGGTGATGGTAGCGCTCGTTCACCCGAAGGACGCTCCTGAAGGAGATCCTCTCTGCTCGCCTGGAATCACGCGCTTTCTCCGCTGACGCATAGGGCACTGCAGCTGGAAGAGCCGCCAGCAGTTCGTTAACCACCTGGACGCGAGTTGGCGGGAGTACGACAGATCTACGCTCACCCGTTCAGATACTCCTGGACGCGGCAGAAGATGCACCGCTGGGTTGAGCGGCATGCCTCGTGATTATGTTAAAACCCTTATCGAACAGTCCACCAGGGAACCGAGTGGGAGCTTGAGCTCGATGAAAGCTCCTGTCGCGGCGCGCGAGCGGGCGGGGGGCGTCGGCAGCGCCAAGCCCCGGTGGTGCGGCCCAATCCCTGTGCCAAGTCTCCCCTCGCGCATATACTTGGTCGTGTGAGCTGCCTTTCACTGGCGAGCGAGCAGGGGTGTCGATGATCGTCGGGACAGGCTATGCCCTCCGCGAGAAGATCGAGGAGACCGCCGATTTCAGCCTAATCCGCGCATGCCGCGAGGGCGAGGACGTCCCGGTCTTGCTGAAGGTCCTGCGCGCGGAAAGAGCGACTCGCGCCGAGGTCGCGCGCTTCAAGCACCAGTGCGAGCGCATCGCGCAGCTCGCCTCACCCCGCCTCGTCGCGCTGCGTGGCGTCGAGGAGCTCACCGGCGCCCTGATTGTCGTTCTCGAGGACTTCCCGGGCCGCGATCTCGCGCGGATCCTCGCCGCGCGCCCGTCGTGCAGAATGCCGATCTGCGAGGCGCTCGATCTCGCGGCCGCGCTCGCCGAAGGCCTCGCCGCGGTGCACGCGGCGGGGCTCATCCACCGCGATCTGCGCCCGCACAACGTGCTCGTCGGCGCGTGCGGCGAGGTCAAGATCACGAGCTTCGGCGTCGACGCCGAGATCACCCGCGCGCACGAACGGCTCTACGCGCCGGCGGTGATCGCCGACGTGCTGCCCTATGTCTCCCCCGAGCAGACAGGCCGCATGAACCGCGGCGTCGACCACCGGACGGACCTCTACGCGCTCGGCGTCATCCTTTACCAGATGCTCACGGGTCAGCGCCCCTTCGAGGCCCTGGACCCGATGGAGCTCATCCACGCGCACCTCGCCCTCGCTCCCGCGCCGCCGTCCCGCGTCGACCCGTCGATCCCCGAGGCCATCTCCAGCATCGTGCTCAAGCTGCTCGCGAAGAGCGCCGAGGACCGTTACCAGAGCGCCGAGGGCCTGCTCGCCGACCTCGACCGCTGCCGCGAGGCCCTGCGCGGCACGGGGACTATCGAGCCCTTCGTCGCGGGCCAGCGCGATCGCCAGGACCTGTTCCGGATCCACCAGAAGCTCTACGGCCGCGAGCAGGACATCGAGGCGCTCGCCGCCGCGTTCGAGCGCGCACTCGAGGGCAACCGCGAAATCGTCCTCGTCTCCGGCTACTCGGGCATCGGCAAGACCTCGCTCGTGCAGGAGATCTTGAAGCCGCTCGCGCGGCAGAAGGGCTATTTCACGAGCGGCAAGTACGACCAGTACAACCGCAACACGCCCTACAGCGCGGTGATCCAGGCGTTCGATGGCCTGGTGCGGCAGATCCTCACCGAGAGCGAGGCGCGCATCCAACGCTGGCGGCGCGCGATCCTCGAGGCGCTCGGGCCGAACGCGCAGGTCGTCTGCGACGTCATCCCCTCGCTCTGCCATGTGATCGGCGCGCAGCCGCCCGTGCCGGCGCTCGGCCCGCTCGAGGCGCAGAAGCACCTGAACCGGTGCTTCTTGCTGTTCGTCTCGGTGTTCGCGCGCGGTGCGCACCCGCTCATCCTGTTCCTCGACGATCTGCAGTGGATCGACCCCGCGAGCCTGGGGCTGCTCCGCACGCTCGTCGCCGACGACTCGCTCGAGGCGCTCTTCTTCTGCGGCGCCTACCGCGACAACGAGGTGTCGCCCGGGCACCCGTTCGTCCGGGCCATCGAGGAGCTCAAGCACGCCGGGCTCGTCGTGCGCGACATCGTCCTCGCCCCGCTCGCGCGCCCGCACCTGCTCCAGATGCTCTCGGACAGCCTCAAGCGCGACGACTGCGGGCCGCTCGTCGATGCGGTGCAGAAGAAGACCGGCGGCAACCCGTTCTTCGTCAAGCAGTTCGTCCGGTCGCTGCACGACCACGGCGTGCTCACGTTCGCAGCCGGGTCAGGCTGGCGCTGGGACCTCGCCAGGATCGACGCGCTCGCGTACACGGAAAATGTCGTCGACCTCATGGTGCGCACCATCGCGCGCCTGCCGCCTTCGACCGTGGAGGCGCTCAAGCTCGCCGCGGCGATCGGCAACCGGTTCGAGCTCGACATGCTCGCCACGGTGAGCGAGTGCTCGCCGGAAGAGGCGTACGGCCGCCTCGATCCCGCCGTCGGCGAGGGGCTCGTGCTCGCCGGGCGCGAGGGCTACCGCTTCGCCCATGACAAGGTCCAGGAGGGCGCCTACGCCATGATCCCGGAGGCGGACCGGCCCGCTTTTCACCTCCGCATCGGCCGGCTGCTCGCAGGCAAGCTGGACCTCTCCGAGAGCCAGAGCCTCTTCGACGTCGTCGGCCACCTGAACAGCGCGGGCGACCTCGTGTCGGACCCCGCGGAGCGCCTTTCCCTCGCCCGCATGAGCCTCGACGCCGCCTGCCGCGCCGAGGACTCGGCCGCCTTCGGCGCCGCCCTGCGCTACCTGAAGCTCGGCCTCCTGCGCTTTCCGGAGGACGCCTGGACGTCGCAGTACCCGCTTCGCCTCGAGTACGCGATGAAGACGGGCCTCATGCTCTCGCTCTCGGGCCAGCACGACGACGCCCTCGCGGTCCTCTCCGACTGCCTGGAGCGGGCCGCGAGCCGGCTCGATCGCACTGAGGTGTTGCGGCTCAAGATGAACGTGCAGGTGCTCAAGAATGATCTGCCCGCTGCGCTCGCGGAGGGACTCGCGGCCCTGCGCCCGTTCGGGCTCGACCTGCCCCTGTTCCCCGACGAAGCCATGGTCGACGCCCAAATCCGGGCGACGATGGCGCTCGTCCGGGAAAAGACGCTCGAAGCGCTGTCAGACCTGCCGCCGCTCGCGGACCCGGAGATCCGCGCCATGCAGGATGTGCTCGAGGAGCTCTTCCTCCCCTGCGGGTTCTTGAGCCCCAACAACCTCGGCATCACGGTCGCGAAGCTCGTCGAGAACACGCTCCGCCACGGGCTATCGAAGCACGCGATCTTCGGCTGCATCAACTTCGGGACGTTCCTCTGCGGCCGCGGCGACATCGAGCTCGGCTACCACTTCGGCCGCGCCGCCATCAACCTTTCGGAGCGCTACCCGGACAAGAAGTCCGAAGCGATACTCCGCAACATGTGGGGCTCCTACGTGCAGCACTGGAGGGAGGGTTACCCCGCCTGCCAGAAGTCGCTGCTCGCGGGGATGCACGTCGGGCTCGAGACGGGCCAGTACATCTGGGCGTTCTACACCACGGTCAACGCCATGATGAACAGCCTCCTGCGCGGCCTCCCGCTCTCCGACCTCCTCGCCGAGGCGCAGAGCTACCAGCCGATATGCAAACTCGACAGGGGCAACGCCATCACCTGGATGGTCGACGCGGTCGTACAGATGGCACACCAGCTCTCGGTCGAGACCGCGCACCCGGCCAAGCTCAAGGGCGCGTGGATCGACATCGACGAGGTGATCGAGGAGGCCCGCCGGATGGGCAACGTGCTCTCGCCTCCCTCCGCCCAGACGTACATCGTGATCCTCGGCGTCTTCCAGGGCGCGTTTGAGGAAGCGGCGCGCATCGCGCTCTCGCTGGAGATCGAGATCCCGACCGTGGCGGGCTGGCTCGGCATCCCCGCGTGCCATTTCTACGCCGGCGTCGCGCTCACGCAGGCGGCGGACGTGGTCTCCCCGGACGAGCGCGCGCTCTTCCTCGCCCGCGCGGAGCTCTTTGCTGAAAAACTCTCGCGCTGGGCGGACCTCTGCCCGGAGAACATGGCGCACCGCAGCGCCCTGCTCGGCGCCGAGCTCGAGCGCATCCGCGGCGACGCGCGCGCGGCGTGGGTTCGCTACGACGAGGCGATCGCCCTCGCGCAGCGCGGCGGCTACCTCCACGACGAGGCGCTCGCCAACGAGCTCGCCGGCCTTTCCTTCCGCGCGCTCGGCAAGACCACCATCGCCCGCACCTACCTGACGGAGGCGCACAGCGCCTACGGCCGATGGGGCGCGACCGAGGCGATGCGGCGCCTCGAGCGCGCGTACCCCGACCTCGTCCCCAGCGAGATCCTCCGCGGCGCGACGGGCCCGGAGGCGGCCGCGCCCGCCCGCACCGCGCTCGACCTCGGCTCGGTGCTCGAGGCCTCCCAGGCCATCTCGGGCGAGATCGTCCTCGACCGCCTGCTCGACGCGCTCATGCGCATCCTGGTCAAGAACGCCGGGGCGAGGCGGGGCTGCCTGCTCCTCGCCCGCGCCGAGACCCTGTTCTTGGCTGCCGAGGCGCGGGCGGAGGGGGCCCAGATCGAGGTGCGTATTCCCCACGAGCCCGAAGCCTCCCCTTCGGATCTGCCGGCGTCCCTCCTCAACTACGTCCGGCGCAGCCGGGAGAAGGTGATCCTGGACGACGGGACGGCACGGAATCCCATCATCGCCAGCGACGACCTCTATCCGTACCCCAGATCCGCCCTCTGCCTGCCCATCCTGCGGCAGGCGGAGCTCGTGGGGCTGCTCTACCTGGAAAACGACCTCGTCGCCGGCGCCTTCACCCCGGACCGGCTTTCGGTGCTGGAGCTGCTCTCGGCCCAGGCCGCCATATCGATCGCCAACGCCACGCTCTACGCCGACCTGCTCCAGGAGAACAGCGAACGTCGGCGAGCGGAGCAGGCCGTGCGGGACAGCAAAGAGCTGCTGCAGTCGATCGTCGACAACTCGACAGCGGTCATCTACCTCAAGGATCTCGAGGGTCGTTACCTGATGATCAACCGGCGCTACGCCGAGCTGTTCCACATCGGTGAGCAAGCGATCGTCGGCCGGACCGACTACGATGTCTTCCCCAGGGAGCGGGCCGATGCCTTCCGCGCCGTCGACGACGAGGTGCTGGCCACCAGAACGGCGCTGCAGGCCGAGGAAGAGGCTCCCCAGAGCGATGGGCTGCACACCTACATCTCTCTCAAGTACCCCCTGTGCAACGCGGCGGGGCAGCCCTATGCCGTCTGCGGCATTTCCACCGACATCACCGAGCGCAAGCAGGCTGAAGCGGAGCGCCAAGCCCGCAAGACGGCCGAAGCCGAGAGCCGTGCGAAGACCGAGTTCCTGAGGAACGTGAGCCACGAGCTGCGCACGCCACTGAACGCCATCCTCGGCTATGCCCAGATCCTCAAGCGCTCCCGGGGGCTCGAAGGCCGCGAGGCGACGGGGCTGAATACCATCCAGCAGAGCGGCCAGCACCTCTTGACCCTCATCAACGACCTCCTGGACCTGGCCAAGATCGAGGCGGGCAAGCTCGATCTCTGCCCCGAACCGATCCATCTCTCGACCTTCGTCACGGTCGTCGCCGCCATCATCCGCGTCAGGGCGGAGCAGAAGAGCCTTTACTTCGTCTTCGAGGTCACGCCCCACCTGCCCCAGGCGGTGCTGGCCGACGAGAAGCGCCTGCGCCAGGTGCTGCTCAACCTGCTGGGCAATGCGGTGAAATTCACCGACCGGGGGCGGGTGCGCTTCGGGGTGCAGGGCCTGGCCCAGGACGGGGCCACGGCGCGGCTGCGCTTCGAGGTGGAGGATACCGGGGTCGGAATGACGCCGGAGCAGCTGGCCAAGCTCTTCCAGCCCTTCGAACGGGTGGGGGATGTGCGGCGCCGCGCCGGGACCGGCCTTGGGCTGATGATAAGCCGCCAGCTGGTGCACCTCATGGGCAGCGAGATTCACGTGCAAAGCCGGCCCGGCGAAGGCAGCCGCTTCTGGTTCGAGGTGACCCTGCCAGTGGCCGAGATCGCAGCACCCCTCCGGCCCTCCGAGCGGGACGCCATCGGCTACGAGGGGCCGCGCCGGAAGGTGCTGGTTGCCGAGGACGTGGTGAGCAATCGGGCGGTGCTTCTGGACCTGCTGAGCGGCCTGGGCTTCGAGGTCTGCGAGGCGGCCAATGGCCAGGAGGCCATCGAGCAGGAGATGGCGGCGTCGCTGGATCTGGCGGTGATGGATCTGGTCATGCCGGTGATCGGCGGGCTGGAAGCCATGCAGTGCATTCGTCGCAATCGCCAGGCTCGGGGGCTCGCGCGGCTGCCGTTCATCGTCGTCTCCGCGAGCGCCAACGAGGAAGACCAGGCTGAGAGCATTGCCGCCGGTGCCGACGCCTTCCTCGCCAAGCCGATCGACCGGGAGAGCCTGCTGCGGATCATCGGCGCCCAGCTCGGGCTCACCTGGGTCTATGGCAGACCGGCCGAGGAGCGAGCCGGGGACGGGGAGGGCGCGGAGCTCCTGGCGCCGCCCCGAGAGGAGATGGAAGTCCTGCATGCCCTGGCCCTGAAGGGCAACATGCGCGACATCCAAAAGCGGGCGGCCTACCTGACCACCCTCGACGAACGCTACCGCCCCTTCGCCGACCGCCTGCATCGCCTGGTGCAGGGCTGCCAGTCCAAGGCGATCCGTAGCCTGGTCGAGGAGCACCTGCAGGGGGTGGAGCCGAAGGCGAGGCTGGGGCTGGAGCCGCGGCGCATCGGGGGCGACCAGCGACCATGAGCAGCGCCACAGCGTCCGGTGCTCGCACCCGCACTATCCTGATCGTGGATGACATGCCAGCCAATCTCAACGTGCTGGTGGATAATCTGGAATCGGTGGGTCATGAGGTGCTCATCGCTGAGGACGGTGAAGAGGCTTTGGAGCGGGCCCGCCTCATGCAACCCGACCTGATCCTGCTGGACGTGGTGATGCCGGACATCGACGGTTTCGAGACGTGCCGGCGCCTGAAAGCGGCTGAAAGCACCCGAGACATCCCGGTGATCTTCATGACCTGTCTTACCGATGCGGCTGACAAGCTCGAGGGGTTCAAGGCGGGGGGCGTCGATTACATCGCCAAGCCATTCGAGATTGGAGAGGTGATCGCGCGGGTCACGACGCACCTCAGCTTGCGCGAGGCGCAAAAGGAGCTCGAAGAAAAGAACGCGGAGTTGCAGCGTACCCATCAAGAGCTGGAACAACGGGTGCGAGATCGCACGGCCGAACTGGCCAGCTCGAACGCCGCTCTCCGCGAGAGCCAGCATCTGCTTCAGGCCATCGTCGACAACACGACCGCCGTCGTCTTCGCCAAGGACATCGAGGGTCGCTACATGCTCGTCAACCGCGGGTTCGAAGAGCTCTTCCAGACGCGCCGCGAGCAGGTCATCGGCAAGACCGACCACGACGTCTTCCCACGCGAGCAGGCCGATGAGTATCGCGCCAACGATTTGCTCGTCCTGCAGCAGAATCGGGCCATCGAGCTCGACGAGCTGGCCCCCCAGAGCGACGGCGTGCGCACGTACATTTCCCTCAGGTTCCCGCTCCGCGGCCCCGCTGAAACACCTGAGGGCATTTGCGGTATCGCGACCGACATCACCTCCCGCAAGCACGCCGAGGACGTGCTGCGCCATTCCTACTCGCTCCTCGAGGCTACGATCGAATCGACGGCGGACGGCATCCTGGTCGTCGACGGCGCGAAGCGCATCGTGCGTCATAACCACAGGCTCGCGCAGATGTGGCGCATTCCCACCGATGTCCTCGCCAGCGGATCGGCCGATGTGTTCCTCGCGTTCGCCGGCGGCAAGCTCCGCGAGCCCGAGGTATTCCTGCAAAGCGTCCGTGACCTGTATGCCGATCCCGAGGCGAGCGCCTTCGATACGTTCCCGCTTCGGAACGGGCGGGTCTTCGAGTGTTATACGCAGCCCCAGCGCCTCGGAGGGCGCGTGGCCGGGCGGGTCTGGAGCTTCCGCGACATCACCGCGCGCGTGCGCGCCGAACAGCAACGCGATCGGCTCCTCCTGGACGAGCGGCGCGCGCGCGCGGCGGCGGAGGAGGCCATCCGCCTGCGGGACGAGTTCCTCCTCATCGCCTCGCACGAGCTCCGCACCCCGGTCACCACCCTGCAGCTCTCTATTCAATCGCTGGGGCAAAGGCTCTCGCGGGGCATGAACGGCGAGCGCGTGCGATCGGCGGTCGCCCTCTCCGGCCGCCAGATCAAACGCCTCGCCCACCTCATCGACATGCTCCTCGACGTCTCCCGGATCCAGGCGGGGAGGCTCGAGCTGAACCGGGCGCCCGTCGATCTGCGCGAGCTGGTCGCCGAGATCGTCACCCACCTTGGCGACCAGTTCGCGCAGTCGGGCAGCACGCTCGCTGTGCGCGCGGAGCAGCCGGTCACAGGCTGGTGGGACCGGTACCTGCTGGAACAGGTCGTGACCAACCTCCTGACCAATGCCATCAAGTTCGGGGAACGCGCGCCGATCGAGATCACCATCACCGCGGAAGGTGGGGTCGCACGGCTCTCGGTGACGGACCACGGGATCGGGATACCGGCCGAGGTGCGGACGCAGCTGTTCGAGCGATTTCGCCGCGGCGTCTCGTCGCGGCATTATGGGGGGCTCGGGCTCGGCCTCTATATCACGCGCACCATCGTCGAGGCGCACGGCGGACGAATTAGCCTGTCGAGCGAGGTCGGCCTGGGCTCGACCTTCTGCGTCGAGCTGCCGCTGTCGACCGAGGGCGCGGGGCGCCACTACGCATAGCCAGGGCGGCCGGAGCCGGGCGGCTCGCGCGGCTGCTCGGGCTACGGCGAGCAGACGCACACGCTCGCCGAGATCGAGGGCATGTTCTCGGTGAGCCGGGAGCGGGTCCGGCAGATCGAGGAGAATGCCCTGAGCAAGCTCAGGACGCTGTCGCGCCGGCAGGCGCTCGACACGCCGCTCGGGGGTTGAGGCGGTCCGCTCTCGTACCGAGGGGGCTTCCGGCGCGGGCTCAGCGCGGCGCGTCGCCGCGGCGGAACTCCGCGGTCGCGTCGTCGAGCCGGGCCTTGAGCTGCGGATCGAGCGAGAGCTCGGCCGCGGAGAGCGTCGCGTCCAGCTGGTCTGGCCGGCTGGCGCCGATGATGGCCGACGTGACGGCCGGGTTGGCGAGCACCCACGCCACGGCGACGGTCGTGAGCGACTGGCCTGCTTCGGCGACGATGCTCGCGAGCTTCTCGACGGTCGCGAACGCGCGCTCGTTCCAGTAGCGCTGCTGGTAGTTGGACGCCGCCGCGCCGAGCGTGAAGCGGGTGCCCGGCGTGGGCTCGCCGCGGCGGTGCTTGCCCGTGAGGAACCCGCCGGCGAGCGGGTTGTACGGGATGACGCCGAGGCCCTCCTCCTGCGCGAGCGGGAGCAGCTCGCGCTCGATCTCCCGGAACAGCAGCGCATAACGCGGTTGCACGGACACGAACCGCGCGAGCCCGCGCACGTCGGCGCGGCCGAGCGCGCGCGCCAGGCGATATGCCAGGTAGTTGGACACACCGATGTACCGCGCCTTGCCCGAGCGAACGACGATGTCGAGCGCCTCCAGCGTCTCGTCGATCGGCGTGTCACGATCGTCGGAGTGGAGCTGATAGAGATCCACGTAATCGGTGCCGAGCCGGCGCAGGGAGGCGTCGATCGCGTCCAGGATGTGCTTGCGGGAGGCGCCCTGATCCCACGGGTTCGGGCCGACGCGGCCGACGCACTTGGTGGCGAGGATGAAGCGGTCTCGCTTGCCCTTGAGCCAGCGGCCGACGATCTCCTCGGTGCGCCCGGCGGCCTCCAAACCGCCGCCTAGCGGATACACGTCGGCCGTATCGAGGAAGTTGACGCCGGCGCCAGCGGCCTTGTCGAGGATGGCGCGGGAGGTCTCCTCGTCCGTCTGGAAACCGAACGTCATCGTGCCCAGGCACAGGCGAGAAACGGTGAGGCCGGTACGGCCGAGTCGGGTCGTCGGGATGCTCATGATCTTCCGTTGGTGCTTTGGCTAGGTTGCTCGTGGCGTCGCGCTGGCGCGGTCGCCTCCCGCTCCCGCATGGAGCGCGGGCCCGTCGGTTCGGGGCTCAATAATAGATCGGCCCGACGCTTCCGCCGCCGGCAACGACGGCGTCGCCATTGATCGCGACGCTCCTCGGCGAGGCGAGGAACGCGACGACCCACGCGACCTCGCGGGCGTCGACGATCCGGCCGATGCTCACCGAGGCGGCGATATCCTTCTCCGGCTCGGGCCGGACGCGCTCGGTGCGGGTCGCGCCGGGGTGCACGACCGTGACGTTGATCCCCTTCGGGCCGAGCTCGTCCGCGAGGTTCTTCGTGATCGCCGCCACGCCGACGTTGCGCAGGGTGGCGACCGGGCGGCCGGCCTTGCGCACGGCGAGCCCGCCGATGTTGATGATGCGGCCCCAGCCGTTCGCGATGAGGTGCGGGGCGACGGCGCGCGCGGTCCGCAGGTAGCCCACGACCTTGATGTTGATGTCCTCGATCACCTGCGCGTCGACGATCTGGTCGAGGCGCGTCGCGGTCGAGATCCCGCCCGGCACGGCCGCGTTGTTGACGAGGATATCCACTCCGCCCAGCGCGGCGAGGGCGCGCTCGACGAGCGCGTTGACCGAGGTCTCGTTGCCGGTGTCGACCACCAGCGGGACGACGCGGCGGCCCGTCTCCGCCGAGAGCTCCGCGGCGGTCGCCTCCAGCTTGTCCTTGCCGCGCGCGGCGATCACGACGTCGGCGCCTTCCCGCGCGAGCTCCCGCGCGATCGCCTTGCCGATACCGCGGCTGCCGCCGGTGACGATGGCCCGCTTGCCGGTGAGTTCGAGATCCACGATCAGCTCCTTCCATCGGCAGACACGAGGTCGTGTGTCTTCTCGCGCCGAGGGAGCCGCGCCAGAGCACGTTTCATTCCACCCGGTGCTTGCCCCGTGTTCGCAGAGGGGATGGCGCGCGCCGGCGCCCGCCGGGCGCTGCTGGCGGTGCCGCGCGCGCCGGCACGCCGGGCGGCGTGTCTGCTTCGCAGGCAGCAGCCTGCTGGCGCCGTGCTGCGGGCAGAGCAGCTCGCCCATCGCCGAGGCGCGCGGAGCGAGCGCGCGGCGCGAGGGCGCCCTGCGCGAGCCCGCCGAGGCGGCGCAGGCTGCCGCTCAGCGCGGCGGCGAGCCGTCCGAGGGGGCGCGGGTCACCGTGACCGGAGCCGGTCGACGACAGCGAGCACGCCCGCCGCGATCGCGAGGATCGGCGCGAAGATCACGCCGCCGAACCACGCCAGCGCGTAGGCGACGCCGAGCAACGGATCGCCCCCACCGGCGGGCGGGGGCGTGCCGCTCAGCACCGACACATGCTCGCGCAGGCCGAGCATGTGGCAGGCAGCGAAGGCCGCGATGAGCATCGCGGCGCCGAGGGCCAGCTGTCGGCTCACGGGGCACCTCCCGCGCCGGCGATCCGTTCCCAGAGCGGGCCGAAGCTCAGCGCGTAGAGCAGCGCCGCGTCGCCGACCTGGTTGCTTGCGGCGTACCGCAGCCGGTCGCCCTCGCGGATCGGGAACGCCGCGAGGTCGAGCGAGGTGAGCAGCCCCCCGAGGCACGGCGCGTCGCCGAAGGCCGCGGCGCCGAGCAGCGCGAGGCCGCTCGATCCGGCGCTCGCCCCGACGAGCGGCACGATCGGACCCGAGTCCACGTCCTCCGGGCCAGCCCACGAGCGGGGCCACTCGCGCGCCCAGCCGAAGCCGAGGAGCTCCGCCCCGAGCTCGCGGCGCGCCCGCGCGTACTGATCGCGCGCGAAATCAGGGTCGATCAGGAGCAGCGCGTGCGCGACCAGCCAGAGGGACGACCCCTCCGGGCCGTCCAGGATCCTGCCGTCGTGGGTGTAGCTCGACACGAGCAGCCCCGTCTTCGGGTCCAGGAGCCGGGCGCGCGCCGCCGCGAGCCAGCGGCGGCCGAGATCGAGGCCGCGGCGCTCGCCGTGCAGCGCGTCGGCCATGCGCATCGCGGAGAGGGCGAGCGTGTTGCAGAAGGTCCAGCACTCGTCGGGGTAGCTCTCGGCCGACAGCACGGGGCTCCGTTCCATGCGGGACCGCATCTCGGCGACGCGCGCGTCGAGCTCGGCCTCGTGATCGGCGCGGCGCGCGACCAGGGCGCGCGCCCCCAGCATGAGCGCGATCTCGCCGTCCACGAAGAGGCTGCGCCCAGGCTGCTGCACGAACGGCCGCCGCGTGGCGTATGGCATCATGAAGTGCAGCATCCCCCGCTCGCGCTCGATCGCGAGGGTCTCGTCGACGATCCGGTCGATGACGGCGAGGTGGCGCGCCTGGGCGCCCGGATCCCGCAGCGCGGCGTTGGCCAGGCCGAGGACGAGGAAGGTCCGTCCCATGAAGTCCCACTCGGCGTTCGCGGCCCGCATCCGCGCGAGCGCCGCGTCCTGCGCGGCGCTGTCCTCCTCCCAGAGCGAGAGCTGATGCGCGAGCAGCGCCTGGCCACGCGGCGAGAGCGCGCCCGAGGCGCGGTGCTCGCCCGGCTCGCTCCGGAAGAAGAGGTGGAGGCACGGGAGCCATACGGCCGTGGCGACCAGCAGCGACAGCGCGGCGGCGCCGAGCCGGCGCAGGCGGCCCGCCGCCGCAGGGCGAACCACGACGCCGGCGGTGGAGGAGAGGTCGGTCATGGGACGGAGCGTGGCGCGGCGCCGTGGCCGGGCTGCGCGCGAGATGTGGCGGATCGGAGGAGGCTCCGGGGATTTTCTCACCGGATGGCCGATCTCGCATACGGCGCTGATGGGGAGCGCTCTGGCACGCCGCCGCCCTTCGAGGCGGGCGGCCAAGATCCTGAGGGGCGCTCGCTTCCAGGAATTCGAAGCGGAGGGGCGCGTGAGCCTCATCGTGAATCAGATGGAGGAGATTCTGACGAGCCTGGCTGCGGACGCCCGATAGGGCCGGGCGGATCCACGGGGGCGCCCCGGCGGAAGAGCCTCCGCATGACGGCGCGGGTCATGGCGAGGAGGTTATCGCTGGTGAAGCGGAACCAGAAGCCGGCGTAGCAGCCGTTCGTGCGGAAGCCGGGGTTGGCCGCGGCGTAGCGCCGCGCGGCCGGGCGCTCGAAGTAGCGCGGCGGATACCGGCTCACCGTCTCCTCGGTCATGAAGATGTTGACGCGGAAGAGGCCAGTCTCGTCGTCGACGTGGTAGTTGCTCTCCCTGGCGAGCCTGAAGAACGCCTCCCGCACCGCCTCGTCCTCCGCGGCGCCCCGGCGCTTCGGATCGAAGAGATCGTAGCGCGCGAGCGCCTCGGTGATGGAGACGAACCCGAAGAGGCTGGCGATCGAGAGCCGGTAGAGGCGGGTCCGCGGCGCGCGGCGCTTCGTCTCGAGCAAGAACAGGAGGCCGGAGACGAGGTGCAGCCCGCGGGTCCGGAAGTCCGGCGAGATCCTGAGCTTCCCGCCGACGATGGCCCGGCTGCGGGGCAAGGTGAGCGGCGCGGTCTTCCAGAACTGGAAGCCGACGATCGCCCCGGTGTCGGCGCGGCGGAAGACGTGCACGACATCGTTGGTCCTCGCGTGCACGCAGAAGTGCCCGAAGTCCTCGGCCATGAGCGCGTTCGAGAGGGCGTGGAGCTCGCGCAGGCGCGGCTCGGTGAAGTCGCGCCGCTCGACGGTCTCGAGGCGGACGGCGGGGCGCAGCGGGGAAAGTCGTAGAAGGAGGTTCAACATGGAGGGCTCCGATGGCTCCGGGATGACCCGACTCCGCGGCGGGCGACCGCCGCTCGCGTGGTCGCGGTATCACGCCGCGGCCCTGACCACGATCTCGGGGATACGCGGGTCGCGGAGGAGCAGCCATGCGTCCATCAGGCCGTCGACGAGCAGCGAGGTCATGAACGGCGAGCCCCCGTGAGGGCCGTCCCCGCACTCGCCGGGATCGCGGCGCACCCCGCGAGGAGAAGGACGGGCAGGCCGCGCAGAAGGAGCGCCAACGCGAAGGGACCGTGGCGCGTTCGCTTGCGGTCGTGTGGGATCGACATCGGCCGAGCGTCGCCTACGATAGCCGGGATGCCGCGAGAGCGTACGGAATTCGCTTTTCTCTGATCCTTCGCCAGGCTCGCGGTCGTCGGTCTCGTGGGCTGCGCCCCGACCCGGCCCCCCGCGGCGCCGCTCATGGACTCGCCGGGGATCAGCACGGCAGAGCGACTTCCCTTCCAGGCGCGGCCCGGCGAGTTCTTCGGCCGGCTCCACCACGGTGAGCGCGAGGAGCCGCGGCTCCCGTGCCGGATCACGGATCCTGGCGACGGCGGGCGGCGGCTCGCGAGCCTCGAGGAGCCGCGGCGCATCGAGGGGGCGCTGACCCCGATCGATCACCGCAGCTTCCGGTTCGAGGGCGCGTTCGCCCCGGAGCCGGGCGCCGCGGCCGAGGCCGTAACGGCCACGTTCGAGGCCGTGGATTACCACCTGTACCGCGGGGCGATACGCGCGGCGGGCAGCGAGACCTGGGTGACGCTCGAGCACCTGCCCACGCCGCAGGACCTCGCGGGCCAAGGAGCCGCAGCAAGGCCCGGGGGGCGGCCGGGGAGCGCAGAGCAGCGCTAGCTCGCTCGTTCCGACTGGCGCCTCTCCGTGAGCCCCGGCCGACCGGGCACCTCATCAGGACGGCAAGCGACAACGGGGGCGTGACCGCACCCAGGCTGCCGATACCAAGCCGAATGCAGCCCCTTGTGTGCAGGGCGCAAGACGTCCATCGCCTGAAGCTCGATCCATCATCTCCCATTTTCATCGAATCCCCAGTTGGCACGAACGGGAAACAACACCCACAAACGCCACGAGACCTTTGCCCTCGACGCCTGTCGCCGGCTCACGACCCGCACACGAGCAGCTCACCCGACGAAACGTTCATGGACTCTCTTACTTGCCCACGAAGGCATACAAACCACTTTTGGATTCGCAGTATGACGCGAAGACACCGAAAGGTCTTACCATGACGACACATCTCACCACGCTCTTGGTGCTCGTTGGAGCGACGGTCCCGCTCGGCGTGGCCGCGCTCGCCTGCAACTCAGCCGATCGGGGCGAGGGGGCAGAGCACGTCGCCTCCGCCGAGGACGAACTGCCCCGCCGTGCGCGATTCAGCAACTTCGACGCCACCATAGAACGAAATACGCGCAACTTGCTCCAGCGGGGACAGGAGATCTTCCGATTCGACACCTTCGGCGACGAGGAGTTCTGGGGCGGCGAGCTCCGGTTGCACCAGAGCATCGCCAACGTGACGCCGGCTCAGGCGCTGGGGCTCGGGCTGAAGGTGGACGCGGACGCGCTCCCGTCGCGGCTCCGAGAAAAGATCGCGCGCGGCCAGGTCAACCTCGACGATCCCGCCGTCACGCTGAGCCTCTTGCAGCTCGATGCGATCCTCGGGGTGACGGGCTTCTTCGACGACAGCGGCAACCTGATCTCTATCGGGCTCCAGTGCGCGCTCTGTCATTCCACGGTCAACGACTCCGTGCGTCCAGGCATCGGCACGCGCCTCGACGGCTGGGCCAACCGGGACCTGGACGTCGGCGCCATCATCGCTACGGCCCCGACGGTCCAGCCGATCGTCGACCTGCTGCCGAAGGTGCCCGAGGGCATCAACGAGGAAGGCGTGAGGAGAGTTCTGCGCAGCTGGGGGCCGGGCAAGTACGACGCCCAGTTGCTCCTCGACGGGAAGGCGTTCCGGCCTGACGGAAAGACCGCCGCGACCTTGCTCCCCAACGCGTTCGATGTGGGCGGAGTCAACGAGCACACCTGGACGGGCAACTGGGGCTCGGTGCCCTATTGGAACGCGTACGTCGCCGTGACCCAGCTCCATGGGAAGGGTAATTTCTTCGATCCCAGGCTCAACGATAAAGACAAGTACCCGAACGCCGCGGCCACCGGGATCTGGAATGTGATCGTGGATCCGAAGAAAGATCTCGTCACGTCGAAGCTCCCGGCGCTGCACTTCTATCAACTCGCGCTCCCGGCGCCGAAGCCGGAGCCCGGGCTCGATTTCGACAGGGAGGCCGCCGAGCGCGGCGCGAAGCTGTTCACCGGCGACGCGAAGTGCACCGACTGCCACAACAAGCCGCTCTGGACCGACGCTGGCTGGAACCTGCACACACCCGACGAGATGGGAATTGACGCCTTCCAGGCGAACCGCGCGCCCGGCAACTCGTACAAGACGATGAACCTGGCCGCCCTCTTCGTCCGAGAGCTAGGGCTGTTCATGAAGCCGAAGAACAAGGGTCGCTTCTACCACGATGGCCGCTTCGAGACGCTGCTGGACGTCGTGCGCAGCTATAACGAGCGCTTCGATCTGAGGCTCGACTCCAGCCAGAAGCGTGACCTCGTGGAATACCTGAAGTCGCTCTAGTCGGACAGGCCGGGGTAGACCGCCCCCGGCCGAGCACAGGCAGAGTCAAGCGCTATCGCGACGGCCTGCAGGCGCAGGTAGCGCCAGGTTGACTGCGCCGCTGGCGCTGCCCAGGCTCGCCTGTCTCGCGTCGAGCTTGGTCACCGCCGCGAACGCCTCCGCCGCGTCGGCCTCGGTGGTGCGCGCCTCGAACGGCTGCACATCGTCTATCCCCCGGCCCCGTACAGGGCGTGCAGCGCCCGCGTGGCCTCATCGGCGGCGACGTTCACCGGGTCGACCAGCGCCGCGTCCGCGCCGAACGTCGTGCGCAGCGGCCGCTGCCCGTGCGGCATCTCCAGCAGCCTGAGCAGCACGTCCGCGAGCTCTTCCGGGGATGGTCCCTTCATGGTCTTGACCATCTCGAGCGTGGCGCGCGCCACGCCGCCGAGCGCCCCGTACTCGGCGGCGCGCGCCGTGTCGTCGTCCAGCCACATGTTGTCGAAGATCTTCGTCTGGACCATTCCCGGCTCCAGGATCACGACGTCGATCCCGAAGGACGCGAGCTCGCGCTTGTAGCCCTCGGCCATCATCTCCATCGCAGCCTTGGCCGCGCAGTAGAGCACCGTGGTCGGTATGACGACGCGCCCGGCGAGGCTGGACGTGAAGGCGAGCACCCCGGTCTTCCGCCGGCGCATGTGCGGCAGCACGGCGCGACAGACGCGCTGCGTCCCGAGGACGTGGGTATCGAGGAGCCGTTGCAGCAGATCGACGCTGCCGCACTCGGTCAGCCCCATCAGGCAGCCGCCCGCGTTGTTCAGGAGCACATCGATCTTCCCCGTCTTCTCCACCACCGTCGCGACCGCCGCGGCCACGGAGGCGTCGTCCGTCACGTCGAGCGCGACCGCCTCGATGGGGATCCCCGCGGTCGCCAGGCCGGCCACCTCGTCGCGCGCCGCTCGGTTCCTGCCGTTGGGATCGCGCATGCCCGCGAAGGCCACATACCCGTTCCTCGCGAGCGTCTCCGCCACGCTCCGGCCGATCCCCGTGCTCGCGCCCGTCACCAGCGCCACCCGCTTCGCCGTCATCGGTCCTTCCCTCCTCGGGCGCCGAGGCCTCACCCGGCGCTCGTTGCCCCGTCGACGGTGATACACGACCCGGAGAAAATTGGAATTCTGGACGGAGGTGTACGGCACCATCCAGCCAGGATTCAAATTCAAACCGGAGGCGTCGGCGGTCGCCGTCGACACGCCCTACGCCACGGCGAACCCGGCGCAGAGCAGGTCCTATGGCTGGGACGACGAGCCGAGCGGGTCCGGCAGATCGAGGAGAACGCCTTGAGCAAGCTCCGGATGCTGTCGCGGCGGCAGGCGCGCGAGGTGCCGCTGGAGGGCTGAGGGGCTTCCGCGAGCGCCGTCGCGCGGCGACGCGGCGGTGCTCCGCTGCACGAGCAGCTTGAAAGAGAGCTCGCCGGCGGGCGATGGTAGCGTCTCTTCACCCGAGGGACGCTCATGAAGGACATCCTTTCTGCTCGCCTGGAATCGCGTGCTTTCTCGGCCGACGCGGTCGAGCTCCACGACCTCACCGGGCGCGAGGTCATCTCGCAGCCGTTCGAGTTCCAGCTCCACGTCGTGTGCAAGAGCCCCGAGGGGCTCGACGAGGACGCGCTCCTCGCCGAGCCCGCCGCGCTCGTGTTCCTGAGGGGCGACCGCGAGGAGCGGCGTCTCTTCGGCGTCATCTCCGTCGTGCGCGACGCGCTCCACACCGAGACGCTGCACATGGCGTACACGCTCACCTTCGTGCCCCGCGCCTTCCGGCTGACGCTCACCGAGACGTCGGAGATCTTCATGGATCTCTCGGTCCCGGAGATCATCAAGAAGAAGCTCGCGCGGGCCGGTCTCCACGAGGGCGACGCCTTCGAGCTCCGCCTGGTGTCGACGTACCCGCCGCGCGAGTACGTCGTGCAGTACAAGGAGACCGACCTCCAGTTCGTCTCGCGCCTCGCCGAGCACCTCGGCATCTCGTTCTTCTTCGAGCACCGCGACGGCCGCGACGTCGTGGTCTTCTCCGACACGAACAGCGGCTTTCAGCCGGTCGCCGGCGACGGGCGTGCGCACTTCTACCCGCGCGGCGATCGCATCGGTGTCCACCGCCTGGAGGGCACGACGCGCACCGTCCCGAGCCGGTACGTGGTGAAGGACTACAACTACCGCACACCGCACGTGCCGCTCATGGCCGCCGCCACCGTCTCGGAGGCGTCCGGCGGCGACATCGTCGAGTACGGCGCGCACTTCAAGACCCCCGACGAGGGCGAGCGAATCGCGGTCCTCCGCGCGGAGGAGCTGCGCGCCGGCCGCAGGGTGTTCGAGGGCGCCAGCGACGTGCAGGCCCTCGGCGCGGGCGCGAAGCTCACGCTCGAGGGACACCCGCGCGGCGACATCGAGTTGCTGCTCGTCGAGGTGCGCCACCGGCTCCAGCAGGCCACGCTCAACGCGGGCACGGGCGAGGAGCGCGCTTACGCCAACGAGTTCAGGGCCATCCCCTTCTCGACGACGTACCGCCCGCCGCGCCTCACCCCGAAGCCGAAGGTGCACGGCGTCATCACCGGCGTCATCGACGCCGCGGCCAAGGGCCAGTACGCCGAGGTCGACGAGAGCGGCCGCTACCGCGTCCGCTTCCTCTTCGATACGAGCAGCGCCGAGGACGGCAAAGCATCGAGGCTCATCCGCATGGCCCAGCCCCATACCGGCGCGGGCTACGGGTTCCACTTCCCCCTGCGGAGCGGGGTGGAGGTGATCCTGACCTTCATCGACGGGGATCCGGACCGGCCGATCATCGCCGGCGCCGTGCCGAACCCGCAGACGCCCAGCACGGTCGACGCGAAGAACGCGCGCAGGAACGTCATCCGGACCGGCGGGAACAACGAGATCAACATCGACGACAACGAGGGCGAGGAGCGTATCAAGCTGTCGACGCCGTACGGTGGTGCGACGCTGCAGCTCGGGGCACCCAACACGCCGGAAGCGGGCGCCGCGCTCACCACGAAGGAGGCTTACACTGCGGTGGCGAACGCGGGCGTGGGAACGATCACCTCTTCGAACGCGGTCATCGCCGACGTCGCTTCGATGCTTACCGCCGGCAACCTGGTCAATCATGCTGGGCTCGCGAGCATCGCGAGCGTGGTCTTTGGAGACAAAGGGCAGAAGCTGGTGGACGACCTGCTCGGTGTTGCCAAGAACGCCCTCGATATTCCGGCGAAACAAGAAAGCCTGGCTCAAGCCCAGCTCGATCAGGAAAGCATCGAAGCTCAAGCAGCCGCTGACAAGC
Organism: Sorangium sp. So ce302; assembly: GCF_051530145.1. GTDB lineage: Bacteria > Myxococcota_A > Polyangia > Polyangiales > Polyangiaceae > Sorangium > Sorangium cellulosum_B. The sequence continues at coordinate 3,786,936 of NZ_CP150326.1, read as the reverse complement.
TCGAGCAATCGATGGCCGCACGATGGTACGATGAGAGCCTGCGCAACAACCAGAAGGTCGTGAACTCCGATGGCACAGAACGGCCGATGACGCGCCAGGAGTGGGAAGCGCTGTATCACGTACCGGACGTCGAGAAAGCCGAGAAGGCCGCTCTCAAGGCGAAGCAGGCAAAAGCCGCCGCCGAAGCACACAGAAAGCGCATCACGGAAGGGGAGGACGCGCTCACCCGACGACGATGGCTCAACCACATCGAAGAGGCCAAGGCAGGCAAAGCAGGACTCGCGGGTGCAGCCGGGCTCCTCAGCACCGGTATCAAGCTCGTCAAGAAGGCTCAAGAATCGACGTCAATTGCAATAGCCGCAACGATGGCCGGACTGGCTGGCGGCTTCGCGCAGGTGGGTCGAATCCCAGGCGTCGTCACCGCGCCCGCGAGCCCCATGAATTTGAACACTGCCGCGGTGACCGCCGCCATCGTCGGGGATGTCGACGCATTGGTATGCGGCGGAGTCGCCGCCACGCTCTCGTCTCAAGGACAAGCCATCGTCGCCGGGGGAGGCGCGGCGATGCTCAAATCGCCCGCAGCCGTCGAAATCGCGGGCATGCTCAAGACGCTCGTCACGTCCGGTGCGCTGGTGGATCTGTTCTCGGGCGGAGCCATGAAGCTGAAGAGCACAGCGACGACGCGACTCAAGAGCGGCGCAACGGCGACGATCGTGTCGAACGCAATCCTCGCGATGCAAGCCAAAGGCCCGCTCATGGCAAAGGCAGGCGGGAGGATGGACCTCAAGTCCAGAGGCGCCATGAAGGTTCAAAGCGGCGACGCGCTAACTGCGAAGGCCAAGAATGTGGCCATCACCGCATCATCCAGCGCCCAGGTGACTGGCGAGAAGGTGATCGTGAAAGGCGGCAACTGGGGCATGAAAGCAGAACACGGCGACGTGTCGATCGGGGGAGGAGGGAGCGGCATCATGATTTCAAATAATGACACACGCATCATCAAGAGCAGCTCGACATGCGTAGTTAAGAACGCCAGCGCCGAGCTAAGAGCGGGTGGAACGAAAGTCATCTGCGCGTCGGGCGCCGTGAAGATCACCGGAGGCCGGATCGAGCTCGGCTGACGTTCTATACACCGCGCGCCCTTTCAAGCACAAGCATGATAAAAAATGAGCGCGGCAATAAACAGAACAGTCAACATAAATACGAAACCATTGATCCGCTGCTCTCTAAGCCTCTCCGCGACAAACAACTCCTCGTAGGAGCTCTGCGCGGCGTCCGATTCCGCCTGTCCTCCCCCCACCAGCATTCCCTGAGGCGCGTTCCTTGCCCCTTGATTGAGCTCATTCACGGCCACTCTGTCGCGCCTGAACTCCTTCTCACTGGCGAAGAGGAGCGTCCCCGCCGGCGTGAACTTCCAGGCGCGCCCCTTGGCGCCAAAAAGCCAGATCGCGCCATCACGGCACACCGCGATGCTCATCCTCCGTTCTGGCAGCCCGCCGCGCTTCGACTCGAGCACAACGCTCTGCTCGCCTGCTGGGCTGATTCGCACGAGCTGCCTGCTGCGTAAGACGTAGGCGTTCCCATGGAGGTCAGCTCCGAGTGCTCGGTACTGGAAATCGGGAGGGTCGAAGGAGAGCGTCACACCGTAAATTTTCCGCCCGCTCGCTTCGAAGCGGGCGATCTCATGTGGAGCCATGAGGTAGATCGATCCGTCTGGACCGCAATAGACACGCATGCTTTCGGTGCGCATCTCGACAGGGCGGTCAGGAAAGCTGCGAGGACTGCCGCTGGCGTGGGTGTCGCCCTGCCGCGCGCCGCCGGGCCACGCGGGCATCTCCGCCCCCTCTGGCGTGATTCGTCGAAGCCTGTCGCCCTTCAAGATCATCAGAGATCCATCACGGTCGCAGGCCATGTCCTTGCAGTCGAGGAGGTCGATGTCTATCTCCGGCGCGCCCCCGACAGGCGCGCCGGTCTCGGCGAAGAGCCAAGGGCGCGATGGCCACCCCCAACCCGTCACAAGGAGCGTGCCTTTTGGTGAGAGCACGAGGCGTACTGCCTTCAGTCGATTGCGGTGTAGCCATCTAATATTCAGAGAGCGATCGACGGACCAGATGACGTCATCTATCTTCTTTTTTGTCTCGAACCCGACGCGCATCTCGTGCGACTGCCTGGCCGCGCAATAGAGATTATCCGCTGCGTCGACGGCGACGTCGGGCGGTTCTTCCCAGTCGAACAACCCCGCGACGACCGCCTGCGCGGCCGGGGCGCCCTCGGCGATCGACGGGTGAAAGCAGAGGAACCAGCTCGCCGCCACCTTCCTTCGCCCCCGGTACACGAACTCGTCCGGCACGTGCACGCTCGCGCTGCAGAACCGGCAGCTGACCGCTCGACTCACACCGTCGAACGGCACCGGCGAGCCGCACTGCGGGCACGGAAACGTCGCCGCCTCGGCCGCGAGCGAGGGGGCCAGAGCCAGCGGATCCGGGTCCTCCCCAACGAGGTGCGTGATGTTCGGAAGCGCTCCCTCGAGCTCCACCGGCACCGCTCGCACCCGGGCCTGCTTGGCGCAGCGGTCGCAGCGGAGCATCGCCTGCCCTCGCACCTCCACGATGCTCGCGACGGGGATCTCCTTCCCGCAACCCTGGCAGCACGGGCCGAGCCGCGTATACGCGACCGACAGCCCGCCCGCCCGGCTCCGCCGCCCCTCGTTCCGGAGCATCCTCGGCCCGTCGTAGACCGGATCGCGCAGCAGCGCCTGCCAGATATCGCCGCTCACCTGCGTCGACCTCCCGCAGCTCGGGCAGCCCACCTCGCGAGCCAGCGTGTTGACCGGCATCGGCATCCTGCAGGTGCCGCACTCCGTCTCGATCCTTACCGCGACGCTGATCATGCCTCTCCGCTCCTCTCCCCTCCCCTCCCCCGCTCCCAGCCAACGCCCCCAGCGACCCCGGCGACGGTACGCCGGGACGCACGCTACCTCAGTGACACCCGCCGCGCGATAGCCTACCCGCGCCCGAACCATGCCCGCGGAGCGCGACCATGGATCAGCCCCGACGCCTGCCGAGCTCTTGCAGAAGAGCCAGCGCGGCGAGCTCGCCGGCAGCCACACCTCGGGCGCCGTCGCCCCCGGCATCGCTCTCCGCGGCGCCGATCTCTCGTAGGCCCTCTGACGCCGACGCGACCTGAACAACGCGAGCCTCGGCCGGTGACCAAGCGGATGCCGCCTCGCCGGGCCCTCCTTCAGGACCGCCTGTGCCGTCAGGACCGCCTGTGCCGGCGCCGAGTCGTGGGCGGCGCCGCCCCGCGCCCGGCATCGTCGACCCAGCCGGGAGCCGCAAGGGGCCGTGCCCATGGCGATGGCCGGGTGGCTACGCCGGAACGGCCGCGGCCCCCCGAAACCGTGCGGATGCACGGGAACCCTACAAGATAAGGGCGGGCACGATGCACAAAAGTGCCCACGTCGAGGCTAGCGTCTCAAGACTGCGCACGGCCCACAAACAGCCACAACAAGAACAAAACCAGCACCACCAAAACCAAAGCACCGACTACCCATCCAATCTTATCAACGCGACGCTTCCATTCTATGCTTGCACTGACCAACTCCTCTGCCATACGGAAGTTCTCGGCGGCGACTACACGGGCACGCTCGGCTTGTGCCATGTACGCTTCCGCGGCCGCATTTGCCTTGCGCTGAACAAGATCATCATGAGTCGGCTTCCTAGGTCTGGGCTCCTTCTCGCTGGCAAAGAGCAGCTTGCCTCCCGGCTCGAACTTCCAGGCGAGCCCCTCCTCACCGAAGAGCCAGAACGACCCATCGGGGCATACGGCAATGCTCATCTTGGACCGCGGCAGTGCGTCGCGCTCCGCCGTCAAGACAACGCTCTGCGCGCCAGTGGCACTGACCCGCACGAGTTGGCTAGCACGAAGAACATAGGCGTTGCCGCGAAGGTCGGTGCCGAGCACCTGATGCTCTTCACCCGGAGCTTGATCGGGGAGCTCCACGCGATAGACCGTCCGTCCATCCGCGTCGAGGCGGACAAGCACGTCGGGCCAGAGCTCTTTCAGCATGTAAAGCGAGCCGTCTGGACCGCAATGCAAGACGTCGACCGATCCACGTATTTCCACCGGACGATCGACCGGCTCGTCCCAGTCCCAGTGGCGAACCTCCTCAGCGTGGTCCTCTGGAGCGCCTTTCGCCCACACGGCGACCTCCGCACCATTCGCCGCAATCCGCCGCAGCCTGCTGTCTTTGAGGACCAGCAACGAACCATCGCGATCGCAGGCCAGGGGACCAGCACCAGATGGTTCGACGCCGCGCGCCGGTGACGCTGCTCCTGAGCTCTCGACGGGCGTACCTGTCTTCGAATCAAGCCAGAGCGGCGATGAGCTTGCAGTGCCGATCACGAGGAGCTTGTCCTCTATGCAACACACGAAGCGCGCAGCGTCCGATCGGTCGCGCCGAAGCCAGCGTACCTTCAGCGAGGAATCAAGGGACCAGAGAATGTTCCCTTTCTTCTCCGTTACCTCATTGTTTTCGTCGTAGTACCAGTGCGACTGCTTTGCCGCGCAGTAAACGTTGCCCTCTGCGTCGACGGCCGCCACAGGCGGCTCTTCCCAGTCGAACAGCCCTGCGGCGACGGCCTGCTGGGCCGGTGCGCTGTCGGCGATCGACGGATGGAAGATGAGAAACCAGTCCGCCGCCACCTTCCTTCGCCCGCGATATACGAAGTCGTCCGGCACGTGCACGTTCGCGCTGCAGAAGCGGCACGTGTACGCTCGGTTCACGCCGTCGAACGCGACCGGTGAGCCGCACTGCGGGCATGGAAACGTCGCCGCCTCCGCCGCATTTGCCTGCGCCATGGCGGGCGAGTCAGGATCTTCGCCCACGAGGTGCGTGATGTTCGGGAGCGCTCCCGCGAGCTCCACCGGCACCGCTCGCACCCAGGTCTGCTTGGCGCAACGGTCACACTGGAGCATCGCCTGCTCTCGCACCTCTACGATGCTCGCGACGGGGATCTCCTTCTCGCATCCCTGGCAGCACGGGCCGCGCCGGGTGTAAGCGGCCGAGAGCTTCCTCGCAGAGCACTGCCGCCCCTCGTTCGCTAGCATCCTCGGCCCGTCGTAGACCGGATCTCGCAGCAGCGCCTGCCAGACATCGTCGCTCACCTCCGTCCGCCGCCCGCAGCTCGGGCACCCCACCTCCCTGGCCAGCGTATTGACCGGCATCGGCATCCGGCACGTGCCGCACTCCGTCTCGAGCCTCACCGCGACGCTGATCATCGCTCTCCTCGCCTCCCCCGCTCCCGCGCCCCTGCACGGCCCCTCCAACTCCGACGAACCCGTGCCAGCGCGCACGCTACCTCAGTGACACCCCTCGCGCGATGACCTAGCCTCGCCCGGACCATGCCCGCGCAGCGCAACCACGGCTCACCCCCGACGCCTGCCGAGCTCTTGCAGAAGAGCCAGCGCGGCGAGCTCGCCGGCAGCCGCATCTCGGGCGCCGTCGCCCCCGGCATCGATCTCCGCGGCGCCGATCTCTCGAAGGCCCTCTGGCAGGACGTCGATCTGCGCGGCGCCACCCTCGCCGGCGCCACGCTCTCCGGCGCCATCTTCCGCAACGTGAACCTCGAGGGCGCCGACCTCATCGACGCCGACCTCACCGGCGCCCTCCTCGGCGGCCCTCCCGGCGAGGCCTGCCGGCTCGCGGGCGCCGATCTCCGCGACGCTGTCCTCACCGGCGCTTCCCTCCACCAGGTCGACCTCACCGGCGCCAAGCTCTCCGGCGCCCTGCTCGAGCGAGCCGATCTCCGCGCCACGCGCCTCCACAAGGCCGAGCTCCTCGACGCGGTCCTCTCCGGCGCGCGCCTCCAGCGCTGCGACGCCCAGGGCGCCCGCCTCGACCGCGCCGCCGTCGACGGCGCCGATCTCTCCTCCGCCGACCTCACCGGCGCCTCGCTCCGCGACGTCGATCTCCGCGCCGCCGTCACGACAGGCCTCCTCCTCGGCGGCGCCGATCTCCTGCGCGCCGCCGCCACCGGACTCGACTTCTCCGCCTCGAGCCCCCCGGCGTCCCTCGCGGGCGCCGAGCTCCACGCCTCCCGGCTCACCGCGATCGATCTCCGCCGCACCGCCCTCGAGGGCGCGCGCCTCGTCCAGTGCGACCTCGCCCGGGCCGACCTCTCCGGCGCGAGCTGCGACGGGCTCGTCCTCGACGGCTCCTCGCTCCGGGGCGCCCAGCTCCAGCGCTGCCGGGCCCGCGGCGCCTCGCTCGCCGGGGCGGACCTCACCGGCGCCTCCCTCGACGGCGCCGATCTCCGCAACGCCAACCTCGCCGGCGCCACCCTCGACGGGGCGTCTCTCGCCGGCGCGAAGCTCGAGGGCTGCTCGCTCGAGGGCGTCCGCCTCGCGGGCGTCGACCTGCGCGGCCTCGACCTCGCCGGCGTGTCCCTCGGCAAGGCGGCTCTCCGCGGCCTCTCGTGGGCCGGCGTGAACCTCTCCGGCGCCGATCTCGCCGAGGCCGACCTGCGCGGCGCCGACCTCGCGGGCGCCGACCTCTCGGACACCGACCTCTCCGGCGCCTGCCTCGCCGGCGCGAAGCTCGGCGGCACCACTTTCCGCGGGGCGCAGCTCGCCGACGTCGACCTCACCGAGGCCGATCTCTCCGACGCGGATCTCTCGGAAGCCGCCCTGTCCACCGCCGCCATCGCCGGGGCCGACCTCCGCCGGACACGGCTCTTCGCGGCCGACCTCTCCGGCGCCGATCTCCGCGCCATGCAGCTCGCCGGCGCGGTGATCGAACAATCGCTCCTCTGCGACGCGAACGGCGAGGGCGCCGATCTCCGCGGCTGCGTCCTGACGAATGCCACGCTGTCGGGCGCGAACCTCCGCGGCGCCAACCTCACCTCGGTGGAGGCCTCTCAGGTCAACCTCGAAGGCGCCGATCTGAAGGGCGCGAAGCTCGCGGGCCTGCGCGCCCCCGCCGCGAACCTCAGGAGGGCGATCCTCGACGGCGCCGATCTCTCCCGCGCCGACCTCTCCGACGCCGCGCTCAACGACGCCGTGCTGCGCCGCGCCCACCTGCGCGAGGCCAGCCTCGGCGCGGCGAGGCTCCCGGGCGCGGACCTGCGCGACGCGGTGATGGCGAACGCCGATCTCTCGCTGGCCGATCTCTCGCACGCGCGCCTCGAGCGCGCTCACCTCGTGAACGCCAACCTCGAGGGCGCCGACCTGCACCGGGCCAGGCTCGATGACGCCGAGCTGCTCGGGGCGCGCACCCGCAACATGAAGAACACCGACCCTGACCGCGCGCGCGCGGAAGATTTCCGGACGGAGCCCCGATGAACGCGAACGACGCTGTCGCCCTGGAACACGAGCCCTTCGCTGGCGGCGTGCTCGAGGCCACCCTCGTCGACCTGGAAGACGCCGCGCGCGCCGTCGTGCGCCTCGTCCGGCCCGGCGCCCCCGGCGTCGAGGGCGCCACGGCGCGCGCGCGGCTCGCCGTGCCCGGCTACCAGGCGACCCCCGGCGACCGGGTGCTCGTCTCAAAACACGCAACCACATCGGATTTTTACATCGTTGGCATCCTCCTCGCCGCCCGTGGGCCCGTGATCCACACGGCCGAAGGGGCCACGGCGTCGGCCGAGGGGAGCATGATCGCGATCCGGGACGCGTCGGGCGCTGTCGCCGTCACGTACGACGCCGCGACGGGCGCGGCGCGCGTCGCCGCTCCCGCGGGGGACCTGACGCTCGCGGCGCCGCGAGGGAAGGTCGTCGTGGAGGCGGCCACGGACGTGGAGCTCCGCGCGCGGCGCGATGTCCGGCACCGGGCGGGGCGGCGCGTGGCGAGCGAGGTCGGCGAGGGCGGCGAGCCGGCGCTCGTGATCGCGCGGGCGGCCGTGCGCGTGTCCGCGGCGGCGGTCGACGTCACCTCCGAGAGGGCGTCGCTCCACGCGACCGAGGCGACCGTGCTCGCCGAGCGGATCGCCACGACCGCCGCGCAGATCGCCGCCACCGCCGGCCGGATGGAGATCCAGGCCGAGCGGCTGATCGAGCGGGCAAGGGACGCTTACCGCGACGTCGACGGGCTGCTCCAGACCCGGGCGAGGCGCGCGCGCTCGCTCATCCGCGAGGCGTATCAGCTCGTCAGCGAGCGGACATCGATGGTCTCGAAGAAGGAGACATCGATCGACGGCGAGCGCGTGCTGCTCGGATGAGCCAGCGTGGAAGTGGAGGGATCTTGAGATGAAGATGCCCGCAGCGACGAAGGCCGGCGGCATGTGCTTCGCCATGCCGGACGTGTGCAAGGTGCCAGCGCCGCCGGCGCCCCCCGTGCCGACGCCGTTCCCGAACATCGGGACGCTGAACGGCTGCGAGTCGACCGTCTCCAAGGTGCTCGTCCAGAAGAAGGAGACCGTGACCGAGGCATCGAAGATGCCGAGCAGCAAGGGCGATGAGGCCGGCACGCTCGGCGGGATGGTCTCGAACGTGAACCGAGGGCAGGTGACCTTCAAGCGCGCGAGCTCGAAGGTCTACGCCAAGGGGAAGAAGATCGTCTATCACACCGCGATGTCGGCCCATAACGGCTCGAACGCGAACATGCCCGCTGGCGCCCACGTCGCGCCCTCGCAGGTGAAGGTGTTCGTGGCGGTGTGATCCGCGGCGCGCCGCGGAGGAGCCCACCCGCGAGCGGGTCCTCGGTGAGGTCGCGCCGCCCGGCGGTCTCGAGGCGGACGGCGGGGCGCAGCGGGGAGAGGCGCAGAAGGAGGTTCAGCATGGCTGTTCGGCTCATCGCTCCTCCAGCTTGGTCCCTGCCGTGAATGCCTCCGCGATGTGGAGTTCGGCCGTGCGCGCCTTCCAGGTCTCCGCCTGATACAGGTTGGCGCCGCGCAGGTCGGCCCCCTCGAGATCGGCGCTGTCGAAGGCGGCGCGCATCAGGTTCGCATGGCGCAGGCGCGCGCCGCGGAGCCGCGCCTTGCGGAAGCGGGCGTCGACAAGGTCGGCGCCCTCGAAGGTGGCCCGGTCGAGCGTCGCCCGGGTGAAGCTCGCCTCCGGGAGCGCCGCGCCCGCGAAGACGCCCTCGGTGAGGTCGGCGCCCTCCCACACGGAGCCCGGGCCCCGCGCGCGACGGAACGACCCGTTCCGGAGGACCACGTCGTCGGCGCGGAGGTCGGCGAGCGAGGCCCCGTCCAGGGTGACGCGCGCCCCGGTAGCACCGTAAATTTTCACATCATCGAGCGTCGCGTCGCGGAAGCTCGCCTCGTCGAGGGCGGCCTGCATCATCTCGGCGCCGGTGAGGTCCGCGCGATCGAAGCAGGCCCTCGTGAGCGTGGCCCCCGCGAAGCTGGCGCCGGGCGCCCGCGCCCCCTCGAAGACGGCGCCCTCGCAGCGCGCCTCCGCCGCGGCCGCGAGCTCCAGGACGGCGCCGGCGAAGCGCGCGGCCTTGACGCTCGCGCCGGTGAGGTCGGCCCGGGTGAGATCGGCTCCCTCGAAGCGCGCGCCCTCGGCGTCGGCCTCCGCGAGCACGGCCTCGACGAGCCGCGCGCCGTCCATGCGGGCGCCCCGGAGGTTCGCCCGCTTCAGGATGACGCCGCCCAGGTCGGCCCCGGCGAGGTCCGCGCCGGACAGGTCGATGCCGGTCAGGTCCATGCCGGCGAGCGGCTCGCCTAGGCGAAGGAGCTCGAGGATGGCGTCGCGGCCGGCGGTCGGCGGCGCCGCCACGGGATCGCTGGGAGCAGCCTCTTCTCGCGGGGGGACGCCGCCTTCCGCCTGCGCCGGCGCTGCGGCAGCCGCCGCCGCGGCGGCCCCCGCCGCCGCCGCGCCGCTCCCGGCCGCCGTGCGCCGCCGCGCGCGCGCCTGGGCGAGCGCCTCGGCGATGCGCGCCTCGAGGGCCGATTCGCCCTCCTCGGCCGCGGTGTCGTTCGCCGCCCCCTCCTCGCCTGCCGCCGGCGCCTCGGCCGCCTCGCGCGCCGCGAGCTCCGCGAAGAAGCGCGCCCGCGCGTCGCGCTTCGCCGCCGGCTCGCGCTTCGCCCCGCCCTGCGCCATCGGCTCGCTCAGGACGAACAGCGACGCGATCTCGGAAGCGTCCTCGTCGGCCACGTCGAGCAGGCCCCGCCAGACCAGCACGAGCCGGAGCGCGTCGGCGTCGAACCACACGGTGTCGAGCCGCATCGGGACCTCGGAGAACCCGCCGCCGGCCTCCTCCGTCGCCTGCTTGAACACGCGGACCCGCAGCTCGGGCAGCCGCCCCTGGACGACCTCGCCCTCCGGGCGCACGGACCAGAGCTCGAACGGCTCGTCCCCCCGGGGATAGGCGATCTGCTGCTCCGCGGGCGCGGCGTTGAAGAAGGTCCAGTCGAAGTCGTCGGGAAAGAACGGCCAGCGCGTCTTCCTCCAGCGCTCGCCGTAGGACCCGATCTTCTCGAGGCGATCGCTCCACGTCGCCGCGATCGGCGCGAAGCACGCCGGAGAGGGCCTGTCGCCCGCCGAGCGGATCACCCGATCCGGCAGCTCGAGCGACGGGAGCGCGCCGCCTGCCCGCGCGCCGTACCCGGTCCCGACGGGGTTCGGGCCGAACCCGGCGCCGCCGAAGGCGCTCTCGAAGCGGAGCGGGATGGGGTCCCACGGCCCGGGCGCGGTGGGCGCGCCGAGCGCGTCCCAGCGGCGCGGGCCGACGGCCGCGACGGCGCGGTCGAGCGCGTCGCCGAGGCGCAGCCGGACGAGCGCCGCGGCGTCGCCGTCGCTGGCCCGGTGCGCGTGCCCGACCAGCAGGACGTCGGCTCTCGGCTTGAAGATCGCGAAATCGGACGGGTAGCGGAGGCTCTTCTCGGGGTCGTCGTCGACGTGGACGTCGCCGCCGGGGAGCTCCTGATCGGCCGCGATCGCCGCCGGCGCCCCGGGCACGAGGTCAAAGGTGCCCTTGACCACGACGGTGAGCGAGTCCCTCGGCGGCCGGGCCTGCCAGGGGATGGTGAAGGCGGCGAACGGGGTGAGGTTCAGGATCGGGACGTGCTCGGTGGTCCTCGCGGGCGGCGGCAGGTCGGGCGAGCCGGCGAGATCCTCGCTGGTCGGCTTCGACGGCTCCGGCTCGGGCAGCGGCAGCGTGGCCGTGGGCAGCGGCGCGCCGGCGTGCGCCGCGATGTGCGCGGCCATGGCGGGGAATGCCTGCCGGAGGGCCTCCAGCGAGACCTGGGCAGGGGCCCGCGCGGGCTCGGCCTGCTCCGCGGGCCGGGGCGGCGCGATCGGGAACGGCGCGTCCTCCTGGCGCGCGCCGCGCAGCACGTCCTGGAGATTGAACTCGCGCGTGTCCGCGAGCACCGGCGGCTGCCCGGACACCGGCGGCTGCCCGGACACCGGCGGCTGCCCGGACACCGGCGGCGCGCCCGCGCCTCCGGCCGCCTCCCCGGCGCCGGGACCCGCCTGCGAGGCCTCCGCGGCGACGGCGCCGGGCGGCGCCGGGTCGAACGCGCGGAGGGCCTCGGCGAAGGCAGCGGGGTCGAGGGGGCGCGTCTGCGTCAGGTCGAGCGACGGGCGCAACGCCTCCGCGCCCGCGCCGCGCGCGGCCCACTCCTCGGCGCTCATGCCGCGGGCAACCGACGGATCCGGCTCGGGAATCGGGAGCGACGGCCGCGCGCCCGCGGGCGGCCTCACGCCCTCCGGCAGCGGCGCCGTCGTCGCGCCGACCGGCGGCGCGGCCGCGGCCGCGGGCTCCGGCGCAGGCCACGCCGCGCGCTCGTCGAGGGGCGCCAGCGTCACCAGGATCCTGCCGCGCTCGACGGCCTCCAGGGCGCGCTCGGCGACGGCCAGGGACGCGCGCCACGTCAGGGTGCACCGGAGCGCGTCGGCGTCGATCCAGAGCGTGTCGCAGCGCACGGTGAGCTCGACGCCGGCGGGGTCGGCGAGCCGCGGCGCGCGGAGGAGCACGCGCGCCGTCACGCCGGGCAGGCGAGAGCGTACCTGGGCGGCCGTGGGGTGGAGGCCTTCGAGCAGGATCCACTCGTCCCCGCGCAGGTAGCGTATCTGCTGGTCGCGCGGGGCCGCGTTGAAGTAGCCCCAGTCCATGGCGATCGGGAGCTCCGGGACAGGCAGCAGGAGCTTCGCGGGATCCCACGCGGCGAGCGCGCGCCGCCGCTGCGGCCACGCGCTCGAGATGGGCCCGAAGCCGTCGGGGGCGTCGGGCGCAGCGGGGTTGACGATGCTCGGCAGCCGGACGTCGGCGGGATCGGCCCCCCTTCCGACAGGGTTCTCGGGGCAGCGCGCGCCGCCGAAGGCAAGCTCGTAGCGCACGGGCAGCCTGGAGAACGGGGCCGGCGCCGTCGCCTGGCCGGTCGCGGGATCGCGCTGCCGCTCGCCCACGACCTGGAGCCGCTTGTCGACCGCGGGCGCCTGCCCGTGCGCGTGCGCGTGGAAGACGGCGAGGCGCACCCACCGGTGGCTCACGCGCTGGCCGGGCGGGGCGTACGCGCTGCCGGTGAGCAGCACGTCGGCGCGGGGCTTGTGGGGCACGGCATCCGAGGCGACATAGAGGCTCCGGCCCGCGTTCTGCTCGTGGAAGACGTCGTCGAAGAGCGGCAGCGGCGCGGCCAGCGCGGCGACGCCGTCGGGCGAGAGCTGGAAGGTCGCCTTCACGGCGACGGTCACACAGGGTCCGTTCGCCGTTCGCCAGAGCAACGCCGACGCGGCCAGGGGGGACAGGGAGATGAGCTGCATGAACGGCCCGGCACCCTAGCCGAGAGCGCCGGCGGATGCGCCCCCCTCGGCGACGCGGGGCCGCTCCGCGCTTCGACCTGCGTGCGGTGAGGGGCAGTGATCCTCAGAAGATACGTTGAGCCAGCGGAACGCCAAGCACGGCGAAGCCGGCGCTGAGCAGGTCCTGCGGCCGGGACGACGAGCCGATGTGGACACGGAAATCCCCCGGCTCCACCACGCGGCGCCCCTCCGCGTCGACCAGGGACAGCTCCGCCACGGGCAGGTCGAAGCGCACCTTGCGCGCCTCCCCCGCGGCCAGGCTCACGCGGTGGAAGGCCTTCAGCTCCTTCTGCGCCCACGTGGACGACGTCACCAGATCTTCGATGTACAGCTGGGCGATCTCGACGCCATCGCGCCCGCCAGCGTTGGTGATCGTCACCTCGAACGACGCCGTGCCGCCTCGCTCCACGCTCGGCGTCAGGACCTTCAGATCGCCGTAGGTGAAGCGCGTGTAGCTCAGGCCGAAGCCGAAGGCGAACGCCGGCTCCTGCGTGAGGTCGGCGTAGCGATTCCCGTGCTGACCGCGGGCCTGGTTGTAGAATATCGGCTGCTGGCCCACGTGGTAGGGGAACGAGATCGTCAGCTTGCCAGAGGGGTTGATCGTCCCGAACACCGCCTCGGCCACGGCCCGCCCGCCCATCATCCCCGGATTGAACGCCTCGAGGATCGCCGCCGCGCCGAGCGCCGAGCGCGGCAGGACCAGCGGCTTGCTGTTGACGAGGACAACGACCGTGGGCACGCCGGTCCTGGCGATCGCGTCCGAGAGGGCCCTCTGTCCGCCCATGAGCTCGAGGGTCGCCGTGCTCTTCGTCTCGCCGATGAGCTCGATCCTGTCCCCCAGGACCAGCACCACCGCGTCTGCGCCCCGGGCCAGCTCGACCGCGGCAGGAATGCCCGACTCGTCCTCGCCGAGAACGGAGCAGCCCGCGGCATGGACCACCTCACACCCCGGGGGCGCGAGCTCCCGTATCCCATCCACGATCGTGACGATGCTCGAGCGGGGGTGCTGCGGCCCGTTGCCGCCGCTCATCTGGCCCGAGCCGAGCGACCAGTCGCCCAGCTGGGCGATCGTGTCGTCTGCGTTGGGGCCGATCACCGCGATCCGCCGCAAGGGCCTCGACGCCGCCGCCTCCGCGAGCGGCAGCAGGCCGTCGTTCTTGAGCAGCACGAGAGACGCCCGCGCGACCTCCAGGTTCAGGTCCCGGTGGGCCGCACACCCGATGATCTCCTGGATGCGCTGCTCGCTGCTGTACCCGGGGTCCTCGAAGAGCCCCAGGGAGAACTTGAGCGACAGGACGCGCCGCACGACCGCGTCGATCTCGGCCTCGGCGAGGAGCCCGCGGCGCACCGCCTCCTGGGCGCCCTCATAGAACTGCGGTGTCGCCATCATCAGGTCGTTTCCGCTCCGGACCGCCACCGTGGCCGCCTCGGCCATGTCCTTGCAGACCTTCTGATCGAGCACGAGATTGCCCACGTTGTTCCAGTCGGTCACGAGGATCCCCTCGAACCCCCACTCCTCCTTGAGGACCTCCGTCAGGAGCCAGCGGTTGGCGGTGGCCGGGATCCCGTCCATGGACTGATATCCAGTCATGAAGGCCATGCAGCCGCTCCTCGCGGCCCGCTCGAAGGGCGGCAGGAAATACGAGCGCAGGTAGCGCCGCGAGATGTTCGCCTCCGAGGCGTCACGGCCGCCCAGCGTCTCCGAGTACCCCGCGTAGTGCTTGGCGGTCGCCAGCACCGCGTCCGGATCGTCCAGGCCCTTGCCCTGATAGCCCTTGATCATCGCGCAGGCGAACTCGCCGATCAGATAGGGATCCTCGCCGAAGGTCTCCCCGACCCTGCCCCATCGGAGATCGCGTGTGAGGCACAGGACGGGAGAGAACGTCCACTTGAGTCCCGTGGCCCGCATCTCGGCGGCGGTCACCCGCGCGACCTGCTCCAGGAGCCCCGTATCCCAGCTGCAGGCCATGGCGAGCTGCGTGGGGAAGATCGTGGCGCCCGCCCAGAAGGAATGGCCATGGATCCCGTCGTCGGCCATCAGCACCGGAATGCCAAGGCGGGTGTCCAGCGCGCGCCGGATCGCCGTGTCAGCGTCCTTCCCGTTGCAGTGCAGGAGGCTGCCGACCTTCATCCGCCCGATCGCGTCCTCCAGATCTCCCTGGGCGTCGAGCTGCATGAGCTGCCCCACCTTCTCGTCCAGGGTCATCCGACTCAGGAGGTCTTCCACCCGCTTTCCCACGGGTTGCTTGGCATCTTTGTAGAGAGGAGCGTCGTTCATGGGTTCTCCTGCACGATGGGGAGCGCACGGCGACAAGTCCACCGTCGCGCTCGTCGCCTTCGTCGCGAGCGTGGCGGTGGGGAAATCCCCCCACCCCGCCGCCGAGCGCAGCGCGCGTTCCCTCGAGGGCCGTGTGCCCGCCGGGCCGCCCGCCGCCAGAGACCCCGGCCCTCGTCGACTCAGACGCGGAGCACGGCGCTGCCCCACGTGAGGCCGCCGCCGAGCGCACACAGCAGCACGTGATTCCCGGGCACGATCCGGCCATCGCGGAGCGCCTCGTCGAGCGCCATGGCCACCGAGCCCGCGCAGGTCCCGGCCGCGCTGGCGCCGTCGACCGCGCCGAGGACACGCTCGGGCGAGCACCCGAGGCGCTCGGCGAGGAGGGCGACGAGGTGCGGGTCGGCGTGGTGCGGGATCACCCAGTCGACGTCCGCGGGCGCAAGCCCGGCGGCCGCGACCGCCGAGAGGGCGTGGGCCCCGAGGTGCTCCTCCGCGGCCTGCCGCAGCTCGTGCTGCTTCACGCGCAGGTAGTGCCGCCGGTCGGCGAGCCGCTCCACGGTGAGCGGCTCCGCGGATCCTCCGCCGGGCACCTGGAGCACATCGGCCCTCTTCCCGTCGGCGCGCAAGCCGACGCTCAGGATCCCCCGACCGTCGCCGGTCGCCGGCCCGATCACCGCCGCGCCGGCGCCATCGCCGAACAGCTGGGCCGAGACCCTGTCCCGCGGATCCAGGCGGCGGGAGAGCAGGTCCGCGCCGATGACGAGCACGTGCTTCATGGTCCCCGCCGTCACGAACTGGTTCGCCACCGACAGCCCGTAGAGGAAGCCCGTCAGCGACGCGGAGAGGTCGAACGACGGGATGTGCTCGGCGCCGAGCTTCTGCTGCACGTACACCGCGGTCGCCGGCATCGGCGCGTCGCCGCTCGAGGTGGCGAGGATGATCATCTCGAGATCGCGCGGCCCGACGCCGGCCGCCTCGAGGGCCGCCTTCGCCGCCCGCGCCGCCAGGTCGCTCGTCCGCTCGCCGGGCGCGACGCGGCGCCGCTCGTCGCTCGCGCCCGGGTCGCCCGCCGCGCCGTCCGCCGGCGGCGCGCCCGCCTGCGCCTCGCTCGTCGGGACGGCGAGCGGCAGGGAGCGGCCCGTGCCGAGGATGCGCGCGCGTGGATTTCTGGCATCGAACGTCATCGCGGCCGCAGCCTACATCAAGGGCTGCTCGTTGGAACGGGCGATCGTGCCCTGCCGCTCGGTCCACGGAATGCTTGAGTCGCGGGCGCGCTCCGGTACATAAAGCGCCTCGATGGCTACGAGCTCCGAAGACAGAGACCGCCCCGACACGGACGAAGCGCCTCCCGGCGAGGCCGACGCGCAGGACACCCGCAGCGAGGAGGACGGCGAGGGCCGCGCCGACGGCGCCGCGCCGGCCAGAGCCTCGCGTCCTGCAAAGCAGGCTGGCGCAGCGCGGCGCCCGGCCGGCAAGAAGCCCGGCGCGCGGCCTCGCGCCGCCGCCCAACCGCAGGGCGGCTCGCTCGGCAAGAGCATGATCCTGTTCCTCATCATCATCGGCGGCCTCGCCGCGGCCTTCGCCTATTTCGGGCGTGAGCCTGCGGCCGGCACGGCCGGCCCCAAGTGGAAACCCGGGGACAAGTCCCAGGTCGAGGTCACCCTCGTGTCCACCGACATCAAGGATCTCGCCTGTTGGTCGGCCGAGGAAGTCAGCGGCCGGCACTGCGCGTTCGAGTCGCCCACCCAGGGTTGGTCCAAGGGCGATGCGGACGACAAAAAACTGCTCCGTCCTTACACGACCACGGACCGCGTCCAGTTCCTCGCCGCCGGCCTCTGGAGCGAGTCCGCGCTCACCGCAGGCAAGCTGCCGTCCGCACGGTTCGCGGTGAAATGCACCTACACCGTCGAAGGCAGGATGAAGCGGCCCGGCATCCGTTGGTCCAGCGAGGGCGCATGGCTCGACAGGACCGATGATTGGTACACGGGGCTCCTGTCAGACTGCAAGCTCATCACCCCCTGATGTCGCAGGCGCCGCTGCGTTCATCGTCGTGACGCGCGTGAAGCGGCGTACGACGCAGTGCATACAGCCGGCGCTTCGCCGTGTGCCATGCCCCCCTCGTGTGGCCGCGCCCCTCCGTGGTAGTGTGATTTTCGGCTTGGAGGTGCTCATGCCCTGTCATCGGGTGATCGCGTTGCTGTTGTGGGCCGCATTGTTCGCCGTTGCTGGATGTGAAGCTGACCCGGGCACCGTGAACGTTCTGCCGATCTATGTCACCGCATCGAGCTCCTCCAGCGGGGGCGCGGGCGGAGAAGGCGGAGCGACCTCCACCGTCGCGACGACGAGCACGGGGGGCGAGGGCGGCATGGGCGGCGAGGGCGGCACGATGTGCACGTGCGAGCCCGGGCTCTCGTGCTGTGGATCGGAGTGCGTCAACCTGGCCGGTGATCCGCGCAATTGCGGGTCGTGCGGCACGACCTGCACCGAGACTCAGGTCTGCATCCAGGGCGAGTGCGCGAATGCGTGCGCCCCCGGCTTCGGCTGCGAAGAAGGCCTCTGCTGCGGCGTGCGATGCTGCGACGCTGGCGAGATCTGCTGCGACTACGGCGACAGCGCCGGCGCGCCCGACCTTCACTGTCAGGCGACGGTGAACGGCACCTGCCCGCTCGCCTGCAGCGGCTGCGAGAACTGACGGACGTCGATGGCGGCGCGCGGCGCACCAGGCGGCGCCGCGCGTCGGCGCATTGCTCGCGCCGCGCCTCGTGTGCACGGCAGGCGGCGCATTGCTCGCGCCGCGCCTCGTGCGCGGGCTGCCGCTCGTGCGCGTCAGGCAGCTCCGCGCGCCGGCGCACTGCGCGCAGCGCGCCTCGTCCGCGCGCCGCGCCTCGTGTGCACCGCAGGCAGCGCGTCGCGCGCAGCGCGCCTCGCACGCGCGCCGGGCACGCCACGTCGGCTCACGCTTTGTCGAAGATCTTGCCCGGGTACTTTCTCTCGAAGTGCCCCACCACGCCCCGGCCGATCGCCTCGATGGTGAGCCCTGCGATGCCCATCTTGATGGCCGGCCCGATCAGGGGGACGAAGCCGACCGCCCGGGTGGCCAGGAATTTCAGGCCTTGCCCGAGGATCGCGAAGCTCCCGCCGGCGGCGGTCGTCACCACGGATCCCATGTTCTCGCCGTAGATCTCGCCGACCATCGCCATCATGTGCGTCTCGATCGCGACGAGCCCGGTGGAGGTCGAGATCGGGAGCGGAAGCGCGGCGAACGCCGCCCCGCCGATCGCGTAGCGGTGAACCCAGCGGAGAGCTTCATCCCTGCACGTCGTCATATCCCGAGGTTGCCGCAAGTCGCGCCGTCCGTCCATCGAGCACCGCGCTGACCGCGCTGACCGCGCGGGCGCGTCGATGGCCCGGCCACGCCCGGGCTTTCTGTGCGCTGCCTTCCCGCGCCGCGGGAACTGCGCGTGCATGGCCCTCGCTCGGCTCGACCTCCGCGATCGCGCCGGAGGGAGGCGCCCGAGGCAAAGCGACCCCGCGAGGGGATGTTGGACCGTCGGAACCCGTGGCGATCCGGGCTCCAGGGAGGTTGCCCATGACAGCTCGACGCGCGCTCTCCAGCCTGCCCCTGCTCTGCGCCTGCGCCGTCTTCGCGGCGTGCGGCGCGGAGCCACGCCCAGCCTCGCCCGGAGCGGAGCCGCCGACCGGCCCTGCGCCTACGGAGGCCCCCGACGCCGAGCGCATCCCTCTGTTCGAGGACATCGGCGCTCTCCATCACCCCGTGACGACGTCATCGCAGCTCGCGCAACGCTATTTCGATCAGGGGTTGCGGCTCGTCTACGCGTTCAACCACGACGAGGCGAGGAAGGCATTCCGGGAGGCCGCCCGCCTCGATCCCGGCCTCGCCATGGCCCGCTGGGGCATCGCGCTCACGCTCGGCCCCAACATCAACCAGCCGGCCGACGCGACGCGGGAGCGGGCCGCCCTCGAGGCCGTGGAGGAGGCGCGCGCGCTCGCCGCGTCCGCCAGCGAGCGCGAGCGCGCGTACATCGACGCGCTGGCGGAGCGCCACGCTTCAACGTCGGGCCGCACGCCGGACCGCGACCGCGCGGACCTCGACCGCGCCTACGCGAGCGCGATGCGCGAGCTCGCCCGTCGCTTCCCCGACGACCTCGACGCGGGTGTCCTCTTCGCCGAGGCGCTCATGGATCTGCGCCCGTGGGATCTCTGGACGCAGGACGGCCGGCCGCAGCCGGGGACCGAGGAGATCGTCTCCACGCTGGAGGGCGTCCTCCGGCGAGATCCCGAGCACCTCGGCGCGAATCACTACTACATCCACGCGGTCGAAGCGTCGCGCGCGCCGGAGCGGGCGTTGCCGAGCGCCGAGCGGCTCGGCGGTCTGGCCCCTGGCGCTGGGCACCTCGTGCACATGGCGTCGCACATCTTCATGCGCGTCGGTCGCTACGCCGACGCCTCTGACGCGAACGAGCAGGCGGTGTTGGCCGATCGCCGGTACATCCGCGAGCGGCGCCCGGAGGGCATCTATCCGATGATGTACTTCCCGCACAACCTCCATTTCCTCTCGGTCTCGGCGAGCATGGAGGGGCGCAGCGCCGTCGCCGTGCGCGCCGCGCGAGAGCTGGCCGCGGCGGTGCCCGACCACAACGTCCGACACATGCCGATGCTCGAGATGTTCCGCCCTGCGCTGCTGTTCGCGCTCGTCCGGTTCGGACGGTGGGACGACGTCCTCGCAGAGCCGGCGCCGCCGCCCGAGCTGCGGTACACGGCGGGGATATGGCGCTATGCGCGCGGCCGCGCGCTCGCCGCGACGGGGCGCCATGACGATGCCGCGCGCGAGGCGACGGTGCTCCGGGCGATAGCGTCCGAGAGCCGGGAGGACGCGACGATCGGCAGGAACCGCGCGAAGGATCTGCTCGAGATCGCCTCGCTCGTGCTCGAGGGCCAGATCGCGTCCGAGCGCGGCGACACCGGCGCCGCTGCTCGCATGCTCGAGGACGCCGCGCGCATCGAGGACGAGCTGCGCTATTTCGAGCCGCCGGACTGGCCCGAGCCGGTCCGCCACACGCTCGGCGCGGTGCTCCTCACGGCGGGCCGCGCGCGGGACGCGGAGGCGACGTACCGGGAGGACCTGCTCCAGCACCCGCAGAACGGCTGGTCGCTGTGCGGGCTCGAGCGCAGCCTCCGCGCACAGGGCAGGGAAGAGGAAGCGGACGCCGCACACGCGCGCTTCAAGCGCGCCTGGGCGCGAGCCGACGTGCGGCTGTCCGGGTCACGCCCGTGAATGTCCGGTCTCGAGCGGCTAGAGACGGCGTGAGAGGCGCGCATTGCCGGCGTGCGCATCGGACCATCTGCTAGGTTGGTGGGGTGTTGCGCGCAAAGCTTGGACACTCGGCGCCCTGGTGTCTTTTTTCTCTCGCTTCCAGCCTGTACGCGGTCTCGCTCTTCGGCTGCGAGAGCACCGACCTGCCCCCGTATACCCACCTCCCGGGGGAAGGCGGCGGCGGCTCGGGGTGTGCGCCGGGGCAGATCAGCGGCGCCAGCGGATGTGCGCAGGTGGGCATTCGGGGCTGCGCCGACGCCTTCGTCGACGAGGACGGCTTCTGCCGCCCCGCGCTCGCGAAGTGCTCGCCCGGGACGATCCCGAAGCACGACGAGGGCTGCATCGAAGTCGGGATCCCCGGCTGTGCGGCGGAGTTCGTGGAGGGCGGTGCCTGCCATCCCACCATGGCCAGGTGCCCGGAGGGGACATTCGCGGTCCCGCAGAAGGGCTGTGTTTCCATCGACGGCCCGGACGGCTGCGGCTCGGCGCCGTGGGGCGAGATCGTCGAGGCGCCCGGCGATCTCCACGTCGATCCTGGCTACGAGGGCGGAGACGGCGACGGGTCGCGGGAGAGGCCGTTCACGACGCTGGCGGAGGCGCTGGCGGGCGTTCAGGCGGACGGGCGCGTCGTCCTGGCCGAGGGCGAGTACGACGAGCCGATCGAGATCGCAAAGCCCATCGAGATCGTCGGGCGGTGCGCCTCGCGGGTGGTGCTCCGGGGCGAGAAGAGCGATCCCGACGGCAACGTCAGCGCGGTCTGGATCCACGACGTCGACCACGCCGGCGTGCGCGGCGTGAGCCTGCTCAGCCCATCGATCGGGGTGTTGATCCAGTCAGCGGCGGTCTCGGTGCGCGACATCCGGGTGACGGGCGAGAGCGGCAAGGGGCTCGTGGTCGCGCTCCCTGGCGCGAGCCTCGATCTGTCGCGCAGCCTCGTCCAGTCGTCGTGGGCGGACGATGGAACGGGCGAGGGCTGGATCAGCGTGCTCGTCGTCTCCGGGGCCGAGGCGCGGCTCACCGAGAACGCGCTGGTCGGCGGCACGATCAACCTGCGGATCAGCTCCGAGGCGGCGGAGGTGGTCGCGGAGGGCAACCTGCTGGAGGCCGCGGCGCTGCCGTCGGCGACGAGAGACGGCGTCGGCGTGCACCTCGAGGACGGCACGCTCCGGCTCGACGCGAACGCGCTCGTCCACCATCACCTGGGCGCGCTGGTGACGGGCGCCGGCGCGGAGCTCGTGGCGGCGCGCAACCTCATCGCCGCCGCGGCGGACCCGGCGCCCGAAGCCGGCGGCCTGGCCGTGGAGCAGGGCGCGCGCGCGTCGCTCGCGTCCAGCGTGCTGTCCGGCGCGTGCGACGCGCTGCTCGCCGTCGCGGACGCCGGCACGGAGGTCGAGGCATCTGGCAACCTCTTCGATGGTGCGGCCGCCTCGGAGAGCGGTCACCTCGGAGTCGCCGTCGAGCAGCGCGGCGGAGCGCTCTCGCTGTCGTCGAGCCTCGTGCGCCAGGCCGGCGACGCCGGGCTGTTCGTCTCGGGCGGGACGCTCTCGGCGAGCGGCGTGGTCATCGAGGGCACGCGCGCGAACCCGCTGCACCGGGATCGCGCCGCCGGCGTGCTCGTGCAGGGTGGCCGCGCCACGCTTGCGTCGACGTATATCGTCGAGCCCCACGTCGCGGGCGTGTCCGCGTCCCGGGGCGCGACCCTCGAGATCGCGGACAGCCTCATCGAGCGCTCGCTGCCGGAGGAGCGCGACGGCACGGGCGGCGTCGGCCTGCTGAGCGCCGGAGCGGCGCATGTCCTCGTCCAGAGGTCGGCCGTGCTGGAGAGCCGCGTGGCGGGCCTGCTGCTGGCCTCGCCGAGCACGGTGGAGGACACGGTCATCCTCGGGGTCGAGGGCGGCACGTTCTCGGCCCTGAGCTCCGGTGGGCAGACGGAATCGGTGCCGGACCTGGGCGACGGCCTCGTGGTCCTGGGTTCGACGGCGCAGGTGAGCACGGTGCAGGTGCAGCGCTGCGCGCGCGCCGGTTTGCTGTTCAGCGACAGCGGCGGCGCGCTCGCGAGCTCGGAGTCCACCGGCAACCGGTTTGGCCTCGTCGTGCAGGGCGCGCAGGCGCCGTCGGTGTCGGAGGACAACAGCTTCGAGGGCAACCAGGAGAGCGATCAGCTCGCCGAAGGCGCGCTTCCCGTCCCGAGCAGCGCCACGCCCGCCCCGTGACGATCGCTCACCGAAAGGCCCGGCCCCGCCCGGCCCGGACGGACGTCGAGCCGTCGCGGCGACACGCGCACGACGCGCTCGCGGATGTCGTGTTGAGATCGCGAAGCGCGCGTCGAGGCGCCTCGCGCAGCGATGGTTTGCGTCGCCGAGAGCTTGCGTCGATGTCGCGAGAACGACGTCGGTCAGGGCTCACGATCGCGTCGATGACGACGATCGCGCACCTCACGGACTTCCATCTCCTCGAGGCGGATCACGACCGGCGCCGCGGCGCCGAGCGGTGGCGGCTTCGCTACCTGAGCTTCGGCCGCCCCATCGACGCAGCGCAACGGCGCCGTCGCACGCTGGCGGCGCTCATCGAGGCGTGGCGGACCGGGGCGGACCACCTGGTGCTCACCGGCGACCTCACGGAAGACGGGACCCATGCCCAGTTCGAGGTGCTCGCCGCCGTCCTGGCGGAGAGCGGCTGGGACCCGGCCCGCGTCACGTTGGTGCCTGGCAACCACGACGCGTATACCGAAGGCGCGTGGGAGCGCGCGCTGGAGGGCTGCCTCCGCCCCTTCGCGGCGACGAGCAGGCAGGGGACGGCCGTCGCGCTGCCTGGGGCTGTCGTGGCCGGGGTCTCGACGGCCATGATGCAACCGGTGACCCGCTCGGCGGGCGCGATCGCGGCCCGCGAGCTCTCGTGGATCGCCTCGCTCGCCGCCGAGGCGCGCCGCTCGGGCGACGCGCTCGTGCTCGCCCAGCACCACCCGCCGCTCCGCCATCCGATCGGAGCGATGCAATGGCTGGACGGGCTCATCAACAGCGCTGAGCTCATGGCATTGCTCCACGAGCATGATCACCTTCACGTGATCCACGGCCATACGCACCGAGCGCACGACGCGCCGGTGCGCTCAGGCGCGCCGCCTCGCATCTTCTGCGCTCAGGCGCTCGTGGACGGACCTTCACCGCTACGCCTCTACCGTGTGCGTTGCGGGCGCCTCCTGTCCGAGCGGGCCCGCGTTCGGAGCGGCGCGTCGGCGTTCGCGCTGGCGTAGAATCTCTCACACGCACTGCAGCGCGCGTTCCCCTCATCGCGCTCTTTTCGCCCAAGACGCGGCTCGTATAGAGTCCTCGTTCGATCATGAAATTCACGTGCTTACTCAGGGGTACGATCACCGTCGTTGCTCTCTCGACGTTCGCGGCCCAGCTGGGCTGCGGCGGCGCCGCGCCCACGTCCGTCGCGCCGGTGATGGTCGACGCCGAGCCTGTCGAGACGTCGAGCCCGAAGATGAACTCGCGTTCCGAGATCGGCGGCATGAACGAGGAGAAGGTGCAAGCGGCGTTCGAGCGCGCGTCGTCTCGGCTCTCGCGCTGCTACCAGAAAGGCGTCCAGCGGATCCCCTATCTCGGGGGCGAGATCCGCTTCAAGGTCCGGGTGACCGAGGAGGGCACGGCGCGCTGGGCGTTCGTGAAGGACTCGAACCTGGGCGATCGCGAGACCGAGGCGTGCATGCTGAGCGTCCTGAAGGCGACGAGGTGGCCGAAGCCGGTCGGCGGAGAGGGCCTGGCGGAGAACAGCTTCACCTTCGAGCCGAGCAGCGACGAGCGCCTGCCCGTGCCCTGGACGCCCGACCAGCTCGGGACGCCGTACAAGAAGGCGAGGCCGGCGCTCGCGTCGTGCCGGAGCCAGGCGGGCGCCAGCCAGCTCAAGGCCACGCTCTACATCGACACCGACGGCAAGCCGCTCAGCGTGGGCGTGTCCAGCAACGACGAACGGGGCGAGGAGGCGGCCGAGTGTGTCGCCGGCGCGCTGCGCGAGATCACCTTCCCCTCTCCTGGCAGCTATGCATCGAAGGTGAGCGTCGACATCGATTGACGTGACGCCGCGCACCGCCCGCAGCGATCGCCCGCACGCCGGGCTGGCCGCTGGCGGAGGTGTCCGGCAGGCGTGCCGCTGCGCGCTGCGTCCCGCCCTGTCCGACCCGGCGAGGGTCGCAGGGCTCGTCCATTGGCCGCGAATTCTACCGCCCTTGCTGGCAGCGCGCGCCGCGGGACTGCGCTACGCTCTCGTCGTGGGCAAGGTCCTCCGGCAGATCCTGGTGCTCTTGTGGAAGGTGGCTCGCCTCGTCCTGTGGAAGTGGCTGAAGCCGCGCCTCATGAGGTTCGCGATGATCACGGCGGCGCTCGTCGGGGTCATCCTGCTCGTGGTGGCCGTGCTCGGCAGGCTTTAGCGGCGAGCGCGGCTCCCCGGCTGGCAGCCGCGAGCGGCGCGGCTGTCGTTCGTTTGTCCGCGGTCGCATCCGGCAACTAGTCTCTCCCGCTTGCATGGCTAGCTCACCGCCTTCCTTCCTCCTCGCGGCCCTGACGTGCGCGATCGCGTCGGGGGGCGCCGCAGCTTGCTCCGAAGAGAGCCCCGCCGATGCGGCGCCTGCCTCGCTCGAGGCGGACTCCCCGCGGACGCCCCCCGAGGCGGACGCGCCGCGCGTGGCCTCGGGAGCGGCCGCGCCGCGCGCCGCGCTCGTCGAGGCGGCGCACGTCACGAAGACCCCGGCCCCGGCCCAGGCGGAGGCCGACGCGCCGCCCGCGGCGAGCGCGGCGGCAACGGCGCCGCCCGCCAGCGCGGCGGCGGAGGGAGCGCGCATCTACTCCAAGGCGCGGTTTGCGTGGATCAACCCTGGCCCTTACCCGACGCGGGGCTGGAGCGGCTACCTGGGGCTCGGCGGCTCCGTCGCGCTGCGCGGCGGCAGCGTCGAGGCCGCGCGGACGCCGGGCGAGGGGTGCGACGCGTGGTACGCCATCGAGCCGCGGGGCTACGTCTGCGCTGGCGCCAGCGCCGCGGTCGACCCGAACGACCCGGTCGTGGCCGCGCTGCGGCCGCACGCGCCCAGGGTCGACTCCCCGTGGCCCTATGACTACGCGGAGTCGACCGGCGCGCCGCGCTACCCGCAGCTCCCGAGCGCGAAGGAGCAGCGGCGCTCCGAGTGGGACCTCGAGGAGCACCTCGCGAACATCGCGAAGGTGCGCGCCGCCGAGGGTGCCGGCGAGGAAGCCATCCGCGAGCTCGACGAGGCCCTCGTAGGAGTCGACCTGAAGCCTGCGGGGGTGGCCGCCCCGGCGCTGTTTCCATTCGGCGGCCTCGTGCGCGAGGGGCGCGACCGGATCGTGAACGGCTCGACGGTGGCGTTCACCCGCGCGTTCGACGCGCAGGATCGGACCTGGGTGGTGACCTCGGACCAGGCGTACATGCCGAAGGATCGCCTGAAGCCCTACCCGCGCTCGAGCTTCCAGGGCGTCTGGCTGAAGGACGGGCGTTCGCTCCCGCTCGCGTTCTTCCGCAAGACCGATCGGCCGAAGTACCAGCGGGGCGCCGGCGGCCGCTTCGAGCCGACCGGCGCGTCGTTCGCGCGGCTCGCCTCGGTCGGGCTCACCGGTCGCGCCGAGAGCGAGGACGGCGAGCGGCTCCTCGAGACGCAGGAGCCGGGGGTCTACGTGCGCGCGGACGACGCCGTCGTGATCGAGGCGGCGAAGAGCTCGCCGCTCGAGGGCGACGGCGATCCGTCGTCGCCGCGCAAGTGGATCGAGGTGAGCGTGCTCGGCGGCTGGTTCGTCGCCTATGAAGAGCTCACCCCGGTCTTCGCGACGCTCATCTCACCCGGGCGCGGTGGTGTCCCGAGGCAGGGCATCCCCGCCATCGAGACCGCGGCGACGCCGACCGGGCGCTTCCGCATCGACGGGAAGTTCGTGACGGCGACGATGGTCTCGAGCACGAACGACAAGATCGTCCACTCCGAGGTGCAGTTCGTGCAGAACTTCAGCGGACCTCACGCGCTGCACGGCGCGTACTGGCACGACGCCTGGGGCGAGCCGAAGAGCGGCGGCTGCGTCAACCTCTCCCCCATCGACGCGAAGCAGATGTTCGCCTGGACCGACCCGCCGGTGCCGGAGGGGTGGCACGGCCTGCGGGCCTCCCGTGACGCCGGCCGCTCCACGGTGGTCCTCATTCACCGCTGATCGCGCGCGCGATCCGGCCCACGAGCCGCAGCGCGGCTTCCGCGAACACGTCCGGATCGAGCAGCAGGCCGACCACGAGGAAGCCGTCGCGCGGCATATCGAAGAAGTAGCCGGGGTGGACGATGATCCCCTCGTCGCGCACGAGGAGCTCGACCCAGCCGTCCTCGTCGTGCACGCGCGGGACCTCCAGCGTCGCGTACCAGCCGCCGTCGATCGGGAGCCGCCGGACCGCACCCCCGGCGCGCGCGGCGATCGCCGCGTCGAGCGCCGCCAGGTTGGCCTGCACGCGCGACAGGATCGCGCGCTGGACGGGCGCCCGTGAGGCGAGGATCTCCGGCAGCGCGAGCTGCACCGGGGTGCCGACCGAGAGGTAGGTGTCCGCGATGACCTCGAGCCGCTCCAGCGCCGCCGCGGCGAGCTCCGGCGGCCCCGAGACCGCGATCCAGCCGAGCTTGAGCTGCGGCAGCGCCATCACCTTGGAGAGCCCGCTCAGCACGAACGTCAGCGCCTGCCGCGCGCCGGCGAAGCTCGGCAAGCGGTCCGGGGCGAGGTCTCCATGGGCGTAGTCCCCGAAGACCTCGTCGACGATCAGCGCGAGCCCGCGCTCCCTGGCGCACGCCTCGAGCGCGGCCGCGTCGTCGCGGCGCACGAAGGAGCCGGTCGGGTTGTTCGGATGGACGAGCACCACCGCGCGCGTCCGCTCGCCGGCCGCGCGCTCGAGCGCGCCGAGGTCGATGCGCCATCCTTCCTCCCTGAGGAGCGGGTAGGGCGTGAGCGCGACGTCCTCGAGGCAGGCCAGGTACTCGAGCAGCGGGTACGACGGCACGGGGACGAGCACGTCGTCGCCGCGCTCGGCGAGCAGCTTGAGCAGCCATCCGTACGCTTCGCTGGTGCTGGCCGTCAGCACGACGCTCGACGGATCCACGTCGAGCCCGCGCTCCTGGTAGTAGCGCGACACCGCGGCGCGCGCCGCCGGATCGCCGAGCGGCAGCGGCGCGTACCGCTCGCCGCGCGGCTCGCCGAGCGGCGCGATGAGGTGAGCCGCCTCGACGATCCCGCAGCGCGTCGGGTTCGACTCCGTGAAGTCGACGAGCGCGCGCCCCGCCCCGCGCGCCTCGGCGAGCACGGACGCGAGGCTGTTGCCCGAGAGATCCCAGCCTGTGCGCGCCGCGAACCGCAGCGGCCTGGGTGCGCGCGCGTGTCCCGCGTCCGCCTCTGCCGCGGGAGGTCGATCCAGGATCACCCGTTTCTCCATGCGTCCGTGCTCCATCGCCGTCGTGCTCTACCCCGCCCCGCCGGTCGGCCACCGTGACACGGTCGGCGCCGGACGGCAGCCGCGCGTGCCCCCGGGCAACGCAAGGGCGCGCGGGCTGCCTGCGGGGGTGCTCAGCCGCGGCGCCGCCGGCGCGCCGCCGACGCCGCCACGAGGAGGCTCGCGAGGCCCCAGGCGGCGCGGCTCGACGGCGGCGTCCCGTCCGGGCGAGCCGCGGCCCAGGTGCACGCGCCGCTGGTCGCCTCGAGCTCTCCGTTCGCCATCCAGACGTCGCTCCCCACCGGGAGCTCGCGCGCGCCGAGCGAGGCGCCGTCGTAGAGCACGTCGACGGCCAGCGTCGCCCCTCCGGAGCCGCGCGGCGCGGCGACCGCGAACTGCCACAGCCCGCGGCGCACCTCCCGGAGCGGCGTGTGCATCACCCCGCCGCGAACGGCGACCGTGAGCTTCCCATCGACTCCCCTCACCGGGGCGCCGTCAGGGCGTCGCAGCTCGATCGTCCCCCAGACCGGCCACGACGGGTCGGGCCTCGCGTAGGTGCTCGACAGGACGTACCAGCTCTTGTCGAGCGCCGGCTCGTTGCCGCCGGTCTCGGCGGCCTCGAGCGCGAGGCGCGCGCCTTCGAGATCGAGCACGCCGGGACCGAGCTGCGCGTCGAGCGGCACGGCGCCCCTCGGGTACCGCGCGCCTGCCTGGAGCGCCTCCGTGACCTCCGCCTGGCTCAGGTTCGGGTTGACCTGGAAGAGGAGCGCGATCGCCCCTGCGACCTGCGGCGCCGCCATGGACGACCCTGACGCGATCGCGTGGTGGTCGTCGACGACGAAGCAAGGCTCGTCGCCGGGGCACCCGGGCGTATCGAACAGCCCTCCGGGATCGTCGCGCGGGTCGACGCCGCTGGCCATGGCGGCCGCGACCAGGCCGCCGGGCGCGCTGATCTCCGGTTTGGCCACGCCGAACGGCGTGGGACCAGCCGCGCTGAAGTAGCAGGCGCTGTCCTCTTCGATGTCCACGCCGTCGAGGCTCGTGAGGCGCACGCTCGTGGAGCTCCCCTGCGGCTGCCAGCGGACGCGGTTGATGGTGCACCCCACGGCGAGCAGCCCAGGGTGGCTCGCGGGCACGTTGATCGTCCCTTGCTTGATGGCGCGCGGGAACAGGAGCCCGAGATCATGCGACGGCGAGACGTCGCCGAGCCCCGTCACCCAGAGCTGCGCGTCCCCTTGGCCTCGCAGGCGGATCGCGAACTCGCCCGCCTTCCACGCCCCGCTGAAGGCCACGACGGCGCTGTTCGTCGCCGCGGTGATGGGCGACTTCCCGTTCGCGAGCCGGTTGATGACCGCGCCGGTCGTCTCGCCGTCGTCGCCGGTGTAGCCGGCGTCATCTCCGGGCTCGATCAGGCCGATCCACGCCTCGCCGCCTGGCCCGTCGAGGCCGACCGACACCTCGTCCCCGGGCCGGAAGGTGATCCAGACGTATCCTTCGCCGCGCTCCGCGCTCGGCGTCCGGATGGGCACGCGCGTCTCGGCGTGCGCCGACACGTGGGCCTCGGTGTGGATCCCGAGCGGCCCTTCGCCGTCGAGCTCGTACATCGCGCCGCTGTTGCCGGCGGCGACGACGATCGCCCGCCCCGGATGAGCGCTGCCGACCATCGCGGCGAGCCCCGCCTCGAGCGGGCTCGTCCCGTCGTGGGGCCCGAAATCGCTCCCGACGCTCAGGTTGACGACCGCCGGCATGTTCAGCTCCTCGGCGCGGTCGAAGATGAACTGCACCGCCTTGAGGATGTCCGGATCGTCGAAGCCCTCGCCGGGCCGCGCGGGCGCGGCGATGATCAGCGTCGCGGCGGGCGCCACGCCGACGTACCGCGGCCGCTCCGAGACCATCGGCCCGCCGTTGCCCGCGGCGATGGAGGCCACGTGCGTGCCGTGCCCCGCGATATCGCGGAGGATGCCGGGCTTGCTCTGCGCGAGCATGGCGTCGATGTCGGCGTCGGAGAAGATCGCGCACGCCGACTGGTCCGGATCATCGCACCCGTAGGTGTGCTCGAGCGCCGCGTGCAGCCCCTTCGGGCTTCCGGCCTGCAGCATCCATCGGATCCGTGTCTTGCCGTCCTTGTCTCGAAAATCCGGGTGGGTCACGTCGAGACCGGTATCGACGACGCCGACGACCACCCCCTTGCCGTCCGCGCCGGTCGCCTTCCTGTACGGCTCGACGCGGATCCACCCCTTGGAGCGATCGAGCAGGGGCCGCCGCGGCGGTCCTGTTAGCAGCCTGAGCTCCGGGTGCGCGGCGGAGAAGGCGCCGACGTCGCCGGGCGTGAGCCGGATGGCCCCGAAGCCCGGCGCGACCGGGAGCAGCCCGAGCGCTCGCGCGTCGGCGCCGGCGGGCAGCGGCACCGTCACGGGGATGCGCCCGCGCGGATCGGCGAGCGGGTGCCGACCCAGGCGCGAGCCGAGCAGGCGCGCCACCGCCGGGGCCGGGACGTCGGCGCGCGCTTCACCCGCCGCGAGAGCGAGGCCGAGCAGCGCGATGGAGAGCGGAAACCTGCGGGCGAGCACGCCGCGAGTCTACACCACGTCCGCGCGCGGCCGAGGTCACGAAGGGCGCTGCCCTCGCCGCGCGCTCTCCGGAGCGCGCCGCGCGCCGCTCACACGGGCGGCACGAGGTGCTTCTTTCGCGGCCTCTCCTCGACCTTGCCGGCGTACCGCTCGAAGCGGCGCGCCACCTCGCGGCGGAGGTTCGCCGTCGGGATGATCGCGTCGATCACGAGCTCGCTCGCGAGCTTCTCCAGATCGACGTCGGCCCGGTACTCGTCGCGCAGCTTCTGGACGAGCGCCTCGCGCTCGGGCCCCGCCGGGATCGCCTGGATCTTGTTGAAGTAGACGGCGTTCACCGCGGCGCTCGGCCCCATCACGGCGATCGAGGCCGAGGGCAGGGCGATGCACTCGTCGGGCGCGAACGCCGGCCCGCACATCGCGTAGAGCCCGGCCCCGTACGCCTTGCGCACGACGACGGACAGCTTCGGCACGCTCGCCTCGCTCACCGCGGCGATCATCTTCGCCCCGGCCCGGATGATCCCCTGCCTCTCGACGACGGTCCCGATCATGAAGCCGGGCACGTCGGCGAGGTACAGGAGCGGGATGTTGAACGCGTCGCACAGCCAGATGAACCGCGCCGCCTTGTCGGCCGAGTCCACGAACAGCACGCCGCCCTTGTATTTCGGCTGGTTTGCGACGATGCCGACCGCGCGTCCCTCCACGCGCGCGAGCCCGGTGACGATCTCTCGGGCGTAGAGCTTCTTGATCTCGACGAAGCTGCCCTCGTCGATGATCGCGTCGATCACGGCCATGATGTCGAACGGTTTGTTCTCGTCGGCGGGGATCACGTCCTCGAGCGGCCGCTGCCCTGGCTTCTCCGGCCTCGGCTCGACGCGGGGCGCGGTCTCGGCGGAGCTCTGCGGCATCAGCGCGAGGTAGCGCTTCGCGAAGGCGATCGCCTCCTCCTCGGTCTTCACCAGGACGTCGCCGCACCCGGAGACCGAGCAGTGCATGCGCGCTCCGCCGAGCTCTTCGAGCGTGACCTTCTCGCCGATCACCATCTCCGCCATGCGCGGAGAGCCCAGGTACATGCTCGCGTTGCTCTCGACCATGCACACCACGTCGCAGAACGCCGGGATGTAGGCGCCCCCCGCCGCCGACGGGCCGAACAGCAGGCAGATCTGCGGGACGAGGCCGCTCAGCTCGACCTGGTTGTAGAAGATCCGGCCCGCGCCGCGCCGCCCGGGGAACATCTCGATCTGGTCGGTGATGCGCGCCCCCGCGGAGTCGACCAGGTAGAGCAGCGGGCACCGGAGGCGCCGCGCGGTCTCCTGCACGCGCAGGATCTTCTCGACGGTGCGGCGCCCCCACGAGCCGGCCTTCACCGTCGAGTCGTTCGCCATCACGCACACGGGGCGCCCGCCCACCGTCCCGGTGCCCGTGATGACGCCGTCGGCCGGCAGCTCGGGATCCAGCGCGTTGGCGAGCGCCGCGTCCTCGATGAAGCTGCCTTCATCGACGAGCAGCGCGACCCGTTGCCGCGCGAACAGCTTGCCCTGTTCCGCGTTCTTGTCGTGGTACTTCTGCGCGCCTCCCTTCTCGATGCGCGCCGTGAGATCCCGCAGCTTCTGATCGAGCGACATGGCGCGACCCATAGCCCTAAGCGCGCCGGGCGACCACCTCCCGCGCCGCCGATTCGAGCTCCCGCGCGGTCCGGGCGACCAGCACCTTCGTCGCCGCCGCGGCGTAGCGCGGCATCGCGCTGTCCCCCGTCCCCCAGGCGCCCGGCCCCTCGGGGCACAGCCACAGGAGCGCCCGCGCCCGGTCACGGAGCTTCCTCACGACCTCCGCCTCGTCCGCGAAGTAGTTCGTGCGCCCGTCGCCCAGGATCACGAGGGTCACCCGCCGGTCCACGTCACGCCCGTGTCGCTCTTCGAAGGCCAGCAGGGCGCGCCCGTAATTCGAGTTGTGCGCCCGGCTCACCACCTCGCCGCGCTGGATCCGCTCGAGCGCCGAGCTCGCCGGCAACGCCTCGAAGAGCTCGGTCGTCTCGGCGAGCTCGCTCACGAAGACGAACGATCGCGTCCGGTCGAAGAGCTCCTGCGCCGCGCAGACGAACTCGAGCATGAACCGCGCGGCGACGCGGACCGAGTCCGACACGTCGCACAGGATCATCAGGCGCGGCTTGTCGCGCCGCCGCGCTCGACGCGCCGGCAGGAACGGCACGCCGCCGGTCTGGAGGCTGCGCCTCAGCGTCCGGTGAGGATCGATCCTCCCGCGCCGCGCGCGGCGCCTCCGGAGCCGCTCCGCGCCCCGGAGCCGCACGGACAGCTCCTTCACGGCGCGGCGCACCTCCTCCATCTCGCCCTCGCCGAGCGAGGCGAACGGCACATCCATGCGGCCGTGGGCAGCTGGCTCTTCACCCTCGAAGCGCCGGAGCGACAGCGTCACGTGCTCGCGCACGCGGTGCCGCATCCGCTCCAGCTCGGCGGCGAGCGCCTCCGCCAGGGCCCTCCCCCGCTCCTCGCCGAGCGCCTCCTCGAGCGCGCTCCGGATCCGCCGCAGCGCGCTCGCGGCGGCCGGCACCCCGAGCTGATCCATCACCCGCTGCGCGAAGAACCCGACCTGGAGCGAGCTCGTCATCGGCGCGAGCACGCGCGCGATCCCGGCCGCCTGGAGCGCTCGGTCGAGCTCCCCCGCGGTCCCTGCGAGCGCCTGGAACGCGATCGCGTCGCCCGAGGCGCCGCTCCGCTCCGCCGCCGCGCTCAGCAGATCGCGCAGGGCGGAGAGCTCCCCATCCGAGAACCCTCGCTCCCGCAGGCGCCCCCATAGATCGCCGACGTGCGCGCCCGCGGGAGAGAAGAAGCGGTCGAAGCAGGCGCGGTACCGGCGGAGATCGGCGGCGCGCTCGACGACCACCGCGCCGATGGCGTCGCGCAGCGTCCCGCGGTCGCCGAACCCGACGAGGGCGCACGCGCGCGTGACATCGATGGCCTGCGCCGTCGAGACGGCGAAGCCGTCGCGGCGCAGCGCCCAGAGGAACTCGTCGATGGATAGGAGCATGGAGAGCGTACCGGTCCAGCCGGCGCGACCCCGCGGCGGCTACGGCGCCGGCGCGGGCTCCGCGAGCAGCGCCTTGAGGAGCTTCTCGACCTCGGCGTGCCGGGTCGGGTCGTACCCGACCACCACGTCCCGGATGACGCCCTTCTTGTCGATCACGAACATCGTGGGGAGCGCCTTGACGCCGTAGGCCGCGGAGGTCGACTCCGACGCGTCCGCCGCGACCGCGTAGCGCATCGAGAGGGCCTGCGCTGTCTTCGTCGCGACGCTCACGTCGTCGGTCGTCACGCCCACGACCCGCAGCCCTTGCGCGGCGTACGCCGCGTGCCACGCCGAGAGCTGCGGGGCCATCAAGCGGCACGGCGCGCACCAGGTCGCCCAGAAATCGAGCAGCACCACGTTTCCGCGCAGGGTCCCGATGTTCGCCGGGACGGTCCCTCCGACGGTGGTGAGCGACTTCCAGGCTGGCGCGAACGTGCCGATCTTGTCGAGGCGAAGGATCTGATCGTGCCCGGGGAACGGCACCAGCGTCGGCGCGACGTCTCGCTCTCGTCCGCCGCGCCGGATCCGGAGGTTCACCACGTTTCCAGGCCCCGCGAGCGCGACACGCGCGACGAGCTGCTTTGGCTCGTCGATCTCGACGCCATCCGCCGCGATGACCTGATCCCCGTCCACGATGCCCGCCTTGGCCGCCGGCGAGCTGGTGACGACGTGCTTCGCGACCACCCCCCCGGCCGGCCCTGGCTCCAGCTCCACGCCCAGCCAGGCGCGGCGGGACGCCTCCTCGGCGGCTGCGTGCGGGGCGCCTCCCAGCAGCGCAGCGCCCGACAGCGACACCAGCGTGGCGGCCAAGAGGGCGCGCCATGCGCGGCCTCGCCTGGAAGAGGCCAGGTACATCCGGGCAGTGTAGCATCTCGACCGGTGCGGTCCCGAACCCGCCTCTCTGCGTGGTGCGCGCTCGCTGCGGCGTCGCTCGCCTCGATGACGCTCTCGACGGAGGCGCGGGTCCGCTCCGGGTGGGCCCCCCTGCCGCTGGGCTGTGCGCCGCCCCCGCCGTCTGCGTCCCCCGCTCACGTCGCGGAGACCACGGAATGGATCGGACGCGGCTCCAGCTCCATCCCCGAGGCGCGCGCGCCGGCCCCGGCGCCCGCTGCACCGCCGGCCGCGGCGCCCTCGGCGTGGGAGCTCGCCGGGCAGCTCGCGAGCTTCCAGCCCGTCACGGATCGAGCTCGCTCCCAGCACTTCACCGGCGAGATGGAGGCGGAGGTGAGGATCAACGCGGCGGCTGCGCCCTACCCGCAGCTCGGTCCGGATCGCGTTCTCCCCTCCGGCGCGGCCGTGGTCGAGTTCCACTACCGGGCGGGCGCATCGGAGCCGGACACGCTCCTGGCCATGGTGAAGCGACCGGCTGGCTACGACCCCGACGGCGGCAACTGGGAGTACCTCGTCCTCACGCCCCAGGGCACCTCCACCCACCGCGGCGCTCTGCCCCTCTGCAAGCGCTGCCATGCCGACGCCCCGCACGACCACCTCTTCGGCGGCCCCCGATAGGCGCTCGCGTAGCCCTCGCCAGCGCGACGCGTCACAGCGTCCATTGGCCGGGGCTCTTGGTCCGCAAAGATTGCGAAACACGGCATGGCACGCGACACCGCTGCCCGAGCACCTCGTCGGACACGGATCCACGACAGCCGAAGAAACCGCGGCGAAACGTGAGTATTCCGCTGGACGTACGCGCGCGCGCGGACGCAGCGACGAGGAGGCCACGAGATGGCACAGAGGCTGCTCCAGGCGGAATTGACCGTGTTCTGCGCTGTGGGCTGCAGCGTGTCTCGGTCCTCCTCCCCTCGTAACGGGCCTCACTAGCTTGTGCTTGGTCGTTCAGCGGGCGCCATCCCGCCTCTCCATGGCGCCGCTGCTGCTTGGCTTACGGCTTCTTCCCGTTTCGTCAGCTTGGCCTGCTCATCTCGTGGTGCGCTTCTAGAGCTTCGCTTGCCCTTCGAGAGCGTGTGAAAGCGCGCGGCCATTCCGTGACGGAGTCGCCGCGCGCCCTGTTTTTGTCCTGCGCTCGTTGCCCGCCGCCGGCTTCGTGTGCGTCGCCAGCATGGCCCGCGCCGCTCACCCGCTTCGCCCTGCCGCGGCTCAACCTGGCGGATGGGATCAGCCTTTGCGGGCGAGAAGGCTCGGCCATTCGGGGGAGTCGCCAGGGCGCGAGGCGTGAGGGCGACGAAGGAGCGAACTTCGCAACGACCTCGGCGGCAAACGCCGCGCATCCGAGCAGGCGCACTCAGGCATCGATCACTTTTCCTTTGACAGCTCGCTCGGGGGCGTATAAACGCCGGCACTCACTTCGCGCAACCGAGCGCGACGCGGGAGTGCGGTGGCGTAGCCACGTCTTGCACTTGTCTTCACCAGAGCGCCCATAGCTCAGCTGGATAGAGCATCGGCCTACGAAGCCGGGGGTCGGAAGTTCGAATCTTCCTGGGCGCGCCTGATCGGTCGTGTAAAAGGTCCTGAGCCTCTCATGGATGTCATGGATGACGGAGCGGATTTGCTCCTCTCCCCTGTGGCACAGCCGGAGGAACCAGCGAACGTCGACGTGCTGTGGATGCACGAAGCGCTCGCGGAGGCCGAGGCTGCGGCATGTGCCGGTGACGTCCCCGTGGGGGCGCTCGTCGTCGACGCGGCGGGGGCGGTGCTGGCGCGCGGTCGAAACCGCCGCGAGATCGACCAGGATCCGACCGGTCACGCCGAGGTGGACGCGCTGCGGGCGGCGGCCAGGCGACTTGGTCATTGGCGGCTCGAAGGGGCGACGGTCTACGCGACGCTGGAGCCGTGTCCCATGTGCGCCGGCGCGCTCGTCAATGCCAGGATTGCGCGGCTCGTCTACGGCTGCCCGGACCCGAAGGCGGGAGCGGTCGACACGCTCTTCGCGATCGGGCGCGACAGCCGGCTCAACCATCGCTTCGCGGTCACGTCGGGCGTGCTCGCAGACGAGTGCGCCGGCGTGCTCCGCGCGTTCTTCGCGAAGCTCCGGACCGCCGCGTCGAAGCGCTGACGGCCCGGCCCGCGCGTGCAGGCGTCAAGGCGCCGCCCAGGCGCCCCCCTCGTCCTCTCCCGATCTCTCCTCGCCGGCTTCACCGCCGTCCTCGGAGGGCTGACGGGGCGCCAGATGGGGCGCAGGGGAGCCTCGCACCACGACCTCCTGGAGCCCCTTCTCCAGCTCCTCGTCGGAGATCCGCCGGCGCCTGTGCGCGATCTGCATGAGCTTGCGCAGGTACCCGCTCCACGCAGCGGTGACCTCACCGTTCGCATCGAAGTGCTGCACGCTCGGGTTCGGCAGGATCGACGCGATGTACAGCGCCTGTCCGAGCGAGAGCTGCGCCGCCGACGCGTTGAAGTAGTGCCGCGCGGCGGCGCCGATGCCGTAGACCAGCGGTCCGAACTCCACCGCGTTCAGGTAGAGCTCCATGATCTGCTCCTTGGTGAGCTCCTGCTCGAGGTACATGGTGAGCAAGGTTTCCTGGAGCTTGCGCGCCACGCTCTTGGTCCGCTCGAGGTAGAGGTTCTTGGCGAGCTGCATGCTGACGGTGCTCGCCCCCCGCACGAACCTCCTCTTCCGGAGGTTCTCGCGGATCGAGTTCTTGATGGCTTCCTCGTCGAACCCGTGGTGCCGGTGGAAGGCGCCGTCCTCCGTGGTCAGCACGGCGACCTCCATGAAGCGGGAGATGTCCTCGTAGGGGACCCAATCGGCGGTCCCTGGCCCGGACTCGATGTCGACGCGCTTGCCCCCGGGCCCGTAAACCAGGCGCCGGAACGCGCGCTTGAAGCGATCGACGCTGAGCTCCGGCGGCATCTCCGTCACGCGGCAGGTGTTGGAGACGCCCCAGTCAAGCAAAAAATTCCGGTCGAGGTTCGCGGTATCGAACCGGAGCTTCCCTTCGATCCCGAACGAGCCGGCGAGCCTCATTCCGTGGAGCTTCGCCACGATCCCTTTGGGCACCGAATCCAGCATCGACTGGCAAGCCGTGAGAGGCACCTCGAAGGTGCCGCGGACCCGGTGTGAGTTCCCGGCGTGCTCGTACTCGCCGCGCGCGATCAGCCTCAGCGCACCGAGGTCGACCTCGGCGTCCTCGGCGACGAGCTTGGACCCGTCGAGCTTGCCGTTCGCCTTCGCTCGCCATGCCAGGTCGAGGCCTGCGATGGGCTCATCTGCCAGGGCCGCGCTCCGCAGGGAGAGGTTTTTCAGCCTTCCTTCGCCGTCGACGCCAAGCGTCTGGCCGTCGGCGGAGAGGACGACCCGCGCGCGGCTGACGATCGACGTCCGCGCCACATCAAACAGGCCCATGTCCCCTTCATGGACGCCGAGGGTGGAGAGCCAGATGGGTCCGCCCTGCACGTCGGCGACGATCTCCTGCGGGGTCTCCTTCGCGTCGCTGAGCGGCACGCGAAGGCGAAAGGTGAGCGCTTGCTGGGCATCGGCGCCGGCGGCCGCGATCGCGGCCTCTCCAGGCGAGAGCTCCACCACGAGCGAGCCTGCCTCGCGCCGCACGGCGAGGTGCCCCGGTCCCAGGTTGAGGTGATCGGCGTCGCGCCGGAGGCGCGCGGTGACGCCTGCGACGTCGACCTTGGCGTCCTTGCCGAGCGCCAGATCGATGCCCTGCGCCGCCCGCAGAAGGGCATCTCGAACCGCAGCCCCTCGATTCCGCCCCGCATCGGCCCCGTCGCTGCGCTCGGGCGTCCTCGTCAGCTGTGCCGGATGGGTGCGCCCGCTCTGCTCAGGCACGACCTGAGGTTCAGGGGTCCCCTCCGGGAGCGCCACGTTGGCGTCGATGGAGTCGGCCGAGAGCTCGCTCACCTGGTATCGCCCCTGTTCCAGGGCGAGCACCAGCCGGCCGTGCCGGACCGAGAAAGCCGCCCGTCCCAGGGACAGGATCGCTTCGCGCGCAGCGATGGCTGTCCGCCCTCCCGCGCGCGACAGGTGCACGTTGTCGGCCGACAGGCTCTCCGCGGGCGAGTCGGTCCGATCGGTCCAGACGAGCCGCAAGCCCTCCAGCTCGGTGCTACCGCCCCCCTCGCTCGTCGCGGTGCCGGTACGTCCTGCCGGCTGCCCTGCCCGCCAGGTCTCCAGTTCGTGAAGGATGGCCTCGCGCGGGCCGACGGCGGAGACCGTCCCCCCGCGCATCGTCACGCGCCGTCCCGAGACGCCCAGCGCGACCGCGACCTCCTCCAGGCGGATGGAGATGCTCGGCGCCCCGCGCAGCTGGACGTCCACACCCTTCAGGGAGACGCCGCTCCAGGTGGGCCGAACCTGGTCGATCGACAGCGATGCCCCGTACCGATCAGCCGCCTGCTCGGCCTGGTAGCGCACAAAAGGGGCGAACCCGACGACGAGCCCGCCACAGAGGGCCCCCCCGGCGACCGCAGCGATTCTCCTGCGCTTGAATCCCAAGGTTCCCCTAGGGTAGCAACGCCTGGCGGCCAGAAGAAACTCGCAGCGTCATCTCGATCTCGCGCCGCCGTCCCCTGCCGGCCCCCGCGCCGCTTCCTGCGCTGGCACTTCTTCTCACGCGGCGGGCGGCGCCGCACGCAGCGCGAACGCCCAGAGCTGAGACCAGCGAAAATTCAAGCCAGACAACAAAACGAACGCCCTCAACAGGCTCCTGGCGCACGTCGGGAAAACGATCGCGGGGGTCGTGACCGCGCCACGTTGACCAGAAGCAGCGCCAATGAAGCCTCGATGTGGCCTCGGCGCTGCGAAGACGCCGCAGAGCGCGTCCCGAGCTCCAAACAAAATGACAAAAAAAAACCTGCGCACGGCTTTCACCGTGCGCAGGTTCGAAGAAAATCCCGGCGGCGTCCTACTCTCCCACCAGGTTGCCCTGGCAGTACCATCGGCTCCAAGAAGCTTAACTTCCGAGTTCGGTATGGGATCGGGTGTGACCTTCTCGATATCACCACCGGAAACTTGTGGGTGCGTCCAATCGGAACCCTGCGGAGCCCGCTCCTCGCGGTGCT